>NZ_JBITEX010000005.1:0-506723 GCF_044455585.1 Lentzea sp. NPDC051213
CCTAGACAAGAAGAATGATCAACCAAGGGCTTCACTCATGATCAACTAGGGTGCTCACTCCGCGGCCATCGGTTAAAACTCAAGCTAGTGGCGTGGCTCAGAAGGTTGCCGGGGAATTCGCGGTCAGACGGGTGCATCGTGGTGCCGCCCCCACGTCCTCATACTGGACGTATGGGGGCGTGGGGGCGGTGCCGCGAGGCGCCCTGCTGAGCGTGAATTACCCGCCAACCTTCTGAGTCACGCCACTAACCGAAGTTGCGGCGCTCACCGCGGTAGGTCGGCACCGTGCGTTCGATGCGGTCACCGTGCACGAGATGGACCTCGTCGAACCGCTCGAACAGCTCGCCCGCCTTGGCGTGCCGCAGCCACACGCGGTCGCCGATCTTCAGGTGTTCCGCCGCCTTGCCGGTGACCGGCGTCTGCACCTCGCCGGCGCCTTCGAGGCCGAGCGTCTTCAGCCCCTCCGGCAGGTACGGCGACGGCTGGCGGTCGGGCGTCGGCGTGCCGGACGCGATGTAGCCGCCGGCGAAGAGGGTCGCCGTGCGCTTGGTCGGCTTGCGGACCACGGACAGCGCGAAGAGCGCCGCCGGTTCCGGCTGGAACGACTGGTAGCCGTCGAAGAGCGTCGGCCCGAACAAGCCAGAGCCCGCCGCGAGCTCGGTGACCGACGGGTCCGACCGCGTCAGCTCCAGGCTGCCGGTGCCGCCACCGTTCACGAACTCCAGGTCAGCGACCTGCCGGACCGCGTTGACGACGGCGGTCCTGCGTTCGACCAGCTCCGGTCCGGACTTGCCCTGGATGGCCCGGATGGCCAGTGCGCGCAGCGGCTGACCAGGTGGGTTGTCGCCCAGGCCGGCGATCTGGCCCTCGTACGCCATGACGGCGACGAGCTTGAAGCCGCGTCGCTGGTTGATCTTGCCGGCGAGCACCCTGGCCTGAAGAGGCGTGTGGATCGGCGAACGGCGCGGGCCGATGTGGATGCCGGGCAGCGGCTTCCACGACACGTCGAGCTCCAGGCAGACCCTGATGTCGCTGTGCGGGCCGATCGCCGCGTCCACGAAGTCGAGGTGCTCGGTCGAGTCGACCATGATCGTGACGCGCTGACGTGCGGTTTCGTTCGCGGCGAGCTTCTGCAGCGAGGCACGGTCTGCGGTCGGGTAGGCGACCAGCAGGTCCTCGCTCACGTTCTGCTCGGACAACCACAGCGCCTCAGCCAGCGAGTAACACATCACTCCGGCGAAGCCGGGCCGGTCGAGGGCCCGGCTCACCAGGTCACGCACACGGATCGACTTGCTCGCGACCCGGATCGGATGACCGGCAGCGCGGCGGGCGAGGTCCGCCGCGTTGTGGTCGAAGGCATCCAGGTCGACGATCGCGAACGGAGGATCCAAATCCTTCGTCGCGGCGTCGAGGCGTGTTCTGCGCATGCTCTGACCGTACGTCCTGAACCCTTGAAACGTGAAGAGCTTTCACCTACGTTGCTCGCAGGTCACACTCTCGTGGAGGTTCGCGTGTGGACGAACTGGGCTCGCACTGCGTCATGTGTGCCGACGCGTGTCGTCCACCCGGCGAGCACGGATGAGATCGCCGCGGCGGTCCTGTCCGGCGGCCGCGTCCGTGCGCGGGGCAGCGGTCACTCGTTCAACGACATCGCGGTCGCGCCCGAGGTGGCGCTCGACCTCGACCGCTGGACGGGGATCGTGCGCGCGGACGCGGAAACCGGGCTGGTCACGGTCCGTTCCGGCACACCGCTCTCCGCGCTGAACGCCGATCTGCACCGGCTCGGGCTGGCGATGCCGAACCTCGGTGACATCGATGCGCAGACCGTCGCCGGCGCGGTGTCGACGTCGACTCACGGCACGGGCGCGAAGCTCGGCGTGCTGGCCACGTCCATCGCGGCGCTGGAACTGGTGCTGGCCGACGGGTCTGTCGTCTCGTGCTCACGCTCGGAGCGACCGGACCTGTTCAACGCCGCCCGCGTCGGGCTCGGTGCGCTGGGCATCATCAGCACGATCACGCTGCAGTGCGTGCCGTCGTTCGTGCTTCGTGCCTCGGAGTCCCCTGGCCGGCTGGACGCGGTGCTGGAGCGGTTCGACGACCTGTGCGCGGTCGAGGACCACGTCGAGTTCCACTGGTTCACGCACTCCGACCGGGTGATCCTCAAGCGCAACAACCGGATTCCGGAGCCTGCCGAGCCGCTCTCGCGCCTGCGCCAGGTCTGGGAGTACGAGGTCATGGAGAACGCCGCGTTCGGCGCGGTGTGCAAGGTGGCCAAGACGTTCCCGCGCTACACCAGGAAGCTCAACGAGATCTGCGGCTCGCTGATCTCCGAGCGGTCGTACTCGGACTACTCGCACAACGTCTTCGTGACGCCCCGGCGCGTGCGGTTCGTGGAGACGGAGTTCTCGATCCCGCGCGAGACGTTGATGGACGTGATCGGCGAACTGCGAGCGGTCGCGAACAAGCTGGGCGACCGGGACGCGTTGATCGTGCCGTGCGAGGTGCGGATCGCGCAGGCCGACGACATCTGGCTGTCCACGGCCAGCGGCCGCGACACCGCGTACATCTCGATGCACCAAGCACTCGGCATGCCGTACAAGGCTTTCTTCGACGCCTACGCGAGCATCGCCGCGTCCGTCGGCGGGCGTCCGCACTGGGGCAAGATGCACGACCTGACGGCGACCGAGCTCCGCCCGCTGTACCCGCACTTCGACGACTTCCTGCGGGTGCGGGACGAGGTCGATCCAGGCAGGACGTTCAGCAACGCCTACCTGGACCGGGTGCTCGGTTAGAGAACGGCTTTGACCGCCTCGGCGACCGGCGTCTCGCCGTTCGTCAGCTCCAGCGTCTTGCCGATCGTCGCCGGGGCGTTCAACAGCTCGGCCAGAACCGCGGCCACGTCCGCGCGCGTCACCGACGCCCGCGGCAACTGAGGCTCGGCCAAGGTCACCAGGCCGGTCGGCGCATCGTTCACCAACGGCCCCGGACGCAGGATCGTCCAGTCCAGGTCGCGCGGCTTCAGGTCTTCCTCGGCCAGCCGCTTGGCCTTGAGGTAGATCGCGAACTCCGGATCGACGGAAGGCGAGTCGGCGACCTCGATGCCCACCGTGGAGACCTGGAGGAACCGCCGCACCCCCGCCGCGGCAGCGGCCGAAGCGAACAGGGCGGCGGCCCCGTAGTCCACGGTGTCCTTGCGGGCGACCCCTGAGGCGGCCCCGGCGCCGGCCGCGAAGACCGCGGCATCAGCGCCGTTCAAATACGCGGCGACCGAGTCGACTGTCTCCGACTCCAGGTCGCACAACACCGGAACGGCTCCGGCTTCTCGCACATCGGTGAAGTGGTCGGGATTGCGAACCAACGCTGTTGCCGCGTCTCCACGGGTGGTCAGCAGCTGCTCGAGAAGCAGCGCGATCTGCCCGTGTCCGCCGGCGATGACTACTCGCATCCCCCGACCGTAGATCAGGAAGCGGTGGCGAGCACCTGCTCGTAGACCAGCTCGTTGACCCAGCGGGTGATGGCGGTGTCCTCGGCGGGCACGGTCTCCTGGCGGCCGGTGACGTCCACCGACAGGTCCTTCTCGTCGTCGGCGAGCAGAACGGAGACGCCGTAGCGACGCACGCGCGGCAGGCAGTTCGTCAGGTAGTCGTTGGTGAACGCGACCGAGTCCGGGAGGACGACCGCGGCGTTGCCGTAGCGGGCGAAGGGGACGGCGGACGCGAGGGCGGTGCGCCAGTGGCGGGCCACGGCCAGGACGCCGACGATGCGGACGGCGGCCGGCGGGACGCGGCCTTCCATCTCCGGCCACACCCAGGTGGAAACAGTGGTCTTGTCGGCCTCAGGGCCCGCACCCACGCACACGCGCTCGGCGTGAGCATCGGCCATGAGCTCGGCCACGACGACGACCTTGCGGCCCATCAGAACCATCTCGGGGAGAACCACGCCGTGCCAGCCGAGGCGGATCGCCGCAGCGGCTGCCAACTCCTCGACGGACGCGGGCAGTTCCGGGACCGGGACCGCGGTCGTCGACAGTCCGTTTGAGCTGTCGAGTGCCGCGATCCTTGCTGGGGTGCTGCTCACGCCAGTGCCTCCTCGTCACCCGCGGCGGGAGATCCGCCGCGTTTCGACTCGTGCTCTGGATAAGAATTAGCAGCAAGCGCGCGGCCCGCCCCCAGGTCGCCGCACCCCCTGCGATCGACGGCGCAGACCGGTCGGTGACCGGTCGAAGAGCGGCCCCTGGAGTTCGGTCCAACGGTGCTGCCGTCTGGGTGACATTAATCCGGATGGACGCACCATAAAGGCTGCTCAGAGTGGGTCCGTCAGGCGTGAGGGCAAAATGCCGGTCAGCGACGCCGGTCACCGTCCGTCGACCGTTCACCGCGCCAGAACGACCACCTACATGATGATCACGGTTTTCCCAGGCCCGTGACCTGCGAAAACGTCGGCCGCAGCGCGCAACGGGACGCGCCGGGAGATCGGGACCTCCAGGTCTCCTGCCTGCACCATCGACGCGAGCCGCACAAGTGTTTCCCGCGACCCCGTCATGCCGAAGTTCTGCGCCGAATCGCTGGAGACGTAGTTGGTGTTGAAGGCCAACGGCGCGAAGCGCGCGTTCGCCTCGAACGACGAACGGTCGGCGCTCACGAGGTCGATGAGCGCGTCGGCCTCGACGAGGGAGTCGCCCCGGCCGATCGGGATGACCCGTTTGCCCGCCGCACGGGCGATCTGGACGGCGAACGAGCCCACCCCGCCGTTCGGCCCGACGATCAGCACGGATTCCGCGTCACCGAGCGACTCGACCAACTGCAGCGCCGTCATGCCGGCGGTCGGCAATGCGGCGGCAACGGCGGGATCGAGGTCTTCCGGCAACGGCGCCAACGCGTTCCCGGCCGGAACTGTGACGAACTCGGCGTATGTGCCGATGCCGACAGGACGGTGGAAGAAGGTGCCGAAAATCCTCTCTCCGGAACCGACGACCTCACCGGCCCCGTCAGTTCCCGGAACCAACGGGAACACGTGCTCTGCGGAACCCCGGAGCATCCCGCCGACGACTTTGCGGTCGAACGGGTTCACGCTCGCCGCGAACAACCGGACCTTGAGCTCGTTCGGGCCCGGTTCAGGCTCGGGAAGCTCGACGAGTTCGAGCTCCGCACCGAAATCCGCCGCCGCTATCGCCCACATGCCGACCCCCGAACGAGTGACAGACATCACCTGTTGGATCAAGGAATCCGATACTGCCGATCAACGAAAGAACCCCCCTCACGATTCCGCGAGGGGGGTTCTTTCCGTCTGTTCTATGGGCAAGGGGGGAGTTGAACCCCCACGTCCTTTCGGACACACGGACCTGAACCGTGCGCGTCTGCCATTCCGCCACTTGCCCCTGGAGACGTTTGGAACACTAGCACGCGATCAGAACGGGTTCCTAATCGCCCATGTAGGGCTGGTCGTACCCGGATACGATCGGTACAGGAGCCCGTCCGAGCGGAAGGAGTTGACGTGGGCCTGCAACGCTTCGAGCGCAAGCTGGAAGGTCTGGTCGGCAACACCTTCGCGCGCGTGTTCGGCGGCAACGTTGTGCCCCAAGAGGTGGCAACCGCGCTGCAACGGGAGGGTGACAGCAACATCCGCGAACTCGCGGGTGGCAGACTGCTAGCCCCCAACCACTACACCGTGTTGCTCGGAGCCCAGGACCACGAGCGTCTTGCGGGCGATGAGCAGGATGAACTACGCATCACCCAGCTTCTCGCAGAGGGCCTGCGAGAGCATCTGGCCGAGTCCGGATGGGATACCTATGGTGACGTCGTAGTCTCCCTGGAGCGCTCCGAGGCGCTGCACACCGGACAGTTCCGAACCAGCTCGTCCGTCGACCCCGACGTGAAAGCGGCCAGCCGACGGTCAGCACCACCTCGCACCGCAGGAGACCGATCCATGAGCCAGCCACCCGGCTACGGACAAGGACAGGGCCAGCCCGGCCAGGACCCTTATGGTCAGCAGGGCGGCTACGACCAGGGGTACGGCCAGCAACAGGGCTACGGCCAACAGGGCTACGACCAGCAGCAGCAAGGCGCTGCGGGCGCGGCCGGCTACGACCAGGGTTACGGCCAGCAGGGCTACGGCCAGCAGGGCTACGACCAGGGTTACGGCCAGCAGCAAGGCGGCGGCTACGACCAGGGTTACGCCGGCGGCCAGCAGCAGCAGGGCTACGACCAGGGCTATGGCGGTGGCCAGGCGCAGCCTGGTTACGACCAGGGCTACGGCGGCGGCCAGCAGCAGGGCTACGGCCAGCAGGGCTACGACCAGGGTTACGGCCAGCAGCAAGGCGGCGGCTACGACCAGGGTTACGGCGCCGGCCAACAGCAGGCCGGCTATGACCAGGGTTACGGCCAGCAGCAGGGTTACGGCCAGCAAGGCGGCTACGACCAGGGCTACAACCAGGGCGGATACGCCCCGCCGGCCACTCAGGGCGCCAACCGCCAGCTCAACGCGACATTGCATCTCGACGACGGTTCCAACCGCACGTACAACCTCAAGCAGGGTGGAAACGTCGTAGGTCGTGGGCAGGAAGCTGACTTCCGCCTCCCGGACACCGGAGTCTCCAGGCGCCACCTGGAAATTTCGTGGGACGGGCAGAATGCGATGCTCGCTGATCTCGGTTCGACGAACGGAACCACGGTGAACGGCACGCCAGTGCAGACTTGGCAGCTCGCGGAGGGCGACGTCGTCCGCATCGGCCACTCGTCACTGGTCTTCCGCACCGCGGGCTGAGGTCGATACGGGCGTCGGTAAGCAACTCAAGGCAGGAGCGGTTACAACCGGTGCCAGAGCTGGTGATGCAGCTGACCAGAGCGGGCTTTCTCGTGCTCCTCTGGCTGTTCGTGCTGGCCGCCCTACGTGTGGTCCGCTCTGATCTTTATGCTGCCTCGGGACTTCGGGCGTCAGGACTGCCCGGATTCCGGAGGTCTGAGAAGTCGGCGAGGGGAAGCAAGGCGCCGCGTCAGCTCGTGGTCACCCACGGGGCGCTGACCGGCACCCGCATCTCGCTCGACGGCAGGCCGATCCTGATCGGCCGTGCTGACGACTCCACTCTCGTCCTGGACGACGACTTCGCGTCGACCAGGCACGCGAGGCTGTCCATGCGCGGCACCGACTGGTACGTGGAAGACCTCGGCTCCACGAACGGCACCTACCTAGACCGAGCCAAGGTCACCGCACCCCTGCGCGTACCTCTCGGCACCCCGATCCGCATTGGCAAAACGGTGATCGAGCTGCGCTCATGACCTTGGTTCTTCGATACGCGGCCCGCAGCGACAGGGGCCTGGTTCGTGCCAACAACCAGGACTCCGTGTACGCGGGCCCCCGCCTGCTCGCAGTAGCCGACGGCATGGGTGGCCACGCCGCCGGTGAAGTCGCGAGCAAGGTGGTCATCGCCTCGCTGGCCCACGTCGACGACGACGAGCCCGGCGACGACCTCCTCGGCAAGCTCCGCGACGCGGTCGCGAGTGGCAACGGCGCCATCTCCGAGCTCGTGACGAGCGACCCGGACCTGGAAGGCATGGGCACCACGCTCACGGCCATCCTGTTCGCGGGCAACCGGCTCGGACTCGTGCACATCGGCGACTCCCGCGCGTACCTGTTGCGCGAGGGCATGTTCGCGCAGATCACGCACGACGACACGTTCGTCCAGTCGTTGATCGACGAGGGGCGGATCACGCCGGACGAGGCCGCGACGCACCCGCAGCGCTCACTGCTGCTGCGTGCACTCACCGGCCACGACTTCGAGCCCAGCCTCACGGTGCGCGAGGCGCGGTCCGGCGACCGGTTCCTGCTCTGCTCGGACGGTCTGTCCGGTGTCGTCACCCAGGAGACCCTGGACGAGGCGATCCGGATCCCGGACCCGCAGGCCTGCGCGGACCGCATGATCGAGCTCGCGCTCAAGGGCGGCGGCCCCGACAACGTCACGGTGATCGTGGCGGACGTCGAGGACGTCGACTTCGGCGACGACTACCCGATCGTCGGTGGCGCGGCAGGTGACGGCAGCGAGGACCACACGCCTCCGCCGGACTCCGCGGCCTCGCGGGCGAGCGCGATCACGCAGCAGCGCCCGCCGATGCCGCAGCGCGTCGAAGCACCGCCGCCACCGCCGATGGACCCCAAGCGCAAGAAGCGGACCGCCATCAAGGCGTTCCTGATCATCTTCCTGCTGGTCCTGCTCACCGGTGCGCTGGCGGTCGGCGGCAAGCTGTGGCTCAACACCCAGTTCTACGTCGGCTCCACCGAGGACGGCCAGGTCGCGATCTTCCGCGGTCTCAACGGCACCGTGCTCGGTTTCAAGCTGTCGTCGAAGATCGAGGACTCGTGCCCGCCCGGTTCGACGGGCTGCACCCCGATCTCGCTGAAGGACCTGCAGGAAGCCGGTCGCAAGACCATCACCGCGGGCATCAGGAGCGACAACGGCCTGGACGGCGCGCGCGCCGCGGTCAGGTTGCTGCGCACGGAGCACATGCTGCCGTTGTGCAAGGACACCTCGTCGACGTCGAGCACCTCCACGACGCCGACGCCGCCCGCGAACGGTTCGGCGACCACGCCGCCGCCGGACAGCGGCACCAACGAGCCTTCGCTCACCCCCTCCCAGCAAAAGCCGGGTGTGGAATGCCGGGAGGGTCCGTAGTTGATGGGCTCGCCCGTTCCCGTCGGGGAAGGCTCACCAGTCGCGTCCGTGGCGACCAGCACGTCGCCGGGACTGCGGCCGCCGACGCGGCGCGGCACCGAGCTGGTGATGCTGTCGTTCGCCGCGGGTCTCGTGACGCTGGCACTGATCCTGGTCGAACTGAACCAGGAACGGTCGCTCAGCCTGAGGATTCTCTACCTCGGTCTCGCGTACCTCGGCCTGTTCGCCTGTGCCCACCTCGCCGTGCGCAGGTGGGCGCCCTACGCCGACCCGGCGATCCTGCCGTGCGTCGCGCTGCTCAACGGCCTCGGCCTGGTGGTGATCCACCGGATCGACCTCGCCATGGAAGGCGTGCCCTTCGACGACGGTTCCACGTGGGACCCGGTCGCGTTCAAGCAGGTCATCTGGACCGGCATCGGGTTGGTGCTGTTCGCGGCCACGCTGAAGTTCCTCTCTGACCACCGCACGCTCGCGCGGTTCGGCTACACGTTCGGCCTCGTCGGACTGGTCGCGCTGATGCTGCCCGGTGTGCTGCCGGGCTTCATCGCACCGGAGATCAACGGCGCGAAGATCTGGCTGCGCATCGGCCCGCTGTCCATTCAGCCAGGTGAGTTCGCGAAGGTCCTGCTGATGGTCTTCTTCGCGGCGTTCCTCGTGTCGAAGCGCGACCTCTTCACCGTCGCCGGCCGCCGGTTCCTCGGCATGGACCTGCCGCGCGCGCGTGACCTCGGCCCGCTGTTCGCGGCCTGGGGTGTCACGGTCGCGGTCATGGTGCTGCAGAAGGACCTCGGCTCCTCGCTGCTGTTCTTCGGCATCGTGCTGGTGCTGCTCTACGTCGCCACCGAACGCGCGGCGTGGGTCGTGCTCGGTCTCGGCCTGTTCTCCGGTGGCGCGATCGTCGCGTGGAAGCTCTTCAACCACGTCCAGCAGCGCGTCGCGAACTGGCAGGACCCGGTCAGCCGCTACGACGTCCCCGGTGGCGGTTACCAGATCTCGCAGTCGCTGTTCGCTCTCGCGACCGGCGGCATCGGTGGCGCGGGCCTCGGCGCCGGCCGCCCGGAGATGATCCCCGAGCGGAACACCGACTTCATCGCCGCCGTGATCGGCGAGGAGCTCGGGTTCGTCGGCCTCGCCGCGGTGCTGCTGATCTACATGGTCATCGCGCTGCGCGGCCTGCGCGGCGCCATCTCGGTGCGCGACAGCTTCGGCAAGCTGCTCGGCGGCGGTCTGGCGTTCGCGCTCTGCTTCCAGGTGTTCATCATCGTCGGCGGTGTCACGAACCTGATCCCGATGACGGGTATCACCGCGCCGTTCCTGTCCTACGGCGGTTCGTCGCTGCTCGCGAACTACATCCTGATCGCGTTGCTACTGCGAATTTCTGCCGCGGCGAGGGCCCCGCAGAGGACTCCCAAGCCGAAACCGCAACAACCGGCTATCGCCGACCAGCACACTGTGATGGTGGAGCGTCCCAAATGAACACACCGCTCCGCCGCGTCGGCATGGCCATGATGGTGATGATCGTCCTGCTCCTGGGCAACGCGACCTGGGTCCAGGTGATCAACGCCGATGAGTGGCGCAAGAACCCGTACAACCGCCGCGTGCTGCTCGACGAGTACGCCCGCAAGCGCGGTCTGATCACGATCGCCGACGGCACCGTGATCGCGGACGTCAAGGAGACGGAGGACCGTCTCCGGTACCTGCGCGTCTACAACAACGGTCCGGCCTTCGCCCAGGTGACCGGGTACCTGTCGGTCACCTACGGCACGTCGGGCATGGAGCGCGCGGAGAACGACCTGCTGAACGGCTCTGACGACCGGCTGTTCGCGCGCCGCGTCTCCGCGCTGATCACCGGTCGCGACCCGGTCGGCGGCAACGTGCAGCTCACGCTCGACGCGAAGGTGCAGCAGGTCGCGTTCGACCAGCTGACCGCGAAGGGCTTCACCGGCTCGGTCGTCGCGATGAAGCCGGACACCGGCGAGATCCTCGCGATGGTGAGCACGCCGTCCTACGACCCGAACCGCCTCGCGAGCCACGACCCGGAGGAGCAGCAGGCGGCGTGGAAGGAACTCACCGCCAAGGACAACGGCAACCCGCTGATCAACCGCGCGACGCAGGGCCTCTACCCGCCCGGCTCGACGTACAAGGTGGTCGTCGCGGCCGCGGCGCTCGCCGACGGCAAGAACAAGGACGCGCAGTACACGGCCAAGGGCACGATCAACCTGCCCGGCACGTCGAACGCGCCTTTCCCGAACTTCAACGGCCAGCCCTGCGGCCCCGGTGAGACGGTGTCGATGGAGACCGCCCTCGCCAAGTCGTGCAACACCGCGTTCGGCGAGATGGCGGCGCAGGTCGGCAAGTCCAAGCTGACGGCGCAGTCGGACAAGTTCGGCTTCAACGACAACGACCTCAAGGTGCCGCTGGCGGTCGAGACGTCGTCTCTCGGCGCGATCCAGGACGAGGCCGCGCTCTACCAGAGCGGCATCGGCCAGCGCGACGTGCGCGTGACGCCGCTGCAGAACGCGATGGTCGCGGCGACGATCGCCAACGGCGGCAAGCGGATGCAGCCGTACCTGGTGTCGAAGGTGCTGGGTCCTGACCTCAAGTCGATCGACGAGACCGACCCCGACCAGCTCGACACCGCCATGACCACGGCGAACGCGAACGTGCTGCGCGACATGATGATCCAGTCGGAGATCAACACCGGCGGCGAGGGTCGTCTGTCGAACGTCCAGGTGGCGTCGAAGACCGGTACCGCCGAGCACGGCGAGAACGTCGCGCAGAACAAGCCGCACGCCTGGTACATCGCCTTCGCGCCGGCGCAGAAGCCGGAGATCGCGATCGCCGTGATCGTGGAGGACGGTGGCGACCGCGGTCTGGGCGCGACCGGCGGCAAGGTCGCCGCCCCGATCGGGCGCGCCGTGATGAACGCGTATCTGGCGGGTCGCTGATGCTGACCACGGGCCAGCTCCTCGCCGACCGCTACCGCCTCACCAGGCGGATCGCGGTCGGTGGCATGGGCGAGGTCTGGGAAGGCGCCGACCAGAGGCTCGACCGCCGGGTGGCCGTGAAGGTGCTCAAGGCGGAGCTCTCCGGCGATCCCGAGTTCCTGCACCGCTTCCGCGTCGAGGCGCGGATGACCGCGTCGCTCAACCACCCCGGCATCGCGTCGGTGCACGACTACGGCGAGACCGCGTCCGTCGCCGACGGACCGGAGGACACCGCGTACCTCGTGATGGAACTCGTCGAGGGCGAACCGCTGGCAACGATCATCTCGCGGGGCAGGCTGACCGCCGAGGTGACGATGGATCTGCTGGAGCAGACCGGCAACGCCCTGCAGGCGGCCCACGAACGCGGGCTCGTGCACCGGGATGTGAAGCCGGGCAACATCATGGTCACGCCGTCGGGCAAGGTGAAGATCACCGACTTCGGCATCGCGAAGGCCGTGGACGCGGCACCCGTGACGCGGTCCGGCATGGTCATGGGGACCGCGCACTACATCGCTCCCGAGCAGGCGCTCGGCGGCGAGGCCGAACCGGCGAGCGACGTTTACTCGTTGGCAGTGTGTGGCTACGAATGCCTGGCCGGGCACCGCCCGTTCCTGTCGGACAACGCCGTGACCGTCGCGATGATGCACATTCGCGACATCGCGCCGCCGTTGCCGCCGGACGTGCCACCGGGCGCGCGGGCGTTGATCGAGGCGACGCTGGTCAAGGATCCGCGGCAGCGCTACCGGACCGGTGGCGAGTTCGCCGCCGCGGTGGGCGCGGTGCGGATCGGCCAGCCACTGCCGACGCCGTCCGGGTTCACGATGCCGCAGGTACCGCCCCAGGTGCCGCTGCCTCCGCCGCCTCCGCAGGTCTCACAACCACTGCCGATTCCACCGCCGATGGCGCACCACCCGACTGGACCGGGGCGTCCCGGCACCCATCCGGCGATGCCACCGGCAATGCCACCGCCGCACCAGACCGGCACCTTCGCGCCCATGCCTGCACCACCCGGGAGAAACCGGCATGTGGTCTGGGTTATGGTCGCTCTCCTGGTGGCCGTGCTGTTGGTGCTCGGCGTGGTCGTCCTGTGGAAGTTGACCGTGAAGCCGAACGAGGGCAACGGGCAAGGTGGCCAGCAGACCACCTCCAGCTCGGCGAACCCGAACGGACAGGCGAAGCCCGACTCCGCCGACCGGATACCGGGTAATCCGCCGAAGCAACTCGACGAGGACGACTACATCGGTCGGTCCGGCGACGAGGTCAGGGCAGAGCTGACCGACCACGGCTTGGAGCCCAGGGTGCAAAGCCCGCAGGGAACCTCGCCTGGCGACCTGAAGAAGTGCCGGGTCACCGCCATCACGCCAACGGGCGTGGTTGCGGCTGGCTCGCAGGTGAAGGTGACGTGCGCGCCATGAGCAAGACCAGAACCGAGTTGGGAACACTGTCGACGAGGAGCGGGACGAAGCACCGATGAGCACTCCGCGACTGCTCTCCAACCGCTACGAACTGGGTGAGACCCTCGGATACGGCGGTATGTCCGAGGTCCACAAGGGGCGGGACGTCCGCCTCGGCAGAGACGTGGCGATCAAGGTGCTGCGCGCCGACCTGGCCCGCGACGCTCAGTTCCAGGAACGCTTCCGCCGCGAGGCGCAGAACTCCGCTGCTCTGAACCACCCGGCGATCGTCGCCGTCTACGACACCGGCGAGACGCAGACCGAGTACGGCCCGCTGCCGTACATCGTGATGGAGTTCGTCGACGGGCGAACGCTGCGCGACATCGTGAAGACGCAGGGCCCGCTGTCGGGCAAGCGCGCGATGGAGGTCATGGCCGACGTCTCGGCCGCACTCGACTTCAGCCACCGGCACGGCATCGTCCACCGCGACGTGAAGCCGGCGAACGTGATGATCACGAAGTCCGGCGCCGTGAAGGTGATGGACTTCGGCATCGCGCGTGCCGTGCACGACGGGCAGGCCGCGGTCACCCAGACCGCCGCGGTGATCGGCACCGCCCAGTACCTGTCACCGGAGCAGGCGCGCGGCGAGTCCGTCGACGGCCGTTCCGACGTCTACGCGGCCGGCTGCGTGCTGTTCGAGCTGCTGACCGGCGAGCCGCCGTTCACCGGTGACTCCCCCGTCGCGGTCGCGTACCAGCACGTGCGGGAAGACCCGAAGTCCCCGTCGGCGCTGAACCCGAAGGTCTCGCCGCAGCTCGACGCGATCGTGCTGAAGGCCATGGCGAAGGGCCCGGCCAACCGCTACCAGTCCGCCGCGGAGATGCGCGCGGACCTGGTGCGCGTGCTCTCGGGTCAGCGTCCGTCCGCGCCGGCCGTGATGACGGCCGAGGACCGGACCGCCGTGATGAACGAGCAGTCGCGCGCCCCGCGCACGCAGGTGATGTCCGGTGGGGGCCGGCACCGCCCGGCGGCGTTGAAGTCGGAGCCGGAGGACGACTACGACCCGGCCGCCGAGGAGGAAGAGGAGCGGCGCGCCAAGCGCAAGAAGGCCATCATGATCACGCTGGTGGTCATCCTGTGCATCGCCGTGCTCGGCCTCGCCGCGTGGATCACCAAGAACGTGATGAACACGGGCTCCGAGGGGTCCGAGAAGGCCACCGTGCCGTCGATCGTCGGCCTGGACCCGTTGAGCGCCAAGGAAAGGGTGACGAAGGCCGGCCTGACCCCCGTTCAGGAGCTGCTCGCCTGCGAGCCTGGCGCGAACGGCCAGGCCGCGCCGTGCACGTCCGACCAGATCTCCAAGGTCGTCAGGACGGACCCGCCGGACGGCAGCCAGGTCGCGAAGGGGTCGAACGTCACCATCTTCGTCGGCTCGCCTCCCGGTGAAGCCACCGTGCCGGACCTGAAGGGCAAGACCCCGCAGGAGGCACAGGCGCTCCTGGACAAGGATCCGAACGGCTTCAAGCTGCAGCAGAGCCCCGAGGGCATCGAGGTCGACGACACCAAGCTGGAGAACAAGGTCGCGGCGCAGAACCCCGAGGTCGGCCTGAAGCTGAAGAAGGGTGGCACGATCACCATCCAGCTCGGCAAGGCACCGGACAAGCAGAACGTGCCGAACGTGGTCAACAGCGACCTGAACGACGCCCGCCAGACGCTGGAGGGCTCCGGCTTCAAGGTCAACGTCGAGCAGGTCGACAGCGCGAAGCCGCAGAACCAGGTCATCTCGCAGACGCCGACCGGCAACACCAAGGCGGCCAAGGACACGACGGTCACGCTGCGGGTCTCGAAGGGCAACCAGATCGAGATGCCCGACCTGACCGGCCTGTCCGACAAGGACGCCGAGGCCAAGCTCAAGGCGGCGGGCTGGAACGGCAACTTCAACATCCAGGAGCAGGCGGTCGGCAACCCGTCTCAGGACAAGAAGGTGCTCTCGCAGCAGCCGACGAAGGGCACGGCGATCACGAAGGGTTCGACGGTCACGGTGACGGTCGGCAAGTTCGGGATCGGCACGACCTGACGCACTGAGGTTTCTGGGGCGGCTTCCCGTTGGGGAGCCGCCCCTTTTCGTTACTGGCGGGCCGCTGCGGCGAGCGTGCGCATGCCGTTCTCGAGCTGCGCGACCGTGGCCTCCGGCACCTCGTACCCGCAGACCTTCAACCAGTTGGCGAGCATGCGGTGGCCGCCGTCGGTCAGCACCGACTCGGGGTGGAACTGCACACCCTCGACCGGAAGTTCCTTGTGCCGCATGGCCATCACGATGCCGGTCTCGGTCTTGCCGGTGACCTCGAACTCAGCGGGGACCGTCTCGGGCAGCACCGTCAGCGAGTGGTACCTCGTCGCGATGAACGGCTTCGGCACGCCGGCGAGCACGCCCTGGCCCTCGTGGAAGACGATGCTCGTCTTGCCGTGCAACAGTTCGGGCGCGCGGTCGACCGTGCCGCCCCACACCACGCCGATCGCCTGGTGGCCGAGGCACACGCCGAAGACCGGCTTACCTGTGTCGGCACACTGCTTGATGACGTCGATGCTCGAGCCGGCCCGTTCCGGTGTACCCGGCCCAGGGCTGACGAGGACGCCGTCGACCTTGGCGATCTCATCGAGGTCCACCTCGTCGTTGCGCCGCACGACGCACTCCGCGCCCAACTGGGCGAGGTACTGGACCAGGTTGTAAACGAAGCTGTCGTAGTTGTCGACCACGAGCACGCGCATGCACAGAGCCTAGTCGGTCGCGTCGAGTGAGTTAGCTCTCGTCCAAGTTGAGGTTAGGCTACCCTAAAATAGGTGTCATGAGTCGCACCTTGCGCGTCGCGGTCGTCGGCGCTGGACCGGCCGGCGTCTACGCCGCCGACATCCTGACCAAGTCCGACGTCGACGTGCAGATCGACCTCTTCGAGAAGCTGCCAGCGCCCTACGGCCTGGTGCGCTACGGCGTCGCGCCCGACCACCCGCGCATCAAGGGCATCGTGGTCGCGTTGCAGAAGGTGCTGGACAAGCCGTCCGTCCGCTTCTTCGGCAACGTCGAGTACGGCGTCGACATCAAGCTCGACGACCTGCGTTCCTTCTACGACGCCGTGATCTTCTCGACCGGTGCCTCGACCGACCGCCCGCTCGACCTCCCCGGTATCGACCTGCCCGGCAGCTACGGCGCCGCGGACTTCGTGTCGTGGTTCGACGGCCACCCCGACGTGCCGCGCACCTGGCCCCTGACCGCAACGTCGGTCGCCGTCCTGGGCGTCGGCAACGTGGCACTCGACGTAGCCCGCATCCTGGCCAAGACCGCCGACGAGCTGCTGGTCACCGAGATCCCCGGCAACGTCTACGCCGGCCTGGCCGCGTCCCCGGTCACCGACGTGCACATCTTCGGCCGCCGCGGCCCGGCCCAGGCGAAGTTCACCCCGCTGGAACTGCGCGAACTCGACCACTCGCCGAACGTCGAGGTGATCGTCCACGCCGAGGGCATCGAGTTCGACGAGGCCTCGATGGCCGCGATCAGGACCAACAAGCAGGTCGAGATGATCGTGAAGACCCTCCAGGAGTGGGCGATCCGCGACGTCGGCTCCCGCCCGCGCCGCCTGCACCTGCACTTCCTGGAGGCACCAGTAGAGGTGCTCGGAGACGCCTGCGTGACGGGCCTGCGCACCGAAACCCAGGAACTGACCGGCGACGGCAACGTCCGCGGCACGGGCGTGTTCACCGACTGGGACGTCCAAGCCGTGTACCGCGCCGTCGGCTACCTCTCGACCCACCTGGCCGACATCCCGTTCGACCACGTCTCAGGCACGATCCCGCACCTCGCCGGCCGCGTGCTGGATCTCGACGAGGTGCCCATGCCCGGCGTCTACACCACCGGCTGGATCAAGCGCGGCCCGATCGGCCTCATCGGCCACACCAAGGGCGACGCGCTGGAGACCATCAACAGCCTGCTGGAAGACGCCGCTTCACTTCCCGCCGCGGCGGCGCCCTCGCCTGCCGCGATCGTGGAGTTCCTGGAGCAGCGCAACGTGCCGTTCGTGACCAACGAGGGCTGGCGACGGCTCGACGAGCACGAGATCGCGCTGGGTGCCGTGCAGGGGCGCGACCGGGTGAAGGTCGTGCCGCGTGAGGAGATGACCTCGATCTCGAACGGTCGCTGACGCTGCCGTTCTCCCCATGGGGCCGCCACCGCGGTGGGCGCGGTGGCGGCTTCAGCTACTTCCGCTCACTGCGGTGCGGGCTCCGCTGTTTCGCTCGCTGTGGCCGGTCGCCGTAGCCGATGGCCGGTCGCCGTAGCCGATGGCCGGTCGCCGTAGCCGATGGCCGGTCGCCGTAGCCGATGGCCGGTCGCCGTAGCCGGTGGCGGTCGCCGTAGCCCGTCGCCGATGGCCGGTCGTCGTCCTGAGTGGCCGATGACCCGGCGGCTGTCGACCGCCGAGATCGTGCCCGCTCCCCCCGCGCGCTTCCTCATGCGCAACGAGAACGGCGGCCTTCGGGTTCCCGCGGCTCCCGGAATCCTGTGGACAACTCGGTCGCCCACAGCTTGACCCTACCGCACCCAACCCGCTGAACTGCACAAACAGCGGTTCCAAGGTCGGCGAGCGCTCGCGAGCATCACCCGTCCAGGTGACCAATATCAGACGATCATCGAGCCGAGCTGAGGCTCACTGCGTGGTGACGTTGTTGAACGGCAGCTTCGGCTCCGCCCACGGGAACACGACGAACATCAGCAGCGCCACGATGCCGACGACGAGCACGACCGCCTCGACGACCCGCAGGTACAGCGGGCCCGGCAGGTGCCGCCAGATCCAGCTGTACATCAGCCCTCCGACATCTCTGGCGGCACGAAGCCGTCGGCCACTGGGTAGCTCTTGGTCTCGATGGCGTGCACGATCAGCCGCTGCTTGTCGGAGAAACGCGGGTGGCACGTCGTGAGGGTGAGCAGGCGGGCCTGCTGCTCGGGCGGCACCGTTGCGTTCACCTGGTGTGGGATCGGGGCGATGACCTCGCCCTGGGTGGGCACCACGATCTCCTGGCCGACGGTCTTCGCGTAGGCGTCGCCGAGGGTCGTGGACAGCGGGGCGACGCCCTTGCAGGCAGCTTCCTTCGACTTCGGGTTCGTGGCCCAGCCGGCGACCTCGCCGGTCGTCGGCAGCATGCGGTAGACGAACCACTGGGTCTGCGTCTGCACGACGATCGCGTTGCAGGACTGGAGCAGGTCGAGGTCGTTGAACGGAGCGCCCTTGCCCACGCGGTGGCCCGCGATGGCGAAGTTGCCGGCCTCGCCTGGCTGCGCGGTGTCCTTGTAGTGGCCGGGGCCGATCTCGAGGTGCTTGTCGGTCGTGCCCTCGACCACGGAGAACTTCCAGTCGGTGCCGAAGACCGGGATGTACATCTTCGCGAAGGCCTTGCCCTCGATGAGGTTCAGCTTCGACTGGCGGTTCGGGTCGGCCGGGGGCGGCGTCACCACGTTCGAGCTCCACTCGGAGTCGAGCGCGGCGGTGGCGTCCTTCTGCTTTCCCGCGGAGAGCAGGTCGGTCACGTAGACCTCGTAGACGACGAACAGCAGCACGACGAGGCCCATCGTGATGAGGGCCTCGCCTACGCCGCGAACGGTCTTGCGCGCGAGGCTGTCCGGCGGCGGGGCGGCTGCGGCCGGTTCCTCGTCGTCGTAGTACTCGTCATCGTCGTAGTAGTCGTCTTCGTAGTCGTCCTCGATGCGCGGGATCACCTCGGTGGGTGGATCGACCGGGCGGGGACGGGGCGGGCGCGGCGGCATTCCCCTCGGTGGCGCGCCCTGGAGCGGCATGCCTCCAGGAGGGGTGCCTTGCAGGGGCATTCCACCGGGCGGCGTGCCCTGGAGCGGCATACCTCCCGGCGGCGTGCCGTGCACGGGCACACCGCGCGCCGGAGTGCCCTGAGGTGGACCTTGAGGCGGGCCCTGGGGCGGGCCTGGGCGGCGCGGCGGGGCTCCGGGCGGAGGCAGGCTTCCGGAGAAAGCGCTGGTGAAGTGCGTCGCGTCGGGTGGCGGCACCGGACGTGGAGGGGGTGTGGACCGCACGTGCTGCAGGTCGTCACGACGGGGTGCAGGACGCCGTGGAGGCGGCTGCTGCGGTCCCGAGTTCACCTGAGAACCTCCGCGCGGACTGTGAACTGAAAACAACTGCGTTCTGCCAGGTGGTTCGCTGACCACCTTCGCTACGTTAACGTGTTCCCCGAGTAGTGCACGTAAACTTGCGTCACTCAGGGATATCCACGTCAGGCGAGGACAGCATGCCCAAGTCCAAGGTCCGGAAGAAGGCGGTCTACACCGCACCCACTGACCGCCGCACGCCGGTCAAGGTCAAGGCAGCGGGACCGTCTCACCCGGTCTACGTCGTTGTCATGCTCGGCTTCATGCTGCTGGGCCTCGCGTGGCTGGTCGTCAACTACATCGCGGCCGAGAAGATCCCGTTCATGCTCGAACTGGGGGCATGGAACTTCGCGATCGGGTTCGCGCTGATGATCATCGGCCTGCTGATGACGATGCGCTGGCGCTAGTCACGCTCGCAGCCTCGGCTGCTCACTGTTCGTCGAGGTCGGCCCGGACGTCACACGTCCGGGCCGACCTTTGTTATCACCACGTTCACCTGGTTCATCCCAGCGTCACCGAAGCACACGGCTGTAAGTCATCCCCATTGGGGACAAGTCCTGTGGACAACTTTGCGCGAAATTGCACAAGCGCCGGTTTCGCCTCATGCAGAGCCGTTCGGTTGTCCACATTTCATGCGGGACACTCGACGGTGTGACTCGCACCTGGTCCACGCCCGCCCCGCTCGTCGCGGTCGCGTGGGTACTCGCCGCCCTGCTCGCCGCCGCGACCTTCCTCGCCGACGACAACGCCGGCCGACTCCTCATCGGACTGGCAACGCTGCTGGTCAGCTACCTCGCGGCGTTCGCATCGCTCGCCAGGCCGCGGCTCACCGCGGACACCGACGGGCTCGCCGTGCGCGGGTTCGCCAACACCACGCGCCTGCCGTGGCACGAGGTGAAGATCAAGCTGCAGACCACCCGGCGGCTCGGGAGGGAACAGCAGACATTGGAACTCGACGCCGACGACCGTCTCGTGGTGCTCACGAAACTGGACCTCGGCGCCGACCCGGAAGAAGTCGCCGGAGTACTCCACGCCCTGCGCCCGTAATTAGTTCGAGCTACAGGTCCTGACGATCTCGGCGATGGTCTCGGCCGCCGTGTCGAGTTCGGTGGCGCGCAACCAGAGCATGCCGCCGATCAACACGGCCGCGGCCACGACCGCGGCGAGTTGGTAGAGGTTGCGGTTCTTCTGCGGCGCTCTGACCATCGCGAGCGTCAGCAGACCGCCGATGAGGAAACCGCCGAGGTGCCCGAGCAGCGAGGCGTTCGTGAAGAGGTTCGACACCAGGTTGATCGCGACGACCACGACGATCGTCGAGATGTCCCTCTTCTTGCGCTTCCACACGATGAGCAACGCGCCCATCACGCCGAACACCGCACCGGACGCGCCGGCGAGCTGCTGGCAGACCGTCCCGAAGTAGAACGCCGCCGCGCTGCCGCCGAGCAGCGACAGGAAGTACACGGCGGAGAAGCGCAGCCGGCCCAGCTCTGGCTCCATCTGGGTGCCCACGACGTAGAGCACGGCCATGTTGAGCGCCAGGTGCAGCAGGCCGAAGTGCATGAAGCCCGACGTGAGGACCCGCCACCACTCACCCTGAGCGGTGAGCTCCGGAATCATCGACGTCGCCGCGAACAGGTCTGACCGGTCGTTGTTGAACGGGCTGCCCGACTGGAAGACCGTCACGACGTACGCCAGCACGTTGAGCACGATCAGCACCGGTGTGATGATCACGCGGCCGTCCGACTGCTCGGCACCGACCAGCGTGCGCGGGCTGCGGACCGAGCGGCGACCTTCGTTGACGCAGTCGACGCACTGCTTGCCGACCGCGGCGTCGCGCAGACAGTCCGGGCACGCCGGACGGTCGCACCTGGTGCAGCGCAGCCGGGTGGGCCGATCGGAATGACGTGCGCAAACCGGGGTTTCCGGCTCCGCTCCGATCGGCCCGTCCGGTGGCACGAGTGCGTCGCTCACGCTCGTTCGATCGTGATCCGCTCGATCTTGATGTCGTTGACCGGACGGTCACCCGCGCCGGTCGTGGTGTTGCCGATCGCGTCGACGACGTCGCGCGACTCCTGGTCCGAGACCTCACCGAAGATCGTGTGCTTGAAGTTCAGCCACGTCGTCGGAGCCACGGTGACGAAGAACTGCGAGCCGTTGGTGTTGGGCCCGGCGTTCGCCATCGCGAGCAGGTAGGGGCGGTTGAACTGCAGTTCCGGGTGGAACTCGTCCGCGAAGCGGTAGCCGGGGCCACCGCGGCCGGTACCGGTCGGGTCACCGGTCTGGAGCATGAAGCCCGCGATGACGCGGTGGAACAGGGTGCCGTCGTAGAACGGACCGGAGCCCGTACCACCGGCGTTCGCCTCGGTGTAGTTCTTGGTGCCCTCGGCGAGCCCGACGAAGTTCGCCACCGTCTTGGGGGCGTGGTCGGGGAACAGGTTGATGCGGATGTCGCCCTGCGTGGTGTGCAGGGTCGCCGTCACCTTGGTCCCGACGAAGGATTCGTTGCTGTCAGCCACCACCCCATCGTGCCATCCACGGGCAGTGATGTTCAGAAAGGGGCACGATGGGTACCTGTAGGACATCACCGGACGACAACGTGTGGAGCACAGGATGGACGAGGTGGACGTCATGACCCGTGCCGGCGAGAACGTTGGCAAGGCTGTCGGCACCGGTCTGAAGGCCGCGCGTCAGGGTGTCGTTCGCGCTGGTCACGCCGCTGAGGTGAAGCTCGCGGAACGTGGCATCACGGCTGACCAGGTTCGCGGCGTGCTCGTCGAGCGGGCCGACACGCTCATGGGCAAGGCAGAGGACTGGGAGAAGCAGACGCGCCGCTCCCGCAAGCGCCTCGCCAAGAAGAGCGCGCAGACGCGCGCCGACCTCATGCGCAAGGCCGAAGAAGTTCGCAAGGAAGTGAAGAAGGCCGCCAAGCACGCGCGCAAGGACGCCAAGTCGCGCGCGAAGGAGATCCGCAAGGCAGCTGCGGGCCTCGGTGCCGACGCACCGAAGCACCGCAAGTGGCCGTGGGTCGTCGGTCTCCTGGTGGCGGGCGCGGTAGCCGGCTACATCGCGCTGACGCGCAGGCCGGAGGAGGTCCACCTGCACGACGAGGAGCAGGCCCCGATGCCGGAGCCCGTCCTCAACGGGCAGGTACCCGTCCAGAAGGAGCCGATCAAGTAGTCAGAGCTTGAGGCCCTTGATCGCCTCTTCGGCGATGCGACGGGCCTTGATCGACTGCTTCTGGTTGGTCGTCACCACCACAGCGGCGTCGCTCTTCGCCACGGCGTAGACGACGCCGTTGTCGTTGCTCACATACCCTCCGGACCACCCGGTGGGCGAGTTCGCGGGCTGTGAACCGTCCGGCGCCGCCTCGTTCACGATCAGCTTGGCCACCCGCTCCTCGCCCGCGTACACACGCACGGTCAACTGGATCTCAGTCGCGTTGGCGTAGAAGAAGCACGCAGGGTGGGGCTCGTCCGTTGACAGTTTCACTTTGGGAACGCGCTGCCCGTTGGCCTCCGCGACGAAGCCGGTCGCCAGATACGGGCAGGTGCCGTCCTTCGCGGGCTGGGGCGCGGGCGGCACTGTCGCAGCGACGCTGGTCGTGGAGGTGACCTGCTGGGGCTGGGTCGTGGGAACCGGCACGTTCTGGGCGAGATCGGTGCCGCACGCGGCGAGGACGCCGAGCAGGGGCAGCAACAGTGCTCGTTTCATAGGGGCAACAGTCAACCAGATACCAAAAGCGCCTCAAGCGGCACACTCTAAATTGGTCCATACCTTTTGTGCCCTGCCCCTGCCCCCGCGCCTTGGAAGGACCCCACCATGGAGTTCCTGGAGCAACGACGAGAGCACGCCCTTGCGCTCTTCCGCATCGTCATCGGACTGTTCTTCGTGATCCACGGCGTCCAGAAGATCTCCAAGGGAGCCGATCTGCTGTCGTGGCCGGGCGGCCCGATGAGCCTCATCGAGCTGATCGGTGGTGGCCTCATCCTGATCGGCCTGTGGACACGGTGGGCAGCGTTGCTCAGCTCCGGCGCCATGGCCTACGCCTACTTCGTGGTGCACCAGCCCAAGGGCCTGCTCCCGATCCAGAACGGCGGCGAGCTGGCGGCGGTCTACTCCTGGGCCTTCCTGCTGCTCGCCTTCACAGGCGCCGGCGCCTGGAGCATCGACAAACTCCGCAAGTCCTCAAAGAAGTCGCTAGCCACTGCATGAGTAGCAGCAACGCACTGAAGCCTGATGCCCTGTTCGCTGCGGCGCGAACAGGGCATCAGCAATAGGCAACGTCTGAGATATGGCCTGCCGACGCCGAAGGCGAGGCGGCCGGGGGTCCGGGGGCGCAGCCCCCGGCGTGGGGTCTGGGGGCTCGGCCCCCAGAAAACACAACGAGACGAGCAGGTTCGCGCTTTCCGCGAACACAGCTCGCCTCTCGTCGAGTGGAGACGAGGGGAATCGAACCCCTAACCCCCGCCTTGCAAAGGCGGTGCTCTGCCAATTGAGCTACGTCCCCAAGATCCTGGGGGCGGCAGGCCGCCCTTGGGATCAGTCGGTGGGAGCGGTGGCCTCGCGCCACAGGTCCGCGTCGGCCTTGGCCGAACGGCTGCGCTTGACGAAGAACAGGACCGCACCGGCGACTACGACGAGTGCGATGATCTTCTTAGCCACTTCGAATCCCTCCCAAGACCGTAAACCAGCTACCCCAACACGCTACAGGATGCGGAGCCTGCGCGACCGATGTGATGGGGGTCCGGGGGCTCGCCCCCGGCAGGGGGTCTGGGGGCTTGGCCCCCAGAAGAAAGACGATGATTCGAGATAGGTCGATGCTTTCCATCGACGTGGATAGCCCTCGAATCGAGTGGGCCTAGGAGGACTTGAACCTCCGACCTCTTCATTATCAGTGAAGCGCTCTAACCGCCTGAGCTATAGGCCCTCGATCAATATCGCCCCTCAGGGCGACGAGGAAGACCTTACAGGATCGTCCTCGTCGCTCCCAAATCCGGGGGTCACTCTCGCTCGGAGAGCGTCAACTCCAAGCCACCAGCCAGATCTGCCGACACGTTGTAGACGAACGCACCCACCGTGGCGAGTGCCGTGAACAGCACGATGTTGACCGCGCCGATGATCGCCGAGACGCCGAACACGCGGCCCGCACTGATCAACGGTTCGCCCGGCTCGTTGGCCTGGAGCAGGTCGTTCGCGGTGCTGTTGATCTTGTCCCAGACGCCCATTCCGTGCAGCACGCCGTAGAGCACGCCGACGGCCACGAGCCAGACGAAGAACAGCGCTACGCCGAGCACCAGGGCGAGCTTCAGCACCGACCACGGGTCGACGCGCTTCACCTGAAGTGACGCGCGGCGGGGGCCTCGGCCGGGGCGGCGGGCCGACGGGGTGGCCGCGGCGGGACGGGCGGTGCCGTTGCCGAGGTTCACCGACGTGCGGCTGCTGCCCAGGCCCACCGGCACGGCCGAGCCCGTGACCACGGGCTTCTGCACCTTGACGGTGTCCGGGTCGGTCGACGGGAAGGCGGGGGCCGGCTCGCTGGACGGGACGGGCGGCGCGGCCGGGGCCACGTACGCCTGGGTCGAGTCCTGCTGGGCGGCCTCCGTGTCGTTCGTCACGCGCTGCCAGGGCGGCGGTGCGGACACGACGACCGGCTCCTCGGCCGCGACCGGTGCAGCCGGAGCGGGCGTGCCGATCGAGACCGTCTTCTCGTCTGCCGGAGCAGCCGGAGCCTCCGCCGCTGCCGGAGCAGCGGCGGCGGGAGCAGGAGCGGGAGCCGGAGTGGCGGCCGGAGCCGGGGTGGCTCCGGCAGCCGGAGCAGCCGGAGCCGGGGTGGCAGGGGCCTCAGCAGCGGCGGGGGTGGCGGCTTCGGCCGCCTTCTCCGCCGTCACGGGCTTCGTCACGTCCCCACCCGAGGAACCGGAGGCCGCCGGCGCGGCCGCATCTGCCTTCTCCGCCTTCTGCGGAGTCGGCTTGGTGATCACCGCGGTCTTGTCCGCGTCCCGACCTTCGCGGTTCTCGGGTGGAGTCACGAGCTGTCCTTAGCCTCTCGCTAGCAAAAACCGACTACTCGGCCGAGTCGGTGGGGGCTGCTGCCTGGTCGGCGTCGGCGGCAGAGCCCTCCGCGGCAGACGTCTCACCGTTAACGACGTCGCTGGGCTCGTCCGCGTTGCGTGCGACGGCGATCAAAGTGGTGCCTTCGCCGAGGTTCATCAGTCGCACGCCCTTCGTCTGCCGTCCAGCCTTGCGCACCTGCTCGGCACTGGTCCGGATGACCCCGCCGCTCGAGGTGATGGCGTAGAGCTCGTCGTCGACGTCGACGATGAGCGCGCCCACCAGCCTGCCACGTCGGCGGTCGTGCTGAATGGTCAGCACGCCCTTGCCGCCGCGACCCTGGACCGGGTAGTCCTCGATCGGCGTGCGCTTCGAATACCCACCGTCGGTCGCGACCAAAACGAACAGGCCTTCTTGCACGACTCCGACCGAGAGCAGCTCGTCGTCGGTGTTGAAGCGCATGCCCTGCACGCCTGACGTGGCGCGACCCATCGGGCGCAGCACCTCGTCGGTCGCGTGGAAGCGGATCGACTGTCCGTCGCGCGAGACCATCAGCAGGTCGTCGTCTGCCGAGCAGAGCACGGCGCCGACCAGCTCGTCGTCATCGCGCAAGTTGATGCCGATAAGACCACCCGATCGGTTGGAATCGAAGTCGGAGAGCTTCGACTTCTTGACCAGGCCCTTGCGGGTGGCGAGCACCAGGTACGGCGCGACCTCGTAGTTCTTGATCTGGATGACCTGCGCGATCTCCTCCTCCGGCTGGAACGCGAGGAGGTTCGCGACGTGCTGGCCGCGGGCGTTGCGGTTCGCCTCGGGCAGCTCGTACGCCTTCGTGCGGTACACGCGGCCCTTGTTCGTGAAGAACAGGATCCAGTCGTGCGTCGAGCACACGAAGAAGTGCGCGACGATGTCGTCCTGCTTGAGCTGCGCGCCCTGCACGCCCTTGCCGCCGCGCTTCTGCGCCCGGTAGAGGTCGGTCTTGGTGCGCTTCGCGTAGCCGGTGCGGGTGATCGTGACGACCACGTCCTCGACCGCGATCAGGTCCTCCATGGACACGTCGCCGTCGAACGGGATGATCTGCGTCCGGCGGTCGTCGCCGTACTTGTCCACGATGGCCGTGAGCTCGTCGCGCACGATCGTGCGCTGCCGCTCCGGCTTCTCCAGGATGTCCTTGAGGTCGGCGATCTCGATCTCGATCTCGGCCAACTGGTCGATGATCTTCTGACGCTCGAGGGCGGCGAGGCGGCGGAGCTGCATCTCCAGGATCGCGTTCGCCTGGATCTCGTCGACGTCGAGGAGCTCCATCAGGCCCGTGCGCGCGATGTCCGGGGTCTGCGACCGGCGGATCAACGCGATCACCTCGTCGAGATGGTCGAGCGCCTTCACCAGACCGCGCAGGATGTGCGCGCGCTCTTCTGCCTTGCGCAGGCGGAACCTGGTCCGCCGGACGATGACGTCGACCTGGTGCTTCACGTAGTGGCGGATCATCTGGTCGATCCGCAGCGTGCGCGGCACGCCGTCGACCAGCGCCAGCATGTTCACGCCGAACGAGTACTGCAGCTGGGTGTGCTTGTAGAGGTTGTTCAGCACGACCTTCGCCACCGCGTCGCGCTTGAGCGTGATCACGATGCGCATGCCGCGCCGGCTGTTCGACTCGTCGGCGATGTTCGCGATGCCGGTGAGCTTCGCGTCGCGGACCAGCGCGGCGATGTTCTCGACCAGGTTGTCCGGGTTCACCTGGTACGGCAGTTCGGTGACGACCAGGATCGTGCGGCCCTTGGCGTCCTCGTCCACCTCGACGACGGCGCGCATCTTCACCGAGCCGCGGCCGGTGCGGTACGCGTCCTGGATGCCCGAGTTGCCGAGGATCTGGCCGTAGGTCGGGAAGTCCGGGCCCTTGATCCGCTCGATCATGGCCTCGAGGGTGTCCTCGTCGGAGGCCTCCCAGTTGTCCAGCGCCCACACCACACCCGACGCGACCTCGCGCAGGTTGTGCGGCGGGATGTTCGTCGCCATGCCGACCGCGATGCCGGCGCTGCCGTTGATCAGCAGGTTCGGGATGCGGGACGGGAGGACCTTCGGCTCTTCGATCCGGCCGTCGTAGTTCGGCCGGAAGTCGACGGTCTCTTCCTCGATGTCCGCCAGCATGTGCATGGCCAGCGGCGTGAGCCGGCACTCGGTGTACCGCATGGCGGCGGCCGGGTCGTTGCCCTGCGAGCCGAAGTTGCCCTGCCCGTCGATCAGCGGGTAGCGCAACGCCCACGGCTGGGCGAGCCGCACGAGCGCGTCGTAGATCGACGAGTCACCGTGCGGGTGGTAGTTGCCCATCACGTCGCCGACGACGCGGGCGCACTTGTTGTAGCCGCGGTCCGGCCGGAAACCGGAGTCGTACATCGAGTACAGGACTCGGATGTGCACCGGCTTGAGTCCGTCGCGCACGTCCGGCAGCGCTCGACCGACGATGACGCTCATGGCGTAGTCGATGTAGGAGCGCTGCATCTCCTGCTGGATGTCGACCGGCTCGGTGCGGTCGTGCTCCGGCGGAAGGGTCGTCTCAGTCACGGTTCTTCTTTCCTCTTCGCCAGCCGTGGATGTCTATGAAGGGACGGACTCACACGTCCAGGAAGCGCACGTCCTTGGCGTTGCGCGTGATGAACGAACGGCGTGCTTCGACGTCCTCGCCCATGAGCACGCTGAACAGCTCGTCGGCGGTGGCCGCGTCGTCCACGGTGACCTGACGGAGCACCCGGTTCGCCGGGTCCATCGTGGTCTCCCACAGCTCGTCGGCGTTCATCTCGCCGAGACCCTTGTAGCGCTGGATGTTGTCGTCGCGGCCGAGCTTCTTGCCCGCCGCGAGACCTTCCTTGATCAGGCCGTCCTTCTCGCGCTCGGAGTAGGCGTACTCCGGCTCGATGCGCTGCCACTTGATCTTGTAGAGCGGCGGCTGCGAGAGGTACACGTGGCCGTGCTCGATGAGCGGCTGCATGAAGCGGAACAGCAGCGTCAGCAGCAGCGTGGTGATGTGCTGGCCGTCGACGTCGGCGTCGGCCATCAGGATCACCTTGTGGTAGCGGAGCTTCGAGAGGTCGAACTCCTCGTGGATACCGGTGCCCAGAGCGGTGATCATGCTCTGGACCTCGTTGTTCTTCAGCACGCGGTCGATGCGCGCCTTCTCCACGTTGATGATCTTGCCGCGGATCGGCAGGATCGCCTGGTACATGGAGTCCCGGCCTTCTTTAGCCGAGCCACCCGCGGAGTCACCCTCTACGACGTAGAGCTCGCACTCCTCCGGGTTGGTGGAGCGGCAGTCCTTCAGCTTGCCCGGCAGGCCGCCGATGTCCAGAGCACCCTTGCGGCGCACCAGCTCGCGGGCCTTGCGGGCGGCGATGCGCGCCTGCGCCGACGACACCGCCTTGGTGACGATCGTCTTCGTCTCGTTCGGGTGGCGCTCGAACCAGTCGGCCAGGTGCTCGTTCGCCGACTTCTGCACGAACGACTTCGCCTCGCTGTTGCCCAGCTTGGTCTTCGTCTGGCCCTCGAACTGGGGCTCCTTCAGCTTCACCGAGATGATCGCCGCGAGGCCCTCGCGGATGTCGTCACCGGTGAGGTTGGTGTCCTTCTCCTTGAGCAGCTTCTTGTCGCGCGCGTACTCGTTGATGACACGCGTCAACGCGGCGCGGAAGCCCTCCTCGTGGGTGCCGCCCTCGTGCGTGTTGATCGTGTTCGCGAACGTGTACACCGACGCCGTGTAGCCCGTGTTCCACTGCATCGCGACCTCGACCTCGAGGTCCTCGCCCTTCGCCTCGAACGCGATCACCTTCTGGTGCACCGCTTCGCGCGTGTGGTTGATGTGGCGGACGAAGTCCTCCAGACCACCGGGGTAGTGGAAGACCCGCTCCTTCACCGCGGCCGTGTGGCCCTCGGCGTCGGCGACCTCGTCCTCCTCCGAGACGCGCTCGTCGCGCAGGATGATCGTGATCCCCTTGTTGAGGAACGCCATCTCCTGCAGGCGGCGCGAGATCGTCTCGACGTTGTACGTCGTGGTCTCGAAGATCTCCGGGTCGGCCCAGAACGTGGTGGTGGTGCCGGTCTCGTCCGTCGCCTCGCCCTGGCGCAGCTCGTGCGCGGGCTTGGAGGCCTCGTAGCGCTGGGTCCAGACGTGACCCTGACGCCTGATCTCCAGGTCGACGGCGGTGGACAGCGCGTTCACCACGGAGATGCCGACGCCGTGCAGACCGCCGGACACCGCGTAGGAGTCGCTGTCGAACTTGCCACCCGCGTGCAGCTTGGTCATGACGACCTCGACGGTCGGCACGTTCTCGACCGGGTGCATGTCGATCGGGATGCCACGACCGTCGTCGATCACCCGGACTCCGCCGTTGGCCAGCAGCGTGACGTCGACCTTCGTCGCGTAACCCGCCATCGCCTCGTCGACCGAGTTGTCCACAACCTCCTGGACCAGGTGGTGCAGACCGCGCTCGCCGGTCGAGCCGATGTACATGCCCGGCCTCTTGCGCACTGCCTCCAAGCCTTCGAGGACAGTGATCGAGGACGCGCCGTACTCATTCTTCTTTGCTGACACGGTGCTGGAGTCTCCTCGCTGATGCGGGCAGGGCCCGCACGTGGGTGGGTGACGCTCCCTGTGATTCTACCGGTGCACCCCGACAGAACGGGGCCAAGGACACCTTTGAATCGGTCACAGGCGCCCTCAAGAGGCAACGGATGGGTGCGGACCGCTGAAACGGGGGTTCAAATCCGCAGGTGAACGCTCATTGCGCCGTGTAACGGCCGCTGAGCCCTTGACAGACCCTCACCCGTAGGTGTCACGCGGACCGCGCCCCGGAGCGTGCCTGGGGCCGTGTCGCCAGCTGGGAGCGTCGGGACCCTTGATCTTGAGCCGTTTCACCACGCCGTGACCGACGCCCGCGGCGATTCGCTTGATCAGGTCGCGCTGCAGAAGGCGCAGCTGAGTGGCCCACGCCGTCGATGTCGCCTGGACCGTCAGTTCCCCGTCACTGAGAGCGATGGGTTTCGCGTGCTCGGCGACGTCCTCACCTACTAATTTTGCCCAACGACCGAAGACCTGGCCACCCTGAAGTTGCTCGACCCAGCCGCGGTCGGCGGCGATGCGGGAGGCGATCCTGCCGAGCGGCTGCGGGTCGCGGTCGTCCGGTCCCGGACCGGACCAGCGGCGGCGCCGGCGGTTGACCGGACGGCCCTTCGACTTGCTCCCCGGCACGCGTCCGCGGGCCTTCGCGCTCGCCTTGGCGGCCTCCAGCGCGGCCCGCGCCAGGTCAGAACCCTTCAGTGGCTCACCCTCAGGTGTGAATGAACCTGTGGACAAGTCCGGATTTGTGACGGAGTTATCCACACCATCCACAGAGTTGTCCCCAGATGTGTGGGCGGACACACCCGATCGAGCTACATGTTGGGGATCTGAACCCCCAGAGTCAGGCTCCGAGTCAGACACGCCGCACCTCCCCGCCATGTACCTCGAACCGCGCACCGGTCAGCTCGTCCGGGACGTCCTCCGCCACCGCCGCGGTGATCAGCACCTGCTCGGCGGCGGCCGCGACCTTGGCCAGCTGCTGCCGCCGGCCGCGGTCGAGTTCCGCGAACACATCGTCCAGCACGAGCACCGGTTCGATGCCGTCGACACGCATCAGTTCGTACCCGCCGAGTCGCAGGGCGAGCGCGAACGACCATGACTCTCCGTGACTGGCGTAGCCCTTCGCGGGCAGCTCTCCCAGTGTGAGTTCCAGGTCGTCACGGTGCGGGCCCACGAGGCACACCCCGCGTTCGATCTCCTGCCGCCTCACCCGGTCGAGCTCGGCGAGCAACAGATCCTCGATGCTCTCCCTGTCCTCCGGAAGTTCGCCGACGCTCGAGCGGTACGAGATGAGCGCCGGACGTGACTCCGGAGCGACCTCCGCGTACGCCGAGGTCACGTGATCCGCCATGTCGCGGATCAGCTTCAACCGCGCGGCCAGGAGCTCCGCGCCGTGCTTCGCGAGGTGCCCGTCCCAGACGTCGAGCGTCGACAGGTCCGCCGATCTGCTGTGCTTCACCGTCTTCAACAACGCGCTGCGCTGCTTGAGGACACGGTCGTAGTCACTGCGCACGCCGGCGAACCGCGGCGCGCGCAACACCAGCATCTCGTCGAGGAACCGCCGCCGGTCGCTCGGATCGCCTCGCACAAGAGAGAGGTCTTCCGGTGCGAACAACACGGTGCGCAGGATCCCGAGCACATCACGCGGACGCGGCACCGGACCGCGGTTGATCCGCGCCCGGTTCGACTTGCCGGCCGTGATCTCGATTTCCACGAGCAGCTCGCGGTCGTCGTTGACCACGGCCGTCCGCACCACGGCGCGCTGGGCGCCGTGCCGGATCAGCGGTGCATCGCTGGCGACGCGGTGCGAACCCAGCGTCGCCACGTACCCGATCGCCTCGACCAGGTTCGTCTTGCCCTGGCCGTTGCGGCCGACGAGCACAGAGGCACCGGGCTCGAGCTCCAGGTCGGCGAGCTCCCACGAGCGGAAGTCGCAGACCTGGAGGTGTCTGACGTGCACCTACCTCATGCCTTCTGGACCGAGTGGCCGCCGAACTGGTTGCGCAGTGCGGCCACCGCGCGCATGGCGGGCGAGTCGTCCTGCCGCGACTGGAACCTGGCGAAGAGCGCAGCGGAGATCACCGGGAGCGGCACCGCGTTGTTGATGCCCTCCTCGACGGTCCACCGGCCCTCGCCCGAGTCCTCGACGTAGCCGCGCAGGTCGTCGAGTTCGGGGTCCGACTCCAGCGCGCGCACCAGCAGGTCGAGAAGCCACGACCGCACAACGGTTCCGCGCTGCCAGGCCGAGATCACCGCGGGCACGTTGTCCACGACGTCGGTCTTGTCGAGCAGCTCGAAGCCCTCTGCGTACGCCTGCATCAGGCCGTACTCGATGCCGTTGTGCACCATCTTCGAGTAGTGGCCGGCGCCGACCTTGCCCGCGTGCGCGAAGCCTTCCTCGCGCGGACCCTCCGGACGCAGCGCGTCGAAGATCGGCATCGCCTGCTCGACGTGCGCGATGTCGCCGCCCACCATCAGCGCGTAGCCGTTGTCGAGACCCCACACACCACCGGACACACCGCAGTCGAGGTAGCCGATCTCCTTGCCCGCCAACAGATCCGCGTGCACGCGGTCGTCGGTGAACTTGGAGTTGCCGCCGTCGATCACCAGGTCGCCGGGCTGCAGCAGCTCGGACAGCTCGGTCACCGTGTTACGGGTGATCTCGCCTGCGGGCACCATGACCCACACCACGCGCGGCGCTTCGAGCTTGGACACCATGTCCGCCAACGACTCCGAGTCGCTGACCGCCGGGTTGCGGTCGTAGCCGATCACCTCGTGACCGGCCCGCCGCACCCTCTCGCGCATGTTGAAACCCATCTTGCCGAGGCCGACGAGTCCGAGCTGCACGGTGTTCTCCCCTAAACGTTTCTCGTTACCCGGTAAGGGTGTTTAGCCGGGCAGGCGCACGGGCATCAGGAGGTACAGGTACCCGGGCGCCACGTTCCCATCCTCGTCCACCGGCTTGAGCAACGCCGGGCGGCTCGGGGTCGTGAACGAAAGGTGCACTTTCTGGGTGCGCACCGCGCCGAGACCGTCGAGCAGGTACCCGGGGTTGAACGCGATCGTCACCGGGTCGCCGGTGTAGGAGACCGGGAGCTCTTCCTCGGCCGAACCCTCGTCGTCGCCACCGGCGGACAGGCGCAGACCGCCGTCGACGAACTCGAGGCGCACCTGCGTGCCGCGCTCGGCGACCAGCGACACGCGCTTGATCGCCTGGTTCAGCGCGTCGACGTCGATGATCGCCGCGGCCGAGTGCTCGCTGGGCAGCAACTGGCGGTACTTCGGGAAGTCCGCGTCGAGCAACCGGGTCGTGGTCCGCTTGCCGGAACCGGACAGGCCGAGCAGACCGTCGTTCGCCGCGAGGGACATCTCGACCTTGCCGCCGGACGAGCCGAGCGTCTTGGCCGCGTCGCCGAGCGTGCGGGCCGGGACGAGGACGGCGACCTCGCCCAGGGAAGCGTCCGGCTCCCACGGGAATTCGCGCATCGCGAGCCGGAACCGGTCGGTGGCCACGAGGGTCACCTTGCCCTCGCCGATCTCCACGCGGACACCGGTCAGCATCGGGAGCGTGTCGTCCTTGCCGGCCGCGACGGCGACCTGGCCGACCGCCTCGCCGAAGACCTCGCCGGGAAGCTCGCCGATCAACTGCGGCATCGACGGCAGCGCGGGGTAGTCCTCGACCGGCATCGTCGGGAGGCTGAACCTGGCACTACCACAGGTGATCATCATGCGCGCGCCGTCGACCGCGATCTCGACCGGGTGGTTCGGCAACGCCTTGGTGATGTCGGCCAGCAGACGGCCGGAGACGAGGGCTCGGCCGCCGTCGGCGATCGTGGCCGGGACGCCGACCTGAGCGGAGACCTCGTAGTCGAAGCCCGACACCGTCAGCGAGTCGTCGGACTCCGCGTCGAGCAGCACGCCGCCCAGCACGGGAACCGGCGGACGGGACGGAAGGCTGCGAGCGACCCAGGCGACGGCGTCGGCCAGGCCGTCGCGTTCGACGCGGATCTTCATGAGGCGTCCTTTCCTCGACAGTCGACAAGCCCAACCACGACAACGTGCCAGTGGGGGTTAGGGAGCCTCGACCCTCGGCTGACCCGAGGTGCGGAGCAACCACGTTAGAGCGTCCTGGCCCTTCCCGTCACTTCGGGGTTCGGGCACCGATCCCCGGGAGCTGTCCACGCTGTTTTGCTTTTGAGTTCTTCCAAGAAGAGATCAAACAGCAGTAACAGTAGGGGCTGTGGATTGTGTGGACTGGTGTTGAACACGCAGGTCAGGACACCATCTTCCATGTGGACTAAGGGGGGATGGCACCCGGGGACAGATCGGCGCACCCGGGGACAGCCGGTTGTGCACACCTCGCGATCCACAGATCGTCCACAGTTGTCCCCGGGTGCGTCCCCGGGTGCGGGGCAGTTGTACCCGGGTGTTCAACAGGCTTCTGTGGCCAGATCGTGGCCCGGGTCTCAAACTTTTCTGGTTGTCCCCACCCCTTCGGGTGCGGACCGCAATCAGAAGGCGCCTCCCACGGCCGAGCACCCCTCAGCTCACCCGGGTTTCCTGGCCACACGCGGGGCCCTCTCGTCCTCTCCAAGCGCACGCGGGGAGCCCGCGTGCCTTCCCGCGTGCGCGGAGATGTGGCGTGCGCAAGCAAAGGGGCCCTCCGCGTCGGAGGACCCCTTCGTTCATACCCGGGTTGGATCAGGGAGCGTGGCGGGCGCGCTGCTTGATCCGCGACGTCAGTTCCTGCACCTGGTCGTAGATCCGCCGGCGCTCGGCCATCTCCTTGCGGATCTTCTTGTCCGCGTGCATGACCGTCGTGTGGTCGCGGCCGCCGAACGTCTGGCCGATCTTCGGCAGCGACAGGTCGGTCAGCTCGCGGCACAGGTACATGGAGATCTGCCGCGCCTGCGCGAGCGCCTTCGTCTTACCCGGGCCGCACAGGTCGTCGATCGTCACGCCGAAGAACTCGGCGGTGACCGCCATGATCGTCGGCGCGGTGATCTCCGGCGCGTGCGAGTCCGGGATCAGGTCGCGCAGCACGATCTCGGCGAGCTGGACGTCGACCGGCTGGCGGTTGAGCGACGCGAACGCCGTGACGCGGATGAGCGCGCCTTCCAGTTCGCGGATGTTCCGCTCGATGCGGGCGGCGATGAACTCCAGCACCTCGGCCGGGGCCGCGAGCCGGTCCTGCGCCGCCTTCTTGCGGAGGATCGCGATGCGGGTCTCCAGCTCTGGCGGCTGGATGTCCGTGATCAGGCCCCACTCGAACCGCGTGCGCAGGCGGTCTTCGAGCGTCTCCAGCCGCTTGGGCGGCCGGTCGCTCGACACCACGATCTGCTTGTTCGTGTTGTGGAGCGTGTTGAACGTGTGGAAGAACTCCTCCTGCGTACCTTCCTTGCCCTCCAGGAACTGGATGTCGTCGACGAGAAGAACGTCGATGTCCCGGTAGCGGCGCTGGAAGGCGACCTTGCGGTCGTCACGCAGCGAGTTGATGAAGTCGTTGGTGAACTCCTCGGTCGACACGTACCGCACGCGCATGCCGGGGAACAGGCGCTGGGCGTAGTGCCCGACGGCGTGCAGCAGGTGTGTCTTGCCGAGGCCGCTCTCACCCCAGATGAAGAGCGGGTTGTACGCCCGGGCGGGAGCTTCCGCCACCGCGACGGCGGCGGCGTGCGCGAACCGGTTCGAGGCGCCGATGACGAACGTGTCGAAGTTGTACTTCTCGTTCAGCCGGGTCTGCGACGGCGACGGGTTGGCCGGCCGCGTGAACGGCATGCTCCCGTTGGGCGTCGCGCCCGCGGCCGTGTTGAACGTCGGCCAGATCTCGGTGACGGTGGCGAGCGCGTCGCCGGCTTCGTCGACCTCTTCCGAGTCCGAGCCTTCTGCCGCCGGGTCGGCTCCGGCGATCTCTTCGGTGAGTACGGGCGGCTCGCCGTTCGGGATGCCAGGCACCGGGATCGGCGTCGTGGGCGGGCTCGCCGGCTCCGGCGAGTCGACCTTCACCGCGAGGGAGACCGTGCGGCCGAGCCGGCGGGACAGCGCGGCGGTGATCGGGTCGCGCAGTGCGCGTTCGATCGCTTCTTTGGCGAAGTCGCTAGGCGCCGCGAGGAGCGCGGTCCCGTCCAGCAGACCGATCGGACGGGTGACCCTCATCCACGCGCGCTGCTGAGGAGACAGGTGGCTCGCGGCCAGTTCCTGCACCACCTCGGCCCACACGAGACCAAGATCAACCTGCTGGTTCGACACTTCCGCGATCCCCTCCCCTCCACCGGAGCCCATGACTCCACACGTGGACACGGAGAATAGAGGCATCCACAGAGTTATCCACAACTGTGCACTAAACGGTGCGTTGTGTTGCCGGTTACGGTGGCGGCTCCCACGCCAGCTCCGGCATGCGCGAGGGAAGAACGGTAACAAGGCCCGACACGCCTCACAAGACGTGGCATCGGCCACCCCGATTTGGTCGGCGCACCCGGGGGTGCGTACCCTCAGAGGAGTCTCCCGCTTGCGACGGGCGCCTTTGTCGCGCCTACGTCCACTGCTCGTTGGGGACGCCAACCAGGCTTTGTACGCAGTGAAGCACCGGGAGAACCAGCCGTGAGCAAGGGTAAGCGCACCTTCCAGCCCAACAACCGCCGCCGCGCGAAGACGCACGGCTTCCGGCTGCGCATGCGGACCCGCGCCGGCCGCGCCATTCTGGCCGCGCGCCGCAGCAAGGGCCGTGCCACTCTGTCCGCCTGATAAGCGGCTGGTAAGCGCAGCGTCGTCGTGCTTCCCACGGCCTCCCGGCTCACCCGCAGCCAGGACTTCGGCCTGGTGGTTCGCCGAGGCCGCCGCGCAGGACGGCCCCGGTTGGTCGTCCACGCCTTGACGCCTGACGTGCCCACCTTGGATTCGTCCAAGGTGGGCTTCGTCGTGAGCAAGACCGTTGGCAACTCGGTGGTCCGTCACCGGGTCGCCCGTCGTCTGCGGCACATCGCCGGTTCGCACCTGTCGTCCATGCCACCGGGAACTCTCGTGGTGGTCCGGGCGTTGGCTCCAGCAGCCGGGGCGTCGAGCTCCGAGCTCGACGCCGACTTCTCCTCTGCCCTGCGCAAGGTGCTGCGATGACCACGTTGCCCGCCAAGGTCGCGCTGCTGCCGGTGCACTTCTACCGGCGCTTCATCTCCCCGCTGCTGCCGCCCACCTGCCGGTTCTACCCGAGCTGCAGCGCGTACGCGGTGGAAGCCCTGACCGTCCACGGTGCGTTGCGCGGAACCTGGCTGACGATCCGCCGGTTGCTGCGCTGCGGACCCTGGCACCCTGGAGGCCTGGACCCCGTTCCGCCGAGGCGGCAGGTCCCCGACGTATCCACCGAGGAGTAGCTCCCGTGCTCAACTTCATCTACTACCCGGTGTCCTTCATCTTGTGGTGTTGGCACTGGGTGTTCGGCAAGGTCTTCGGTGAGTCGAGCGGCTTCGCCTGGGCGCTGGCCGTGATCTTCCTGGTCTTCACGCTTCGCGCCATCCTCTTCAAGCCGTTCGTCGGCCAGGTGCGCTCCATGCGAAAGATGCAGGAGTTCGCGCCGGAGATGCAGAAGATCAAGAAGAAGTACCCGAACGACAAGCAGCGCCAGGCGCAGGAGATGCAGAAGCTGCAGTCCGAGCACGGCGTCAACCCGCTCGGCGGCTGCCTGCCGATGCTGGTGCAGATCCCGGTGTTCATCGGTCTGTTCCACGTGCTGCGCTCGTTCAAGCCCGGCTGGGGCGAGGTCTACTTCTTCGACAAGGCGGGCGTCGACTCGTTCGTCAACGCCAAGCTCTTCGGCACGAACCTCTCGACGTTCATCACGATGCCGTCCGACCAGCTCGCGCAATACGGCACCGAGCGTCTGAACGTCATCCTGCTGTCCGTGCCGCTGATGATCGTGGCGTCCATCGCGACCCACTTCACGGCCCGCCACTCGGTCGCCCGCCAGAACCAGTCGGCGCTGGACAACCCGCAGACGGCGATCATGAACAAGCTGACGCTGTACATCTTCCCGATCGGCGTCCTCGTCGGTGGCTTCTTCTTCCCCGTCGCGATCCTGCTGTACTGGCTGTCCAACAACGCGTGGACGCTCGGCCAGCAGCACATCGTCTACAAGAGGATCGACGCGGAGGAAGAGGTCAAGAAGACCGCCGCCGTGGAGACCCGCCAGGCCCTCGCCCCGAAGCCGGGCGCGAAGCCGGTGAACCCGAAGAAGCCCGCGCCGGGTGCGAAGCCCGCCAACGGCGCCAAGCGTCAGCCGACCGCAGGGCCGGGCGGCCCCGGTTCGGACGCCACCAACGGCACGCCGAACACCGAGATTCCCGGCCTGGCACCAGGCCGATCCACCAGCAAGAAACCGGGCAGCAAAAAGCGCCGCTGAGCCGTTGCCCCGGAGAGGAGACATCGTGTCTGAGACCTTGCAGGCGACCGACGTCGAGGCGTCGTCGCCGGACGAGGCCGAGGCCGAGCCGCAGTCGCAGAGCAAGACCGAGGACCTGCTCGTCCAGGAAGGCGACATCGCGGGCGACTACCTCGAGCGCCTGCTCGACCTGCTGGACTACGACGGCGACATCGACCTGGATGTGGAAAGCGGTCGCGCCATCGTCAGCATCGACGGTGGCGAGGACCTGGCGAAGCTCGTTGGCCCCCGCGGCAACGTGCTCGAGTCGCTGCAGGAACTCACCCGTCTGGCTGTGCAGCAGGAGACGGGCGTTCGTTCCCGCCTCATGCTCGACATCGCCCAGTGGCGAGCCGGCCGCAGGGCCGAGCTGGCCGAGCTCGGTCGCTCGACCGCCGAGAAGGTGCTCGCCTCTGGCGAGCGCGCCCGCCTGCACCCGATGACGCCCTTCGAGCGGAAGGTCGTCCACGACTCCGTCGCGGCGGTCGCGGGTGTGCACAGTGAGAGCGAGGGTGAGGAGCCGCAGCGTCGGGTCATCATCTTCCCGAAGGACTGACGGTCCCTCAGCTAGATCAACGGCCCCTGGTTCCACTCGGAACCGGGGGCCGTTTGCTGTGCCGGGTCGATGGCGACAAGTCGACACGGCGTCGGCTGTTTCACGTGAAACGGAGGCGCTACCGGGACGCCCACCAGGAGGCCAGCCACTGCTGCTGCTCCCTCGTGTCCGGCACCGGGAACCCGCGAGTCGCCGAGATCAACCTCCACGCTGACTCGGGCTCCACCCCGTCCATCCCGAGGAGCAGAGCGGCGAGCAACGAAGACCGCCCGATCCCGGCCCAGCAGTGGAACACCACATGCGCCCCCTCCCGGTACAGGGAGTGCAGCGAGCGCACGGGGTCGACCACCGAGTCCCCCAGCGGTGCGGTCCGATCCTCGATCGGTACGCACACGAACTTCAGCCCGGCGCCGGCCACGACCGCCGCCTGCTCCACGAGTTCGCACTCGACCCGTTCGTCATCCGTCTGAGCGGACACCAAGACGTCAACACCAAGCCGACGCAGCCCGCGAGCGTAGGGCTCCAACAAGGCGCCGCCGGGCGGGTGAGCCATTGTGGAAACCAGTCCGGGACCCGGATGGGACACCGTGTAGATGGCTGGACGCAACTTTCCCCCAAGTTTCACGTGAAACGGCGCTCAGGATTTGGCGGAGCGCACGGTCGATCCGTCATGATGGTGCCCTGGCATTCGCCAGCTTTTCCACCGGCCGCCGGAACGCCGCCGCCGCGTGGTTTCACGTGAAACGCTCACGGACGGAGAACAGTGGCCGGGGAGTTGCCCGACAACGCGAAGCTCGTCTTCGGCGAGCACGTCGATCGTGCCGCCGAGTTCGTCAGGCTCCTGGAGGAGCACGGCGTCGAGCGCGGACTGATCGGTCCTCGCGAGGTCGACAAGATTTGGGATCGGCACGTGCTCAACTCGGCGGTGATCGAGGAGCTCATGCCCAAGGGTGTGCGGGTGGTCGACGTAGGCTCTGGGGCGGGCCTGCCGGGTGTGCCGCTCGCGATCGCCCGGCCTGACCTGAGGATCACGCTCCTGGAGCCGATGGCTCGCAGGATCGCGTGGCTCGAGGAAGTCAAAGAGCGGCTCGAGCTCGACAACGTGATCGTCCTCCGGGGACGAGCGGAAGAAGCGCCGATCCGCGCACAGGTGAAGAACTGCGAAGTGGTGACCGCGCGGGCCGTGGCTCCGTTGGAGAAGCTGGCCCGGTGGTGCCTCCCGCTCCTCAAGGGTGGCGGGCAGATGGTTGCGCTCAAGGGTGAGCGCGCGCAGGAAGAGCTCGATCGCGACGAGGCCGCAGTGCTGAAGGCCGGGGGCGCCAACGCCAGGGTCGTCGTCGTGGGAGCGGATGTACTTGAGGTGCCTACGACGGTGCTGATCGTCGAGCGCCAGACGAGGAGGGATCGGTGAGCGTGTACCCGGAGTTCCAATCAGCCGATGTTCCACGTGAAACCGAACCCAAGCCCCAGGCAAAGACGAAGCCGAAGCCGACCAACAACGGAGATGACAGCGCCGTGGTGTGGACCCCGATTGCAGAAGAGGCGGCACGTGCGGCAAGCGTGTTGCACCCCGACGAATCCCTGCTCCCCCGGCCTACGCATCGCCGGGTGATGACCGTCGCCAACCAGAAGGGTGGCGTTGGCAAGACGACGAGCACGGTGAACCTCGCCGCAGCGCTCGCGATCCACGGCCTCAAGGTGCTCGTGATCGACCTCGACCCGCAGGGCAACGCCAGCACCGCGCTCGCCGTCGAGCACCGGAGCGGCACCCCCAGCGTCTACGAGGTCCTCCTGGGCGAGATCTCCATCGCCGAAGCGGCTCAGGTCAGCCCGACCTCACCGAACCTCTTCTGCGTGCCCGCCACGATCGACCTCGCCGGCGCCGAGATCGAGCTCGTCTCGATGGTGGCCCGCGAGTCGCGGCTCAAGGAGGCGCTCAGCCCGGAGGCGCTCGACCAGCTGCAGCCGGACTACGTCTTCATCGACTGCCCGCCGAGCCTCGGCCTGCTGACCGTCAACGCGATGGTCGCGGCCCAGGAGGTGCTGATCCCGATCCAGTGCGAGTACTACGCGCTGGAGGGTCTGAGCCAGCTGCTGCGCAACATCGAGCTGGTGCAGCAGCACCTCAACCCGGACCTCGCCATCTCGACGATCCTCCTCACGATGTACGACGGCCGCACGAAGCTCGCCGACCAGGTGACCAGCGAGGTCCGCAGCCACTTCGGCGACACGGCCCTCAAGACGGTCATTCCGCGCAGCGTGAAGGTCTCGGAGGCACCAGGATTCGGGCAGACGGTGTTGACGTACGACCCGGGCTCACGCGGGTCGATGAGCTACCTCGACGCCGCCAAGGAGATCGCCGTGCGTGGGGCCACGAAGGAGGGCGCATGACGGAGCAGCGCAAGGGCGGACTTGGGCGCGGACTTGCCGCACTGATCCCCCAGGGACCTCCGCCCGGTGCGCCCAGCACCATCCGGCCGGCGGCCGCGGTGGGCAACGGTGCCAAGGCAGCGGCGCCCACCGGTGAGGTCGCGGGAGCGGTGTACCGCGAGGTCGCGGTCACCGCGATCCGGACCAACGCCAAGCAGCCCCGCCAGGTCTTCGACCAGGACGCCATCGACGAGCTCTCGTTCTCCATCAAGGAGTTCGGGCTCATGCAGCCGATCGTCGTCCGAGAGCTCGGCGCCGAGACCTACGAGCTCGTCATGGGCGAGCGCCGGTGGCGGGCCACCCAGCAGGCCGGACTCAAGACCATCCCGGCGATCGTGCGGCAGACCGCCGACGACGTGATGCTGCGCGACGCGTTGCTGGAGAACATCCACCGCGTCCAGCTCAACCCGCTCGAAGAGGCGTCGGCCTACCAGCAGCTGCTGGAGGAGTTCGGCGTCACCCACGAGGAACTCGCCGAGCGCATCGGCCGCAGCCGCCCGGTCGTCACCAACACCATCCGCCTGCTCAAGCTCCCCCTCCCCGTGCAGCGCCGGGTCGCGGCGGGCGTCCTGTCCGCCGGCCACGCCCGCGCACTGCTCGGTCTGGACGACGCCGGCATGCAGGAAGAGCTCGCGGCACGGATCATCGCCGAGGGGATGTCGGTCCGCGCGACCGAGGAAGTGGTGACGCTCGCCAAGAACGAGAAGCCGGCCAAGCCGAAGGCAGCCCCGCGCAAGCAGATGCACGCGCCCGGACTGCAGGAGCTCGCCGAGCGACTCTCGGACAACTTCGACACCCGCGTGAAGGTCGAACTCGGGCAGCGAAAAGGCCGGATCGTCGTCGAATTCGGGTCAGTTGACGATCTTGAACGGATCATCGGACTGATGAGCCCAGAAGCGACAATTCGGACATCGGAGTAGGCCCATAGGATCACCCACGGGCCTTATGTCACGGTGACGATGACGCCCCGCAACCGTTCGGTTGCGGGGCGTCATTACGTTTGGGGTCAGATCAACGGGCCACAGCGCGGTCGATCAGACCGGCGTAGATCTCGCCCAACGACTGCCCCGCCGCCTCGACGGCCATCGGCAGCAACGAGGTCTCGGTGAGTCCGGGCGACACGTTCACTTCGAGGAAGTAGACCGTGCCGTCCTCGGCCACCACCGCGTCGGTCCGCGAGACGTCCCGCAGTCCGAGCAACCGGTGCGCCGCGACCGCCAGCTCCCCCACCGCCTTGGCAGCGGAAGCCTCCAGCCGAGCCGGCGCGTGGAAGTCGGTCAGCCCGGCGGTGTACCGAGCGGTGTAGTCGTACACGCCGGTCTCCGCCACGATCTCGACCGCGGGCAGAGCCGTCGGCCCGTCCGGACCGTCGATCACCGTGACGGCGACCTCGACGCCGGCGATGAACTGCTCGGCCAGCACGGTGTCCCCGTACGCCAGGCAGCCGACCATCGCCGCGGGCAGATCGGCGGCGTCCCGGACGACCTGAGCGCCGAGCGCCGAGCCGCCCTGGTCCGGCTTCAGCATCAGCGGCAGGCCGAGGGTCGACACCATCGCGTCGAGCACCGGCTTGGCACCCAGCTCGCGGAACGTCGCGTGCGGCAGGACGACCCACTCCGGCGTCGTGAGCCCGGCACGGGCCAGCTCTGCCTTCGCGGTCGGCTTGTCCCACGCGCGACGGCACGCGCGCGAATCGGTGCCGACGTACGGCACGCCGAGCATCTCCAGGATCGTCTGCACCGAGCCGTTCTCGCCCTCGCCGCCGTGCAGGGCGACGACGACCGCGTCCGGGCGGTTCTCACCGAGGCGTGTCAGGAACGACGCGTCGGCGTCCCACTCCTCCACCGTCAGGCCCACCGACCGCAGGGCAGCCGACAGACGGCGGCCGGAGCGGAGCGAGACCTCGCGTTCGTGGGAGAGCCCACCGGACAGCACAGCGACCATGCGGTCAGCCACAGAAGTACTCCTGAATCAGGCGGTGTCGGGCGACGGGGTCTGCGGTCCGGACAGCTGACGGCCCGGCGTCGCACCGAACGTCGCGTGCAGTTGCATCTCTTCCTCGATGACGTTCGCCAGGCGGCGGACGCCCTCACGGATGCGCTCCGGGGTCGGGTAGCAGTACGAGATCCGCAACTGGCGAGAACCGAAGCCGTCGGCGTAGAAGCCGGTGCCGGATGCGTAGGCCACGCGGGCCGTCACGGCTCGGGGCAACATCGCCTTCGTGTCGATGCCCTCGGGCACCGTCACCCAGACGTAGAAGCCGCCGTCGGGAATGTTCCACGTGGAACCTTGCGGCATGTGCTGCTCCAGCGCCGAGATCGCCGCGTCCCGGCGCTCGCGGTAGGCCTCGCGGTACGTCTTGATCTGGCCCTTCCAGTCCTGGGTGGACAGGTAGCGGGACACGATCATCTGGTTGAGCGTCGGGGGGCACAGCGTGGCCGATTCGGCCGCCAGCACCAGTTTCTCGCGCACCGCGTGCGGCGCCAGCACCCAGCCGACCCGCAGCCCGGCGGCGAAGGTCTTCGAGAACGACCCCAGGTACACGACGTTGTCCGGGTCCATGGACCGCAGCGCCGGGTACGTCTGGCCGTCGAACCCGAGCAGCCCGTACGGGTTGTCCTCGACGACCAGCACGCCGTAGGAACGGCAGATCTCCAGGATCTCGGCCCGCCGGGACACCGCCAGCGTCACGCCGGCCGGGTTGTGGAAGTTCGGGATCGTGTAGAGGAACTTGACCCGCTGACCCGCCCGCTTGCAGGCCTCCAGTGCCTCTCTCAGCAACGACGGCACCAGCCCGTCCGCGTCCATCGCCACGTGCACGACGTGCGCCTGGTAGGCCGTGAACGACCCGAGAGCGCCAACGTAGGAGGGGCCCTCGGCGATCACCACGTCACCGGGGTCGCAGAAGATCCGGGTGACCATGTCCAGGCCCATCTGTGAGCCGACGGTCACCACCACGTCGTCCGGGTGGCCGTTGACGCCCTCGAGGGCCATCACGTCGCAGATCTGCTCGCGCAGCACCGGGATGCCGTGCGCCGAGCCGTACTGCAGCGCCACCAATCCGTCCGTGGCGACGAGCTGACCGATCTCCGCGGACAGCGACTCCAGCGGCAACGCGGCCAGGTGCGGCATGCCGCCGGCCAGCGAGACCACCTCGGGACGGGATGCGACTGCGAAAAGTGCCCGGATCTCCGATGCCGTCATCCCTGCCGTGCGCGCTGCGTAGCGGCGCATGTGGGGGTCAAGGCTTCTGGGGCCCTGCTTAGCGGGCTGTCCGGGCATCGTCATGTGGGACTCCTGAATGGGAAACGTCCCGAGCGAGTGTAACCGTCGTCCCGTTCAGGGCACTTGCCTTCCCGGTTCCGTCACATTCGCCTACCCTCGTATGGGTTCACTGTGCGTGCCAATGGGTGGAGGTCGGGGTGTCTCGACGCGTTGTGGGCGTCACGCTGGACAACCTGGAGCATCTCTCCAAGCACAGCCGGACGTGCGTCTTCTGGGAATTGGCCCCTCACCTGCGCGAACAGGCTGAGGAATACGGCGACACCGAGTTCGAGAAGGAAGCCTGGGTCTCCAGCGTCCTGCTGGAATGGGGCTCCTGCGGCCGGATCATCTACTGTGATGGGATTCCGGCTGGTTCGGCCTTTTACGCACCGCCTGCCGCCGTGCCGCGCAGTGCCGCGTTCCCCACGTCTCCGGTGAGCCCGGACGCCGTCCTCATGACGTCGCTGGAGGTTCTTCCCGAGTTTCGAGGGGGAGGACTCGCGCGAGTGCTCGTGCAGGCCGTAGCGAAGGATCTGACGCGTCGTGGCGTGAAGGCCATCGAGGCGTTCGGCGACATGCGGCCGGACGACGAAGAGCGCAGTTGCGTCACTCCGGCGGAGTTCCTCACGAGCGTCGGCTTCAAGACCGTGCGGCCGCACCCGCGCTGGCCCCGGTTGCGGCTGGAGCTGCGCAGCGCCATCACGTGGAAGGAAGACGTCGAGGCAGCGCTGGAAAGGCTCCTCAACAGCGTCACCGTCTCCACCGCCGAGCCGAGCTTCCGGCCGGTCTGAGACCACGAAAAAGGGCCCCTGCGAAGGGGCCCTTTTTCGTCAGCTGGGGACTAGCCCTTCGCCATCTCGTAGCGCAGCAGGTCGTTGAACGTGAAGGTGCCCGTCGGCTGGTCGTCCTTGCCGAGCAGGTAGAGGCGCTTCACGGCGACGAGGATGCCCTCGGCCACGATGTCGCGGAAACCGGGCGTCGCCAGGCGAGCGCGGTCTTCCGAGTTCGTCAGGTACCCGACCTCGACGCGGACGGCCGTGCAGCGGGTGAGCCGCAGCAGGTCCCACGTCTTCGGGTGCGAGCCGCAGTTCCGCATGGACGTGCGGGCGGTGACCTCGCGCTGGATGAACCCGGCCAGTGCCTCACCGACCGTGGACGAGGTGCCGTTGCCGGTGCCGTAGTGGAACGCCGCCACGCCCTGCGCGTGCGGCGACGAGTTGCCGTCCGCGTGCAGCGACAGGATCAGGTCGGCGCCGGCCTCGTTGGCGAACTTGGCGCGCTCCGCCTCGTCCGGGCAGTTCGCCGGACCACGCGTGAGCAGCGCCTCCATGCCGGTGGCGGCCATCTTGCCTTCCAGCCGGCGGGCGAGGTCGAGCATCAGATCGGCTTCGGACACGCCGTCCACGACCACGCCGCGGTCCTGGCCGCCGTGACCGGGGTCGATGACGATCCGCTTGCCGGACAGGCGCGAACCGGCCGTGCGCACCTGCTCCTGCTCACGCAGCAGCACGGGGCGGCCGCCGCGGACCTTCGGCTGGAGCTGACGCAACGCGCGCACGGTGTCGGGACCGCACATGCCGTCCACGATCAGGCCGTAGTCGCGCTGGAAGTTCTTCAGCGCCTGCTCGGTCTGCTGGCCGAACACGCCGTTCGCGCGGCCGGCGTCGTAGCCGAGCTCCAGCATGCGTTCCTGCAGCATCAGCACGTCGTCGCCGGTGGTCGGCTGCGACATCAGGAAGGCGAGCGGACGGTCGCCGAGTGAGAACGTCGCGTCGCGCAGCGCGCGGTAGGTAGCCGGGCCGACAATGCCGTCGATGATCAGCCCCCGCTGCTGCTGGAACGCGCGCACGGCGTGCTCGACCTGCTGGTCGAACACCGGCGGCGCCTGGGGGTCGGTCGGCGGAATCAGTCCGAGCCTGGTCAGGGTCGACCGGATCTCGGCAACATCAGTTCCGACGTCCCCGCGGCGGAGCAGCTGCATGCACCCTCGCTCGACTAGGGCGCCGATCGTCGTCGGCGCGGTAGGTGGGAAGCCCTTATTGTGCCCTGCCGCGCTTAGTGATCGATGCAGGGCTACTCACAGTGGCTTCTGGATCACGTTCGAGGTACGTAAAAACGCGACCCGCCCGTCTTATCGATAGACGGGCGGGTCACGTTGCGCGTTGCAAGGGAATATCAGCCGATTACGTCCTGCAGGTCGTTCAGGAGCGCTGCCTTGGGCTTCGCGCCGACGATCTGCTTCACCGGACGGCCGCCCTGGAACAGGATCAGCGTCGGCACGGACATGATGTTGTAGTCACGGGCGATGCCGGGGTTCGCGTCGATGTCGATCTTCGCGACGGTGAGCTTCTCACTGTGCTCGGAGGCGATCTCCTCGAGCACCGGCGCAACCATCTTGCACGGGCCGCACCAGGTCGCCCAGAAGTCCACCAGCACCGGCTTCTCGCTGGTCAGCACGTCGTCCGCGAACGACTTGTCGGTCACCGTGACGGTGGCGCCTGCCATGTTCTCTCCTCTAGCAGTGGGAACTTCAGTTGGCCTTGCCGTAGCCGCCGCCGACCGCTTCAGCGGCGATCTCGGCGTGCGCCTCGCCGTGCTCGGCGAGCCACCGTTCCGCGTCGATCGCGGCACTGCAACCGGAGCCGGCGGCGGTGATGGCCTGGCGGTATTCGTGGTCGACGAGGTCGCCTGCCGCGAACACGCCGTCCAAGTTCGTGTAGGACGACTTGTCCTTGGTGACGACGTAGCCATCGTCGTCGAGGTCGATCTGGCCGCGGACGAGTTCCGAACGCGGGTCGTGGCCGATCGCGAGGAAGAAGCCCGTGACGGGCATCTCCGACTCGGCGCCGGTCTGGGTGTCCTTGATCTTGATGCCCGACACCGTGCCGTCACCGAGCACGTCGGTGACCTGCGTGTTCAGCTGCCACTTGATCTTCTCGTTGTTCCGCGCGCGCTCCAGCATGACCTTGGAGGCGCGGAACTCCTCGCGGCGGTGGATGACCGTGACCGACTTGGCGAAGCGGGTGAGGAACGTCGCTTCCTCCATCGCGGTGTCGCCGCCGCCGACCACAGCGATGTCGTGGTCGCGGAAGAAGAACCCGTCGCAGGTGGCACAGGCCGACACACCGCGGCCGAGCAGCTCCTGCTCACCGGGGATGTTCAGGTAACGGGCAGCCGCGCCCATGGCCAGGATGACCGCGCGGGCCTCGTACTCGACGCCGTTCGCGACGACCTTCTTGATCTCACCCGTCAGCTCGACGGACTCGACGTCCTCGGCACGCAGCTCGGCACCGAAGCGCTGAGCCTGCTCGCGCATCTGCTCCATGAGCTCGGGGCCCATGATGCCGTCGCGGAAGCCGGGGTAGTTCTCGACCTCGGTCGTGGTCATCAGGGCTCCGCCGTACTGCGAACCCTCGAAGACCAGGGGCTCAAGCTGCGCGCGTGCGGCATAGACCGCTGCGGTGTAGCCCGCCGGCCCCGATCCAATGATGATCACGTTGCGCACGCTCACGGCTCTGCAACTCCTCGATCTCGTCGTCTGACTGGCTCAACGGATCGTAGGTGCAGCTAATTCCGTGACTTGAACGACTACCCCGGCTTGATGGTGGTGTCGGCGAGCACGCCCTCCGGCTTGTCCGGTCCGCAGGTCTTCGGGTCCAGCACGACCAGCCGGTACTGCCCCAGTCCGCTCGGCAGGATGGCCATCACCGCGGCCTTGCCGTCGAGGTCGATCGGGCTGATGCCGAGGGGCTTGGACGTGCTGTTGATGCCGCCGCCCTGCAGGCAGCCGACGAGCCGGTCCTGGGTCTCCAGCGGGCCGTAGTTCTGCGCCTTCAGCACGTCGCCCACCGCGGCGCCCAGTTCCGAGCCCTTCACGGCGAGTGGCGCGGAGACGTTCGAGTTCGACGGCGTCGGTGCGGGCGCGGCGTCCTGCGGGGTGTCGGCCTGCTTCCCACCAGGGGAAACGGCCAGCACGACGCCGAACGCGGCGGCGGCCGCGACCAGCACGCCGCCACCGAGGCCGAGCCTGCGGTTGCGACGCCTGCGGGCCTCGTCCAGCGACACCACGGGTGCCGCCGGGCGGGCCTCGGCCGCGAGCGCGGCGTCGATCCGTGCCGCCACGTGGTCGGGCATGGGGATCGGCGGCAACGCGTGCAGGTCCGCCAGCGTCGCGTCCAGGGCCCGGAGGATTTCCCTGGCCTCAGCGTCCGCCTCGACCCGTGGACGCAGCTGTGCGGCGACCTCAGGGGGCAGCACGCCCGCGTGCAGATCCGCGATGAGGTCGACAGACCACGGCGGACCCATCGGCACGCGCTCCATGCCGGTCATCGACCCTCCCACTGACGTTGCTCTTGCACATTCACACCGTCAGCTGGGACGTTCGCATCTGCGATTCGGTTCCTGAGGTGCCCGAGAACTTTGGCGAGCTTGGCGCGACCTCGCGCACACCGGCTCTTCACCGTGCCTTCCGCGATGCCGAGGAGCTGCGCCGTTTCCGCAACCGAGTAGCCCTCGACGTCGACCAGCACGATGGGTGCCCGCTGTTCCTCCGGCAGCTCCATCAACGCCTGCTGCACGATCAAACTGGTCTCGCGGTCGCTCATCGCGTCACGGGGCGCGACGGGCTCGCCGGGACCGGCCTCGGGCAGGGGCACCGTGGGTCTTGTTTGTCGCCGTCTCATCCGGTCGAGGCACGCGTTGACCACGATCCGGTGAAGCCAGGTGGTCACCTGTGACTCCGCGCGGAACGACGACGCGGCGCGGAAAGCCGAGATGAACGCCTCCTGGAGGGCGTCCGCGGCCTCCTCCGGATCCCGCAGCGTGCGCAGCGCGACGGCCCACATCCGGTCGCGGTGCCGTTTGACCAGCTCCGAGAACGCGTAGGGGTCACCTGCGGCGTGGGCCGAGATGAGATCGGCGTCCGAGCTGGCTGCGGCGGTCACGCTGGGAGGATAGCGAGAGTGATCACAGATCACCCGGACAGGTCTACTGGGCGCGGGTGTAGAGGATCTCTCGGATCTCCGTCTGGTTCTTGCCCGCGCCGGTGTTCGACAACTGGGTGATCCAGATCAGGACGTGCGAGGTCGGTTCGTGCTCGTTGAGCTGGATCTGCGTCTGCCCGTCGGACAGCTCCGCGACCCCGATGATCTTGGTCTCCTCCAGCGGCGCGTCCAGCGAGGACGCCACCCTGATCTCGACCTTGGTCCCCTTGCTCGGCGAGGTGATGGTGACCGACGCCAGCCGCACCGGTTCGGCGAACGAGCCCATCAGCCCGATGCCCGGCTTCAGGGCCGGGAACGGCTGGAAGTAGTTGTCGGTGCGCCAGAACGTGTTCGCGTTGTTGTCGGCAGCCCGGCTTGCCTGATTCTGGTTGTCCGGCTGGTTCGTGACGTCGTAGACGCCGATGGCCGCCGGCTGCACGGGCCCGGCCGGCGTGGGCGGAGGCGCGGTCTGGCCGTTCGACCCCGGCTGGTTGATCACCACGGTCGGGCCGCCGCCCTTGGACGGCTCGTCGCTGAAGAACCCGACGATCTGCACGCTCAGCCACACGATCACGGCGAGCGTGGCGGCGGCGAGCACGCCGACGCTGATCCACAGCTTCTTCTTCTGCTGCTTGTCGTTCACCGGGCGTTGCGTGGTCCACACGACCGCGTCGTCATCGTCCTCGCGCCGCGACACGGCGGGGATCAGCGAGGTCTCGGCCTCCTCGGCCGCGATCTGGTCGAGCACCTGAAGGATGGCCGCGGACGTGCGGATACCGCCCACCGACGTGTCTTCGAGCGAACGCACCGCGACCGACGACAGCTCGTGCGGCAGGTACGGGTGCAACGCGTTCGGCGCCACCACGGTCCCGTCGGGCCCGGTCGGGGCGGCCGGCACGCCGTCGGGGCCGCCCGGCAGCGCCCACCGGCCGGTGAGCAGCAGGTACAGGATCGCGCCGAGGCCCTTGACGTCGTCGCGTGCGATCGCGTCCGGCCGAGGACCGGGGAACGCGAGGCGCAGGCGGCCGTCCGAGGTGACGCGGATGCGCTGGGGGTGGTCGGCACCCAGCACCAGACCGGCGTGGTGCGCGCCCTCGATGGCGGCGCCCAGCGGTTCGAGCAGGCGGGTCGCGGCGCCCGCCGGCAGCGGGCCCTCCGCGATGAGGTCCATCAGGTCGGTGCCCTGGGTCCACTCGGCCACGACCATGCCGAGGATGCCCTCGTCCGGGCGGACGCCGGTACCCGGCGTGAGCACGTCGATCACCCTGGAGACACCGGGATGCGTGAACGACGCCGCGTGCATCGCGCGTTCGACCGTCCGGCGGGCACGGGCAGCGGCTGCGCCGTCCGCGAGATCGCCCAGCAGCACGGTCAGAGCCACGTCGCGGTTGAGCTGACCGTCCCTCGCCCGCCACAGCTCGGCGTTGGAACGATCATCAGCGCCTGATTTCGCGAGCAGGCGGTAGCGGCCGTTGCCGATGACGCCGCCGGGAACCAGGGCGGCGTGAACTCCGCTACTCACGGTACGAGACTACGGGACGGCGCTCACAGTCTGGAGTCACCGGCGCCGCACCAAACGGTTGATCTTGTCGATCGCCGGCTTCATCTCGGGTACTCGGAACGCGGCCAAAAGGCCGAACGCGATCGGCAAACCGATCAAAGTCACCAGAATGACCTCGACCCAACTGGCTACAACCACGTTCGAGATCCCGATCAAGTTCTGGACCAGCGCGTTCACGCCCTTCGCCACCGCGAACGCCAGAGAGGACGCCACCACGGTCAGGCAGACGGTCCAGATGGTGAAGCCGGTGCGCAGGCGCCCGAGGCGGATGCGCAGCCACACCTGACCGACCACCGCGCCGAACACGAAGCTCAGCGACATCGCCAGCGACACGCCGACGGCGAGCTGAGAGGCATCGCCCGGCGCGGACACCGCGAGGAACAGGTAGAGCAGCCCGATGCGGACCGCCACGATCAACGCCTGGATCAACGTCGGCGTGCGGGCGTCCTTCATCGCGTAGAAGACCCTCAGCTGCAGCAGCGTGATCGCGTACGGCACGAGTCCGAACGCCGAGAGCGCCAGCGCGAGACCGATCCTCGTGCCGCCTTCGACACCCGAGTTGCCCCAGGCGAACGCCGCGAGGCCGATCGCGAGGCCGGACACCGTCATCAGTGCGCTGAAGGGCATCAGCAGGATCGCCGACATGCGGTTGCCGAACAGCAGGTCGCGCACGATCGAGTCGTTGTCGCCGTGCGCTGCCGCGCGGCTCATCTTCGGCATCAGCGCGGTCAGCAGCGAGACACCGAGCACGCCGTAAGGCACCTGGGCGATCAACCACTGGTAGTTGAACGCCACCAGCGTGCCCGTGGCGCTCGTCGCCACGTTCGTCAGCACGGTCATGCTGGCCAGGCCGAGCCCGACGTAGAGCAGCACCCAGAACGCGAGGTTGCCGAACTCCGACAGGCGCGCGTCCCAGCCGAACCGCCACTTGAACCGGAAGCCGGTCTTCCGCAACGCCGGGACCAGCACGGACGCCTGCACGGCGACACCGAGTGCGGTGCCGAGACCGAGCACGAGAAGGTGCGTGTCCGTCATGCGGACCGGGTTGAGCGTGAGCTCGCCGGGCAGCATCGCGTAGACGGCCAGCACGACGATCACGACGAGGTTGTTCAGCACCGGCGCCCAGGTCGGCAGGCCGAACACGTGCCGGGCGTTCAGCACGGCGCTGAGCAGCGCGGTCAGGCCGTAGAAGATGATGCCCGGCAGCACCAGGTATGCGAACGCGGTGACCAGCGCCGGGTTCGCGTCCTTCGAGTCGGAGATGTAGACGTCGGTGAGCAACGGCGCGGCGGCCATGGCGATGACCGTGCCGACAGCGAGGATCAACGTGCCCATGGTGATCAGCCACTGGGCGTACGACTCACCGCCGTCGCTGTCCTCCTTCTCGGCTCGGACCAGCAGCGGGATCGCCACGCTGGTCAGGATGCCGCCGAGGAGCAACTCGTTGATCATCGTCGGCAGCGTCGACGCCGCCTGGTAGGAGTCGCCGAGTGTCTCGGCGCCGATCACCGCGAGCAGGAGCACCTTCGACAGCAGGCCTGTGACGCGGCTGACGATCGTCGCGATCGCCATCGAGCCGCTGGCCCTGGCTACCGAGGGTGCCTGCTTCTGCTGCTCTGGTTCGGTGGTCGTGGCTGTCTCGCTCACGCGCTCGATTTCTCCGGTGTCACGTTCTCGATGGACGGTGCGTCGCCACCCTCGCCGTTGCGGGCGCGGACCCGCTTGTAGATGCGCCGCCCGGAAAGCAGGACGAGCGCGATCGCGGCGATCACGGTGACGATCACCGTGATGGTGCCGTAAGCGGACGACGACACCTCCAGCTTGACAGTGTCACCGAGAGCGACGCCCTCGGGAGTGGTCAGCCGGACGTTGACCGGGAACCGGCCGGACCGCAGCACCTCGACGGGCACCCGCACGACCCGCTCACCACGGGCGGGAAGCACCTGGTCAGCGAGGTCGAGCTTGCGGACGCCAGGCGTGTCGGCCAGGACGATCCGGACGGTGACGCGGACGTCGAGCTTGTTCGTGATGGTGACCGGGATCGGGCTGTCACCGGAACCGAGCAGGATCGGGCTGGCCGGCGGCGTGACGCTGACCATGCCGGTCAGCGAGTTCAGCTCGCTCTGGCTGATGTCGGCCGCGGAGCGGGCACCCTGCTCGTTCGACCGCCACGCGCCGGACATCGCGCGGAGCAGGCCAAGCCACAGCGGGTCGGCCAGGTCACGCGGTGAGGCGTGCTCGCTGTCCTCCTGCTGCATGGCCGCGACCAGGCCGTTCAGCTCGGCGCTCTGCTTGGTCACCGACTCGGAGATGGGGACCGAGATCTCCCGCGCGCCGGCCTCCGGCGGGTAGGCGATCTTGGCGTTCGTCACCGACGGCGTCGCCTCGGTCAGCTCCTCGAGGCCGGTCTGCGCCGCGTAACCGGTGCTGAGCAGCTTCTGGGCGGCGCCCAGGAACTCGGTCATCTCCGACAGCGGCGCGTTCCACCGGCGCGGTGGCGCGACCAGCACGTTGCGGCCGTCGCCCTGCCAGCCCGCCCGGAAGACCAGGACGGACAGCGCGTTCTGCACGGACACCGGCTGGTTCTCGACCGGCGTGGTCACGCCGGAGAGCGTGCGCGGACGAGCGGCACTGCCCTGCAGCGCGTCGGAGACCATCGAGTCGATCTTCACCGCGGTCACCGGGTGCGGGCCGCCGATACCGGCCGGCGCGGTGCCCGGTGCGTCGACCAGGCCGGTCGGGTCGAGCAGGACCGACTTCATGCCCTGGTAGTTCTGCTCGGTCTGCGGGGTGACCAGCTCGTCGTACGTCGACTGGTCGAGCACGCCGTCCTCTGGCCACACCAGGTCGGGCAGCGGCCGGACGGAGAGGATCTCCTGGATGATCTTCGGGCCGTCGGTCAGCGCCAGCGAGCGCATGTTGCCGAGCTTCGCCCTGTTCAACGCCACGAGGTCGGCGTCGGCATAGGGCAGCGCGACGACGCACCGGCCGGCGACGGCGAGCTTGAGGCGGTCGAGCCACAGCTCCGCCTCGGCCTGGCCCTCACCCTCGGCGCCACCGCGCACCTTGTACCCGGTGCTCATCGCCTCGATGGTGCGCAGCAGGTCCGGGTCGATGGCGAGGCACATGGACGTGCTCATCGAACTGATCGCCTGCTCGTAGGCCTGCAGCAGGCCGTACAGCCGCCCGGTGGTCGAGAGCGACGTGGCGAGCTCGTCGTCGATCAGCTCCGACTCGCCCTCACCGCCGAGCCTGACGAGCCGCGGCTTGTCCGCGATCGGCCACAGCACGGTGAGCTTGGCCGGTGCACCCGGCTTGCCCTTCGTCTCGCCGCCGGGAACCCCGAGCACGGGCAGCAGCGTGGACAGCGCCGCGAGCCGTGCCTGGCCGCCGTAGTCCGGCTTGCCGTTGATGTTGGCGAGGATCGGGTAGATGCCCGGTTCCTCGATCGCGAGCGAGGTGGGCGCGGAACCGCGCAGCGGCACCTCGAGCGTGAAGTCCTTCTGCTGGCCGGGCTGCAGCTCGTCGGTGATCTCGGTGAACTTCGGCTGGATGAACTCGGCGGCCGCGGGTTCCCGCAGGGCCTTGCGCAGGTCGTCCTCGGAGCCGAGCGGTTCACCGCGTTCGAGGCGCAGCACGATGCCGGAGACCTTGCGGTCGCCGATGTTGACGATCTTGCCGCTGATCTTGACGGTGGCCGGGGAGTCACCTGTCACGAACCGCGGGGTCAGCTGGCCGATGTCGAGGCGCAGGAACTGCGGCTCCTGCAGGCCCGGCTGAGCGGAGATGGATCTGGTCGCCCACACCTGGGTGGCGGGCGCCGGCATGAACGGCAGCGCGTCGATCTCGTCCGGTTGCGACTGCTCGACGGCACCCGCCGGTGGTGTCGTCGTCACCATGAACGCGACGACGGCGGCTGTGCAGACGAGCTTCCTCAGGCTCACGCCGACTCCGCCCCGTTCCGGCAGCGGTCGGCGAGCAGTTCGGCTGCTCGGCGGACCAGACGGCGCTCATCGGCATATGCGAGTCGCTCGTCCAGCTCGCCGAGTGGCACCCACGCCACCTCGGTGACCTCCACGTCTTCGTCGGAAAGCTCTCCCCCCAGCGCTTCGAGGAGGAAGTGGTGAACCGTCTTGTGCACCCGGCGGTCGTCAGCGACGAACCAGTAGTCGATCGACCCCAACGGGCGGAGCACCCTGCTATGAATACCGGTCTCCTCGGCGACCTCGCGCACCGCGGTCTGTTCCGCGGTCTCGCCTGCCTCGATGTGACCCTTCGGCAAAGACCACAGCAACCGGCCGCGCCGGTCAAGTCTGCCGATCACCGCGGCCCGCTGCTCGTCGTCGAGCACCAGGCCACCCGCCGACGTCTCGGCGACCGTCTTCAGCCTCCGACCTCGGCGCCGCTTGCGGCGCCCCGGCTTCTGACCTCCGGAACGTGCGGCTGACGGGGGCATACGGCCGATCGTACTTACGAACGTTAAGTACGCTGGTTTCTCGTGTCTCGATCGCTCCAGCAGAATGCGGTGGTGGAACAGCCCGCCATCACGCCAGTCGTCGCCGAACTCGCCGCTCGGTTCGCAGCCGAGGGCAAGCGCCTCTACCTCGTAGGTGGCAGTGTGCGCGACGCTGTGCTGGGGCGCCCGACGAACGATTTCGACTTCACCACCGACGCGCGTCCGGCGGAGATCCAGAAGCTGCTCAGCGGCTGGGCGGACGCCCAGTGGGACACCGGGATCGCGTTCGGCACGGTCGGTGCCTCGAAGCAGGGCGAGATCATCGAGATCACGACCTTCCGCGCGGACGTCTACGACGGTGTCACCCGCAATCCTGAGGTCTCCTTCGGTGACGACATCGACGGTGACCTGGTCCGCCGCGACTTCACGGTCAACGCCATGGCGTTCGACGTGGTGGCCGGGGAGTTCGTCGACCCGACCGGCGGCCTGCAGGCGGCCCGCGACGGCGTGCTGGACACGCCGGCGACCCCGCAGGAGTCGTTCGGTGACGACCCGCTGCGGATGCTGCGGGCGGCGCGGTTCGTCTCCCAGCTCGGCTTCACCGCCGCGCCTCGGGTGATCGAGGCGATGCGGTCGATGGCAGGCGAGATCGCCCGCATCACGCCGGAGCGCGTGCAGGTCGAGCTCTCGAAGCTCCTGTGCGGCGCGCACCCGCGCCGCGGCATCGTGCTCATGGTCGAGACCGGACTGGCAGACATCGTGTTGCCAGAGCTCACGGCCATGAAGCTGGAAATCGACGAACACCATCAGCACAAGGACGTCTTCGACCACTCGCTGGTTGTGCTGGAACAGGCAATTGATCTTGAAGATGTTGATCAATCACCCGATCTGGTGTTGCGGATCGCCGCGCTCCTGCACGACATCGGCAAGCCGGCCACCCGCAAGTTCGAGCCGGGCGGCGGTGTCTCGTTCCACCACCACGAGGTCGTGGGCGCGAAGATGGTCCGCAAGCGCTTGCGGGCGTTGCGGTACTCGAAGGAGATCACCGAGGACGTCGCCAAGCTCGTCTACCTGCACCTCCGCTTCCACGGCTACGGCAACGGCGAGTGGACCGACTCGGCCGTGCGCCGCTACGTGACGGACGCCGGTCCCCTGCTGACGCGGCTGCACAAGCTCGTCCGTGCGGACTGCACGACCCGGAACAGGCGCAAGGCGAACCTGCTGCGGCGGACCTACGACTCTCTCGAGGAACGCATCGCGCGCATCGCGGCGGAGGAAGACCTGGCGCGCGTGCGGCCGGACCTCGACGGCAACGAGATCATGAAGCTGCTCGGCCTGCCGGCCGGTCCGCAGGTCGGTGCCGCGTGGAAGTTCCTCAAGGAGCTGCGGCTCGACCGCGGGCCGCTGGAGCGTGACGAGGCCGAGGCGGCGTTGCTCGACTGGGCGCGCGAGCAGGGGATCACGCCACCATCGGCGTGACGCATCGTGAGCGAATGAAATCCCCGCGTTAGCGATCTGACAGCGGGGGGCTGCACCATGGAACCTGCGCTAGGGGAGCGCACGGGGGTGGTGCAGATGTTTTCTTGGGGACTTTCCGCAGCTCCGCAGGTACACGACCTGTGCGAGCTGACCGACGATCAACGAGCCGTGCTGCGGTGTCTCGCACGCGGTCACGCCGACCACGAGATCGCTCGCGTGCTCGGCATCGGGCAGCAGCGGGTCGCCGACGAGGTGGCCGACATCCTGGTGCGCCTGGATCTACCCGATCGGGTGGCTGCCGTCGTTTTCGCGCACGAGGCCGGGATGCTGCATCTGCCGTTTCCGCGCTAGCAGGAACAGGTAGACGGCCAGACCGACCAGGTAGAGGCTGGCGGCGGTGAGGATGAGGCCGGGCGAACGCCCGTCCAGGGGGACCACCGCCGCTGTGATGGTCACCGCGGTGACCTGCGCGACGTTGAACAGGGTGTCGTAGAGGGCGAACACGCGGCCCCGCACCTCGTCACCGACGTCGTGCTGCACCGCGGTGTCCACGCAGAGCTTGACGATCTGACCGGCGAAGATGATCACGAAGCTGGCGATCAGGATGGTCGGCAGCGTCATCGGCAGTCCGAGCCCGATCTGCGCGGCGGCCGTGAGCAGCAACGCGCCGCAGATCGTGCGCTTGGTGCCGAACCTGTCGACGATCCGGTCGGTCAGGATTCCGGCGAGCAGCACGCCCGCGCCACCGGCGATCGCGACCTCGCCGAGCCCGCCGATGCCGGCCTTGAGGATGCCGACGTCCTCCAGGCTGTAGCGCATCAGCAGCAGGGTGATCATCAGGCTGATGCCGAACGCGGCCCGGTGCGCCAGCAGTGCCGCGAGCCCGGCGGTCACGCTCGGCGTGCGCCAGGTGGCCTTCGCTCCGTCGAGCAGACCGCGCGCGACCGCGGTGAACGCGTTGTGCGGCTCGTCGACCTCGTCCGGCCCGAGCACACCCGACTTGAACCTGCTGGCGATGAACGCACTGCCGAGCATGCCCGCGATCGCGATGCTGGTGGTCCACGCCGACCCGCCGTCACCGGCGCCGAGGATCGTGCGGAACCCGATCGCACAGGCCGCACCGAACACGGCGGTGATCGCGCCCGCAGTCGTGGCCAGCGCGTTCGCCTCGACCAGGTGATCTTCGTCGACCACGTGCGGCAGGGACGCGGAGAGTCCGGAGCCGACGAACCGGCCGATGCCCATGACGACGAGCGCGGAGATGTAGAGCGGCAGTCCGCTCAGCCCCGCACCGACGGCGAGCGCGGTGAGCAGCACGAAGGCGGCACGGCTGACGTTCGCGATGAGGATGACGCGCTTGCGGTCCCACCGGTCGAGCAGCGCGCCGGTGAACGGCCCGATGATCGAGTACGGGAGCAGGAGCACCGCGAACCCGGCCGCGATGGCCGCGGGATCCGCCTGGCGTTCCGGGTTGAAGAGCACTGCGCCGGCCAGCCCGGCCTGGAAGACACCGTCACCCCACTGCGAGGCGAGACGGGTGGCGAGAAGCCTGCGGTACTCGGGGATGCCGAGGAACCGGCGTGATCCCCAGTGGTGCTTCTCCACCGCAAGCGTTGTCACTGTTGCACTCTATGCGCGTTGTGGTGAAAACCACGAAAGCCGGACCTCGCGGTCCGGCTCCCCTGGATCGGATGCCAGGTCGCCTCTCGGCGCGGCGCACTACGCGGTTCCAGCCGAACGGTATTCCGCGAAGGCGGTTGTCTAGTGAGCCCGGGGGACACAAAGACATCCGACACTTGAGTCTAACGGGGCGCGGCCCTGAGTTGTTCCGGCGATCACGGGTGATTTCATGGTGACGTGCGTCCCGATGCCGAGGTCGAGGCTGGCTCCCTGTTGGTTGCCGCCCCGAGCCTGAACGACCCGAACTTCACACGCACCGTCGTCTACATCATCGATCAGCGCCCAGAAGGAACCCTCGGCGTCGTGCTGAACCGTCCCTCCGAGGTGGCGGTGCACGACGTGCTGCCGCCGTGGGGCCCGCACGTGACCAAGCCCCAGTGCATCTACATCGGCGGTCCGGTCGAGCAGAAGACGGCGCTGTGCCTGGCGGCCCTGACGAAAGGGACCGATCCGGACGAGGTGGAGGGCCTGGTCGGCGTGCAGGGCCCGGTGGCGTTGATCGACCTCGACGCCGAGCCGGACGACCTGATGCCGCTCGTGCGCGGCCTGCGGGTGTTCGCCGGATATGCGGGGTGGGGCGAGGGTCAGCTCGCCGGCGAGATCGAGCGCGGCGACTGGATCGTCGTGACCGGACTGGCCGACGACGTGCTGGCGGGCGCGAACGTCGACCTCTGGGGCCGGGTGTTGCGCCGGCAGGGCATGCCGCTGGCGCTGCTGTCGACCTATCCGACCGACGTCCGGCTCAACTGACGCGCGACTGATTCACGTGAAACGTCGGGTTACAGGCCGGCAAGCGGGGAGCAACCGCCGCCACCGCAGGCACAGCCACCGCAGCCCTTGGGCTTGACCGGCTCCGGCATCGCCTCGGCCGCCCGGTGCCCCATCAGCCCACCGGCCGCGGCGATCCCGAGCGCGCCGACCAGTCCGATGATCCCAGCGGTGACCGCCAGGTCGGCCATCACGAACGACATCGTCCCGGACACGATCGCGACCGCGCCGGCCGCGACGTTCGGCACCCCGGCGACCCGGTTGGCCAGCGCGAACGTCTCCTCGTCGCGCAGCGCCGCCGCCGTGCGCACGCCGGCGAACCGGTTGCGCCGCAGCTTGCCCTGCAGACCCAGCAGACCGACCGCGCCGAGAGCGACGCCGAGCACACCCAGGACGACAGACAGCACGATGTTCACCCCATGAGGGTAAGGCGGGAGCCGCGTTCACCTCGCGGTCACCCCGGTCAGGTGTGCTGTGCGCCATGCTCAGACGACTGCTGCTCGTCCCCGTGCTGATCGGTCTGTGCGCGACTCCCGCGCAGGCGCACAACCCAGAAGTCCGCTTCCTTGCCGAACACGTCGTGCCGAAAGGCCTGGTCGTGGGCGGTACGACCGTCGGTGGCATCTCCGGTCTCGACTACGACCGGCGCTCCGGCAAGTGGATCCTGATCAGCGACGACCGCGTGGCGCCCCGGTTCTACGAGGGCAAGCTCTCCCGCAAGGGCGTCGAGTTCACCGACGTGCACTCTCTCGTCGGACCCAACGGCCCATACCTGCCCGGCACGGTCGATCCCGAGGACGTCCGTGTCGACAAGTGGACAGGTGACCTGCTGTGGAGTCAGGAGGGTGACCGCACCCCGACCACGCTCATCGACCCGTCCGTGCAGTTCAGCCGCCAGGACGGCAGCTTCAAGCGGGCGCTGCCCACGCCGGAGTTCCTGAAGATGAAGCCGGAGTCCGGCCCGCGCCAGAACCAGGCGCTGGAAGGACTCACGTTCGCGCTCGGCGGCAGCCTCGTCGTGACCGCCGTCGAGGGTCCGCTGCTGCAGGACGGCCCGCCCGCAGACGACAAGACCGGCGCGGTCTCGCGGGTGATCGTCCAGACGCGGTCGGGCCAGGTCGTCGCCCAGTACCGCTACCAGCAGGAACCGGTGTTCGCGGCGGGCGGTTCGACCGGCGTCACGGCGATCCTGGAGAAGTCCCCCGGCGTCTACCTGGTGCTGGAACGGTCCTTCCACCCGGCGCTCGGCAACAAGGTCCGGCTGTTCGAGGCACGGCCGCACGGCACCACGCTCAAGAAACGGCTGCTGGCGGACATCGGTGAGTTCACGAAACCGGACAACCTCGAGGGCATGGCCTGGGGCCCGGACGGCACGTTGTGGCTGGTCTCGGACGACAACTTCAACCCGGCCCAGGTCACCCAGTTCATCGCGCTTGCGGTCCGCTGATACCGTTGACGACATGAGCACGGCCCGCCTGCTCCTTAGTTAGCCGCGACGACCTGATCGAAAGACGGTCGGCGCGGCAGCCCTCCATGCCCTGTCTGGGCTGGGGGGTTTCGTCATGTCAGGGGCAGGATCCGATGTGAGAGGGACGTTGAGATGAGCACGGACGCGGCGGAGATTCCCGCCTACCGCTACACCGCCGAGCTGGCGAACCAGATCGAGGAGCGGTGGCAGCAGTACTGGGAGAACCACGGCACCTACCACGCGCCGAACCCGGTCGGTGCGCTCAAGGGTGACGTGCCCGCGGACAAGCTGTTCGTCCAGGACATGTTCCCGTACCCGAGCGGCGCAGGCCTGCACGTCGGCCACCCGCTGGGCTTCATCGGCACGGACGTGTTCGCGCGGTACCACCGCATGAACGGCCGCAACGTGCTGCACACCATGGGCTTCGACGCGTTCGGCCTGCCCGCGGAGCAGTACGCGGTGCAGACCGGCCAGCACCCGCGCAAGACCACCGAAGACAACATCAACACGTACCTGCGCCAGATCCGCAGGCTGGGCCTGGGCCACGACGAGCGGCGTCGCATCTCGACGATCGACCCCGAGTACTACAAGTGGACTCAGTGGATCTTCCTGCAGATCTTCAACTCCTGGTACGACGCCGACGCCGGCAAGGCGCGCCCCATCGCCGAGCTGATCGCCCAGTTCGAATCCGGCGAGCGTGCGACGGCTGATGGTCAACAGTGGTCTGACCTGTCTTTTGCCGACCAGCAAAGGATCTTGGGCGAATTCCGGCTGGCCTACATGTCGGAGGCGCCCGTCAACTGGTGCCCCGGACTGGGTACTGTGCTGGCGAACGAGGAGGTCACCGCAGACGGTCGCAGTGAGCGTGGCAACTTCCCGGTGTTCAGGAAAAGCCTGCGCCAGTGGATGATGCGCATCACCGCGTACTCGGATCGGCTGATCGACGACTTGGACCGGCTGGACTGGCCGGACAAGGTGAAGGCCATGCAGCGCAACTGGATCGGGCGCTCGCATGGTGCCCGAGTCCGATTCGCGGTGGGAGACGAGAACATTGAGGTCTTCACGACCCGTCCGGACACGCTGTTCGGCGCGACCTACATGGTCCTGGCACCGGAACACGAGCTGGTGGACCAGATTGCGACGCCCGATCGCGTGGCAGACATCGCCGCGTACCGGCGCGCCGCGTCCCTGAAGTCCGAACTGGACCGTCAGGAGAACAAGGAGAAAACGGGCGTCTTCATCGGGGCGTATGCGACAAACCCGGTGAACGGCAAGGAAATTCCTGTTTACATCGCCGACTACGTGCTGATGGGCTACGGCACCGGCGCGATCATGGCCGTGCCCGGCCAGGACCAGCGCGACTGGGACTTCGCGACGAAGTTCGACCTGCCGATCATCCGCACCGTCCAGCCTCCGGAAGGTTTCGAGGGCGAGGCGTTCACCGGCGAGGGCCCGGCGATCAACTCGAGCTTCCTGGACGGGATGCTGATCGACGACGCCAAGAAGGCGACGATCGGCTGGCTGGAGGAGAACGGCCACGGTCACGGCACCGTCCAGTTCAAGCTGCGCGACTGGCTGTTCAGCCGCCAGCGCTACTGGGGCGAGCCGTTCCCGGTCGTCTACGACGAGGCCGGCACCGCGATCGCGTTGCCCGAGTCGATGCTGCCGATCGAGCTGCCCGAGGTCGACGACTACTCGCCGCGCACCTTCGACCCGGAGGACGCGAACACCGAGCCGTCGCCGCCGCTGTCGCGTGCCACCGAGTGGACGACCATCGAGCTGGATCTGGGCGACGGGCTGAAGACCTACCGCCGCGACACGAACACCATGCCGAACTGGGCGGGTTCGTGCTGGTACCAGCTGCGCTACGTCGACCCGGTCGAGACCGAGCGGTTCGTCAACCCGGAGAACGAGAAGTACTGGCTGGGCCCGCGCACGGCCGAGCACGGCGCGACCGACCCCGGCGGCGTCGACCTGTACATCGGCGGTGTCGAGCACGCGGTGCTGCACCTGCTGTACTCGCGCTTCTGGCAGAAGGTCCTGTTCGACCTGGGCCACCTGTCCGGCGACGAGCCGTACCGCCGCCTGTTCAACCAGGGCTACATCCAGGCGTACGCCTACCGGGATGACCGCGGCACGCCCGTGCCCGCGGACGAGGTCGTCGAGCAGGACGGCAAGTACGTCTACAACGGCGAAGAAGTCCGTCGTGAGTACGGAAAAATGGGCAAGAGCCTGAAGAACGTCGTCACGCCGGACGAGATGTGCGAGAAGTACGGCGCCGACACCTTCCGCTTCTACGAGATGTCCATGGGCCCGATGGACGTGTCCCGTCCGTGGGCGACCAAGGACGTCGTTGGCGCGCAACGGTTCCTGCAGCGCCTGTGGCGCAACCTGGTCGACGAGACCGACGGCTCGCTGCGCGTCACCGACGAGGAGCCGTCCGTCGAGGCGCTGCGGCTGCTGCACAAGACGATCGCCGGCGTGCACGACGACTACGCGAACCTGCGCTACAACACGGCAGGCGCGAAGCTGATCGAGCTGAACAACTACGTCACCAAGCACTACGCCGCCGGCACGCCCCGCGCGCTGGCCGAGCCCCTGGTGCTGATGCTGGCTCCGCAGGCCCCGCACGTGGCCGAGGAGCTGTGGGCGAAGCTGGGTGCCGAAGGCACGCTGGCGCACGGCCCGTTCCCCCAGGCCGACGAGCAGTACCTGGTCGAGGACACCATCGAGTACCCGATCCAGGTCAACGGCAAGGTCCGCTCGCGGGTCGTGGTCTCGGCGTCCGCGTCGCAGGACGAGATCAAGGCGGCGGCACTGGCCGAGGAGAAGATCGCCGAACTGGTCGCCGGTGGCGAGCCGCGCAAGGTGATCGTCGTTCCTGGGCGCCTGGTGAACGTCGTTCTGTAGCAGCGGGAAGGCCGGCGTGGCTACGGTCGCGCCGGCTCCAGCCTTGCCTCGGCCGACACCGGGCGCGGCTCCCGTTCCCGCCAGCGCGCTGACGTACATCTTCTCCAGGGTGCCGACGACCTCAGCCGGCGTCGCCTCCGGAGTTCTTGGCGTCGACCACGGGCAGTGCTACCGCGTGCGCGACTCGGCCGAGTCCGGGGAGTCGTCTCCAAAGCCGATGTCCGTCAACAGCTGACCGATCATGCTGTCGAACATCGGCTCGGGGTTGCTCACCGCGAACGGGAACCGCCCGAACACCTCCAGCGCGACGTGCCCGTAGAGCCGGACCCACGACTGCACGATGTGGTAGATCTTGCCCAGGTTCAGCACGTCGTCGCCGACGGTCACGCCGTGCTTCTGCACCGCGTCGATCAGCACCTGTTGGAACCTGACCAGGTCCTCGTGCAGGACGGCGGGCACGTGGTCGTCCGCGTGGTTGGCCACCAGGTTCGAGGCGATCAGCCGCCCGGCCAGCTCCAGGAACACCGACCCGAACTGGTCGGCGCCCAGCGGGTCCCGTGGCGAGGCGAAGACCAGCGCGAACTCCTGCGGGTGCGCCAGCGCCCAGCGGCGGAAGCCGTGGCATACGGCCCTCACCTGGCAGTTCACCTGGCCCGACGTGTCCGCCGCGATCTCCGCGTAGAGCGCCGCGGCCATGTCCGCGCAGATGTCGTCGCAAAGCTGCCGCAATAGCGCGTCGTGCGAATCGTAGTAGCGGTACAAGGCCGGCGCGGTGATGCCCAGTACGCGAGCGATCGCACGCAGGGTCACCGCGTCACGGCCGCGTTCCACCAAAAGGGCGCGAGCTGCTTGGCGGATCTCACGTTCTGTCTCCACGCGAAGACGTTCTCGACGAGTGGCCTCGGTCATATGTCACTCCATCGGGTTGTAGACCCCGTCCACGCCCCCGTACGGTTTCAGTGAACGGTGTTTACAAGAGTTCACAGGATTCACAGCACGGTAACCCAGGAGGCCGTCGTCGATGTTCGCGAAGTGGGGCTCAATCGCATATCGCCGCCGGTGGGTGGTGCTGGTCGCGACCGTACTGCTCACCGTCCTCGGAGGCGTGTGGGGCATGGGCGTGTTCGACAAGCTGAGTCAAGGTGGTTATGAAGCCCCGAGCAGTGAGGCGGCCAGAGCCGACAAGGTGGCCGAGGAGGCGTTCGGCCGGCAGAACGGCGACGTCATCGTCATCTACCGGGGCGACTTCGCGAATCCGCTGGAGCTCAAGAAGCTCGCGGACCACATCAGCGGCTTTCCCAAGGACGACGTGCTCAAGGCCGTCGGGCCGGTGCCGTCCGACAACCAGCAGCAGGCCCTCGTCGCGATCACGCTGACCAGCGGTGACTCGAACGAGCAGATCAAGCAGTTCGAGGACATCCAGTCCCAGCTGACGGTCGACGGCTTCAGCCAGCAGGTCGGTGGGCTCGTGCCCACCCAGAAGGCGATCAACGACATGTCCCAGGAGGACCTGACGCGCGCGGAGATGTTCTCGCTGCCGCTGGTCCTGCTGTTGCTCGTGATCATCTTCGGCGGTCTGGTCGCCGCGTCGCTCCCGGTCGTCGTCGGTGGTCTCGCGATCATGGGCTCGCTCGGCGTGCTGCACGCGATCTCGAACTTCACCGACGTCAACTCGTTCGCCGTCAACGTCGCCTCGTTGCTCGGCCTGGGCATGGCCATCGACTACGGCCTCTTCATGGTCGGCCGGTTCCGCGAGGAGCTTGCGGCGGGGCGCACCAGCGAACAGGCCGTGGGCCGCACGGTGGCGAGCGCCGGTCGCACGGTGGTGTTCAGCGCGACGTTGCTGGTCATCGCACTCGCGGGCCTGCTGCTCTTCCCGCACGGTTTCCTGAAGTCCCTCGCGTACGGCGGCATGTCCGCGGTCGCGATCTCCGCGCTGGTCTCGATCACGCTGCTGCCCGCGTTGCTCGGCGTCCTCGGCCACCGGGTCGACAAGCTCGCCATGCCGTGGCGCAAGAAGGAGCCGAGCGAACGCGGCTGGCGCAGGCTCAGCGGCAAGGTCATGAAGCGGCCCGTGCTGATCGCCGTGCCGATCGTCGGTGTGCTCCTCGCGCTCGGTGCGCCGTTCCTCGGCGTGCAGTTCGGCCAGGTCACCGAGAAGGTGCTGCCGGAGGGCAACGCCGTGCGCGTCGCCACGGAGAACATCAACCAGAACTTCTCGGCGCTCTCCAACACCGGCTTCAAGATCGTCATCAAGGGTGGCGACCAGGCGGCGATCCAGGCCTACCTGGGCAAGGTCAAGGACGTGCCCGGCATCGGCGAGGTCCAGCCGACGGGCGAGGGCAAGGGCGTCACGGCCGCGGCCGCCGGCCTGGAGCAGGACGCGCTGAGCGACGAGTCGAAGCAGGCGTTGAAGGACGTCCGCGCGATCGCCCCGCCCGCTGGTGCCGAGGTGCTGGTCGGCGGCAACACCGCCACGGTCAGCGACTCGCTCGACGCCATCGCGGACGGCCTGCCGTTGATGGTCGTGCTGCTCGTCGGCGCGACGCTCGTCCTGATGTTCCTGGCGTTCGGCTCGGTCGTGCTGCCGATCAAGGCCGTGGTCATGAGCGCGCTGTCGTTGTCCGCGACGTTCGGCGTGCTGGTGTGGATCTTCCAGGAGGGTCACGGCGCCGACCTGCTCGGTGTCACGCCGGGGCCGCTCGAGTCCGGCATCGTCGTGCTGATGGCGGCCATCGTGTTCGGCCTGTCGACGGACTACGAGGTCTTCCTGCTCTCCCGCATGGTCGAGGCCCGCAGCCAGGGCGCGACGACCGAGGAAGCGGTGACCACCGGTCTGGCCAAGACCGGCCGGGTGATCACCTCGGCCGCGCTCCTGCTGATCGTGGTGACCGGCGCGTTCGCGTTCTCGCAGGTCGCGATGATGCGGTTCGTCGGCGTCGGCATGATCCTCGCGCTCGCGCTGGACGCCACCATCGTCCGGATGCTGCTCGTGCCGGCCGTGCTCAAGCTGCTCGGCAACGCCGCGTGGTGGTCACCCGGTCCGCTCAAGCGGATCCAGGAACGCCTCGCGCTTCACGAGGAGCCGGTCGACTGGGACGACGACCTCGACGACGAGCTCCGCAAGCCCGTGGCGGTCGGCTGACCCGGCTGACCGGGAGGGAAGGCGATCATGGCCGCGTCGAACTGGCGCGGCCTCGCCTCCTCCAGTTCACCCGACCGCATCCGGTAGGTGGCGAGCACCGCGTTCGAACTGTCCAGCACCGTCGTCGTCGTGCCGGTCGCGAGGAAGACCCTCGGGTCGCCCGGCGCGATGGCGACGCTCGGTGCGTCGATGGGCAAGCGTTCGCGCAACGTCATGGTCGCCGCGTCGATGACCGCGACCGAGCGCTCCTTGGGCAGCGTGAGGTAGACGGTGGCACCGTCCGGCGTGACGGCGACGCTGCCCGCTCCCCTGCCGACGCTCATCGTGCCGACGACCCGGTTCGTGGTCGTGTCGATCACCGAGAGCGTGCCGGGCGTCTTCTCCCCCAGGCGCATGCTGCTCACGTAGAGGCGCTTGCCGTCCGGTGAGATCGCCAGGTACTGCGGCAGGCCGCCGACCTGCACCGTCGAGGTCTGGAACGCCGTCGCCGTGTCGACCACGCCGACCGTGCCGTCCTGGGCGTTGGCCACGTAGAGGACCTGGTTGTTCGGGTGGACGGCGAGACCCTGCGGCTGGCCGGGCACCTTGACCGCGGCGACCAGCCGGAAGTTGTGCGGGTCCACCACCGCCACGCTGCCGCTGGCCGAGACGTAGAGGCGCTGCCCGTCGGGGCGCATCGCCGCGTGCGACAGCTGGACCTGGGTGAAGAGCCGGTTGAGGACCGCGCCGGTGAACGGATCGACCTCGGTGATCACGCCGGTCCAGCCGTTGATCACGTAGACCCGCTGGCCGTCCGGTGACACGGCGACACCCGTCGCGCGGCCCGCCGTGTCCGCGTGGGCCAGCACCGAGCCGTTCGTCGTGTCGACGACCTGAACAAGTCCGGTTTTGCCGACCACGTACGCGCGAGGAGCTGCCGCTGCGGAAGTGGTGGTGATCTCGTGCCGTTGCTCGACACCCATCGCCGCGATGGCCGCTGAGAGCGCTAGAACCGCGGCCACGAGGCGTGGCTTTGCCATACGCCCGATGGGACCACTTCCGGGTGCTTTCGATCTACTTCCGTCACCCGGTAGAGGGAAATCTTTGCCTGGTCGTAGTACGACCGTCGCCCGCGACGGCGGGGCGGGCGACGGTCGGCCCGATCAGTAAGAGGGCGGTGCGACCGGTTTGGATTCATATGAATCCGGGTTTCGCGCACCTGCCACCAGTTTGGCGTAGCGGGCGCCGGCGGTCAGGAGAACCAGACCGGCACCGAGGAACGCCAGCACGCGGGCGACACCGTCGAGCGCGGCCAGGTCGAACGTCACCAGCTTCACCACCGCGGCACCGACCAGGATGAGGCCGGAGATCCGCAGCGCCTTGTTGTTGATTCCCTTGACCAGCAAGAACAACGCGGCGACCGTCCACGACACGGTGACGACGGAGTGTCCGAAGAGGAATCCGGTCTCGTCCGGCGACACCAGCAGCGCCGCGCAGAGCACCGCGCCCGCCGCGCCGTAGAGCACCACGAGTCCGGCGAGGATCCACGAGAGCGGGTGCTTCGCCGGTTCCTTCAAAACCTGCATCTTCAGCGCGGCCCACGGCACGACCGCCGCGAGAACACCCAGCACCAGTGCCGTGACGAGGCCCGCCGCGTAGTCGCCAGACGTGACGACCAGGTAGCGGGGCTCGTTGATCAGCCACACGAGCGGCACGGCCTGGGTGATCGTCATCAGGAAGCCGACGACGCCGAAGGCGATCGACCCGGCCAGCGCGCTCTTCTTGTTGAGCCGGGCCGCGAGGAACGCCAGCAGCACCGCCTCGGCCAGCACGATCGCCGTGCGCACGTTGCCGTCGAGCGCGATGACCGTGGTCTGGAACAACGCGAGCATGCCCGTCGCACCGGCCGCCGTGGTGAACGCGCGCGGCAGGTCAGGGACCATCCAGATCGCCAGCAGCACCGCGGCCACCGCACCGGCGAGCACCGAGTTGGCCGGGTCCTTCAGCAACGTGGTCGCGAACATCGCCGGCAGCGCAGACCCGGCGATCAGGGCGATCGCCACGATGTCCTCGGGCCGCTTGCGGATGGTGATCAGGGCGACCGCGATGCCGACGACGGTCGTGGCCCCCGCGACGCCGACCACGGTCCACTCGAAGCTGGCGGGGATGGCGCTCGCGGTGGCGAGCAGCGAGGCGATGATCGGCGGGAAGCCGCCCGCGATCGCGAGACCCGGCCAGTTGCGCTGGATCTGGACCGGCGTGCTGGCCATCTTCAGCACCAGCAGGAACGCGACCAGCATGACCGTGAAGCCGTCGGTCAAGATCGGCGAGCAGATGGCGCAAGCAGCGACAACGCCGACCGCGAGCGTTTGCGAGTCCCAGCGCAGCGCGAGCACGACACCGGTCGCCGCGACCCCGAGCCCGACGACGAGACCGACGCCGGGAGGCAGGTACTCGTAGAGGCTCGTGGCGGCGATGACGTCGAGGTAGAGGCCGGCGAAACCGGTGGCCGCGAGCGCGAACGCCCCGGTGCGGCCGGCCGGGTTGCGGTGCAGCCACATGCCGATGCCGATCAGCGCACCGCTGAAGACCGCGCCACCGATCACGCGCGGCATCGGGCCGAGCCAGCCGCGCTGGATGGCGAGGATCAGCAGCATCACGAAGCCGAGCACGGTGATCGCGCCACCGACCCAGGCGAGCACCTTGGAGCCGGCGCCGTCCTTGCCGAGCTTCTCGAACAACGTCTCACGCGGCGGCTGCGGCGGTGGGGGCCACGGCTGCTGCCACTGCGTTTGGGGCGGCGGATGCGGGAACTGTTGTGCCTGCTGGGGCCAGGGCTGGTGAGCCGAAGCCGCGGCCTGCTGCGACCACTGGTTCGGCGGCTGCGGGATGCCGAGCGGCGGCGTCGAGGTGCCGCGGGCGGCCTCGTCGGCCCACGCTTCCGAGGGCGGCGGCGGAGCCTGGGCGGGTACGGGTACCGAGACCGGCGCATCCGGCGCCGGCAGCGGAGCGATGACCTCGGCCACCGCGGTCGCGGCTGCCGTTGCCGATGCGGACCTGCCCCGCATCTCCGAGCTGATCGTCACCAGCCGTTGCCCGATGGCGGCGAGCTCGAGCGCAAGGCGCTGCTCGTCCCCGAGGCGATCCTGTCCGTCCATGTGATCAGAGTGAGGCAGACCACGCGTGGTGACATCCGTACACCTACTCATCCACTTGACTGGATAGGTGTGTAATCGATTAACTTCTGCCCCGTGACGACCATGAAGGACGTTGCGCAGCACGCCGGCGTCTCCACGGCCACCGTGTCGCGCGTGCTCAACGGCCATGCCGCGCCGACTCCCGAGACTCGCGAGCGGGTGCACGCCGCGATCGAGGAGCTCGGCTACCGCCCCAACGCATTGGCCCGGTCCCTGAGGACCACCAGCACCCAGACCCTCGGTCTGGTGATCAGCGATCTGCTGAACCCGTTCTTCGCCGAGATCGCCCGAGCGGTCGAGGACGAAGCCCGGTCACACGGCTACTGCGTCGTGATCGGGAACGCCGACGAGAGCGCCGAGCAGGAAGCGACCTACGTGCGCACCCTGCTCGACCGCCGGGTGGACGGCCTCCTGCTGTGCCCCGCGACCGATGACCCGAGCTTGGTTCGCGAAGTGAGCGCAGGCGGCGTTCCGCTCGTCCTGTTGGACCGGACGGTCAGGGGCGCAACATGCCCCGTCGTCCGGGCCGACGGCAGCGAGGCGTTGACCGCGCTCGCCCGGCGGCTCGTCGGCGCCGGCCACACCCGCATCGGCGTGATCGCGGGTCCGCCGAACACCTCCACTGGGAGAGAACGAACCGACGTGCTCACGGGAGCACTCGGTGGCGTCGCGCAGGTCGTGCACGGCGACTTCCGCCAGGAGAGCGGCAGCCAGGCCGCGGCCAAGCTGATCGACGACGGCGCCACCGCGCTGGTCGCGATGGACAACCTGATGGGCCTCGGCGCCCTGGGCGAGATCAGGGCCCGCGGTCTGCAGATCCCGCACGACATCGCGCTCGCGGTGTTCGACGACCAGCCGTGGTTCCCGCTGCTCGACCCGCCGATCACGGTCATCGCCCAGCCGACCGTGGAGATGGGCCGCGCGGCCGCCCGCAGCCTGCTCGCCCTCATCAACGGTCAGCAGCCCGACGACGTCCGCCTCACCGCGAAGCTCGTGCTGCGCGGTTCGTGCGGAGAGGCCGAGCTGTGAGCACCCTGATCACCGCCCGCGGCATCACGAAGAACTTCGGTGCCACCAAAGCACTGGACGGCGTCGACCTCGACATCAACGCGGGCGAGGTCCACGTCCTGCTCGGCGAGAACGGTGCCGGCAAGTCCACTTTGGTCAAGGTCCTCGCGGGCATCCACAGCCACGACGCGGGCACCATCGAGGGCAGGGCCAGCCTCGCCGTGATCCACCAGGAGCTCGCGCTCGTCCCCGAGCTGAGCGTGGCGGAGAACCTGTTCCTCAACCGGTTGCCCAAGAAGTTCGGCTTCGTCGACCGCGCCGAGATGCGCCGGCGGGCGCCCAGGCTGCTCGAACGCGTCGGGCTGAACGTCGACCCGGACGCCAAGGTCCGCGACCTCGGCATCGCCCAGCAGCAGATGATCGAGATCGCCCGCGCGCTCGACAAGAACTCAGGCGTCCTGATCCTCGACGAGCCGACCGCGGTCCTCACCGACACCGAGACCGACCGGCTGTTGCAGATCATGGCTCAGCTCAGGAAGAACGGCGTCGGGCTCGTCTTCATCACGCACCACCTCGACGAGATCCAGCGCATCGCCGACCGCATCACGGTCCTGCGCGACGGACGCAGCGTGGGCGTCCTCGGGCCTGGGGCAACGACTCAGCACATGATCGAGCTTATGGTCGGCCGCCCGATCGACGAGCAATATCCGCGCAAACAACAGGGTTCGGGCCAGCCGTTGCTGAGCATTTCGAACCTCACCAAGCGCGGCGTGTTCCGGGACATCTCCATCGAGGTCCGCGCGGGCGAGGTCGTCGGCGTCGCCGGTCTGGTCGGCGCCGGGCGCACCGAGGTCGCACGGGCGGCGTTCGGCGTGGACGACTACGACCACGGCACGGTCGAGGTCGACGGGAAACCGTTGCCGCGCCACAACGTCCAGGCCGCCATCAGGGCAGGCCTCGGCCTGGTCCCGGAAGACCGCAAGGGCCAGGGCCTGGTCCTCACCGCGACCGTCGGCCAGAACCTCGAGCTGGTGACGCTGGAGAACCGCGACCAGAAGCGCATCCACGACATCGCGGGCAGGCTCCGGATCAAGGGCCACGTCGAGCAGCCGGTCAAGGAACTCTCCGGTGGCAACCAGCAGAAGGTCGTCATCGGCAAATGGCTGCTGGCCGACCCGAGGGTGCTGATCCTCGACGAGCCCACGCGCGGCGTCGACGTCGGCGCCAAGGTCGAGATCTACGAGCTCATCAACCGCATGACCGCGCAGGGCCGGGCGGTGCTGCTCGTGTCGAGCGACCTGCCCGAGGTGATCGGGATGAGCGACCGCGTCGTCGTGATGGCGCACGGCCGGGTGGCCGGTGAGCTGCCCAAGGGCGCGACCCAGGACCAGGTGATGGCACTCGCCGTGCAGGAGATCTCCGCATGACCACGATCAGCATCCGCAAGTACGCCAGCGAGAACGGGGCTCTGGCAGGGCTTCTGCTGCTCGCCCTGGTCATCGCGATCATGCAGCCGGCGTTCCTCAACGCGCAGAACCTGCTCAACGTCGGCGTCCAGGCCGCGGTCATCGCGATCATGGCGTTCGGCATGACGTTCGTGGTCGTCGCCGGTGGCATCGACCTGTCGGTGGGCAGCATCGCCGCGCTGGCCGCGATGGTCGGCGCACTCACGGCGGGCCCGCTCGGTCTCGTCATCGGCGCCTTGTGCGGTCTCGTCAACGGCGCGTTGGTGAGCTACGGCAAGCTGCCGCCGTTCATCGCGACGCTGGCCATGCTCAGCGTCGCCCGCGGTCTCACGCTGGTGTTCTCGGAAGGCCAGCCGCACGAGACCGACGCGCTGGTCACGTTCCTCGGCTCGAACCTCGCGCCCAGCCTGCCGTTGCCACTGCTGCTGATGCTGCTGTTCTTCGGCGTCACCGGCCTGATCCTCACCCGCACCAACCTCGGCCGGCGCATGTACGCGATCGGCGGCAACGAAGAAGCCGCCAAGCTCAGCGGCATCGACGTCCGCAAGCAGAAGCTCTGGATCTACGCACTCTCTGGCCTCTTCGCCGCCGCCGCAGGCCTCGTGCTCGCGGGACGGCTCGGGTCCGCCGGTCCGCAGGCAGCGGTCGGCTACGAACTCGACGCCATCGCCGCTGTCGTCATCGGTGGTGCGTCGTTGTCCGGTGGCGTTGGCCGCGCCACCGGGACGTTGGTCGGCGCACTCGTGCTCGCCGTCCTGCGCAACGGCCTCAACCTGCTGCAAGTGCCGCCGTTCTGGCAGCAGGTCGTCATCGGCGCGGTGATCGCTCTCGCCGCGTTGCTCGACTCACTTCGCCGTCGCTGAGTACAACCCGCAACAGGTAAGGAAGACACCAATGAAGGTGACCCGACGGATCGCGCTGACCCTCGGTGCCGCGGCTCTGCTCGCGACCGGGTGCAGCGGTACAGGGGCGTCCGGAGGAAGCGGCCTCACGATCGGCCTCGCGGTGTCCACTTTGAACAACCCGTTCTTCGTGGAGCTGCAGCAGGGCGCGCAGGCGATGGCGGACCAGCTCGGCGCGAAGCTGACCGTGGTCGACGCCCAGAACGACGCGACGAACCAGGTCAACCAGGTGCAGACGATGGTGACCCAGGGCGTCAAGGCGATCATCCTGAACCCGGTCGACTCCAAGCAGTCCGCCCCGGCAGCCAAGGCAGCCGAGATGGCGAACATCCCGCTGATCTCGGTCGACCGCTCGGTCGAGGGCAAGGTCGCCGCCGAGGTCGCGTCGAACAACGTGTCGGGCGGCAGCCTCGCGGCCATCGAACTCGGCCGCGCCACGTCCGGTGAGGTCGCGCACCTCAAGGGCATCTCCGGCGCGTCGGCCTCTCGTGATCGCGGTCAGGGCTTCGAGCAGGGCCTGAACAGCGGCAACGTCAAGGTCGTCGCCACCGCCGTCGCGGACTTCGACCGTGCCAAGGGCCTCAACGAGACCACGAACCTGTTGCAGGGCCACCCGAACCTCAAGGGCATCTTCGCCGAGAACGACGAGATGGCGCTCGGCGCGATCAAGGCTCTCGGCGCTCGTGCCGGCAAGGACGTCGTGGTCGTCGGCTTCGACGGCACGCCGGACGGCCTGAAGGCGATCCAGGACGGCACGCTGGCCGCCACCATCGCGCAGCAGCCGAAGCTGCTCGGTTCGAAGGCCGTCGAGCAGGCGGTCAAGGCGACGAAGGGCGAGCCCGTTCAGCAGGTCGTGGACGTCGAGGTCAAGGTCATCACGAAGAAGAACGTGGCAGAGTTCATCAAGTGACGAACACTCTGCTTGTCCTCGGGTCCGCCAACGCCGACCTCGTGGTCGAGGTCGGCAGGCGGCCCGCCGGCGGTGAGACCGTGCTCGGCGGCGACACCGTCGTGCTGCCCGGCGGCAAGGGCGCGAACACCGCTGTTGCCGCTGCCCGCGTCGGTGCTTCCGTTGCACTCGTTGGTGCCGTTGGCGGTGACGGGTACGGCTCGCTGCTGCGCGAGTCGCTGGAGTCGTCCGGCGTCGACACGTTGCTGGTGAAGACCTCCTCACGCCCCACTGGGATCGCGTACATCACCGTGACGCCGGATGGGGAGAACTCCATCGTCGTGTCGCCGGGTGCCAACGCGGACGTGTCACCGTCCGATGTGGACGCGGTGTCGTTCGACGGCGCACGCGTGCTGACGTGCTCGCTGGAAGTGCCGCTGGAGACCGTGATCCACGCGGTGGACGTGGCGGCGGAGGCGGACGTGCGGACCGTGCTCAACCTGTCCCCGGTAGCGGAGCTGCCGGCGGAGACGCTCGCCCGGCTCACCGTGCTGATCGTCAACGAGCACGAGGCCGCCCAGCTCGCGCCGACCTGGCATGACCTGCTCGAACTCGGCCCGAAGGCCGCGATCGTCACGCTCGGCGCGCGCGGCGCTGCCGTGGTGGCGATGGCGGGAACCGTTGAGGTGCCGTCGATCCAGGTCGACGAGGTGGTCGACACGACCGGCGCCGGTGACGCGTTCGCCGGAGCCTTCTCCGCCCGGTTCGCCGAGGGCGACACGATCGTCAAGGCGGCGGAGTACGCGGTGAAGGTCGCCGCCCTGTCGGTCACGAAGGCCGGCGCGCAGCCGTCCTACCCGACCGCCGCCGAGGTCAGCTCGCTAGCGGCGGGATGACCTGCACCGGCTGCTTCGAGCTGGTGAAGTCGAAGACGGCGAGCTCCTCCTGGTTGCCGAGTTTGGCCTCCAGCCTGCGGAGTTTGCCGTCCTGATCGAGCCAGTAGCGCAGCCGGGCGCTGTCGTCGGACTTCTGCTTCGGGCCCTCGAAGACGTCGACGGCCGCCTCGCCGATCTTGTCCGAACGCAGCCAGCGCGCCGTGCTCTGCAACAGCAGCTGGGCGTTCTCCGGCCGGTCCGCGCCGAGGTTGACCAGCAGCCGCAGCGCACCGTCCAGTTCGGAACCGCGTTCCTGCAGTTCCCTGACCTGCCAGTCGACGACCGGCACCGGGTCGACCGCCTCTGCCGACGGCGTCATCGCGAACGCCATCCGCCCGAGGTTCCACTGCACGAGGCCCTTCGAGAACTCGTCGTCCCGGCCGTCCGTGCGCATGCCCGCGTAACCGAGGTGGTTCACGAAGTCGACCCGGCCGGCCAGCACGAGCTTGCCGCCGGGCGACGGCACAGACGCGGTGAACGCGCTCACCCCGGTCGTGTAGTTCGAGAACCGCACCAGCGCCAGGCGTTCCGCTTCGGGGATCGACAGCGGCCGCGGGTCCGGAGTGGAGCCGCACGCGGCGAGCGCCAATGCCAGCAACAGGATCGTCCGCTTCACGACCGGACCGCCGCGCGATCGAGGAACAGGTCCTCGGTCGGCACGCCGTACTTCTCGGCGTTCGGTGCCTTGTCCGGCAACGGGTCGCTGGGCATCTCCGGCTGGTTGGGCGGTGCGGCGACCTGGTTGAACGGGATTCCGCGTGGCGCGGCGGGTTTCTTCATCTGCTCGCCGACGCCGGAGTAGCAGCGGCCACCGTCGAAGCAGTTGTTCCTGCCTGGCGCGCGTTGCGTCGCCACGTACAGCACGTCCTGGCCGTTGTGCGTGATCACGTTGCCGTCGAAGCGGTTGTCCAGCGGCGCGAGGTCCTCGCTGGAACCCAGCGCGATGCCGGTGCCGGGGTTTCCGGTGATCAGGTTGCGGGTCAGCACGTTCCGGGTGCCGCCCGCGATGCCCACGCCGAGCCCGAACGCACCGTCGGCCTGTGCCGGTGAGAGCGCCTCGGCGTTGTCCGAGACGAGGTTGCCGGCGAACATCGCGTCCTCCTGCGGCACGAACGCCTCCTGGTAGTCGGAGTTCGAGGTCATGCCGACCCGGTTGCCGCTGAACCTGTTGCCCAGCACGTACATCTGGCCGGACGCGTTCGTGCCCTCGTAGCCGACGGCGTTGCGTTCGGCGACGTTGCCGCGCACGACGATGTCGCACGGCTTGCACTGGCCGACGTAGAAGCCGGAGTCCGCGCTGCCGGAGGCGTAGCTCTGCTCGATCACGCCGTGCTGGGCGTCGAACGCGTAGATGCCGTACAGCCCGTTGTTGCTGGCCGTCACGTACGAGACGCGGAAGCCCTGCAACGGCGGGAACTTCTGCGTGTCCAGTTTGGTGTAGCCGGTGCTGCCGCGGCCCATCCCGCCGTCCTGGCTGAGTCCGGTGACCAGCACGCCGTTCAGCGTGTGGTTGCGGACGGTCAGGTTCTGGATCGACACGTCCGGCGCGGTGACCACGAATCCGTTCGGGCGCTTGACCTCTCCGTCGATGATCACGCTGCCGCGCTGGGTGCCCCTGATCGTCAGGCCCTTGGTCCTGACCTGCACGGACTCCTGGTAGACGCCGGGAGACACGGTGATCGTCGTGCCTTCCGCAGCCGCGTCCACGGCGGCCTGGATGGTGTTGAGCTGCGCGGGCACGTTGATCTCGGGTCCGAGCTTCGGTTGCGCCGCCGATGAGCATCCGGCGACCAGCAGCAGTGCAACAAATGTGTACGGAGCGCGCACAGCCGGTCACCGTACTGCGCCGTTCGGCCTACTGTCACACTGCCCCTGTGAGCCCACTCTCACGCCGCCGTCTGCTGTACGGCGCTGCGGCGATCGGACTACTCAGCGGCTGCGGCTTCGACCGCAGGCAGCCGGGGATCGCCACGCCGCAGCAGCTGCACGCCGACATCTCCGTGTGGGACGCCGTCGCGGCACCGTCCGGGCAGGTCAGCTCGTCGGTCACGGTGACGTGCGGGCACGGGGTCGACGGGCTGCCGGAGTTCCCCGGCGATGCCGTGCGGCCGCAGGACCTGGGCGGGCGGCTCTTCCTGCAGATCTGCGGCGACGATCCGGACGCCGTGCGCGACGCGGCCTCCCGGCTGCGGCCGGACGGCCGGCTGAAGTGGCGTGAGCAGGGGTTCTGCAACTCCGAGCGCACCAACGTCCTCGGTTTCAAGGACGGCATCGTCGTGCCGAAGACGCCGCACGAGTTCGACCAGGAGGTCTGGCTGCCGGACGGTTCGACCATCGCCGTCGTGCGCCGGATGAAGCTGGACATGGCTGCTTTCGGGGCGTTGCCCGTCGCCGAGCAGGAACGTGTCTTCGGCCGTCGCAAGCACGACGCCGTGCCGCTGTCCGGCGGCGAGGAGGTCGACCTGTCGGCGAAGACCCCGGACGGCGAGTACGTCATCCCGGCCGACGCGCACGTCCGGCGGGCACACCCGCTGATGGCGGGTGCCGGCCTGATGCTCCGCCGTTCGTACAACTACGCCGAGGGCCTGCTGTTCATCTCGTACCAGCGCGAGCTGAAGACGTTTGTGAACACGATGTATCGGATGGCAGCCGGAGATGCCCTGTTGCGTTACGCCACGACCACCAGCTCGGCGGCTTTCCGCATCCCGCCGCTGAATTAGTCACACTGAGCTGTCCTCGGTTCCAGGTGGAAGGGTATGGTCTAGACCATGTCGAGCGCGCGGCTGAGCGGTGTCGGTGTCAGCAGCGGCCGGGCTTCCGGTCCAGTGGTGAGGGTCGCGGAGGCTCTGCCGGAACCTCCGCTGGGCCCACGACCTGCGGATCCGAAGGATGAGGCGTCCCGAATCCGCCCGGCGACCGAGGTCGTCGCGCAGCGGTTGATGGACCGCGCGAAGACTGTCGAGGGCGAGGCCCGCGCAGTGCTGGAAACCACGGCCGCGATGGCAGGCGACCCCTCCCTGATCAAGTCCGCCGAGAAGCTCGTCATCGACGAGTCCCTCCCCGCGGCCCGCGCGGTGCACCAGGCCGCCCAGAAGTTCGTCAACGCGCTGCAGGCGGCCGGTGGCTACATGGCCGAGCGCGCCCGTGACGTCCAGGACGTCCGCGACCGCGTGGTCGCCGAACTGCTCGGCCTGCCCGCTCCCGGCGTACCCGACCTGGCGTCGCCCTCTGTGCTGGTGGCGCGTGACCTCGCACCCGCGGACACCGCCGGTCTGGACCCGTCGAAGGTCCTCGCCCTGGTCACCGAAGAAGGTGGCCCGACCTCCCACACCGCGATCCTCGCGCGCTCCCTGGGCATCCCGGCCGTAGTCGCGTGCCGAGGCGTGCTGGCCCTGGACGTGGCCGCCCTCGAGGTCGATGGCGACACGGGCGTCGTACGCGTGTCGGACGGCAAGGTCCGCGCGGCGGGCACGGGCAAGAAAGCTGTGTGGAACGGCGTCGGCGTCCTGAAGGACGGCCACCGGGTGAAGGTCCTCGGCAACGTCGGCTCCCCGGCCGACGCGGCTGCCGCTGCCGCCGCGGGCGCGGAGGGCGTTGGCTTGTTCCGCACCGAGTTCTGCTTCCTCGACGCCGCGGAGGAGCCGAGTGTTGATGAGCAGACTGCTGCATATGCGGCTGTGCTGGCGCCGTTTAAGGGCAAGCCGGTTGTGGTGCGCACCCTCGACGCGGGCGCGGACAAGCCGCTGGCGTTTCTGAACCCGGACCCCGAGCCCAACCCGGCCCTGGGCGTGCGAGGCCTGCGCGTCGCCTTCGACCGCCCCGAAGTGCTGGACCGCCAGCTGGAAGCCATCGCCGCCGCGGCCGCCTCGTCCGGCGCCGACGTCTCCGTGATGGCCCCGATGGTCGCCACCGCTGCGGAAGCCTCGTGGTTCGTGGCCCGCGCCCGCCAGGCCGGCATCGCCCGCGCCGGCGTGATGGTCGAGGTGCCGTCCGCGGCCCTGTCCGCACGCGAGATCCTGCAGGTCGTCGACTTCATCTCCATCGGCACCAACGACCTGGCCCAGTACGTCTTCGCCGCCGACCGCCAACTCGGTGGCGTCGCCGCCCTGAACGACCCCTGGCAGCCTGCGCTGCTGCGCCTGATCGCTCAGGTCGGTGACGCGGCCACCGCGTCCGGCAAGTCCATCGGCGTCTGCGGCGAGGCGGCGGCCGACCCGTTGCTCGCCTGTGTGTTGATCGGCATGGGCGTGACGTCGTTGTCGATGAACCACACGGCTCTTGCCGATGTCGGTGCCAAGTTGGCCACTTCGAGCATGGACATCTGCCAGTTGGCTGCCCGTGGTGCGCTGGCTGCGGGGGATCCGGCGACGGCGAAGCTCGCGGCGCGAGCCCCGCACTAAGGCTGGAGCTCGTCGAGGACCGCCCTGATCAACGGGTAGTCCTCGGACCCCCTGCGCACCGCCGCCACCACCCGTCGCAACGGCGCCACCCCAGCCACCGGCACACCAGGCACCGCGTTCCGCGGCGCCAACGCCACCCCGGCCCCGGCCGCCACCAGCGCCTCGATCGCCCGGAAGTCGTCTGACGTGTGCCGAATCCGCGGCGCGAACCCGGCCTGCGCGCAGGCCATCTCCACGACGTCCCGCAGCGGGTTGCCGGGCAGCGTCACCACCCAGTCCTCGTCGGCGAGTGCCGCCAGGTCGACCGGCCCGTCCGCCAGCGGGTGTCCTGGCGGCAGCACGACGTCGAAAGGCTCGGTGTAGAGCGGAAACCGGCTGAACCGCTCGGTGGTCCGGTGCTCCTCTGTGATCGCCACGTCGATCTCGCCGTCGAGCAGGAGCCGCACGCTCTCGTGCCCCTCGGCGTCCCGAACGGACAGCTCGATCGAGCGGTTCTTCAGCGCCGCCAGCGCCGGTGCCACGACCTGCGTGATCGCGGAAGCGAACGCGGCGACTGCGACCCGGCCGGCGGTTCCGGAGGCCAACGCGTCCAAAGTGGCCTGTGCACGTTCCAGCTCCGCCGCGACCACGTGGGCGTGGGCGACGAGCAGTTCACCCGCCGGTGTCAGCGAAACCCGGCGGCCCTTGCGCAGCAGCAGCGGGTGGCCCGCCTCCGACTCCAACGCGGCGAGCTGCTGCGACACCGCTGACGGCGTTAGGTGCAGTGCAGCGGCAGCGGCCGTGACGGTGCCGTGGTCCGCCAACGCGCGCAGTACTCGAAGCCGTCGTGGGTCGATCACTTGTTCATGATGAACGGAGAGTCCACCTCACCGTTGATCGGCACATCGTCGGGCAGTCGAGGCGGGGGGCCGCTGAGGCCGATGAACTGGAAGTCCTGCGTTTCCACGGCCGTGCCCGCCGGCAGGCCGTGCTGTGCCGAGGTGATCACAGTTCGGATGGTGACGGCCTTGCCGGTCTGGATGTCCACGACCAGCTGGGTCTCCAGCCCGGCGTACTGGCTGCTCGGTGGTGAGGGGAGGGCGAGGCCGACGCCGTTGTCCCGCACTCCGGGCAAAGTCCTGAGCACCGCCAACGCCGCCTGCCGCTGTTCGGGGCGCAACGGTGAGGCGGTGATCTCCATGGCCAGCCGGCCAATGCGGTGGTTCAGCGTGCCGAGATCACTCGAGTCCCGCGCGAAGGCTTCCAGGACCTTCTTCAGCTCCGAGGTGTCGGTCGGCACGGCGGCCCATTCGGCGAAAGACACCTGGTTGGAGTACTTCCCGTCGAACGTCTCCCGAGCGGCCGGGCGGAACCGGCCGGGGCGCAACGCCCGGTCGTTCGACCCGACGATCGGCAGCTTCAGAGGCCATCCCGCTGCCTCCCACTTCTCGCCGTCGGCCGGTGTCCGCGGTCCGACACTGCCGTTCTGCTGGAAGAACACCAGCTCACGTTCCGGCGTTAGCCACCTGTCGGAGTCGGCGCGGGTTTCCATCACGTAGGGATTCGCGCTGTCACCCACCACCGTCAACGACGACACATGCGCTCGCACGTGCCACCACTCGCTCAAGGGGCCGGCGGGCTCCGGCCGGTCGGACGGCAGCAGCGCGATCACCAGCACCGCCACCACCCCGAACGCCACCGCGACCGGCGCGAGCCGTCGCCATGCCGCCTGACCTGACCAAACAGCAGGCCGGGGCATCGCGGTGATCTGGGCGAGGTCGCGTTCCATCCGGTCGTGGTCGACCTCAGGCGTGAGCGGCTTGGTCCGCGCGAGGTCCTTCAGCAGGTCACCCATGACTACCTCGCACGCTCGAAGGCCGGTGTCGAGAGAGCGGTGCGCAGTCGTCGTCGGGCGCGGTGAAGACGCACGAAGTACGTGGCCGCAGTGCATCCGAGCACTTGAGCGGCTTCGGCCGACGTCAGCCCGTGCCACGCGATGAGCGTGAGCACCTCCTGATCGATCTCCGACAGGCTCGCGAGCGCCTCCCGCAGCTCGACGACCCCGAAGTCGTCCACGGCCGGGGCGTCGACGAGCTCCTGGTGCAACGTCTGCCTGCGGGCCGCGCGCACGAGGTTGCGGGCGATGCCGAGCAGCCACGGCAACGCGTGCGCTGGCATCTCGTCGAGCTTGCGCCAGGCGATCGTGAAGGTCTCGCTGGTGATGTCCTCCGCGAGCCGCGCACCCGCGTGGCTCGCCGCGTAGGCGAGCACGCGCGGATAGCACTCGCGGTAGACCGCGCAGAAGTCCTCCACTGCCGCCCTCCCTCTTCACGAGGAAGTGTGCCGATCGTCGAGATTCTTACCGCGTGTGATGCGGATCACGCCAGATTCAGCCGGCCCTGGTGAGTGACAGGGTCTGGTCACCGTTGTCGCCGCTGACGGTGAGGTCGATCCGCTGACCGCTGACTTTCGCCGTCATCGCGCCGCACGGGCCCGAGGTGCTGCTCAGCGCGAGGTGGTCGCCGCTCGCCTCGACCGCGCCGCCGCAGCTGATGTCCATCTTCGGCATCTGCACGCCGCCGCCGACGTCGGGGAACTGGAACTGCGGCTTCATCGTCAGCCGGAACGTCCGATCCGACCCGATCACCAGCGTCGACGCCAGGTCGACGGTGTTGCCAGGTGCGGCCTTCTGTTCCCACGTGCCGATCGCGTCGCTGACGTTCGCGGACGGTTTCAGCACCTGGTAGCCGGCGAAGCCACCGCCGCCGATCACCGCGACGGCCAGGACGATGCCGCCGACGCCCTTCAGGTTGAAGGTGTTCCTGGTGTTCTTGCGGACGTTCTTGTTCCGGTTGCCCTGCTGGACGACGGCGTTGTCGCCGAATGTGCCGCCGCCGACGTTGTACGCAGGGCTGTCGTGGCCCTGCGTACGACTGCCGTAGTGCGGGTCTGGTTGCTTAGCCATGTAGGGGAAGTCCTGGTCGGCGACCTCCCCGATACACGTCTTCACCCGATCGTTTGACTACATTCGCCCGCGTGCAGCAACGAAGGCGTCGACCGCCCGGTTCACGTCCTCCGTGGTGTGCGCGGCCGACATCTGCGTGCGGATGCGCGCCTTGCCGTGCGGTACCACCGGGTACGAGAAGCCGATCACGTAGATGCCCTGCTCCAGCAGCAGGTCGGCCAGCCTGGACGCCTCGGCCGCGTCGCCGATCATCACCGGGATGATCGGGTGCTCGCCGGGCAGCAGGTCGAAGCCCTCCTCCGTCATGCGACGGCGGAAGAGCTCGGTGTTCGACCGCAGCTGGGTCAGCAGCTCCGAGGACGACGACAGCATGTCCAGCGTGGCGATCGCGGCGGCGGTGATCGAGGGCGCCAGCGAGTTCGAGAACAGGTACGGCCGTGAGCGCTGCCGCAGCATCTCGATGATCTCCGCGCGACCGGACGTGTAACCGCCGGACGCACCGCCCAGCGCCTTGCCGAGCGTGCCGGTCACGATGTCGACGCGGTCCTGCACGCCGAAGAGCTCCGGGGTGCCCCTGCCGGTCGGGCCGGTGAAGCCGACGGCGTGCGAGTCGTCGACCATGACCAGCGCGTTGTACCGCTCGGCCAGGTCGCAGATCTCGTCCAGCGGCGCGAGGTAGCCGTCCATCGAGAACACGCCGTCGGTCGCGATCAGCCGGTAGCGCGCGTCGGAGGAGTCCTTGAGCTGGCGCTCCAGGTCGTCCATGTCGCGGTTCTTGTAGCGGAAGCGACGAGCCTTCGACAGCCGCACACCGTCGATGATCGACGCGTGGTTCAGCTCGTCGGAGATGATCGCGTCCTCGGCGCCGAGCAGCGTCTCGAACAGGCCGCCGTTCGCGTCGAAGCACGAGCTGTAGAGGATCGTGTCCTCGGTGGCGAGGAACTCGGAGAGCTTGCGCTCCAGCTCCTTGTGCGGTTCCTGAGTGCCGCAGATGAACCGCACGGAGGCCATGCCGAAGCCCCACTCGTCGAGCGCGCTCTTGGCGGCCTCGATCAGGCGCGGGTGGTCGGCGAGCCCGAGGTAGTTGTTGGCGCAGAAGTTCAGCACCTGGTCGCCGGAACCGACGCGGACCGAGGCGTTCTGCGGTGTGCCGATCACGCGCTCGGCCTTGTAGAGCCCGGCGGCCCTGATCTCGTCGATGCTCTTGCGGAGATCGTTCTTCAGCTCGCCGTACATCAGGCTCCCGTCCAGTCGAGGATGACCTTGCCGCACTTGCCTTCGCGCGCGGTGGCGAACGCCTCCGCGTGCTGCGTGTGGTCGTACCGGTGCGTGATCACCGGCGCGAGGTCGAGGCCGCGCTGCAACAGCACGGTCATCGAGTACCAGGTCTCGAACATCTCGCGGCCGTAGATCCCCTTGATGTGCAGCATCTTCAGCACGACGCTGCTCCAGTCGACGGGGAACTCCTCCGCGGGCAGGCCCAGCATCGCGATGCGACCGCCGTGCGCCATGTTCGCGATCATGGTCTGGAGCGCGGACGGCTTGCCGGACATCTCCATGCCGACGTCGAAGCCCTCGGCCATGCCGAGTTCCGCCTGGGCCTGCTCGATCGTCTTCTCGGCGACGTTCACGGCCAGGTCGACGCCGACCTTGCGGGCCAGGTCCAGCCGGTGCTCGGAGACGTCGGTGATCACGACGTTGCGCGCGCCCGCGTGCTTCGCGACGGCGGCAGCCATGATGCCGATCGGCCCGGCGCCCGTGATGATCACGTCCTCACCGATGACGGGGAAGCTCAGCGCGGTGTGCACGGCGTTGCCGAACGGGTCGAAGATCGCGGCGACGTCCAGGTCGACGGCCGTGCGGTGCACCCACGCGTTCTGCTCGGGCAGCACGACGTACTGCGCGAAGGCGCCGTTGGAATGCACGCCAAGGCCGCGCGTGTTGGCGCACAGGTGCCGCCGGCCGGCCTTGCAGTTGCGGCACGTCCCGCACACGAGGTGGCCCTCGCCGCTGACCAGGTCGCCGACTTTGACGCCGGTGACGCTGTTGCCGATTTCGACGACCTCGCCGACGAACTCGTGGCCGAGGATCAAGGGCGCCTTGATGTTGGCGGCGGCCCAGTCGTCCCACGAGTCGATGTGCAGATCGGTGCCGCAGATGCCGGTGCGCAGCACCCTGACCAGCACGTCCGTCGGTCCCGGGGTGGGGTCCGGTACGTCAGTCAGTTCGAGGCCAGGCCCAGCGGCGACCTTGACGAGAGCCTTCATGCGGGAAGTCTCACCCTTTGCTGCTTGTGCAGTCCATCAGGACTTTCTGAAGTTCTTGTACAGCTCAGCTTCATTGGCGATGTTGCGCACCATGCCGCCGAACACCACGCCGTGGAACGGCCAGACCACCGCCCAATAGAGGTGCCCGGCGAGCCCCTTGGGCACGAACACGGCGCGTTGGCGGTAAGTGGACCCGCCGTGCTGGTTGCTCGCCACTCGAAGTTCCAGCCACGCCTTGCCGGGCACCTTCATCTCCGCGCGCAGCCGCAGCAGCCGCCCGCGTTCGATCTCCTCGACCCGCCACCAGTCGAGCGCTTCGCCGACGTACAACCGTTGCGGATCACGTCGCCCGCGCCGGAGACCAACGCCGCCGACCAGCCTGTCCAGCCACCCCCTGATGGACCAGGCCAGCGGAAACGAGTACCAGCCGCGTTCGCCGCCGATGCCTTCCACGACCTCCCACAGGCGTTTCGGGGTCGCGTCGGTGTGGCGCTCGCGCTCGTCGGTGTAGACGGAACCGCCGGACCAGCCGGGATCGCTGGGCAGCGGCTCACCCGGTGCACCCGGCACCGAGGCTCCCGACCAGCGGGTCTCCACGTCGGCGTCGCGGATCTTGGTCAGCGCGAGCTCGACCGCCTTGTCGTAGCCGACGTTCTCGCCGGGCAGCAGCTCGCGGATGTCGTTCTCGCGGCACACCACCTCGTGCACCAGCGACTCGATCAACGGTTTCGCGATCGACCCCGGGACGGGCGTGACCAGGTTGACCCAGTGCGAGGACAGCCCCGGCGTCAGAACGGGCACGGGCAGCACGCGGCGCCGGGGGCAGCCCAGCCACCCGCGCGTACCGGAGCATCATCTCCAGGTACGTCAGCACGTCCGGCCCGCCGATGTCGAACGTCCGGTTCGCGGCGAGCGTGGTGGCCTCGACCAGGTAGCGCAGCACGTCCCGGACGGCGATCGGCTGGATCCGGTTGTGGACCCAGCGCGGCGTGACCATCACCGGCAGCCGTTCGGTCAGGTACCGCAGCATCTCGAAGCTCGCCGACCCCGAGCCGATGATCACCGCGGCCTGCAGCACCACCGCGGGCACGGCGGAGCGCAGGAAGACCTCCCCGACCTCCTTGCGCGAGGCGAGGTGCGGCGACAGCTCGCCCTGCTCCGGGTGCAAGCCGCCCAGGTAGACGATCCGGCGCACGTCAGCGCGTTCGGCAGCGGCCGCCACGTTCTCCGCGGCCTTGCGGTCGGCGTCGGCGAAGTCCTTCGAAAGCAACGAGTGCACGAGGTAGTGCACGACCTCGACGTCCCGCATGGCCTCGTCGAGGTCGCCGAGCACGTCCCCGCGCACGATCTCGACGTCAGCGGCCCACGGGACGTCGCGCAGCTTCTCCGGCGATCGCACCAGGCAGCGGACCTCGTGCCCGTCGGCCAGCAGCCTGGGCACGAGCCGTCCGCCGAGGTATCCGGTCGCGCCGGTCACGAGACACCGCATGCCTCGATCCTGAGCGCTCGCGCGAGCACCCGCAGATCAGGTCAGGCTCGCGCAGGGGTACCCCCGGCCGGGGATCCCCTCGCATCCCAACGTACCCAGCGGGTCCGACAAGATCAGTGCCAGAGAGACTTCTTCTTGTGCTTGATCAGCACCGATCCACCCCGCACCGCCCCGCGCAGCACGAAGTGCGGCCGGCCGATCCCGTTGCGAACCTTGTCCTTGATCTCGCCCGCCGTCACCTCGACCGCGTCGATGTTCACCGAAGACCCCTCGGGCACGACGAGCTTCACCGAGCCGAGCGACACGTCCAGGTCGATCAGCACCGACGGCGGCACGGTGGCCTCGGTGAAGTCGAGGTCGGTCGAGCCCAGCGTGTTGCTCACCAGCAACTCCGGCGGCACCACCCAGACGCCCTTGCGCACCGTCGTGCCCATCGTGTTCTTCAGCTCGACGCGCTGCCCGGCGGAACCGAGGTCGTTGTTGACCATGCCGGGCAGGTCGATCAGCACCACGTTGAGATCGGCCCTGGTCACAGCGGCGAGTGCGATGTCCGTGCGCGTCGTGAACTCGTCGAGCGTGATCATGCCGCGGCCCACCGCCCTGTTCAGCAGGCTGACCACGTGCTCACGTTCCGCGTCGGACACGCGTAACTCTTTGGGGTCTGTCATTGTTCTGCCTCCGGTTCGCTGTCGAGACCGTGCTCGATGGCATAACGCGCCAGCTCCACCCGGTTGTGCAGTTGCAGTTTGCGCAGGGTCGATTGCACGTGGTTCTCGACCGTGCGGTGGGAGATCACGAGGCGGTTGGCGATCTGGCGTGCGGTCAGGCCCTTGGCCACCAGCCGCAGCACCTCGGTCTCCCGATCGGTGAGTTGCGGCTTCTCTTCCGAGTCGTCTGGCGCGGCGGCCATCCGCCGGTATTCGCCCAGCACCAGGCCGGCCAATCCTGCGGTGAACACGGCGTCGCCGGCCGCGGTGCGGGTCACGGCTTCGACCAGTTCGTCCGCGGACGCCGACTTCACCAGGTAACCGGACGCGCCCGCCTTCACGGCCTGCAGCACGTCGTCGTGCTCGCCGGACGCGGACAGCACCAGCACGCGCGTGTCCGGCAGCTCGCCGGTGATCATGAGGGTGGCGTCGACGCCGGACAGTTCGCCCAGGTTCAGGTCCATCAGCACCACGTTGGGCCGCACGGCCTTCGCGATGCGCACGGCCGAGGCGGCGTCGCCTGCCGTGGCCACGATTTCGAAGCCGCGCTCCTGCAGGTCCCGTGCGACGCCTTCGCGCCACATCGGGTGGTCGTCCACGACCATCACCGAGACCGTCACCTTGCCGCCCCCTTCCTGAACACCCGAACCTCCCACTCCGTGCCCTCCCCCGGCCCGGTCTGGAGCTCCAGGGTGCCGCCGAGCGACTCCACCCGGCCTTTGATCGACTTCTCGATGCCCATCCTGCCTTCCGCGGCGGCGACCGCGATGCGGCCTTCCGGGATGCCAGGACCGTCGTCACGGACACTCAACACGATCTCCGCCCCCAGATCCTCCAGCAACACCCAGGCCCGCGCGTCGTCACCGGCGTGCTTGTCCACGTTGGACAGTGCCTCGCGCACCAGTGACGTGAGCTCGCCGGCCGTCGCGGCGGTCAGCATCACCTGGGTCGCCGGGGTCGACACCTGGATCCTGGGCGTGGCGAGGAGCTGCAACCCCGGCCGCAGGTCGATCTCTCCGTCCACAGTGGAATCGGTTGGCGCGGCGGCGACCAGGTTCCGCAGCGCCACCTCCTGCTCGCCGGCGAGCTTCGCCAGTTCCGCGGCTTCTCCGCCGACTTCGAGCCCGCGTTTGCGCACGCGGGCGAGCACCTGCAGCACGCTGTCGTGGATCGAGCGCGCGAGCCGTTCGCGTTCGGCGGTCGCCGCTTCTGCCCGCAACGCCTGGGCCAGCCGCACCGCCGAACGCCGTGCCGTCGCCGAGGCCATGCCGACGACCATCCCGGCTCCTGCCAGCAGCACGACGTCACGCAGCAGGTCGAGGCTCGGCACGCCCTTGGACAGATAGGTGAAGAGGCCGACGGTCAGCCCGCCTGCGAACCCGGCGTACGACCCGCCGAGCGCGCCCAGCGCGACCGCGGGCACGCACGCCCAGATCGTCGTGATCAACGGCACGTTCAGGGTCAGCAGCTGGTGGTCGGACATGATCAGGGGCGACAGCGACATGAGTCCGCAGGTCAGGGCCAGGTCGAAGAGCACGAGCGGCCAACGCCTGCCCCACGAGGAGCTGTAGGCGCGGCTCGTGAAGACAGACCACAGCGCCATCACGCCGAGCGTCGTCCACGCGAGCCATGGCCGGATGTAACCGGATTGATTCGCGATCACGTTCGCCGCCGCGAAGAGGAATGTGACTATCCGTAGCGCAATCGTCCCGCGCCACAGCGGCGTGGCCGGGTCGTCGATCACCTTCGTCACACGTTCGGCAGGCAATTCAGGCACGCTGTGCTCCTTTCGAACCCCATCCTGCCGCGTGAACGTGCGCTGGCTAACCCCCAGGTGGCCGTCTTCTGCCGAACGGAGGAATGTGCGACGCTCTCCGGGTTCGGGGGAGGGCGATGCTGTGCGCGACTGGCCGATGTGGACTCTGCGGCGGCCCGCGCTCTGTTACTGGCTGCTCATCGACTTCGCCGGACTCGCCACCGTCGCCTACGTGATCGTTTCCACCCAGACGCCGTCACCCTCCGAAATCGGCAGGTTCGCCGCCATCGCCGGCACCGCGGGCGCGGTGATCATCGGCAGCTCCATCTACAGCCACCGGCTGGGCGAGACCGAGCGCAACCCGTGGGCCGCGCACCTCTCCTACCTCACCGCCGGCATCCTCGCGCTGCCGCCGAACCTGCTGGTGCTGCTGCTCTTCGGCCCCGCCCTGCACTGCCTGCTGGCGCAACGCCCGGAGACCCACCGCTGGCTGTTCACGCTGAGCGCGACGGCGCTGGCCGTCTTCGGCACCCGTTTCCTGCTCGGCTGGACGAACCCGCACGCGAGCCTGCTGGTGATGGTCGGCGGCGCCATCGCGCTGCTGGCCCTGCGCGCTGCCCTGATCGCGGTCGGCCTGAAACTCCGCCGCCCGTCCGCCACCTTCGAGGAGAACGTCGGTGAACCCATCGACGCGGTCCTCGGCATCGTGGCGGTGTCGATCGGCGGCCTCATGGGCTGTGTAGCCGAGTCCACGGCCATCCACGCTTTGATCGCCGGCCCGCCCCTGGCGCTGCTCGAACGCGCCGCCCAGCTTCCCCAGTGGCGCCGCTCGGCCCAGCGCGACGCCAAAACCGGCCTGGCCAACGCCGTGCACTGGGACAGCCGCGCCCGCTACGAGCTGACCAAGGGCGGCACCCGCACCCGCCCGATGGCCGTCATGCTGCTCGACCTCGACCACTTCAAGAAGGTCAACGACGAGGTGGGCCACCTGGCCGGCGACGCCGCGCTGGCCGCGATCTCCCTGCTGCTGCGCGGCACCGTGCGCCGGGGCGACCTCGTCGGGCGTTTCGGCGGTGAGGAGTTCGTCGTCCTGCTGCCCGAAGCCACTCCGGACGAAGCCGAGTTCGTCGCCGAACGCGTGCGCAAGGCCGTGGCTGCCCTGCGCGTGCCCACGATGGCCACCGACGGCAAGCCGCACGAGCTCAGCGGCCTGACCGTGTCGATCGGCGTGGCCACCACGACCAGGTTCGGGTACGAGCTGCCGGACCTGCTGGTGGCGGCCGATGCGGCACTGCTGGCGGCCAAGGCCTACGGCCGCAACCTGGTCTCGATGGCTTAGAGCTTCTTGACCCGTTCGCTGTTGTCGTCCTTGGGCGCGGTGTCCTGCGGATTCAGCACGTCGACCTGCTCCGGTTTCTCCACCGCGTCCGCGTCCGACACCAGCGACCGGATCCCGGAGTTCAGCACCGCCAGCAACGGCACCGCGAGCAGCGCCCCGGCGATGCCGCCCGTGACCAACCCGCCCGCGATCGCCAGCACCACGGCCAGCGGGTGCAGCTTCACCGCGCGGCCCAGCAACAGCGGCTGCAGCACGTGCGACTCCAACTGCATCACGCCGATGAGCACTGCCAGCACGACAAGCGCGGCGATCGGACCGTTCGTCACCAGCGCGATCAACACCGCCACCGCACCCGTGAACACCGCACCGATGATCGGGATGAACGCACCGAGGAACACCAACGCGGACAGCGGCACCACCAGCGGCACGCCGATGATCGCCAGGCCGATGCCGACACCGACGGCGTCGACGATCGCGACCACCGCCGTCGCGCGCACATAAGAAACGAGAGAGCCGAACCCGCGACGGCCGGCCACGTCGACACGCTGGCGCACGTCACTCGGCACCACACGGGTCACGAAACGCCAGATCCCGTCACCGTCGTGCAAGAAGAAGATGAGCGTGAACAGCGCGAGCAGCAGTCCCGTCAGCGCCTCGCCCAGCGTCGCGGCTGTGGTCAGCGCGCCGGACGTGATCGCGGCCTGGTTCTCCTTGATCGTCTTCACGATCTCGTTGACGTAGTTCTGCAGCTGCTGATCGGACAGGTGCGCGGGCCCGTCCTTCAGCCACTTCTGGATCGTGTCGAGCGACGCCGCCACCTGCGTCTGCAGTTCGGGCAGGCCGCGGGAGAACTCGCTGATCACGAACGTCAGCACGCCGCCGAGAACGCCAATGCCGATGATCATCATCAGGGTGGTCGCCACGCCGCGCGGGACCCGCCACTCGACGAGTTTCGCCACGCCGGGCGAGAGCAGTGCGGCGAGCAGGAGCGCGATTGCGACGGGGATCACGATCGAGGCGAGGAAGCCCAGCACGTACGCGACCACGTACAACGCGGCCACCACAACGACGAACCGCCAGCTCAGCGCGGCGCTCACCCGCAGCAGCAGGGGTACGCGGCCGCTGATCTCCGTCTCGTTTGTGCTCACGCGCCTCACGTTAACCGCTTGGACCCTGGCCAAGGCGGAACCGGATGGGGATGATCCGTTGGGCAGGGGAGGGCACAAGTGATCAAGCCGGAAGAGCTGACCGAGGTCGAACGCCAGGTCGCCGGGGCCTACGCGGCGGGCATCGAGATCGACCTGACCGGGCAGAGCGTTCGCGGCGAGGTGCTCACCGGCTTGCTGACCGGCATGTACCGCGTGCCCCGCAAGGGACTGCCGGCACTGCGGATGCGAAACGCCCGCGTCACCGGCAAGTTCGAGCTGGAGGGCACCCGCGTCACGCGGGTCATCGACCTCACCCACTGCACCTTCGAGGAGTCGCTCGACCTGCGCATGGCCCGGCTGATCGGCCTGCGGCTGCGCGGCACCCGCGTGCCCGGCCTGCAGGGCCGCAACCTCCGGGTGTTCAGCGACCTGGTCCTCGAGGCCGGCTTCACCTGCACGGGCACGGTCGACCTCACCGACGCCGCCGTCGACGGCACGCTCCGGCTGGCCGGCTCCGTCCTGCGCAGCAACACCGACCACGCACTCCTCGGCGCTCGGCTGCGCGTGAGCGGTTCCGTGCAGGGCATCGCGATGCGGGCCAACGGTGAGGTGCGGTTGAGGGGTGCGGCGATCGGCGGCAGCGTCCACCTCGGCGGCGCGCGCCTGATCAACACCGGCCGGGACGCGCTCGACGCGTCCGGCATCGTGGTGGCGGGCAACGTCTTCTGCAACTCCGAGGGCGGCCGCTTCACCGCGGAGGGCCGGGTGCTGTTCGACGGCGCGCGGGTCAACGGGAACCTCGAGTTCACCGGCGCGCGCCTGCACTCAACCCACCGCGTCGACAGCCAGGTGCTGGTCCTGCCGCACGGGTCGGCCGACGAGGCGGCGACGCTGGTGGCCGACCGCATCCGGGTCGAGGGCAACGTCGAGCTCGACGACGGCTTCACCAGCACCGGCACGGTCCGGCTGCCCAACGCGAGCATCGGCGGGTACTTCCGGCTCTCCGGCGCGGTGATCGGGCCCCGTGACGTCGCCGAGGAGCTCGCCGGTGACGTCACGAACCGCATCCCGGTCGCCCTGCACGCGGACGGCATGCAGGTCCGCGGCGACGTCGAGGCCCGCAGCGCGGTCAACGGCGCGGGCGTCCGCTCGCTCGCACTGCAGACCTACGGCCAGGTCAGGCTCTCGAACGCGACCATCCAGGGCAGCGCCAGCATGTCCGGGGTGTCGTTGCACGGGCCGGGCATCGACGTCCTGTTCGCCGACCGCCTCCAGATCGGCGGCACGCTCTTCCTGCGCGAGCTGAGGGCCAAGGGCTCGGTCCGGCTGCAGAACGCGAACATCGGTTCCACGCTGGACCTCTCCGGCGCCGAGCTCACGCTGCCGCGGCTGCGTGCGAACGGCACGCAGAAACCGTCACTCGACGCTCGCGCCATCACGATCGGCAAGGACCTCCTCTGCAGCCGCGGGTTCACCGCGGTCGGCGGCGTGCGGATCCGGCTGGGCGAGGTCGGCAAGATGGCGACGTTCAGCGACTCGCACCTCGGCTCGACCGCGGCGGACATCGCGCTCAACGCCTACGGCCTCACCGTGCACCAGTTCCGCCTGCACATCCCCGCGGGCCAGCAGCCCAAGGGAAAAATAGTGCTGAGCCGCCTCAAGGCGGTGTCGGTGACCGACGGGCCAGGGCTGTGGGACGCCGAGGGCGGGGTCGCCGTCGACGACTTCACGTTCGACGGCATCACCGCCGATCCCGAGGTGTCGGTGGAGACCCGGCTGAAGTGGTTGCTCAAGGTGCAACCGGACTTCGCGCCCGGACCGTACGAGCAGCTCGCCGCCGTCTACCAGCAGGGTGGCGAGGAGGAGCTCTCGCAGAAGGTCCAGCTGGAGAAACAGCGCCGCCGTTACTCCGAGCTCGGCCGGGCCGGACGGATCTGGGGTTACGTGCAGCGGTGGACGGTCGGCTACGGCTACCGGCCGTGGCTCGCGATCTGCTGGCTCGGCGTGTTCTGGCTGAGCGGTTCGCTCTGGTTCCAGTGGCACCCCATGGTCAAGCTCAACAAGGACGAGGACCCGGTGTGGAACGCCTGGCTCCTCTCGCTCGACCTGCTCATCCCGATCGTCGACTTCGGCCACGACGGGAAGTGGCAGTTCACCGGCGCTTCCCAGTTCGTCTCGTCGTTGCTCGTCGCCGTCGGCTGGGTGCTGGCATCGACCGCGGCCGCGGGCATGACGCGGGTGTTGAAGCGAGTTTGATCTTGCCAGGCCCGTTTTTGATCTTGTACGGCACGACGTGCGTCGATCACTGCGGGTGAGATCGACTTGCACACTGTGTTCGTCACACGATGTAGCTAACCGGGCGCGCTGAGCGTGCATTCGGGATGGCGCGACTGGCATTGTCGCCACGTCGACTTGATCAACCTTGATCGTCGGCGAAACCCCTTGGGTGTCACACAGAAGCGAGGTTCCCGCGTTGTCCTCTGCCGGTCTGCGAGCGAAGACGGGAGCGAACGGCATTCGCCGGTTCGCCACCCGAGCGCTGCTCGCCGTCGGTGGAGCTGTCGCGGGTACGGCCATCGCCTGGGCACTCACCACGTCGTCGGCCAGTGCGGCTGACGACGCTCAGCAGATCGACGTCGTCACCAAGATCGTCTCCGTTGACGAGAAGCTGCCGGTCGTCGTTCCCGCTGCCAAGGCCGTCGACAAGATCGACGAAACTCTCCGCGCCGAGCAGCAGAAGGCTCGCGCCGCTCTGCCGGAGGTGCAGGTCCACCAGGCGGTCGAAGAGATCGCCCACCGGGTCCTGCCCCGTGTCACCAAGGTCGTCACGCCCCAGACCCCCGCGACCTCGCGGGCGATGGACGTCGACTACTTCGGTGCGCCGGCACCCTCCGAGGCCGGACAGTCGCCGGTCGCGCAGGTCTCGCAGTTCACCGGCCCGTCCGGTGCCTCGTGGACGGATCTCGCGGAGACGCACCACTTCATGGTGCCCTCCGAGCAGCGTCCGTCCCTGCCCAGCAACCCGTTCCCGAAGCTGCCCGTGCCGGCCCCCGCGCCGGTCCAGTGCAGCTGCAGCTCGGGTGGTTCTGGTTCTGCCAGCGGCGACAGCTTCGCTGCTCTGGCTGCGTCCGGCAGCGTTCACGACACCGCGGTTGCGCGCGCTCTTGCGCCGTCGACCGACGAGGTGACCGTGAAGCCGGGCAAGCAGCCCGGTATCAACCCCGACTGATTTCAGCGCGCGGTTCGCGACAGCCACCTCCCCGGCCGTCCGAAAATCGACCGTCGCGCTTTTTTCTTGCGCTCCTTCCGGTCGATCACCGCGTGCGACTCCCCCGGTGATGACGCGCCCTCCCCTGCGCGTTCCGGCCCCACCCCCATGGACCCCCCTGATTACAGGGGATTTTGGAAGGAGACCCAATGCAGACCTGGGCGAAGCGCGGAATTCAGTCCGCGTTTGTCACTGGTGGTTTGCTGATGCTCGGTACGGGCATCGCTTCTGCCCAGGAGAACGTCAACCCCGACGCAGCACCGCCGGCCGTTGACGCGGGCGTTTCCGTTCCGGTGTTGGTGGACCAGAACAATCTGGGCACCCCTGTTCGGAACCTGAACGTTCCCAAGATCGACCGCACGATCAGCACGGACCGCGTCACCAGCGCGGTGCCGACCCGCACGGCCGCTCCGGTCGCGCACCCGTTGATCCGTCAGGCAGGCGAGCGCCTGCAGGGCACCGCCCTGCAGGGCCTGGTGCGCGGCAACACGGTTCAGGCACACGTCGACGTGCCGATCCACATCTGCGGCAACGCGATCGCCGTTCTCGGCGACGCCGCGGCTGCTGGTGACTGCGTGCAGGAGTCGCACCGCGACGGCAGCATCACCACCGACGGCACGGGCCAGGCGCTCGCCGGCAACATCGTGGCCGTCAACCACGTGCTCCCCGTCCAGCTCACCGGCAACGCGATCGCGGCGGGTGGCAACGCTGCCACCGACACGACCGCCTCGCAGGTGGCGACGACCGGCGGCGACCTGGCCACCAGCGGTGACAAGGGCGCCATCTCCGGCAACGTCGTGGCCGAGCAGGGCGCGACCCCGGTCCAGCTGACCGGCAACGGTGTCGGCGCGGCCGGCATCGCGGACGCGAAGTCCACCGCCGACACGTTCGCGTCGTCCAACGGCGACATCGACACCAGCGGCGACAACGGCTCGATCTCCGGCAACGCCGTGCCGATCCCGCTGGCCCCGCTGTTCGAGGTGAACGGCAACGCGGTCGCCGGTGCGGCCAACGCCACCACCGACTCGGTCCAGACCGGTGCCGCCTACGCCGGTGGCGCGACGCGCACCAGTGGCGACCCCGCCACGCTCTGCGGCAACATCGCCGAGCCCGCGCTCGCCGGTCCGATCACGGTCGACGACAACGCCGCCGCCGCTGGTGGCAACGCGACCGCGATCAGCGAGACGTCCAACGAGTCGACCGCCGGTGGTCAGAAGAACACCAACGGCACCGGCTCCACGGGCTCCGGCAACGTCGCCGGCGCGCCCATCTCGCTCCCCGTCGCCGCAGGCGGCAACGGTGCGTCCCTGGTCGGCAACGCGCTGACCGACCACGAGAACGAGGCGACCTCGGTCGCGGGTGGCGAGACCTACACCCTCGGCGACAAGTCGGTCCTCTCCGGCAACATCGTCGACGCCCCGCCGGCCACCGCCGTGGACGCGTGCGGCAACGGTGCCACCGTGGTCGGCCAGGCCACCGGTACCTGCGAGAACGACGTCACGTCGGTCACCAACGGCTACCAGGGCACGGTCGGCAACGACTCGGTCGGCTCCGGCAACCTGGTGCAGGCCCCCGTCGCCGCTCCGGCCGAGGTCTACGGCCTCGCCGGTGCAGCGGGTGGCCAGGCCACCGGCTCGGCGGACGAGACCAAGGAGGTTCGCTCCTCCGGTCAGCCGAACACGCAGGACGACAACGGCACGGTCTCGAGCAACGTCGTGACCGCGCCCACCGCGGTCGCCCCGCAGGTCTTCGGCGACACCGCCGGCCTGGTGGGCAACACGACGTCCGAGACGTCGAACGACACCTCGGTCATCGCGGGCGACGACCCGAAGGCCTACGGCAAGAAGAGCTCGGTCTCCGGCAACATCGTCCAGGTCCCGACCTCGACGCCGGCCCAGGTCTTCGGCGACGGTGCCACCCTGGTCGGCAACAACACGACCGACTCCGAGAACGCCACCGACATGCAGGCTGGCGGCGACGCTCTCACCACCGGTGAGAAGGGTTCGGTCGCCGGCAACGTCGTCTCGGCTCCGGTCGCGACCGGCACCCAGGTGCTGGGCTGGTCGGTCGGCGGTGCCGGCAACGTCGACTCCGAGGCCACCAACGACCTCGACTCGGTCGCCGGCGGCGACGTCACCAGCAACGGTGACAACGGCTCGGTCTCCGGCAACCTGATCGGCGCGCAGCCCGCTGTGCTCCCCGCGGTTCCGGGCAACACCGTCTCCGCGGCGGGCATCACCAACTCCGACGTGGTGTCCGACACCAACGTCGTGTCCGGTGGCGACAGCACCTCGCAGGCCGAGGACGCTTCGGTGTCCGGCAACCTGATCCACGTCCCCGCCAACGCCGTTGCCGGCGTGTACGCGGACGCGGTGGCGGCTGCGGGCAACGCCACGACGACCACCGACAAGGTCTCGCACACCGAGGCCGGCGGCGAGATGCTCACGGAGGGCAGCGGACCGCTGACCGCCCGCGAGATGACCGTCCCGGTCGAGGCTGCGGCCAAGGTCGCGCGCGTTCCCGTCGAGGTCGTCGGCCAGGCGACCACCCTGGGCACCAGCGACGACACGCAGCTCACCGGCGAGGACGAAGGCACCCTGCGTGCCGCGAAGCTCAAGGGCATCGAGCTCCCCAAGGGCGTCGACAGCCTGATGAAGGCCAACGAGGTCCCTGCGTTCCACGGCATCGACCAGCTGCCGGTGAGCAGCATCGACCAGCTGCCGGTGAACAGCCTGCCCAGCGTCGACGGCATCACCGCCCTCGCGGGCCAGCTGCCGACCCCGGCTCTGCCCGGTGTCGCGCAGGAGCGTTCCAACCTGCCGGTGAACGGTGGCACGGCCGGCATCACGCCGAACGTCCAGGGCCTGCCCCTGGCCGAGGTGCTGGCGACCGCGCAGAGCCTGCTCCCGACCGGTGCCGCCGCTGAGCGTTCGCTGCCGTCCCTCCCGGTGACGGCTCCGGCTCTGCCGCTGCTCCCGGCCCTGCCGGCCCTGCCGACCGAGCGCTCGCTGCCCGCGCTGCCGCTCGACGGCCCGGCCTCCATCTCGGGTCTGAACCTGAACCCGACCCAGGGCCTGGGCGACAAGGCTGCGGAGCGCTCGCTCCCGCAGCTGCCCGTGAGCGCTCCGGCGATGGCCCTGATCGACCCGGCCAACGTGTTCGAGCGCGTGACCGGCTCGCTGTAACACCCCGCTAGATGTAACACCCTCCCTCCGGTAAGAAGCTGAGCCCCGGCGACACGACGGTGTCGCCGGGGCTCAGTGCTGTGCGGGGTCTTCCGCGGTCGCGAGGATGTCGTCCGGATTCGATTCCCCGTCGCTCGTCACCCAGTGGATGTGCGGACTGGTGCCGACCAGCTGCCTGATCAGGGACGCGATGGGCGAGCCGTCACCGAAGTCGTGCTCCGCGAGGACGGCCAATGCGGAGTCTCGGTAGCGAGCCACCGTGAAGTCCGGGCGCAGGCCCGCGCGCAGGACGCGGGCCGCGTCCAGCACCGAGTCGGGCGCCGTGATCAGGACCAGCGTCACGAGGGTGCCGCGGGTGCGGGCGCGGATCAACGACTGCTCCAGGCGGTCGAGCAGCAGGGCGTGGCCGGGCAGGCCTGTGAGCGGGTCGTGCAGCACAAATCGGTTCTAGCCGAGCTGCGGCCGCTTGACCAGCATTGCCGCGCCGAAGACAGTCAGCCAGGTGAAGCCGATCGTGATCGTGAGGCGTTGCAGCAGCCCGCCGAACTCGACCAGGCCCGGCACCTGAGCGAACGCCGCGTTGGTCAGCACGAACATCACCGCGAACAGCACGCCCGACATGATCGAGAACCACGGGCGGAAGCGGCGCGCGAGGACGAAGCAGGCGATCGGCCAGCCCACGAAGGTCGGCACCGCGAACAGGTCGTGCACCCGTGCCACGAGTACTCGACCAGCGCGGGACTTCCCGGCGGGAAGCCGCTGACCGGGTCGGTCGTGAAGACACCGGAACCGACCAGGCCGAGGCCGACGGCGCCGATCAGCAGCGGTCCCCAGAAGCCCTGACGAAGTCCCGCCGCGAAAGCCATCACGAGGACGCCGGCCACGATGAAGTTCGCTGACTGGACCCACCCGGCGAGCTGCAGGCCGCTGACCGGATGGCGCAGCGGGGAGTAGCCGTCGACGAACGCGCCGTTGACCAGGAACGTCAGTACGAACAGCGGCCCCGCGACGACGCCGCAGAGCATCAGTCGGTTCATGACAGTCGAGCGCGCACGGCCTCGGTGTCGACGCCGAGGTGGGCCAGCAGATCGGCGGCCGGGTCCGGCCGGTCGTTGGCGAGCAGCGCGAGCACGAACTGTTCGGCGGTCGGGTGGCTGGCCTTGGCGCGGGGCGTCGGCTTGAGCGCGCGGAACACGGTGGCGCGTGCGGCCGTGGTCAGCGGCGGGCGTTTCGTCGCGGCCGGCACGACGGTCGGGTGGAAGTCGCCGGTGTTGATGCCGATCGCGGCGAGTGCGGCGCGATCCAGTGAATCCAGTCCGGCGCGCGCCGCGACCACGTCCACACCGAGCACCTCGACGGCGGCCGGTTCGTGCAGCAGGCCGAGCAGCAGATGTTCGGTCGACAGCCGACGGTCGCCACGTCGTTGAGCCTCTGCCTGCGCAGCGACGATCACGCGAGCCCGGACGTGCCTGGCTGGATGCTTCACGGAGTCCCCCTGTACTTGGCGTGCACCGACTGGCGGGACATGCCCAGCGCGTCGCCGATCTGCTCCCACGACCAGCCCTGCTCCCTGGCCCGCGCCACGGAGGTCGCCTCGACCTGCTCGGCGAGGCGTCGCAACGCCCCCACGGCACGCAGGCTGACGGCGGGTTCGACGGAGTTGATCTGACGCGTGAGCTCGTCCACATCTGTCAGGCTAGGCTGACAAACGGTGCTCGTCAACGTGGACTGACATCATCCAAGTGCGTAAACGTCACCTTCCTCGGCCGCGAACACCGAACCGCCGAACGATCCGCGCGCCGCGCTCACCGCCGCGAAACGGTCGTTGCCCGGCCAGAAATGAGTCAGCATCAGCCGCCGGGCACCGGCCTGCTGTGCCCACGAACCAGCCGCCGCGGACGTCATCAGCAAGCCCGAGGTGTCGCCGGGCCGGTCGGTCGCCTCGACGACGAACAGGTCCGCGTCGCGCCCCAACGCGGCCAAGGCAGGCGACGGACCGGTGTCGCCGGTGTAGGCGAGCACCCGAGAGGCCTCCAGGCGAATGCCCGCGTTAGGCACGAAGTGCGGCAGGTCGACGCCGGTCAGCTGGAACGGGCCGACCTCCCAGGTCCCCGGCAACTCGAAGACGTCGAAGACCTCCAGCAACGACACATCGGGTTCGAGGCCCTGCAGCCGGTCGAGCACACCCGGCGGGCAGTACAGGTTCAGCCGGCCGCGGCGCCCGTAGTGGTGCATGCGGAACAAAGCGTGCAGGTCAGCGCAGTGATCGGGGTGTTCGTGGGTGATCACCACCGCGTCCGGGCCGTCCGGCCACAGCTCCAGGAGCCTGGGCAACGTCCCGTAGCCCAGGTCCAGGACCAGCCGGAAACCGGACTCCTCCACGGCGAACCCGCTGCACGCCCGGCCCGGTTCCGGATAGGCGCCGCAGCTGCCCAGCACGGTGATTCTCATGGCGGAATTGTCAGACCGAGTTCGGTGCCGGGACGGCCTTTTCCGCGGCACGACTGGTCTTCTCCCATCCGGCCCAGGTGTCCATCCGCCGCCGGGAGATGTCGAACGCGAGGTCGTAGACCATGCTGCCGAGCAGGAGCCGCAGCGGCGGGTCGTCGCTCGCGACCAGCGTCATCACCGCTTCGGCAGCCAACCTCGGCTCGCTGTCGATCGACCCTTCCGCCCACTGCTTCTCGAGCTCCGCGCGAAGCGGGTCGTAAACGGGGTTCGGGCTGGTCGCCGTGATGCTGGTGTAGAGGTCGGTCCAGTAGCCGCCCGGCTGAACGATGGTGACCTTGACACCGAACGCGGCTGCCTCGGCGGCGAGCGCCTCGCTCATTCCTTCCAGCGCGAACTTGCTGGCGCTGTAAAGCCCGGTGCTGGAGAAGCCGCCGAGAGCGCCGATGCTGGAGATCTGCACGATGTGCCCGCTGCCGTTGGCCCGCATCGGCGCGAGCACGGCCTGACTGACCCACAGCGCGCCGAAGAAGTTGACCTCCAACTGCGCACGCGCCTCGGCTTCGCTGAACTCCTCGACCATGCCCGTGAACAGCGCACCGGCGTTGTTCACGACGATGTCGAGCCGGCCGAAGTGCTCGACCGCCTGAGCGACGACCTCGAAGACCGCCGACCGATCCGTGACGTCCAGGCGCAGCGCCAGCAGTCGATCAGGATGCTCGGCGACGAGTCCGTCGAGCGGCGAGACGTCCCGGGCCGCGCCGACGACCCGGTCGCCGGCGGCAAGCGCGGCCTCGGTGAAAGCGCGGCCGAGGCCACGGCTGGCGCCCGTGATGAACCAGACGCGAGATGAGGCTTCCATGGTGTTTTCCTCCCAGTTACGAGACGAACCGGACCGTCTCGTTGCTGCGCTAGCTTGCCTCCCTCCGACACGTCTGTCAAGACGGACCGTCTCGTCTCTCCGTTTGCTAGATTGACCCGCGTGTCCACGAAGGTCGCCCCGGATCCCAGCCGCCGCAGCGAGACCGCGCGGCGGTCCATCCTCGCCGCCGCCCTCGAACTGGTCGGCGAGGTCGGATACGCCAAGCTCAGCATTGAGGGCATCGCCCAGGCCGCCGGCGTCGGCAAGCAGACGATCTACCGGTGGTGGCCGTCGAAGGGCTCGCTGCTCTTCGACGCCTTCCTCACGCTCGCCGGCGAGGGCGAGGCCGCGGCGCTACCCGACACCGGTGACCTGGCGGCCGACCTGAAGCTGGTCCTGCGAGCCACGGTCGACGAACTCAAGGACCCGCGCTTCGACCACGCGATGCGCGCCATGCACATCGAGATCGTCAACGACCCGGCTCTGGCCGCCGACTACGCGAAGCGTCTGGACGATCCGATGCGGGAACTGAAGAAGGCTCGCCTGCTGGCTGCCCGCAGTGCTGGGCAACTTGCCGAGGACGTCGACCTCGACGTGGCCGTTGATCTGCTGTTTGGGCCGGTGCTCAATCGGTGGCTGCAGCGCGCTGACTTGCTGACCCACGAGTACGTGGATCAGGTGGTGGACACGGCGCTGCGCGGACTCGCGCCCCGGTAGGTGCGTGTCGTGCGCGGAACTGGACGACGTTCTCGGACCTCTTGTCAATGCAAGGGATTCCTTGTGGAATGGCAATTTCGTGACCGTAACGCTGGACCAACCCGACACGATTCCTAGCTGCGGCGGCGACCTTCTCCACTCGGTTAGAGAGGTGCATATGAGAAGGAAAGCTCTCGGCGCTCTGGTAGGTGCCTTCGTATTCCTGGCCAGCATGCTGGTGGCCGTTCCCGCTCAGGCGTCCACACAGGTAGTGGGATTTCGAGTCGGCGCATGGCATTGCCCGAAGGGTCTCGGCCTGGGAAGCCTGACCGGCGTGGACGTGTCCGGCACTGATGTTGCGACGCTCAACATGAGTGGACGTTGGCGTGGCAGTACGACGAGTGCCGCGCAGGTCAGGATCACCGGCGTGCCGCCCCAGGGCGGCAAGGCCTGGGTGGTCCTGACGTTCTGGTGCTGGGGCGGCACACCGAGTCCCGCGCAGGACTACCGCTGGATCTACGGCTCAGGACAGCAACCCACGTACACCATCTAGCTACGTGGGAACAGCCCGCGGGGCCGATGGACAGGTCAGCCTCGCGGGTACTCGGATGGCGTTAGCCATTTGCGCTGTGCGGAATCTCGCGAGAATGTCATAAATGACACTCGTACGAACGATTGATGAGATTACGACATCAATCGTGAGACCTACACGAGCGACTAGCCCTGGGCCAGGTCGGCGAACCGGCTGTAGTGCAGCTGGTGCGCCACGGTGATGGTGGCGGTCGGGCCGGCACGGTGCTTGGCGATGATCAGGTCGGCCTCACCGGCGCGCGGGTCGTCGCGTTCCCAGGCGTCCGGGCGGTTGATCAGGATGACCATGTCGGCGTCCTGCTCCAGCGAGCCGGACTCACGGAGGTCGGAGAGCATCGGGCGCTTGTCGGTTCGCTGTTCCGGACCGCGGTTCAGCTGGGAGATCGCGATGACCGGGACGTCGAGTTCCTTGGCGATCAGCTTCAGGTTTCGCGAGAACTCCGAGACTTCCTGCTGGCGGGACTCGGTCTTCTTGCCGGACGACATCAGCTGGAGGTAGTCGACGACCACGAGCTTGAGGTCGTGGCGCTGCTTCAGGCGGCGGGCCTTGGCGCGGATCTCCATCATCGTGAGGTTCGGGCTGTCGTCGACGAACAGCGGCGCCTCGCTGATCTCGCTCATCCGGCGGGCGAGGCGGGTCCAGTCGTCGTCGCTCATCTTGCCGCCGCGCATGTCGCCGAGGCGGATGCGCGCCTCGGCGGAGAGCATGCGCATCACGATCTCGGTGCGGCTCATCTCCAGGCTGAAGATGGCGCTGGTCATGCCGTGCTTCACCGAGCACGAGCGGGCGAAGTCCAGGCCCAGCGTCGAGTTGTGGGTCGGGATCATCGTCTCGCCCGCGAGGTACAGGTGGTCGTGGTTGTCGACCTGCACGCACCGCACCGGCACTGACGCGATCGGGCGGACCGCCACGATCTCGACCTGGTCGAGCTGGCCCAGGCCGGCGATCAGCTCGTCGATGTCACGGCGCAGGCGCGCGAAACGGCCGTCCACCTGCAGTGCCGCGAGCAGTTCTGCGCGCTGCTTGCGTGACGAGCGCAGGTACGCGGCTGGGATGTGCGGGTCGTCGGCCAGGTCGAGTTCCTTGGCGACGCGCAACTCGTCGTCCGTCAGCTCCAGGTCGCCCAGGCCCGACAGGAAGAGGCCCAGCGCACGAGGAGTCAGCGGCAGCTCGGCCGCCGGCAGCTCCCAGGCCGCGGACAGGCGGATGAACTGACGGCACAGGCCGGCGCGCTCGAACAGCTGTGCCGTCGTGCGGATCGCCCAGAAGCCGCCGGTCTCGCTGCACGACTCGGTCAGCCACTGGTGCTCGGCGTCGGCCACGATCACGGTGCCGTCGGAGAACGCGACCTCGAAGCACGTACGGCCGGTCATCACCTCGGTCGCGGCGACCACGCGCGTGGGGCGGCCGTCCGCGCCGATCAGGAAGTCGCCGGGTGCGACGGCACCCATCGTGGTCCAGCCGGACGGCGTGGGCAGCGGCGTGTCGAGCGCGAGCGCCTTGCCGACACCGGGACGTGCGGCGACGATGATCATCTGGCCGCCGTGCAGGCCGTTCGTCAGCTCGTCTAGGTCGGCGAAGCCGGTCGGGATGCCCAGCGAGACGCCGCCGCGGGAGGCGATGGCGTCGATCTCGTCCATGGTCGGCTGGAGCAGGTCTTCCAGCGCCACGTAGTCCTCGGACGTGCGGCGGTCGGTGACCTCGTAGATCGCGGCCTGCGCGCGGTCGACGACCTCGTCGACGTCGGCGCCCTCCGCCCCGTTGTAGCCGAGCTGCACGATGCGCGTGCCCGCCTCGACCAGGCGGCGCAGCACCGCCTTCTCGGCGACGATCTCCGCGTAGTACCCGGCGTTCGCGGCCGTCGGCACCGTCGCGATCAACGTGTGCAGGTACGGCGCGCCACCCACGCGCAGCAGCTCGCCGCGCCGCTCGAGCTCGGCCGAGATGGTGATCGGGTCGGCCGGTTCGCCGCGGCCGTAGAGGTCGAGGATGCAGTCGTAGATCGCCTGGTGCGCGGGGCGGTAGAAGTCGTTCGGCGCGAGCGCCTCGATGACGTCCGCGATGGCGTCCTTGGACAGCAGCATGCCGCCCAGCACCGACTGCTCAGCGGCGAGGTCCTGCGGCGGCTGGCGCTCGAAAGAGGGCTCCGCCATTCCCCGGTCATCGACCAGCGCCACTGCCAAATCACCCCTGCGAAGAAAGTCGAGAGCCGGTGTGTCACCCAGTTGTACCGCGCGGCACCGACAATTTCGGGCGGCCACGCTGTGCGATGGTCATCGCCCGAGTCGCGACGCTAGAGGGACCCGTCCGGAGCAAGCAAACCAGCGTGTGGATCGTCCTGTGGACAAGTGGGGGACAACCTGTGGATGGGTGCTCACAGGGGCCGAGGCGCTGGGGACAACCTGGGGACAACCGGTGGAGTGACAGAAATAGCCGCAGCTCAGGGGCTGTGCACAAGTTGTGGAAAAAGTCGTGCGCCACACCCTCGGCGTGTCGCGAAAAACCGCCTCTTCGGCGTGTCGCGGACAGGACACCGAGACAGGTTATCCACAGGACGTGGACAGGGCGGCGCTACGACAAACGAGCGAAAGCGCCACCCACCCGGAGCATTCCGGGTAGGCGGCGCTTCAGCAAACCGAACCGAAGGCGAACCCCACCAACGAGTGCTGGTGCCGCCTGGTTCGCTCGAACTACTCGCCTGCGGTGACGGTGACCGGCAGCGTGAGGGTGACCTCAGGGTGCAGGCGAACCGTGACCGAGTGCTTGCCGGTGGTCTTGATGTGACCCGGCAGCTCGATGGCGCGCTTGTCCAGGACCGGACCACCGGCGGACTTGACGGCAGCCGCCACGTCCGACGCGGTGACCGAGCCGAACAGCTTGGAGCTGCCGGCGGCGGCCTTGGCCTTGAGCGTCACGGAGAGACCCTCGAGCGCGGTCTTGATCTCCTTGGCGTGGTCCAGGTCGCGCACGCGGCGGGTGTCCTGCGCGCGGGTGATGACCTGGATCTGCTTCTGCGCACCGCGGGTCGCGACGATCGCGAGACCGCGCGGGAGCAGGTAGTTGCGGCCGTAGCCGTCCTTGACCTCGACGATGTCGCCGGGCGCGCCAAGGCCGGAAACGTCAGCGGTGAGGATGAGCTTCATCGCGAATGTCTCCTTTTCCTTAGCGGGCGGTCGAGGTGTAGGGCAGCAGGGCCATCTCACGGGCGTTCTTCACGGCAACAGCGACGTCGCGCTGGTGCTGCGAGCAGTTGCCCGTGACTCGGCGGGCACGGATCTTGCCGCGGTCGGAGATGAACTTCCGAAGCAGCGTCGTGTCCTTGTAGTCGATCAGGCTTGCGCTCTTGTCCTTGCAGAAGGCGCAGACCTTCTTCTTGGGCTTGCGCACAGGCGGCTTGGCCATGTGTCTCTAACTCCTGGATACGCGATGAATGAGGTACTGGATGACCGGTGCAGTCGGTCTAGAAGGGGGGCTCGTCGGCGAAGCCACCAGAGCCGGCCGGCGGGGCGGAACCCCACGGGTCGTCTGCCGGTGCGCCACCGCCACCGCCGCGAGACTGCTGACCGCCGCCGCCGCCGAAGCCGCCGCCACCGCCGCCGTCTCCACGGCTGACCTTGTTGACCTTCGCGGTCGCGTAGCGCAGCGAGGGGCCGATCTCGTCGACCTCCAGCTCCACGACAGTGCGCTTCTCGCCTTCCTTCGTTTCGAAGGAACGCTGGCGCAACCGTCCGGAGACGAGCACTCGCGAACCGCGGGTGAGCGACTCGGCCACGTTCTCGGCGACCTGCCGCCACACGTTGCACCGCAGGAACAGCGCTTCGCCGTCCTTCCACTCGCCGGACTGGCGGTCGAAGGTGCGGGGCGTGGAGGCGACCGTGAAGGACGCCACCGCGGCACCGCTCTGGGTGAAGCGGAGTTCTGGGTCGGCAGTCAGGTTCCCGACCACCGTGATCGTCGTCTCACCAGCCATGTCTTCGGAGCTCCCCTATCAGAGGTTCGTCAGGCCTTGACGGCCGACTTGGCGGGCTCGCGGCGCAGGACCTTGGTCCTGAGCACCGTCTCCTGCAGACCGAGCTGGCGGTCCAGTTCCTTCACCGCGTCGGGAGTCGAGGTCAGGTCGAGCACCGCGTAGATACCCTCGGTGTTCTTCTTGATCTCGAAGCTCAGCCGGCGCTTGCCCCAGACTTCGACCTTCTCGACGTTGCCACCAGTCGTCTTGATGACGTTGAGGAACGTGTCGAGAGACGGCGCGATCGTGCGCTCGTCAAGGCTGGGGTCGAGGATGACCATCACTTCGTAATGACGCATGAGGACCACTCACCTCCTGTGGACTCGCGGCCACGGGCTTTCCGTGGCAGGAGGGTCGTCGCGTCAGCAACTGTAAAAGGTTAACAGAGCGCGTTCGGCGACTACGCAGGGGTGCGGCGAAGCACCCAGGTTCGCACCAGCGCACCCGTCACGCAGGCCAGCATCAGCACCGCTACCAGCACCGGGAGGCCGACGCCGCCGGGGCCGCCCAGCCTCGGCAGGGCCGTCGCGCGGCCGGCCGCCAGCACCGGGTCGGTGTCGTAGTTGTTGCCGTTCGACGCGCGCGGCACCTGTGAGCCGTACCGAACGCCGGGCGACGGCGAGTACAGGCCGGGCATCGCGAACGGCAGCGAGCCGTAGCTGAACAGCGGCACGCGGCCGTAGTTCGTGCCGAGCGAGTACAGCGGGAAGTCGCGGGTGATCGGGGTACCCGCGCCGGGGCTGCCGGGGTTCGTCCCCGGCTGGCCGGGCGGCGTGCCGGGCTGAGGCTGGGGGTTCTGACCAGGCGGCTTCGGCTGGCCGGGGAGCTGCGGCGTCAGCTGCTGGGAGCCGTCCGCGATCGCCTTGGACCCGTCCTGGATCGGTGCCGCGACCTGGTTCACGCCCGTCACGACCACCTGGCAACCCTGCGTCAGCGTCGCGCGCACGGTCTGGTCGAGCGTCCCGAGGATCGGCCCGAGCAACGGGATCTTCTGCAGCTCGGCGGTCACCACGTTCGCGATCGTGGCACCGCTGATGGTCTGCGTACCTGCCTGCACCGTGCCGATCGGCATGGGCTTGAGCTTGGAGAACGACTGCTTGAACGGTTCCGCGAGCGGCGGCCCGAGCACCGGCACGGCGCGCACCAGGTCCGTCACGGGCTGGAGCACGGCGCTGGGACTGAGCGAGACCGGGGTGCCGGGCGTGCCCTGCACGCTCGTCGCACAACTGCCCACGACGATGGGGTCGGCCGCCGAGGCGGGAACCAGGCCGACCGAGGCGGAGACCAGCGCCAGAAGCGTCGCGGCGGTGACGCTCAGCAGTCGCATGTGAACCCCTTTCCTACTCTCTAGTAACGACCGTAGGTCCTGGTCGTGACGCAGACCATCCCCAGTTTTCGCAATTACTCCTATCGGCGGCGGCTGCGATGGCGTTATGGACGCCGACTACCCTCCTGCTCATGCGCATCGGGGCCCATGTTCGCGACGACGACCCGGTCGGCGCCGCGGCCGAACGCGGTGCCGAGGTCGTCCAGTTCTTCCTGTCGGATCCCCAGGGGTGGAAGAAGCCCAAACCTCATCCGCAGACGGAGGCACTGCTCGCCTCCGATCTCGAGGTGTTCATCCACGCCCCGTACATGATCAACATCGCGTCGCTGAACAACAAGATCCGGATTCCCTCGCGGAAGAACGTGATCCAGCACGCGGAGGCCGCCGCGACCGTCGGCGCGAAGGGCCTGATCGTGCACGGCGGGCACGTGACCAAGGGCGAGGACCCGGCGGAGGGGTTCGCGAACTGGCGCAAGTTCTTCGAGCGCCAGGTCGCCGACGGCGGCTTCGCCGTGCCGGTCCTGATCGAGAACACCGCGGGCGGCGACAACGCCATGGCGCGCTCGTTCGACAACCTCAAGCGGCTCTGGGACGCGGTCGGCGAGTTCGGCTCCGGCTTCTGCCTCGACACCTGCCACGCGTTCGCCGCCGGTGAGGACCTCGTCGGCATCGTCGATCGGGTGAAAGCGATCACCGGCCGGATCGACCTGGTGCACCTCAACAGCTCGCGTGACGAGTTCGGCTCGGCGCGCGATCGGCACGACAACATCAAGACTGGCACCATCGACGCCGATCAGCTGGTGGCCGTGGCCGCCAGTGCCGGATGCCCCGTCGTGGTGGAGACACCGGACGAGGGCCAGGCCGACGACATCGCGTACCTGCGCGACAACGCCGGTCGGTGAAGACCGTGCACGAGGTGGTGAGCGTGACGCCCGACCGAGGCGACGCGGGGCGTTTCGTGAACCGCTTCGGCAGGCCGGCCGCTGTCGTGCTCGTGCTGCTGTGCGGGTTCACGCTGCTGCTGGGCTTCATCAACAAGGACCGCTGCACCGGTCCGGCGTTCGACCAGTGGGGCCGCACGCAGCCCGACTACGACGAGCGCAACAAAGAAGAGGTCTGCTACTCCGACATCCAGCACCTCTGGATCGGGCGCGACATCGACCGGCACGTCTTCCCGTACGTCGACGGCGGCATCAGCGACAAGGGCATCCTCGTCGGCGGCTCGGTCGAGTACCCGGTGCTCACCGGCCTGATCATCTGGGCCGGCGCGATCTTCGCGCACAACGACGCGGAGTACCTGCTCTTCTCCTCGCTGCTGATGGCGCCGTTCGGCCTGCTCACGGGCTGGTTGCTGGGCAAACTCGCCCGCTGGCGCGCCCTGCTGTGGGCGATCGGGCCACCGCTCATCCTGTACGCGTTCCACAACTGGGACCTGCCGGTCGTGCTGTGCTCGGTGGCCGCGGTCTTCGTGGTGCACCGCTGGAACCGGCCACTGGTCGAACGGGCGACGGTCGCGTCCGTGTTGCTGGCGCTCGGTTTCGCCTTCAAGGTCTACCCGGCCGCCTTCGTGCTGCCGCTGATGCTCTTCGTCGCCACCGGTGGCTGGCGCGGGCAGGAACTGCCGGAGGGCAAGAGGTTCGACATCGCCGGTGCGGTCAAGGTCGCTCTGGCCTCGATCGTCACGGTCGTGCTGGTCAACCTGCCGTTCGCCTTCGCGGGCTACGACGGCTGGCTGGCCTCGTTCGAGTTCCAGCAGCTGCGCCGGGTCGACATCACCACGAACTCGATCTGGTACTGGGGCCTGCGGCCGTTCATCGGCGACGACGCGATGCAGTCGCTGGTCGGCGTCATCTCGCCGATCACGATCCTGATCTCGTTCGCGATCGCGGCCGGCTACGGCTGGGTGCGGTACCAGCGCGAGGGCAGCTACCCGTGGATCGCGGTGTCCGGCGCGATGCTGTGCGGCTTCATGCTGCTGCACAAGGTCCACTCGCCGCAGTACACGCTGTGGCTGGTGCCGTTCCTCGTGCTCCTGCGCGTGAAGCTGGTCTGGGCGTTCGCCTACTTCGTGGTCGACCTGGCGATGGGGATCGGGATCTTCCGCTGGTTCTGGGCGATCGAGTTCGGGCAGCCGGCCGGGATCTACGACAGCTTCTCCGCGCAGGCCGTGATGATCGGCGTGTGGGGCCGGGCTGCGCTGCTGGTCGCGCTGTTCGTGGTGTTCCTGAAGGCGCGCGACGTGACCGAGGACGACCACCTGGACAACAAGTTCATCCGCGGAGCCGTAGCAGCGAAGAGCTGATCCACCGCATGCTTCACCCGTGAGGGTGATCATCGTGCTGGCGTTGCTGCTCGCCTGCGGCGCTTCTGGTGTGCACGAGCGGTCGGCGGCGATCCGCTGGCTGCCCGTGTGGCAGGCCGTGCCGACAATCTCGGCCGCGGTGCCGGACCCGAGCGTGCGCACCACCGTCGATCTCACCGCCAGCGGCACCTCCGTGCGCGTGCGGCTGTCGAACCTGATGGGGATCAAGCCGGTCCGCGTCGAGCAGGTCACCGTCACGGCGAACGGCGAGACCCGCGAGCTGACGTTCAACAGGTCCCGCGGCGTCACGATCAAGGCGCGCGACGAGGTCTACAGCGACGCCGTGCTGCTGACCGTCACCACGGCGCTGGAGATCAGCACGTACACCCCGGCCGGCACTCCGTGTCAGGCGCGCGCACACCGCACGATCACGTCGACACGCAACTACATCTGCCTTGTCTCGGCGGTCGAGGTCGCGGGCTTCACCGCGCCGGGCGCCGCGGTGATGTTCGGCGACTCCATCACCGAGGGCGACGCCGAGGGCAACTGGCCGTCGATGGTCGAGAGCGACCACGCCGTGCTGAACGCGGGCGTCAGCGGCAACGGCGTGCTGTTCGGCGACGCGCCGATGATCACCCGGCTCTACCGCGATGTCCTCTACAGCGAGGAGGTGCGCAAGGTCGTGTTGCTGGGCGGCATCAACGACATCCAGAGCGGCATCAGCGCGGAGAACGTCATCGCGGGCATCCGCACCATCCTGCTGCGGTGCCGCAACGAGGGCGTCCAGGTCACCGTCGGCACCATCACGCCGTGGAAGGGCTGGGTGAACTGGACCGAGCAACGCGAGCAGCAGCGCCAGCAGGTGAACGCGTGGATCCGCACCACCTTCCCCGACGCCATCGACTTCGAAGCCGCCGTGCGGGACCCGGACGATCCGCTCAGACTGCGTCCGGCGTTCGACTCCGGTGATCACCTGCATCCGAACGCGGCCGCATTCGGTGCGATGGCTCGCCTCGTGCGGGTGTGATGATCCGCCGGTCCGGCGCATCGGCCAGGACGCCGGCCAACGGGTCCTGCTCGTCCTCCACGCGCACGCGGTCGCGTTCGGGGTGGTAGATCTCCTTCAGGATGATCACGCACAGCACCACGACTGCCGCGTCCCGCAGCAGCACGGCGCCGAGGAACCAGTCGATCGGCAGGCCCTTGTTCTCCGTGCCGAGGTAGAAGTACATCCGTGGCACCCACACGAGCGCGTCGACGGTCATCCACGCCAGCAACAACTTCCAGCGCGGCAACGCCAGCACCGCGAGCGGCACCAGCCACAGCGAGTACTGCGGGCTCCAGACCTTGTTCGTCAGCAGGAACGCCGCCACGACGAGGAACCCGAGCTGGGCGAGCCGCGGCCTGGTCGGCGCGGAGAGGGCCACGTACGCGATACCGGCGCAGCACGCGAGGAACAGCACCGAGCTGACGGTGTTGAGCACCGTCGGCGGCTGCCCCTGCTGCAGCCCGGGATCGAAGCCCTGCCAGCCGGTCCACTGCACCAGCACGTTGTAGATCGTGTCCGGGTCGGCGTTGCGCTCGGTGTTGAGGCGGAAGAACTCCTTCCACCCGGTGTTCGCCGCCGGGTTCAACGCGATGGGCGCGTTGACGAGCGCCCACGCCCCGAGGGCCGACACGGTGGTGGTGAGTCCGGCCTTGAGCCGATCTGACCGCCAGCACAGCAGAAGCACCGGTCCGAGCAGGAACAGCGGATACAGCTTCGCCGCGCCACCGATCCCGATCAGCGCACCGGCGAGCACGGGCTTCTTCCGCGCCCACGCCAGCAGTCCGGCCGTGGCCAACGCGGTCGCGATCGTGTCGAAGTTCGTGAACGCGTGGACGATGACCAGCGGCGACACCGCGACGAGCGCGGCGTCCCACATCCGCCTGCGCGCGATTCGGGCCACCGAGAACACGGTCACCAGCCACGCCACGGCAAGCCAGAACGCCGTGACGTTGAAGAACACGATCACCGTCATCGGCAGCCCGGGAACGAGTGCCACGAGCCCCTGCGCCACTCGCGCGTTGAGCCACATGAACACGCCGGTGACGACCGGGTACTCCATGTACCGGATGTGCTCGGTCGGCTTGCCCTCGTCGTCCTTCCAGGACGTGATGTACGGGAAGGCATCGCGCTGGTCGAGCCGTTCCGCGGTGTAGAGCGGCACGGTGTCCGAGTAGCAGAGCGCGGTGAACTGCTTGCTGCCCCGCCAGTCCAGCTGCACCTGGCCCTTGTCGTCGACGTACTGCTGGACGCACGGCGACTTCTGCACCCAGCCCGCCAGCAACGTCAGCACGCCGAGCAGCAGGAGCACCCGCAGCGCCGTCCAGAACCAGTGCCTGCCGACCTGCGCGTGCTCGCCGAGCGGACCGCCGAACGGTCTGCTCAGGCCGCGCGCCAGTGACTCGGTCAAGGTGGGAGCGACCCGCTCTTCGTGCGAGAGCGAGTCGGTGTCCTCGGCGGGGAGCTCGGCAGGGCTGCTGGCCACGAGGCGGGATGTTACGGCCAAGGTCGAACTGACGTTGTGAAACCACCCGGTGCGACGCATCGCCGTTGCGCCGGCCGAACGAAGAAGGGGCCTGGTGCGTGCGCACCAGGCCCCTTCTTCGTCTACGTGTCCCCTGGATCTCGGCCACCGTTGCCGGGATTTGGCCTGCCCGGCGTGCTCGACGCGGTCGGATTCGTCGGGCACAGCAGGACCTGGCACGGCTCTTCCGAAGGCTTCGTCGGCTTGGTGGGCTCCGTCGGAGGGGTGTTCGAGGGCGTGTTCGACGGCGTCACGGACGACGGCGGAGTGGACTTCTTCGGCGGGTTGAACTGGCCGAGGGGCTGCGGCTTCGCGAACTTCTCGACCGGCGTGCCCGAGAGCGCCGCGTCCATGAACTTCTTCCAGATCTGGCCGGGGAGACCGGATCCGAAGATGGGCTTGTTCTGCTTGTTCTTGATCGCGACGTTGCCCTGGTCCTTGCCCATCCAGACCGACGCGGACAGCTGCGGGCTGTAGCCCACCATCCACGCCTTCGAGTTCTGGTCGACGCTCTTGTCGAGTTCGTGGGTGCCGGTCTTGCCAGCGCACTCGCGGTTGCCGGCACACGGGATCTTCGAGAACCCCGGGATCTCCTTGAGCGCCTCGGTGACGTTGTCCGCGATGTCGCGGCTCTTCGTCTCCACCGGGTCGAACGCGGGGACACCCTTGTCGACGTGCTGGTAGAGGATGTCGCCGCTGGGGCCTTCGATCTTGGTGATGAAGAACGGCTGGCGGTAGACGCCGCGCGCGGCGAACGTCGCGTATGCCGACGCCATGTCGAACGGCCGCACCTGGGCGTTGTCCGCGCCGATGGAGATACCGGCGTTCGGTGGGCCACCGCCCTCGCCGACGAGCGTCTGGACCGTCTTGCCGTTGTAGTTGACGGTCTCCGGGATGCCCGCCTGGTGGGCGGCCTTCGCGACGGCCTTCGTGCCGGTGTCGTTCGCCACCATGTCGTAGAACACGGTGTTGAGCGACTCCTTCATCGCCTGCTTGATGGGGCATTCCTTGCCGCACGTGCTGTTGGACGCGTTGCGGATCGGGACACCGGCGATCGTGCGCGGAGACGTGCCGTCGTAGGTGTCGCCGATGCCCTTGCCCATCTGCAGTGCGGCGACCAGGTCGAACGGCTTGAACGACGAGCCGGCCTCCTGGATCGTGCCCTTGGCGTAGTCGATGCCCTTCAGGCCGTCCTTGCCCGGGTAGTACGCCTTCACCGCGCCCGTTGCCGGGTCGATCGCGCTGAGCGAGGTGCGCAATTCGGGGTCTTCGCCCTGCATCACCGAGTTCACCGCGTCGGTCGCAGCCTGCTGCATCTTCGGGTCGATGCTCGTGTGGACGGTGACGCCGACCTTCTGCGCCTTCTCCATCGTGAGGCCGACCATCTCGCTGTCGATCTCGTTCTGCACCTGCTGGCTCACGCGCGCCAGCGGCCCTTCAAGACCGGCGGGCTGGGTCTCCTCGAACGGCAACGGCTTCGGCCACTGCTGCGCGTCGTAGTAGGCCTGGTCGATCCAGTTCTTCTGGAGCATCTGGCCCATGACGTACTTCCACTGCTTCTGCGAGTGCTCCTCGTCCTCGGACCAGGAGGGCGTCTGGATCATCGCCGCGATCAGCGCCGCCTCGGAAGGAGTGAGGTCCTTCATGTCCTTCTTGTAGTAGACCTGCGACGCGGCCTTGAAGCCGTTCGCGCCACGACCGAAGTACACCGTGTTCAGGTACGCGGTGAGGATCGTGTTGTGGTCCGACTCGTTGCTCATCTTGTAGGCCTTGACGAGCTCGGTGAACTTACGAGTCAGCGTCGCTTCCTCGTTGCCCGTCGCCTTCTTGATGTACTGCTGGGTCAGGCCGGAACCACCCGAGCTACCACCGGTCGCCTGGATCCAGACGGCGCGCACGATGGCCTTCACGTCGAAGCCGGGGTTGTCGTAGAAGTCCTTGTCCTCGGCCGCCATCACGGCGTTCTTGACGTTCGGCGGAATCTCGTCGAACGTCAGCATCGACCGGTTCTGGCCGGGCGAGGTGATCTTGCCCATGTCGGAGCCGTCGGAGTACTTCAGCGTGATCGTCTTGTCCTGCGCGTCGGCGACCTCGTTCGGCTTCGGCCAGTCGACCAGCGGATACGCGATCGCGACAGCCAGCACCGGGCCGAGGATCATCAGGCCGAACGCGACGAAGGCGCCGATCCGGACGCGCTTCCAGATCTTCTTCTTACGCAGACGGCGCTCCTCCTCTTCGGTGAGCTCCGGCTCGTCGTCGTAGTAGTCGTCGTCATCGTCGACGCCGGCGAGCAGGAACTCGTCGTCCGGCTCGCGGTGCGTCAGCAGGTCCGGCTCGCGCTGCGCCGCCGGCCGGTTGACCGGGGGCAGCTGCGTGGTCGGCTCCTGGCCGGGGTTGCGCGGGGGCATGCCAGGACGGCCGGGGCCGGCCTGCGGGCCACCAGGGCCGCCGGGGCGACGGCCACCGGGAGGCGGGGCCATCGGCATGCCGCCGGGAGGCGTCGGGGGACGGTTACCGGGAGGACCGGGAGGACCGCCCTGAGGGCCGCCGGGACCGTTCATCGGGCCGGGTGGGCCCGGCGGACGGCCGGGACCGCCCTGAGGCCCACCGGGAGCACCCTGAACGCCGCCTGGTCCGTTCGGGCGGCGTGGGGGCTGCTGCTGTGGGAAACCACCGGGTGGCGTGCCACCCTGGGGAGGGCGTGCGAAACCGCCGGGCGGGGTGCCCGGTCGTGGCTGATTCGGGACATCGCGCCTCGTACCGCCGCCGTCCGGGTCGTCCCCGGTCGGCCACTGCGGCTCGCCTCCGCGCTGTCGGTCATCATGCTGGTCGTTCACGTGAAAAGGCCTCCCAGACCGGCGTGCATCAGCACACGGTTCGGTGGTCGTACTTCATCCGGAGCAGTGTCACCTGTGGGTCATTCCGCCGCAGTCCTCCTGCGTGGCTTTTCCAGCCCACGCTTCCCCAGGACGTATGACTGCACCAGGTGGTTCCAACTGCATGTGCGACAGACTTCAACCACGTACACGGTGAACTCCTCGAAGAGGGTTGCCATCTTCACGAGTTCTTCAGGTGTCCGGGCAGAGCCGGTCGCGTGCTTGAGCTCGTCACCGTAGACCCAAGACACGTTGGTGAGGGGTTCCTTGCGGCAGACAGGGCAAGGCACTTGTGTCTGCGTACCGTGGAACTTCGCAGCTCGCAGCAGGTACGGGGACGCGTCGCAGACCTCCATGGTGCCCGTGCGGCCAGAGTAGACCTCCGCCAGCAGCGCACGCCGCTGCAGCGAGTAGTCCACCACCTGCCGTTGGGTCAACACGTGACCAGAGTACGTGCCGACCGCATCCCGATGATGGGCCGTTCAGGGCAGCGAAGTCCGAGGCGGTATGACGGTGTGCCACATCCCACAGTGAAGAGGGGCCATCGATGTATCGCGGCGATATACTCGCCTCACCTATCGGTGCAGGTGCGAGGAGGTGACTCGTGTTCGAGTTCGCGCTGCTCGGCCTGCTGCACGAGGCGCCCATGCACGGCTATGAGCTGCGCAAGCGTTTGCATGACCTGCTCGGAGCGTTTCGAGCGTTCTCGTACGGATCGCTGTACCCAACACTGCGGCGACTCCAACGTGCGGGCCTGATCGTGGAGGAGGGGCCGGAGGAGTCGGCTCTTTCTTGGGGACGTCGGGCGCGCAAGGTCTACAAGCTGACCCCGGAGGGCAAGGAGCGGTTCGCCGATCTCCTGGTCAACGCGGGCCCGCAGACCTGGGACGACGATGCGTTCGGTGTCCACCTGGCGTTCTTCTCCCGCACGCCCGCCGAGATCAGGATGCGAATCCTGGAAGGGCGGCGGCGGTGTGTCGAAGAACGCAGGGAAGGGCTCCGTGAGCGGCTGGCTCGCACGGGTGAGCAGATCGACCGCTACACCCGCGAGTTGCACCGCCAGGGACTCGAAAGCACCGATCGCGAGGTGCGGTGGCTCAACGAGCTCATCGCGCACGAACAGTCCGAGCAGGACGAGTAGTACTCACCGTTGATCAAGGAGGACTCGGCAATGGGCGGAAACCACCGCACCGTTCGAGTGGCCATCGTCGGGGTTGGCAACTGCGCGGCGTCGCTGGTGCAGGGCGTCCACTACTACGCGGACGCCGATCCGAGCACCCGCGTGCCCGGCCTGATGCACGTGCAGTTCGGTGACTACCACGTGCGCGATGTCGAGTTCGTCGCCGCGTTCGACGTCGATGCCAAGAAGGTCGGTGTCGATCTCGCCGAGGCGATCCTGGCCAGCGAGAACAACACGATCAAGATCGCGGACGTGCCGCCGCTGGGCGTCGTCGTCCAGCGCGGGCACACCCACGACGGTCTCGGAAAGTTCTACCGGGAGACGATCGAGGAGTCCGACTTCGAGCCGGTCGACGTCGTCGCGGCGTTGCGCGAGGCCGAGGTCGACGTGCTCGTGTCGTACCTGCCGGTGGGCTCCGAGGACGCCGACCGCTTCTACGCGCAGTGCGCCATCGACGCCGGTGTGGCGTTCGTCAACGCCCTGCCGGTCTTCATCGCCTCGGACCCGGAGTGGGCGGAGAAGTTCCGCGCGGCCGGCGTGCCGATCGTCGGTGACGACATCAAGTCCCAGGTGGGCGCCACCATCACGCACCGTGTGCTGGCGAAGCTCTTCGAGGACCGCGGCGTCCAGCTCGACCGCACCATGCAGCTGAACGTGGGCGGCAACATGGACTTCCTCAACATGAAGGAACTGGAGCGCCTGGAGTCCAAGAAGGTCTCCAAGACCCAGGCCGTCACCTCCCAGGTGGACCGGGAGATGGGCAAGCGCAACGTCCACATCGGCCCGTCGGACTACGTGGCGTGGCTCGACGACCGCAAGTGGGCCTACGTGCGCCTCGAGGGCCGCGCGTTCGGCGACGTGCCGCTGAACCTCGAGTACAAGCTGGAGGTCTGGGACTCCCCGAACTCCGCGGGCATCATCATCGACGCGGTCCGCGCCGCGAAGATCGCTCTCGACCGCGGCATCGGCGGCCCGATCCTCTCGGCGTCGTCGTACTTCATGAAGTCGCCGCCCGTGCAGTACTCGGACTCCGCGGCCCACGAGGCCGTCGAGGCCTTCATCCGCGGCGAAGCCTGACCTTCGGTCGTCTGCAAGTACCACCAACAGCGAGTTGGTGGTACTTGCAGACGCCGTTCAGCGCTTCGAGAGCCGCAGCTTCTGCCACGACCCGTCGGCGGTCCACCCGCCGTCCACGGGCAGCGCGACCCCGTTGATGTACCGGGCGCTATCGCTCGCCAGGAACCGCACGGCCTGCGCGATGTCGTCCGGCGCCGCGAACCGCCCGACCGGCACGTGGTCAGTGATGTCCTCGTCGACGTAATAACCGCCGGCCTGCGACTCGACGTCCATCTCCGTCTTGACCCAGCCGGGGCACACCGCGTTGACCGTGATCCCCCGCCCGCCCCACTCGACGGCGAGCGTGCGGGTCAGCCCGATCAACCCGTGCTTCGTCGTGTTGTACGCGGCCCGGTCCGCCACCCCCTGCAGCCCGGCGACGCTCGCGATGTTGATCACCGCGCCGCTGCCCTGCCCGAGCATGACCTTGCCGAGTGCCTGGGTCAGCAGGAACGGCCCGGTCAGATTGACCGCCATGATCCGCTCCCACTGCTGGAGCGTGGTCTCCTCGAACGGCACGATGCCGGCGATCCCCGCGTTGTTCACCAGCACGTCGACCCGGCCGTGGGTGCTGGTCACGTGATCGGTCAGTCGCTGGACGTCCTCGGCGCTCGTGACACTGCCGACGATCCCGTCCTTGCTCTCCTGCAGGTCGAACCCGACGACGGCGAACCCGTCCTCGCGCAGCACGTCCGCGATCCGCAGCCCCATGCCCTGCGCCGTGCCGGTGACCACAGCAACTCGTTGCGTCATGAGCGCGAGGCTAGGTAGCCGCTGCGGGTCAGCGACAGTGCCCATCGGTGGCTGCACGCCTGAGGCCAATCACTGCTGTTGCTCGAGGCAGCAGACGTCCCAGTCGAACGGCTCCGTGACCGAAGGCGTCGGCTCATCGAGGTGCCTGCCGATCACCAGGCCGACCACTCGGGTGGCACCAGCACGTTTCAAAGCCACTGCTGCCGACTGCAGACTTGCTCCCGATGTCCAGGTGTCGTCGACGAGCAGGATGCTCCGCTCCTCGACATCAGCGGCGACCTCGTACTGCGCAGGCCGCATCTTCCGGGTGTTCTCACCGCAGGTGCTCAGCATCTCGGCGAACTTCTTGCTGGTCAGCCCGAGTCGCCGACCGAGCACATCGATCAACGGAGACGTGCGGCCTCGGGAAGCTCGCGAGGACGGTGAGCAGTTCGTCGGTGAACCGGCGTCGCACCGTCTCGGAGGCAGCGTCCTTGTAGTGGAACAGCACGTGAGCGAGCTGCTTCCCCTTGAACGCCAACGAGATGGGCGCGACCTCGTCGGCCAGCTCCGCACCAAAGGACTGGAAGTGCTGGTTGCACTGCCAGCACCGCTCGAACCCGTCGGTGGTGCGCCGGCACGTGACGCACACATTCGGTCCACGGTCAGGAGGCGCGATGAGGATGTTGCGATAACGCTCGCGAACGGGGCTGAGTGGGCTCAAGTCAGATGTCGATCAGGTCCGGGACTTCGGCGCTCAGTTCGTCAAGGACGCGCAACAGGTGGTCGGGGCTGTCCAGCACCGTCGTGTTCGGACGGTCGGCCATCTCCCGGCCCCACGTCGTGCCGGACACGACCTCGAGCAGCAGGAAGACGTGGCGGCCGTGCTCCAAGGCCAGCCGCGCCTGGATCCGGGTGCCGCTGTGTTCGCCCGCCTCCACCACGACCGTCGCGACGCTGCACCCGCTCATCACGGCATTGCGCATCGGGAAGTGGTGCTTCGCCGGGCCGGCGTCCGGCCAGAACTGGGACAGCACAGCGCCCGTCCTGGCGATCTCCTGCTGCAGCTCCGCGTTCTCCGACGGGTAGCTGTGACGCAGGCCTGTGCCGACCACCGACACGGTCCGGCCGCCGGCGTCCACCACCGCTCGGTGCGCTGCCGTGTCCACGCCCGCGGCCAGACCGCTGAAGACCGTGATGTCGTGCTTGGTCAGAGTTGTCGCGATCTCACGAGTGATGTGGAGTCCACGCGCGGTCGCGTGCCTGCTGCCGACGACGGCGACGCCGAACTGGTCGGCGGGGTCGAGGAAACCCCGGCAGGTGAGGAAAGGCGGTCGCTGATGCACCATCAGCAGCTGAACCGGGTACTGCTCGTCCAGCACGGTCACCAGGTGAATGCCCTCGTCCGCCCAGGACTCGATCTCCTTCTCCAGGAGGTCGAGCCGATCGGTCAGATCCGGAGCGATGTGATCGAGCGTCGGCTGGTCCGGCGTGAGCAGCGACTCCAGCGCAGACAGTGCGGAACCGGCTTCCTCCACGGCGTTGGTGACGTCGGCCCAGCCGCGCTCGCTGTCGCGGAGTGCGAGCAGCAGCGCCGCTTGTTCGCGCCGGTTCACCACGGTCACATCCTATCGAACACAGGTTCGACGCGCTGGGTCGAATCGCCTGAGAGTGGGCGAGTCTAGTCGGACAAGAGGTGATCACCGCTAGGTTCGCGCGGTGCGCACCCTGCTCGTCGCCCTCCCCGGCCTGGTCCTCGCCACCATCGGCCTGACCCACCCCCACCACCTCGACGGCGACACCGCCCAGTGGTGGCGCGACATGCACATCATCCTGGCGGTGATCTTCCCGCTCCTCGGTGCGGCGCAATGGGTTCTGCTCGAAGACACCCCGATGCCCGTGCGCTACGCAGGCCGCCTCGCCGCCTTCGGCTACGTCGTCTTCTACGGCGCGCTGGACGCGTTGGCGGGCATCGGCGGCGGCGCCATGACCATGGCCACGAACGGCCGCACCGACGCGAGCCTGCCGGTGTTCAAGATCGGCAACCAGCTCGGGCACGTCGGTGCGTGGTGCTTCTTCGCGGCCAGCATCGCCATCGCGGTCTGCGCGCTGCTCAAGCACAAGCTCAGGGCCATCCCCGGAGCCATCTTCCTGCTTACCGGCAGCTTCCTGTTCCTCAGCAGCCACATCTACTGGCCGAAGGGCGTCATCGCCTGCCTGTGCATCGCGATCGGCATGGCCGCGATCAGCTACGTCAGCGCGCCCGGCAGGTCGGCGATCGAGGACAGCACCGTCACCTGAGCCAGCACGGCGGGGTCCGGCGGGAAATGCGGGTTCGGCACGGCGAGCACGGTCATCCCCGCTGCCAGCGCGGCCTTCAGTCCGTTCGTCGAATCCTCGACGGCGTAACAGGAAGTGGCGGAAACCCCGAGCCGCGAGGCCGCCAGCAGGTAGACGTCCGGCGACGGCTTGCCCGCGGCGCACTCTTCGGACGACACCGCGACGGGCACCGGCAACCCGGTCACCTCGAGGAACACCTTGATCAGCACCGCCGGTGCCGAGGAAGCGATCGCGACGGGGAATCGGGACGCGACCGCGCGCACGGTGTCCACGGCGCCGGGGATCACCGGCAGATGGGCCGCGTACGCCTTCTCCATCGAGGCGATCACGCCGGCCGAAGCCTCCTCGGGCGTGAGCTGCACCCCGACGGAGGACACGAGGTACGAGGCCCACTCGGGGGTCGACATCCCCTGCATGTCACGGGTGGCCGTGGCCGTCCACGTGCCGCCGTGCGCGGCGGCGAACGACTGGCGCACCTCGTCCCACACCTGTTCGGAGTCGATCAGCACGCCGTCGAGGTCGAAGATCACCGCATCCACCTCCGAACCGTACCCTGTGGCGCAGGATACTTAGCTACACGAAGTAATAAATGTTAGGGTAGCTAAGTGAATTTCAAGGCTCAGCCCAAGCAGGTGTGGATCACGGCCTTCGCCGCGGTCATCGCTTTCATGGGGATCGGGCTCGTGGACCCGATCCTGTTGTCCATCGCAGAGGGTCTGCACGCAACACCCGCGCAGGTCACCCTCCTCTTCTCCTCCTACCTCGGCGTTCAGGTCGTCGCGATGCTGTTCACCGGCGCCGCGAGTGCGCGGTTCGGGGCCAAGCGGACGCTCGTCGGCGGGCTCGCGCTGATCGTCGTCGCCACGCTGGCGTGCGCGGCGGCGGGGAGCATCGGCCAGCTCGTGGGACTGCGGGCCGTCTGGGGGCTCGGCAACGCGTTCTTCATCGCGACCGCGCTCAGCGTCATCGTCGGCGCGGCCAGCGGCGGGCAGAAGGGCGCGATCCTGCTCTACGAGGCCGCCCTCGGCCTTGGTCTGAGCGTCGGGCCGCTGCTCGGTGCACTGCTCGGCAGCTTCTCGTGGCGCGGGCCGTTCCTCGGCACCGCCGTTCTGATGGCCATCGCGCTGGTCCTCTGCGTGATCTTCCTGGCCAAGGACTCCCACCACGAACGGCAGAAGATCGGCTTGCTCGACCCGCTCAAGGCACTCAAGAACCCGGTCCTGCTGCGCACGTCGATCGGTGCCGCGCTCTACACGGCCGCGTTCTTCACGGTTCTCGCGTGGTCGCCGTTCGTCCTGCGCTGGGGCGCAGTCGAGATCGGACTGATCTTCTTCGGCTGGGGTGTGGGCGTTGCGCTGTCGAGCGTCTTCCTCGCTCCCCGGCTCGCCGACAGGATCGGCGAGAAGCGCGCGATCATCGGTTCGGTCCTCGCCTTCGCGGTGCTCATGCTGCTGATGGCCGTGCCGAGCAAGCCGTTGCTGGTGGTCGCCGTGATCGTGAGCGGCCTGGTCAGCGGCCTGCTGAACACCCTGTTCACCGGTACCGCCATGAGCGTCAGCGACGCGCCGCGGCCGGTTGCGAGCGCTGGTTACAACTTCCTGCGCTGGCTCGGCGGTGCCCTCGCGGCGACGTTCGTCAGCCACCTCGCCTCGCCGTTCGTCGTGGCGGCCGTCCTCTGCGTCCTCGCGGCGGGGCTGCTCACGCTGAACCGGACGGACACGCGGGAGATTCCGGACGAAGCGATCGTCAGGTCAGAACAACTGGTGGGTTAACAAAGGGTGAACTGCAGCATACGGTCGGTACCGGTTCCCGGACCGACTGTAGGAGGCCACCACCATGATCCCTCTGCCGCTCGCCAACCACCGCATCGGCAGAGCAGCGGTGACGTGCGAGTACCGCTGCGGAGATGCCTGTTTCCACGAGGTGCCCAACACCTCGGACAACCCCTACTTCGGGGACCTCGTCAGCCGTCGCGCCGCGCTCAAGGCAGGCGCTGTGATCGCCGCGGCCGCGACGGTCGCACTGCCGGCCACCGCGGCGGCGGAACCTGAGGCCCAGTCCCACGGCCGCCCACCGCGGGGACTCGACTTCAAGCCCGTCGAGGTCAACACCAAGGACGAGGTCGTCATCCCCGAGGGCTACCAGCAGGGCGTCGTGATCCGCTGGGGCGACCCGCTCTTCCCCGGCGTGCCGGAGTTCGACTTCGACAACCAGACCGCGGCCAAGCAGGCCAGGCAGTTCGGCTTCAACTGCGACTTCGCGGCGATCCTGCCGCAGGACCCGCTCGGGCTGACCGGGATCATGGTCACGAACCACGAGTACACCAGCGAGCCCTTCATGTTCCGCGGCTACAGCGCCGCGAACCCCACCGAGGAGCAGGTCAAGATCGCCTGGGCCGCGCACGGCCTTTCGGTGTTCATGGTCAAGCGCTCGCTGTTCTCCGGCCACTACCGGCCGCGCTTCAGCAAGTACAACCGCCGCATCACGTTGCACACGCCGTTCGAGGTGCGTGGCCCGGCCGCGGGCAGCGACCTGCTCAAGACCTCGGTCGACCCCCAGGGCAAGACCGTGCTCGGCACGATCAACAACTGCTCCGGCGGCGTCACGCCGTGGGGCACGATCCTGTCCGGCGAGGAGAACTTCAACCAGTACTTCGCCAACGCCGCCGGGCGCAACGACCCGAGGCTCACTCGCTACGGCGTCACCGGCACGGCGACGACGCGCAAGTGGGAGCGCTTCGACAAGCGCTGGGACCTCGCGCAGGAACCCAACGAGGTCAACAGGTTCGGCTGGGTCATCGAGCTCGACCCCAACGACCCGGACTCCACGCCGGTCAAGCACACGCACCTCGGCCGGTTCAAGCACGAGACCGCGAACGTGCGCATCGCCGACGACGGCCGCGTCGTCGCGTACTCCGGTGACGACGAGCGGTTCGAGTACATCTACAAGTTCATCTCGAACGGCAAAGTCAAGCGCGGCAACAGCAAGGCCGCGCGCCGCCACAACATGACGCTGCTCGACGACGGCACGCTCTACGTCGCGCGGTTCAAGGGTGACAGCCCGGCAAGCGAGATCGACGGCACCGGAAAGCTGCCCAGCGACGGGAAGTTCGACGGCACCGGTGAGTGGATCCCGTTGGCAGCGGGCAAGAAGTCGTTCGTGCCTGGGATGTCCGCCGAAGAGGTGTACGTCTTCACGCGCATCGCGGCGGACAAGGTCGGCGCGACCAAGATGGACCGTCCCGAGGACATCGAGACGCACCCGCGCACCGGCACGGTCTACTGCGCGCTCAGCAACAACGTCGAGCGCGGCCTGCCAGGCAAGGAGGGCGGGACCGAGCCGAACCCGCGGGTGAACAACCGGCACGGGCAGGTGCTGGAGCTGATCGAACGACGCAGCGACGCGCTGGCGCTGACGTTCAACTGGAACCTGTTCATGGTGTGCGGTTTCCCGAACGACCCCAACACCTACTTCGGCGGCTACGACAAGTCGAAGGTCAGCCCGATCTCCAGCCCGGACAACGTGGCGTTCGACCGGCACGGCAACCTGTGGATCTCCACGGACGCCGACGGCAAGCTGGACGGGTTGAACGACGGCCTCTACGGCGTGCCGCTGGAAGGACCGGAGCGAGGCCACCTCAAGCTGTTCCTCACGGTGCCGCGCGGTGGTGAGACGTGCGGCCCGATCATCGGCGAGCGGGTGATCACCGTGTGCGTCCAGCACCCCGGTGAGGTGGACGGCGCGAGCGCCGACAAGCCCGCCTCCAACTGGCCGGACCGGGGTGACTCGCGGCCTCGTCCGTCGGTCGTCGCGGTGTGGCGAGAAGGCCATCGTCAGCTGGGTGAAATCGGTTGATCACCCAGCGTTGCCCGATCGTTCGGGAGTAGCGCGTGTTCGCCTGCCGTTCACCTCCTGGACGGCAGGCGAACTCGTTGGGCTCTTAGGTTCGGCCAGTTCCCACACTGACCGATCTCGGAGGCCTGCGTGTCTTCATCCACCGATCGGGGCCGCCGCCTGCTGCCCCTGCTCCCGACGAACCACCCGCTCGGGCGTCAGGCCGTCACCTGCGAGTTCCGCTGTGGCAACGCCTGTGCGCACGAAGCGCCCAACTCGTCGCAGAACGCGTACTTCGGCGACGTCGTCAAGGAGGTCGTGAGCCGCCGCGGCATGCTCAAGGCGGGCGCGGTCGTCGCGGTCGCCGGCGCCGGTGCGCTCGCGATGTCCGGCTCGGCCGCCGCAGCCCCGGTAAACGTCGACGTCGACCTGAACCTCGGGTTCGGCCACAACAACGACGGACTCAACTTCGAGCCGGTGCTGCCCAACACCCTCGACCAGATCACGGTGCCCAAGGGGTTCCAGCAGGACGTCGTCATCCGCTGGGGTGACGCGGTGCTGCCGGACGCGCCCGCGTTCGACTTCGACAACCAGACGCCAGAAGCGCAGGCGAAGCAGTTCGGCTTCAACAACGACTTCTGCGGCCTCGTCCCGGTGCCCGGCTACCACGACAGCTGGCTCATGGTGAGCAACCACGAGTACACGACCGAGTCCTTCATGTTCAAGGACTGGGCCGCGGACAAGGTCACCGAGAAGCACGCCAAGATCGCGTGGGCCGCGCACGGCCTGTCGGTCGTGATGGTCGACCGCGACCCCCGCACGGGCAAGCTCTTCGTCTGCCCGGACGACATGGAGAAGTACAACCGCCGGATCACGCTCACCACGCCGTTCGAGGTGCGTGGCCCCGCGGCCGGCTCGAAGTTCCTCAAGACCTCCGCCGACCCGACCGGCAAGACCGTGCTGGGCACGCAGAACAACTGCTCCGGCGGCGTCACGCCGTGGGGCACGATCGTGTCCGGCGAGGAGAACTTCAACCAGTACTTCGCCAACGCCAACCTGGTCACCGACCCGGACACGAAGGCCAAGTTCGTCCGCTACGGAATCAGCGGTGGCGCGTCGCTGCGCAAGTGGGAGAAGTTCGACAAGCGCTTCGACCTCGCGCAGGAGCCGAACGAGGCCAACCGCTTCGGCTGGATCGTCGAGATCGACCCGCTCGACCCGAAGTCGACGCCGGTCAAGCACACCGCGCTCGGCCGCTTCAAGCACGAGGGCGCGAACGTCATCGTCGCGAAGGACGGCCGCGTCGTCGCGTACATGGGTGACGACGAGCGCTTCGACTACATGTACAAGTTCGTCACCGACGAGCGCATGCAGAAGGGTGACTCGAAGCGCGCCCGCGAGCACAACAAGAAGCTGCTGGACAAGGGCACGCTCTACGTCGCCAAGTTCACCGGTGACAGCCCGGCCGCGGAGATCATCGGCGACGGCACGCTGCCCAAGGACGGCGAGTTCGACGGCACCGGCGAGTGGATCGCCCTGGCGCACAACGACAAGTCGTTCGTGCCGGGCTTCACCGCCGAGGAGGTGTACGTCTTCACGCGGCTGGCCGCGGACAAGATGGGCGCCACGAAGATGGACCGTCCGGAGGACGTCGAGCCCTCGAAGCACAACCGCCGGATCTACGCCGCGCTGACCAACAACACCGACCGCGGCAAGGCGGGCAAGGAAGGCCCGACCGAGATCAACCCGCGCAACGCCAACAAGCACGGCCACATCCTCGAGATCGAGGAGCGCCGCAGCGACAACACGGCGCTGGTGTTCTCGTGGAAGCTGCTGCTGGTCTGCGGTGACCCGAAGGACCCCGGCACGTACTTCGGCGGCTACGACAAGTCGCAGGTCAGCGCGATCTCGTGCCCGGACAACGTCGCGTTCGACTCGCACGGCAACCTGTGGATCTCCACGGACGGCAACGCCCTGGGGTCCAACGACGGCCTGTTCGCGCTGCCCGTCGCCGGCAAGCGCCGCGGGTTCGTGAAGCAGTTCCTCACGGTGTCCAAGGGCGCGGAGACCTGCGGTCCGGTCATCACCGAGGACTTCGTGCTGGTGTCCGTGCAGCACCCCGGTGAGCTCGACGGCGCTTCGGCGAACAACCCGCTCTCGCACTGGCCGGACGGTGGCACCTCGCAGCCGCGTCCGTCCGTCGCGGTGGTGTGGCGCAAGGACCGTCGCAAGATCTGCGACTGATCCTCCGACTGTGCGCTGGGTCACTCAACCGGAATGAACCGGTGCAGCCATCTGTCCGTGTGATGGGTGGCTGCACCGCGGACAGCCGACGGGAACGTCCACAATGGCTGTCTACTTTGGAGTGAGCTGTGAAGCGTGTTGGTCTTTTCGTTGGTACTGCTGCTCTTCTGGGTCTTGCTGCGTGCGGCACCACCGCCGGCACCGCAACCCCGACCCCGGTCGCCCAGGCCGACAAGGACGTCCCTGTCGCGGCCGCCGTCCAGGTTCCGGCCGGTCAGCAGCTCGTCGGCAAGTACCAGGCCGAGGGTGTCCAGACGTACAGCTGCACCGGCAACGCGTGGAAGGGCCTGGAGCCCGCCGCGACCCTGGTGGACAAGGACGGCAAGCCGATCATCCTGCACTCCCGCGGCCCGATCTGGGTGTCCACAGTGGACGGCAGCGCGGTAGAGGCGACGCCGGTCGACGGTGCGAAGAACGACATCAAGGGCGCCGTCCCCGAGCTCCTGCTGAAGACCAAGACCGTGCGCGGCGACGGCCTGTTCGGCAAGGTCAGCTACATCCAGCGCCTCGCCACCGAGGGCGGCGTTGCTCCGTCCGGCGGCTGCAAGGCCGGCGCCCAGATCTCCGTGCCCTACAAGGCGCTCTACACGTTCTTCGCTCCTGCTGCCTGAGTACGCGCGGTACGCATCGTCTCACTAGGTGAAGTCGTTTGAACCGGTGCGGTCACCTGCACGTTAGCCCTGGTGGCTGCACCGCGGACAGCCAAGACACGTCGCACTGTCTGTTCTGTCCACTAGGAGTAAGTGATGAAACGTGCTGGGCTCGTGCTCGTCGCAACAGCTCTGATCGGCGTCGGAGCAGGAGTGGCAGGCTCCACCGCCGCGCCGACGCCGGAAGCCATGGACGTATCAGAAGCGCAGGTCGCGTCCGCGGTGAAAGTTCCGCCAGGCAACAAGCTCGTCGCCAAGTTCTACGCCAAGGGTGTGCAGACCTACAGCTGTGTGACCGGCGCCTGGAAGGGGCTGGAGCCCGCAGCCACCCTGGCTGACCGGCTCGGCCGTGCGGTCGCGCTGCACTCACGTGGTCCGATCTGGGTGTCCACGATCGATGGCAGCGCGGTCGAGGCCGCTCCGGTCGACGGTGCCCGCAACGAGGTTCCCGGAGCCGTTCCGGAGCTCCTGCTGAAGGCCAAGTCGACCAGGGGCGCGGGGGTGTTCGGCGGCGTCAGCTACGTGCAGCGCCTCGCGACCAAGGGCGGCCTCGCCCCGACGGGCGGATGCCAGGAAGGTACCCAGACGTCCGTGCACTACGAGGCGCTCTACACCTTCTCCGTGCCCGCTCTCTGAACCAGCGCGACCACGGCTGCGCTGATCATCGTGATGCCGACGACCCAGAGGCCGGTCTTCTGGGTCCCGGTGATGTCACGCAACCATCCGGTGACGTAAGGCGCGACGAAGCCACTCACGTTGCCCAGTGAGTTGATCAACGCGATCCCGCCCGCCGCGGCCGTGCCGCCCAGAAAGCTCGTGGGAAGTGCCCAGAACGTGGGCAGGGCGGCACAAACACCGATGGCGCAGACCGAGACGGCGACCATCGCGGCGACGGGGTTGCTGAGGTAGAGCGCGACGGGGATGGCCGCTCCCCCGAGCAACATCGGCGCGGCAACGTGCCACTTCCGTTCTCCGGTGCGGTCTCCGTGCCTGGCCCACAGGACCATGGCGACCGCACCGAGGACGTACGGAATAGCGTTGATCAACCCGCGCTCGACGATGCCGGCGTTCGGCGCCAGGCCCTTGATGATCGTGGGCAGGAAGAACCCCAGGGTGTACAGCCCGTACACGATCCCGAAGTACACGAAGCTCAACGCCAGGATCCGCGGGTGCGTGAGGGCCTTGCGCAGCGGCCAGTGCTCCTTCGCCGGCTCCTCGATCGCGGTCTCCGGCTTGTCCGGCAACCAGAACCACGTCACGAACGCCAGCGCGATCGCGGGCAGTCCCTCGATCAGGAACATCGTGCGCCAGTCAGTCCACTGGATCAGCAACCCGCTGAGCGTGGCCCCGAGCGCGGTCGAGATCGGCACCGCCATCATGAACAGCGCGACGATTCGCGCCCGTTCCTTCTCCGGGAACCAGTACGTCAGGTACAGGATGATGCCGGGAAAGAACCCGGCCTCCGCCACACCCAGCAGAAACCGCAGGACGATCAGCACGGTTCCGTTGGGCACGAACGCCATGGCCGTGGCGACGATCCCCCAGCTGATCATGATCCGGGCGATCCACTTCCGCGCCCCGAACCGGTGCAACGCCAGGTTGCTGGGCACCTCGAGCAGGAGGTACCCGATGAAGAACACCCCGGAGGCGAACCCGAACGCCGTCGCCGTCAGCTTCAGCTCGTCCGACATCCCGTTCGGCCCGGCGAACCCGATGTTGACCCGGTCGAGGTAGTTGACGAAGTACAGCAGGCACAGGAACGGGACCAGCCACTTCTTCGGCACGTTACGGTTCCCCCATGAGTGATCGTCCGGTCGCCCTCGTCACCGGGGCATCCAGCGGAATCGGCTCGGCCATCGCCCGCAGTCTGGCCCCAACTCACGATCTTCTGCTAGGTGGACGCGACGAAACGTCCCTCTCACTGGTCGCCGCCGAACTGCCCGGCGCGCAGGCGTGGCCGTTCGACCTGACGAACGTGGCCAGCGCGGACCTGGGTCCGTTGCAGCGCCTGGACGTTCTCGTGCACAGCGCGGGCGTCGCGCTGCTCGGCCCGCTCGCCGAGGCGTCCCCCGCCGACTGGCGCACGACGTTCGACGTGAACGTCTTCGCCGTCGCCGAACTGACGAACCTGGTGCTGCCACAGCTTCGAGCCGCCTCAGGCCACGTCGTGCTGATCAACTCGGGCGCCGGCCTGAACGCCAATCCGGGCTGGGGCGTGTACGCGGCCTCGAAGTTCGCCCTGCGCGCCTACGCCGACGCCCTGCGCGCCGACGAGCCGTCGTTGCGGGTGACCTCGGTCTTCCCCGGCCGGACCGCCACGCCGATGCAGCAGGACGTGCGCCGCCAGGAAGGCGGCGACTACGACTCCTCGCAGTACATCGACCCGGCGTCGGTGGGACGGGCGGTGGCGTCAGCCGTGCTGGCGACGCCCGACGCGCACATCACCGACGTGATGGTGCGCCCCCGGCCGAGGTGAGTTGTCCACGGGCCCGTCAACAGCCTGTGGTCAGAGGTTGACGCTCCGCAAGCGGGAGGCAACGGCGGTCACTCCGGCCTGAGCCTCCCGCCGATCCACCCGAGTGGACTCCCCACCTGCGACGACGTGGTCGCCGGCGACCCACACGTCGGTGACCCGCCGGGCTCCGGAAGCCCAGACGAGGTTCGCCAGCAGCTGGGAGTCGGGCGCGTCCAGCCCGGTCGCGAAGGCGGGGTCGTCGACGTCGATGTGCACGACATCGCCCCAACGCCCGGCCTCCAACGCCCCGATGTCCTCGCGGCCGAGAGCCGCGGCCCCGCCCCGAGTCGCCATCAGCAACGCCTGCGCGGCACCCAGCACCGTCGCGTCCATCGCGGAGACCCGCGCGAACAGCGCCGCCAGTCGTGCCTCCTCGAGCAGGTCGAGGTCGTCATTGGACGCGGGTCCGTCGGTGCCGAGTCCGACGTTCACGCCCGCGTTCAGCAGCGCCGGCACCCGCGCGATGCCGGAGGCCAGCTTCGCGTTGGAACCGGGGCAGTGCGCCACACCGACGCCGTACGACGCGTACAGCGCGATGTCGTCATCGGACAGATGCACCGAGTGCGCGGACAGCACTCGCCCGCCCAGCACGTCCGAAGCCTTCAGCAACGCCGGCACCGAGCCGTACTCGGCCCGCTGCGCGAGGTCCTCCTCCGGCGACTCGGCGACGTGCACCATCAGCAACGCCTCGCGCGCCCGAGCCTCCTCGGCCACGGCGGTCAGCATCGAGGGCGCCAGCGTGTACGCGGAGTGCGGACCGTAGGCCAGTTCCACCCGCTCGCCCGGCCCGAACCGCAGCCCGTCGGCGTCGATCCACGACGTCATCTCGTCCATCAGCGACCGCCACGACATGCCGGGCACGTCGAGGATCGCCGCGCCGAACACCACGCGTGACCCGGCGGCCAGGATCGAGGACACCAGCTCCGGTCCGTGGAAGTACATCTCGGCCGAGGTGGTGACGCCGTGCCGCAGCATCTCCACAGCGCCGAGCAGCATGCCCGTACCGACGTCGGCCGCGGTCATCTGCGCCTCGTTGGGCCACATCTGTTCCTGCAACCACCGCAGCAGCGGCAGGTCGCTGCCCAGGCCGCGCAGCACCGTCATCGGGCTGTGCGCGTGGGTGTTCACCAGACCGGGCAGCAGGATTCCGGTCAGCTGCCGGACCTCGCCGTCGAAGGCCGGCGCGTCGGCAGAACCACCCACAAAGGTGATCCGACCGTCCACGACGTCCACGACCGCGTCCCGCAACACGGAGCAGGACGGGTCGCAGGGCAGGACCACCGGAGCGTGCAGGCGCAGTGACATGCGGAGAATCTTCCCATTGTGATCCCAGTCACAAGCAGGCATGGGTCGGTGACGAATGGGAATCCTGATCCCGTCGGGCGCGGGCCGACCCCCAGGGTCCGCCCCGGCCTTTAACTCCTCCCCAACCAAGGGGCCTGTCGCGCTAGTTGCGACAGGCCCCTTGTGCATCCGCACGCAACCACGGACGGGACAAGGGCGTCACATGATCATGTCGAAGAAGCCGTGCACGTCCAGTGGAGACTTCCGGCGCGCGCAGAAGCCCGCCACCCCCAAGCCGCCGACTCGGCGCTGAGTTGGCATGATCACATCGCACGGGTACGGCGTGATCATGCGGAGGCATCAGTGGCCGACATCGACCCACAGAACGACGACCAGTTCAGCGATGCCGAGATGACGAAGGAGTTCGACGTCATCCGCGAGGACAGCTGAGCTACGAGATCGGCAGTTCGGCGCGGACCGTCCATCCAGTCGGTTCGCGTCGGCCTGCGGAGAACGTCCCGCCGAGCAGTTCCGCGCGTTCACGCATGCCGATGATGCCGTAACCTCCCGAGCCCCCAACGGGAACGCCGGAAGCGATCCCGTCGTCGGACACGGCAAGGAACAGCACACCGTCCCTTGAGGACAGCGAAACATCCACTGAGGACACTGCCGCCGCGTGTTTCTGGGTGTTCGTCAGCGATTCCTGCACCAACCGCAGCACCGAGCGGGCCAGCTCCTGCGGCACCGCGTCCTGCAGGTCGAACGAAAGCCGCACCGGCAGCCCGGACTCCGCCGCCAGCGAGCGCACGTCGTCCACCAGCGACGAGGACGCGGCCGGTCCGGAGGATTCGCCGTCCCGCAACGTCCCGACCAGCCGCCGCATCGCGGTCAGCGCCTCGTAGCCGGACGCCTCGATGGTCGGCAGCACCTGCTCGGCGGTCTCGCGACTCATCTGGCCAGCCTGCGCGTGCACCACGATCGCCGTCACGTAGTGCGCCACCACGTCGTGCAGTTCACGGGCCAGCGCAAGGCGTTCCGCGTTCTGGGCCGCGGCGACGGAAGCGGCCAACTGAGACGTGCGTTCGTTGTCGCGGGCCCGGAAGTACAGGCCAGTCCCGACCGCCACCACGAGCATGAGGACCGCGCCGAACAGGTAACCCGGCACGTCGGGTGTGTACTCGTAGCGGTAGTACTCCTGCGGCGCCACGATCGGGTAGCCGATGAACTCCGCGGCCACCATCGCCACCACGACGAGCGCGCTGCCGGACACCGCGTACCAGCGCGATGCCTCGCGGACGACGATCGCGATGGTCGCCATGGCCGCGCCCGTCACGGAGATCGACGCACCGCTGACGAAGAAGTGCGGATGCATCGGGACGCCGATGAACCGCAGGTAGATCGCCGTGAAGGTGATCGCGGCAGCGAGTGCGAGCGTCGCGTCGAACGGGCGGCGAGGCGCCAGCACCGCGATCGCGCAGATCACCGCGACCCCGGGAGCCTGCCACCAGGGGTTCGTGAAGTCCGCGGTGATCAGTTCGAGCGACGCGATGAAGGCCAGTGAGAGCGCCAGCGGCCACTGGCGTTTGGCGAGCAACCGCCAGTTCAGTTCCGTGCTCTCCACCCGGTACACGGTAAAGCCGGAAGGCTGATCCCGCGTCCGACCGGGGTCTACCTACGGGTCAGCCATAAGGCTGAGTGGGCGACCTGCGGAAATACCCTCCCGGCGGATGCCGGATGACGACGCGGTAACGGACTCTGGAGGAGCGAAAGTCGGGGAATGGAGGACGCCATGTTGTCAGTTGTGTTCACTTGGGCCGCCGCGGTGGTCGGCCTGTTGGTCCTTGCACTGATGGCCCTGTCGGGCGTGATGATCGACTCTCAGCGTTAGAGATCGACCGCGATCAGCGTGTGATGGGGAAGTCAGGCGCTGGTCAGGGAATGTTGCAGGCGAAGCAGTTCCGCCAGCCTGCTGGTCGGTTGAGGACGGGTTTCGTCCAACGCGGCCGTGAACCTCGCCGGCGCACCGGTGCGGGCACGGGCCGCGGCGGCCGGGTCCAGGCGGAAAGCGGGCCTGGCCGCGGAAGGACGTTGGCGAGAGCGCAACCACGCGAGGCGGTGCAAGGCCTCCGCGTGGTGGTCGGTGATGGTGACGGACGCCTTGTCGAATGAGTGCAGCACTGCCGCGTTCAGGTGAACGGTCGCGAAGTCCCGCCACAGCGTGCGTTCGGATGAAGTGTCCAAACCCAACGCGTCGGCGACCTCGCGCGCCACACCGTATGCGCCTTCTTCGGCGAGCGAACGAGTGCCGATCTCGGCGCCCACGAACCAGGAGTTGAACGGCGCGGCCGGGTAGTTCACGCCGCCGATCGACAGCCGCATGTTCGAGATGACCGGAACCGCGTGCCAGCGCAGGCCCATCTCGCCGAACCACGGCAAAGTCGGGTGCTCCAGCGGAACCTCGTGCACGATCTCCTGCGGCAAGGTGAACAGCCGCGATCCTTCGTGCTCGGTCTCCACCACCAACGGCAGCAGGTCGAAGCGCGATCGCCGGGCAGGCGGCCGCCATCCCATGCCCTGCATGGTCTCGGTGAACTGGGTGAAGCGACGGTCCCCCATGCCGTCGGCGTACCCGGCGTACCGGATCAGCTGCTCGTTCCAGATCACCGGACCCGGCGAACCGGGAGCGTCCGGCGCGAACACCGTGACCAGCGGCCGGATCTCGCCGCCGTTCGTCGCGAGCCGCAGGTGCTCGACGCACTCGCCCGCCACAGCCGCGGCGTTGCGATAGCCGCGCAGATCGCGGACTTTGAGCCGCCGCCACGGCACACCCGAGGTGCACCAACCGGAATCTCGCAACGCGATCCGCGCGCCGTACGCGAGTTCGTTGGTGGTGTGGCGGTAGGTTCCGGTCTCGGCGATCTCGGCGCGCACCTGGGCGATGCGGGCGGACAACGAGCCTGCGTCTGAGTGCGCCGCGTGGAACATGCGGACGAACTCCTCCGCAACGGGGAGGACGTCGGGGGTCACGGAGCGAGAACCTATGGCCGGAACGACCTCACGCGTCACTGCCACTCGGGGCATTTCGGGTGATCAACACGTGCCACCCCATCGAGTGAACGCTCGACCGAGTGTGCTCACTCGAACGGCTTGAGACCTCGATCAGGTGAGGTCGTTCCGCTTGAACATCAGGTCGTGCGACACGCGCCCCTCGTTCACCGCACGCTGCTCGAACTTCGTGACGGGCCGCCAGTCCGGCCGTGGCGCCCAGTCGTCGAACATGTTCGTGAGCAAACGCTCCCCGGAACACACCTCGAGCATCTGCTCCGCGTAGTGCTCCCAGTCCGTCGCGAGGTGCAGCACCCCGCCCGGCGAGAGCCGCGACGCGAGCAGCGACACGAACTCCGGCTGCACCAGTCGGCGCTTGTGGTGCTTCTTCTTCGGCCACGGGTCCGGGAAGAAGATCCGCACGCCGTGCAACGACCCCGGCGCGATGTGGTCGGTCAGCAGGTCGACGGCGTCACCGCGCAGCACGCGCAGGTTGTCGAGCCCGCCGAGGTGCTCGCCGCGCAGCAGCAGCTGGGCCAGGCCGGGCTTGTAGACCTCGACGGCCACGTAGTTGAGCTCGGGCGCCGCCGCCACGAGCTGGGAGGTCGTCTCGCCCATGCCGGAACCGATCTCCAGCAGCACGGGCGCGGAACGGCCGAACCACGAGTCGAAGTCCAGCGGTCCCTCGGGCAACGCTTTCACGTCGTTGCCCATCTTCTCCCAGTACGTGTCCCAGGCGCGCTCCTGCCCCACGGTCATGCGCTCGCCGCGCTGGACGAAGCTGACGATGGAACGGGGGAACTCAGGCCTGGTCACGACCGAGAAGTCTAAGCAATGAGTTCGATGTCCTCGATCTGCGCACGCAGGTCGGCGACCGTGAAGTCGATGGGCTGGGGCCGGCCAGGCCCGCGATGGGCGGGCACCAGGTGGATCCAGCCGCGGTGCGAGGCCGTGAACTGCACGGTCGTCGGCGTCGCCGGACCGTAGACACCGGTCTCGGACGGCACGAACTCCCAGTACCCGACCTCGCCGTGGTCGACCCACGGCACGAAGACCCAGCCGGGACGTGAGGACAGCAGTTCGGTCACCGCGTCTTCGAGGGCGTGACCTTCGGCACGTGAGGAGAGCTTGCCGCGATCCAGCGCACGCAGCCACCACGGCGCGGGTGCGTCACCGACCGCGTTCACCGCGCGGTACGTCGCGAGGACCTGCTTCTCGTCCGCTTTGTTCACCCAGGACCGGCGGAGCTCTGCCGGTGCGTTGGCCAGGTCAGGAGAGTTCGGGACTTCGAGCGCGTCAGACCACTCGAGGCTGAGCATTGCTTCGACACGGACCGCCACAGGCCACCTCCGGCACGGGGATAACCCAATTGAACGCGAATCCAAACGCCGGTGTTGTCTGGAAAGGGGCATTTCACGGCTTGTTAACACCACTCTTACGCAACGTGTGACCCCAGGCACGTTGCGCTGTGGGTTGGAAACACGATGTAGCTGACGTGCACCTGGTTCCCGCGCTCGCCGTCGCGCTGCCGTTGCTGCTCGCCGCGCAGACGATCGAGGAGCAGGAGTGGCATCTCGACGCGCTCGACATCTACTCCGCGCAGGACCAGAGCCGCGGTGACGGCGTGGTGGTCGCGGTGATCGACTCCGGCGTCGACGCCAAGCACCCCGACCTCTCCGGCCGCGTCTTACCCGGTACCGGCTTCGGCAGCTCGAAGGGCAGCGACGGCACGACCGACCCCGACGGCCACGGCACCGGGATGGCCGGGATCATCGCCGCGACCGGCCGCAACGGCGGCGCGCTCGGCATCGCGCCCGGCGCCAAGATCCTGCCGATCGCGAGCGCCGAGAAGGAGCAGTTCACGCTCGACGTCGTCGCGGAGAGCATCAGGTGGGCGGCCGACCACGGCGCCAAGGTCATCAACATGTCCCTGGGCTTCTCCAGCTCGATGACGCCGAGCCTCGTCAAGGCCGTGAACTACGCGATCGAGAAGGACGTCGTCCTCGTCGCCGCCACCGGCAACGAGGGCAAGGAGGTCTCCGCGCCCGCCAACATCGGCGGTGTGATCGCGGTCGCGGGCACCGACCGCCAGGGCAAGCCGTGGAAGTCCTCCAACATCGGCGCCGACACCGCGATCGCGGCGCCGGCGGAGGGCATCGTCACCGCCGCGCCGGAAAGCGTCTTCGCCAGCGGCTATGCCGAGATGGACGGCACGAGCGCGGCGTCGGCGATCGTGTCCGGTGTCGCGGCGCTGGTGCGGGGGAAGCATCCGCAGATGCCGGCCAAGGACGTCGTCAACGCGCTGATCAAGACCGCGAAGGACATGGCGGAACCCGGCCGCGACGAGACGACCGGGTTCGGCATGGTCAACCCGATGGGCGCGCTGACCGCCCAGCTTCCGCCGGTGGAGCGCAACCCGTTGCTGCCGCCGCCGCGGCCGTCGACGACGCCGACCACTCCTGTCGCCGCGGCGCAACAACGTGCCGCGCAGCCGGCCGTGAGGATGACGGACCGGCTGCCGTTCGTCGCCGCCGTGGCGGGTGGGACCGCGGTGCTGACGGGGCTGCTGATCGCGTTGCCCGCCATCAGGTCACGCCGCCCGCGGCCGCAGGCCGTCGTGCACGTGCTGGCACCCGTCAGTGGGCGTGATACTCCACCGATTCACTGGTGAGCTGCATGAAGGCCTCCTCCAGCGACCCGCGCTGAGGGCTGAGCTCGTGCAGCACGATCTGGTTCTCCGCCGCGATCTCACCGATGCGCGGCGCCGGAAGTCCGTGCACCACAAGGGCTCCGTCGACCGCGTCCTCGGTGACCGTGGCACCGGCCGCGAGGATCTCGCGCAGCTTCAACGCGTGCGGTGAGCGCACCCGGACGTGGTCCTGGGTGGCGTCGCTGATGAACTGCTCGGTGGTGGTCTGCGCGATCAGCCGGCCCCTGCCGATCACGATGAGGTCCTGCGCGGTCTGCGCCATCTCCGAGAGCAGGTGGCTCGACACGAACACGGTGCGGCCCTCGTCCGCGAGCCGGTGCATGAACTGCCGGATCCAGAGGATGCCCTCGGGGTCGAGGCCGTTGACCGGTTCGTCGAACAGCAGCACCTCCGGGTCGCCGAGCAGCGCGCCCGCGATGCCGAGCCGCTGGGACATGCCGAGCGAGAAGCCACCGGCCTTCTTGCCGCCGACCTCGGTCAGCCCGACGATCTCCAGCACCTCGTCGACGCGGCTGACCGGGATCTTGTTGGAGACCGCGAGCCACTTCAGGTGCGAACGCGCGGATCGGTTGGGGTGCACCCACTTCGCGTCGAGCAACGCGCCGATCTTGCGCAACGGCTGCTTGAGCTCGGAGTAGTACTTCCCGTCGATCGTGACGTCTCCACCGGTGGGGGTGTCGAGGCCGAGGATCATCCGCATGGTCGTGGACTTGCCGGCACCGTTGGGGCCGAGAAAGCCCGTGACACGGCCGGGTTTGATGGTGAACGACAGGTCGTCCACGGCCTTCGTCCTGCCGTAGTGCTTGCGCAGCCGCACTGCCTGGATCATGACCACTCCGTTCGCTCGAAAGACTGATCGGGGCGCGGTCATCCCCCCGAAGGATGACCGCGCCCCGCTCCCCCTCAGTTGGTCACGCGTCCCGCCGCTTGGCGACGATCAGGGCGACCACCAGCAACGCGACCGCGATGCCGGCGTAGTAGCCGAGCGAACCCCACTGGCTCAGCTTGAAGACGACGCCCGCCGGTTCGGCGTTGAGCTCGTTCGAGCCCGTCTGCATCGCGAGGAAGTTGTCCGCGTTCATGAACGGCAGCCAGGCCTGGATCTTCACGCCGACCTTGGGGATGATCCCGACCAGGTTCTCCAGCAGCATCGACCAGACCAGCAGGATCGCCACGGCGCCCGCGGTGTGGCGAACGAGGATGCCGACCGCGACCGCGATGATCGCGCCGATCGCGAACATCAGGCCGACGCCCGCGACGTGCCGCCATTCCGCGCCTGTGTTGATCGCCAGGTCGGCGCTGGGCTTGATCACCTTCGCCATCGCCCACGAGCCGAAGGCGACGATCTCACCGATCACGCCGGCCACGAGGGCGACGACCGCCGTCTTGGCGACCAGTGCCGACGTGCGGTTCGGCACCGCGAGGAACGTCGAGCGGATCGTGCCGAAGCGGTACTCGGTGGTGACCGCGAGCGCGCCGAGCACGAGCACGACGACCAGCGCGAGCCTGCTGCCCGCCTGCGTGAGGTCGATGCCCACGGTCTCGGAGTTCGCCGCGATCAACGCCGTGAATCCGATCGACATGGCGATCGCGAGAGCCGTGCACCAGTAGGGCGACCGGGTCGAGAAGAGCTTGATTCTCTCAACTGCCAACAGGGTCATCAGACTCACTTCCCGATCTCTGCGTGGTACTCGACAGCATCTCCGGTGAGCTCCATGAACGCCTCTTCAAGCGAGCCGCGCTGCGGGCTCAGCTCGTGCAGGACGACACCGTTCGCTGCCGCGATGTCACCGATCTGGTCACTACTGGCACCCGATACGGACAACGCGCCGTCCGCGCCGTCACGAACCGTGAACCCCTTGTCCACCAGAAGCGGGCCGAGCTTGAACAACTGAGGGCTGCGCACCAGCACGGAGTTCCCCGTCGAGCGGTCGATGAACTCGCTCGTGCTGCTCTGCGAGATCAGCTTCCCCCGGCCGATCACCACGAGGTCGCTCGCCGTCAGCGCCATCTCGGACAGCAGGTGGCTCGACACCAGGACCGTGCGGCCCTCGGCGGCGAGGTTCTGCATGAACGTGCGGATCCAGAGGATGCCCTCCGGGTCCAGGCCGTTGACCGGCTCGTCGAACAGCAGCACCTGCGGGTCGCCGAGCAGTGCCGCGGCGATCCCCAGCCGCTGCGACATGCCGAGCGAGAACCCGCCCGCCTTCTTGCGGGCGACCTGGCTGAGGCCGACCGCGTCGAGCACGAAGTCCACGCGCTTGTCCGGCAGGCCGTTGGACTTGGCGAGCCAGCGGAGGTGGGCGCGCGCCGAACGGTTCGGGTGCACCCACTTGGCGTCGAGCAGCGCGCCGACCGTCCGCAGTGGACGGTGCAGTTCGGTGTAGGGCTTGCCGTCGATCAGCACGCGGCCTGCCGTCGGACGGTCGAGCCCCAGGATCATGCGCATCGTGGTGGACTTGCCGGCGCCGTTCGGACCGAGGAACCCGGTCACCCGTCCAGGCTGGACGGTGAACGACAGGTCGTCGACCGCGACCGTCCTGCCGTATCTCTTGGTGAGGCCGATTGCCTCGATCATTGGCTTTCCCCTCTCGGTGATGGGGACAACTCTGCTGGTCCGAGGGGGTCTGCCACATCGGCCTGCGGTCTTCGGCCGCGTCAACTTCCGTCGCCGGGTGCCGCTACCTCCGTCGTAGTTGAATGAGCCACATGGGATACACGGAAGCTCCCGAAGGCTGGTGGCGCGAGTTCGTGCTGGCCACGCCCGCCCGCACCGGCAAGCTCGCGGTCACCCGCAAGGACGGTTCACCGCACGTCGCACCGGTGTGGGTCGACGTCGACGGCCCCGATCTCGTCTTCCTGACCGCGCGCGAGACCCTTAAGGGCAGGTCGATCCTGCGCGACGGCCGGGTGGCCCTGTGCTTCGACGACGAGCGGCCGCCGTTCAACTTCGTCACCATCACCGGCCAGGCGGTCACCGACGAGGATCCCGAGCAGCTCAAGTACTGGGCGGGCCGCACCGCGGCCCGCTACATGGGTGCCGACAAGGCCGACCACTACGCCGAGCGCAACGGCGTGCCCGGCGAGATGGTCGTGCGGGTGAAGATCGACAAGATCGTCGCCAGGGTGAACATCGCGGACTAGGCCCTAGGCCGGGAAGAACCGCCCCAGCACCTCCGCCGCGCCGTCCTCCAGCACAGTGGGGGCGACCGCGTCCGCCGCCGCCTGCACGTGCGCGGGTGCCTGCCCCATCGCGACGCCGAGCCCCGCCCACTTCAGCATCTCGACGTCGTTCGACCCGTCGCCGATCGCGAGCGCGTCCTGCGCGCCGATGCCGAGCTCCTGGCCGAGTTCCTCCAGCGCGGAACCCTTGGTCACGTTCTCCGGCACGGCGGTCAGCCACGCTTCGGTGTGGTCGACCGACCACTCGATGCCGGACATCTCCAGGTTCCTCACGGCGAACGACAGTTCGGCCGGCGTGTGGTCGAGCCAGCGCATGACCAGCCGCGGGGTCGGCGTGGCGGCGATCTCGTCGAACGTCGCGTCGGTCGTCACGCCCCACAGGTCGTCGGGCAGGAAGCGACCGAGCGAGAGGTTGCCGACCCCGGTCTGCTCGATCGCGAACACCGCGCCGGGCAGCAGCGCCTGCAGGGCCTTGATCGTCGGGCCGGGGTCGAACGTCGTGCGCCTGATGACCTCACCGGTCGCGGGGTCCCACCACACCGCGCCGTTCGAGCACACCGCGTGTGACGCGGGCAGTTGCGCGGCGATCGGGGTCGTGCCGATCAGGCTGCGGCCTGTGCACAGCACGACGTGCGTGCCGTGTTCGGCCACGCGTGTGATGGCTGCTTTTACGGCCGGAGAGATGTCATTCGAGCCGACAGGGGTCAGGGTTCCGTCGATGTCCAGCGCGACGAGCCGCGGTCTCCAGTTCACGCGGTGCCACCCTATGCGAAGGTTAGTGAACTGTGGTTCACTAATGGCGTGGCACGACCTCGCACGATCACCGACGAGCGGATCCTGTCCGCCGTCGCGGCGGTCATCGACCGGCGCGGACCGGAGTTCACCGTCGCGGACGTGGCGACGGAGGCCGGGGTGTCGGTCGGGGCGGTGGCGAAGCGGTTCGGGTCCAAGAGCGGACTCCTGCAGGCACTCACCCGAGCGGGTACGGAAGAGGTCGCGCGCCGGATGCGTGAGGCCGGCTCCGTCCGGGAAGCGCTGCTGACCTGGTTCGACCGCCTGGCGGACCCGGTGGTGGCGACGAACAACCTCGCGCAGCTCGGGGTCGACCTCATCGACCCGGAACTGCGCGCGCTGCTGGCCCGGCACTACGCGGTGCTGGAGGCGGAACTGGAGACCCTGTGCGCGGCAGAGGATCTGCCACCGAACGCGGCTCGCGTGCTGGCCGGGCTGGTCTACGGGATCTCGATGGACTGGTCGATCCGACCGCGAGGAGACCTGTTGGCACGCATGGCAGAGGACATCGATCTGGTGCTGGAAGGGATGCGCTGATGGCTACCTGGGCGGAGTTCGCGGCCGAACAACCCGATCTGGCCGCGTTCGTGGAGAGCAGGTTCGCCGCGGACCGGCACGCGTTGATCGCGACCCTGCGCAAGGACGGTGCACCGCGGATCAGCGGCGTGGAACCGGACTTCACGCGCGGCGAGCTGTGGGCAGGCATGATGGTCGACTCGACGAAGTCGCGTGACCTGCGCCGCGACCCGCGGTTCGCGTTGCACTGCATGAGCACGACCGCCTCGGTGACGGAGGCCGGCGACGCGAAGATCAGCGGCACGGCCGAGTTCTGGACCGACAAGACCAACTACCTCAAGGACCTGTTCGAGCGCACCGGCTGGGAACCCGATGGACTCGACCTCTTCCGGATGAACGTCACCGAGGTCGTTTCGATCACCGTCGAGGGCGACGAGATGGTCGTCCTCTCCTGGCACGAGGGAAGGGGAACTCGCCGTGTCGGCAAGAAGTGATCCCGATCTGAGCGGCAAGGTCGCCGTCGTCACCGGCGCCACCAGAGGCGCAGGCCGGGCGATCGCGGTCGAGCTGGGGGCCGCCGGGGCGACCGTCTTCGTCGGTGGCCGCACCACGCGGTCAGAGCAGTCGGAGGTCGGTCGTGCCGAGACGATCGAGGAGACCGCGGAACTGGTGGACGCGGCCGGTGGCAGAGGGATCGCCGTCCGGTGCGACTTCACCTCACCGTCCGATGTGGACGCTTTCGCGGCGCGCATCGACCGGCTCGACATCTTCGTCGACAACGCCTGGGGCGGCGAGAACCTCGTCGAGTGGGGCAAGTTCTGGGAGCACGACCTCGACAAGCAGCTGCACATGTGGCGCAACGGCATCGAGACGCACCTCGTGGCGCTGCACAAGCTGATGCCGATCCTCGTGCGGTCCGACGACGGGCTCGTGATCGAGGTGACCGACGGCGAGGACGGCGAGGCGTACTTCGTGAACCTCACCTACGACGCGGTGAAGAACTCCGTACGGCGGTTCGGCGAGGTGCTGGCGAAGGACCTCAAGGACGTCCCGAACGTGACGGCGATCGCCGCCACGCCTGGTTTCCTGCGCTCGGAGCAGATGCTGGACACGTTCGGGGTGACCAAGGCGACCTGGCGGGACGCGATCGAGAAGGTGCCGGACTACGCGTTGTCCGAGACACCGCACTACCTCGGGCGCGGGCTCATGCACGTGGCCGCCGACCCGGACCGCAGGAGGTTCTCCGGGCAGTGCCTGTCGTCGTGGCGGCTCAAGCGCGAGTACGGCTTCACCGATCTCGACGGTTCGCAGCCCGACTGGGGTCGCTGGTACGACGACGTGGTGAAGCCGCGGATGGCGGGGACGATCGTGGAAGCCGATCCCGAGCAGTATCGCTAGTGGCGTGACCCGGAACGTGGGCGGCTAATTCACGCTCAGGAGGACGCCTCGCGGCACCGCCCCCGCGCCCCCATACATCCAGTATGAAGGCGCGGGGGCGGCACCACGATGCGCCCGCCTGACCGCGAATTGGCACGGCAACGTTCCGGGCCACGCCACTAGACATCTCCGGGGCGGACGAGACCGGTCTCGTAGGCCAGCACCACGGCCTGCACCCGGTCTCGCAGCTCCAGCTTGGCCAAGATCCGCCCGACGTGCGTCTTCACCGTCGCCTCCGACAGGAAGAGCTTCCTGGCGAGCTCGGTGTTCGACAGCCCCTTGGCGATCAGCACGAGCACCTCGCGCTCCCGCTCCGTCAGCACGTCCAGGACGGTGGCGTCGCGCAGTTCGCCGCCGCCGTCACCGAGGAACCGGCCCAGCAGCCGCTTCGTCACCGACGGGGAGACCACCGCGTCGCCCGAGGCCACGGCACGCAGCGCCGAGACCAGGTCGCTGGGCGGCGTGTCCTTCAGCAGGAAGCCGCTGGCGCCGTTGCGCAGCGCGGACAGCGCGTACTCGTCCATGTCGAACGTGGTCATGACCAGCACCTTGGCCGTGTCGGCCTCGGTGATGCGCTTGGTCGCCTCCACCCCGTCCAGCACCGGCATGCGGACGTCCATCAGCACGACGTCAGGGCGCAGTTTGTCCGCCATCTGCACGGCGTCCAGTCCGTCGGCTGCTTCGCCGACGACGTCGATGTCCTCTTGCGCACCCAGCACCATGCGGAAGCCCATGCGCATGAGTTCCTGGTCGTCGACCAGCAGCACCCGAATCACTCGATCACCCTATGCGGCCAGTGGGAAGACCGCGCGCACGCGCCAGCCCCCGCCGGGGTTGGGGCCCGCCTCGAACTCGCCACCCAGCACCGCAGCCCTTTCCCTCATGCCGATCAGTCCGTTGCCGCCCGACACCTTGACCACGTCGTGCGGCGTGCCGAAGCCGTTGTCGATGACCTCGAGCCGCAGCTCTTCCGGGGTGCGGGCGAGCCGGACGAGCGCGGTCGAGCCCGTGCCGGCGTGTTTGATGGTGTTCGTCAGCGCTTCCTGCACGATCCGGTAGACGCTCAGGCCGACGCCGACGGGCAGGTCCTCCACGTCGCCGTTGATCTCCAGGCGCACCGGCACGCCGGCCGCGCGGGTGTTCTCGGCCAGTTCGACGACGCCGCGCGCGTCCGGTTGCGGGGCCCACTGGGTCTCGGCGTCCTCGCTGCGCAGCACGCCCAGCAGGCGCCTCATCTCGGTCAGCGCCTGGCGGCCGGTGTCCGCGATCGTGCGGACGGCGTTCTCGGCGACCTCCGGCTGTGACCTGATCGTGTAAGCGGCGCCGTCCGCGTGGACGATCATCACGCTCACCGCGTGCGCGACCACGTCGTGCAGCTCGCGGGCGATGCGGGAGCGTTCCTCGCCGACCGCGATCCTGGCCTGCTGGTCACGTTCGGTCTCCAGCAGCGCGAGGCGTTGTTCCAGCTCGCTCTGGTACGCGCGGCGCGCGCCGACGAACTCGCCCATCGCCCAGCTGAAGCCGAAGATCACGAAGACCATGAACACGAGGAACACGGCCTCGAGGTTGCCGAGCTGGAAGATCGCCCAGAGCAGCGTGCCGGCGAGCAGCCAGCCCGCGTAGATCAACGCCGTCTTGCGGGTCGTGTACGCGACGAGCGTGTACAGCGCGATGGCCAGCGCGAAGTCCGACATCCGCGCCGGTATGCCGTTCTCGCCACCGTGGGTGAAGAGCTGCAGGAACGCGCCGCCGAGGATCAGGTAGCTGCTGCCGAGCGGGTGGTAGCGCCGGAAGGGCAGCGGCCCGAGCATCAGCAACGTGACCGCGAGGAACGCCGAGAACGACACCCCCCGCTCCACTGTCGAGACACTGAGTCCCATGTCGAAGATCAGCAACAGCCCGGCGATCAGGGAGTCCCCGAACGCCGGGTGAGCCTTCATCCACAGGCTGAACCTCCGCACCGGACAAGGTTAGGTGCGCTTCGAACTTCCGCGCGTCGCGCCACGGAATGACGCTCCGTACGACTTCAGTGTGAGTTATTGTGTCGAGGGATTGATACAAAGTTTGGGGGTCACGATGGGCGAGCTCACCACGATCGGCATTGTCGCGGGCGTCGGCCTGGTGCTCATGGTGCTGCTCTGGCCGACCCGGTCGACCGGCGAGCGCCTGCTGAAGAAGTGGCAGGTCGCGGACCCTGCGGAGGCGCAGGTCGAGGACGCCGTCCGGTACTTGCGGCGGCGCCGGCTGCTGTACCCGTGGCTCTACCTGGGCCTCGGGCTGGCTCCGGAGATCAGCGCCGGCACCACTCACCTCGCGGTCATCGTGCTCGGCGGCACGCTGCTCGCGGAGTTGATCGCACTGCGCCCGTCCCGAGGCTCGAAGCGAGTGGCGTCGCTCACCCGGCGCGGGCTCACCGACATCGCGGCCAAGGGCCTGCTGGCCTCCTACGTGGTGATCGTGCTGGGCGCGGCGATCTACCTCGTCATCGACCACGGTTGGCAGCGAATCCTGTGGCTCGGGCTGTCGGTGTTCGCGGTCGCGGTGATCACGTGGGCGGCGGTGGCCAGGCCCGCGACCGGTGACGAGCGCGTCGACATGGCGTTGCGCACTCGCAGCGTGCACGTCTCGGCCGGTCTCGGCGCGGCGGTGGCGGGTGCGTTGCTGCCGTCGCCGTTCGGGTTCGTCGGAATCCTCGCCTGGATCGCGATGGCCAACACGAAGCCCTACGCGAAGATCAGAAGGTGAGCGCTCCCCGAATCGTCGTGGACGTCGACAACGGCGTCGCACCGTGGCGTCAGGTCCGCGACCAGCTCATCCTGTTGATCAGCGGTGGGGTGCTGCCGGTCGGCTCCCGGTTGCCGACGATCCGCCAGCTCGCCGCCGACCTCGGGCTCGCGGCGGGCACGGTCGCGCGGGCGTACCGGGAGCTGGAGACCGAAGGCGTGCTCACGACAGGGCGAAGGCAGGGCACCGTGGTGGCCGCCCTGCCTTCGCATGCACCGAATCCGCTCTCCGCCGCCGCAGCGGAGTTCGTCGCCGTTGCCCGTGCTCTCGGCGCGAGCGAGGGGGAGGCGCTCAACGCCGTTCGCGCTTGTTATGTCGAGTAAGGCGACTCGATCTTCGGTGCGGGTCGTGGTTCGCTGACGTGCGCGTGCCGTTCCTCGTAAATCCGGTGCTCCTCGGCCATCTGGTCCGCGAGCTGCTGCTGCATCTGGCGATCCCGAATCCTGGCCAGGATCGCCATCGTCACGCCGTGAGCGAGTGCCAGCAGCAACAGCACCACACCGAGCTTCACGACCACGTTCTTCACCGGATCACCGGTGTCTACTTCGATGATCGACACCAGCGCCAGGAGGCCGAGCACGACGAGGTGGAACAACACGGCCGTCAACCGCATCATGGCCGCGGCCTGCTCGTCGTCGTACGCAGCGCGCTTCAAATATCCCTTGCCGCTGTGGTAGATCAGCTGGCCGTCGACCACGACCAGGACGATCCCCAGCACTAGGAACGTCACGTAGCTGTCACCCATGCGCTGTGGCTACCCGCGCACGCACGCGCACAAACCGTGGCACGATCAGTGCCCGTGACGGCGTTGCAGGGACAACAACTGGCCGGACCGCTGTGCGCGGCGGTGGCCAACTTGTGTGTTGCCTTGCAACCGCAGGTTTCCCAGCAGACGGCCGCCGGGTTCCAGGAGGTGCTCCGCCGTCTGCACGCACCGCTGCAGGTCGCGGTGGCCGGCCGGATCAAGTCCGGCAAGTCGACGCTGGTCAACGCGCTGATCGGGCGCCGGGTCGCACCCACCGACATCGGTGAGTGCACACGGCTGGTCACGCGCTATCAGTACGGAACGGTCGACCGCATCGAAGTCGTTCTTCAGGACGGCCGGCGGCAGGTGTTGCCGTTCGACCCGAACGGCATGATCCCTGCTTCTCTTGGCGTGGAAGGCGTCTCGCACATCGAGGCGTACCTGACGAACGCGGTGCTGCGCGACTTCACCGTCATCGACACACCCGGTCTCGGTTCGCTGGACGCGGCCTCGGTCGCGCGCACCGAGGAACTGCTGGATCCCGTGTCCCGCAACGCGGTCGCCGGCGCCGAGGCGGTTCTCTACGTCGTGACGCAGGGCGTGCGCGCGGACGACCACTCGACGCTGGCCGTGTTCACCGCCGCGACGGCCTCGCGGGAAGCCGGTCCGGTCAACGCCATCGCCGCGTTGAACAAGGTCGACGCCGTGGCACCGGAGACCGTCGAGGGGTCGGACGGCGAGGTCTGGCGTGCCGCGGAGATCCTCGCTTCGAAGCAGGCCCAGCTGCTGAAGCCGCGGGTGGCCGACGTGCTGCCGGTGATCAGCCTGCTCGCCGAGTCCGCGGAGACCGGCGAGTTCACGTCGGCGGACGCGGAGGCGTTGCGGCAGCTGGCGGCCCTCGATGCGGACACCCGCTCGATGATGCTGATGGCCGGTGATCTCTTCACCTCCTGGGACTGCGACGTGCCGGCCGGCGTGCGCTCGCGGTTGCTGGAGAAGCTCGATCTCTACGGCATCGGCCGCGCCCTGCTGGCCCTGGACGCCGAGCCCGCGCTCACGGCGGGTGCGCTGCGGCGGGTGCTGTTCGACGCCTCGGGGTTCGCCGCCGTCCGCGGCCGGCTGGACGCGGTGTTCCGGGCGCGGGCCGACGGCATCAAGGCGGCGGCCGCGCTGGCGTCGATCACCTCGCTGGCCTCCGGTGATCCCGGCGAACGGCAACGCGTGCACGACGCGATCGAGGTCCTGCTGGCCCGGCCGGAGGCACACCAGCTGCGGCTGCTGGAGGCGTTGACCCTGGTCTCGTCCGGTGCGGTCACGCTGCCGCCGGACCTGACCGAGGAGGTGCTGCGGGTCGGCAGCACCGCGGACGTGCCGGGCCAGCTCGGTCTGACCGGCCGGCCGCTGCCGGAGCTGGTCGCGTTCGCGCTGGAACGTGCCGGCTGGTGGCGTTCGTTCGCGTCGTTCGGCGCGACGCCGGCGCAGGCTCGGGTGGCGCACGTCGTCCATCGGGGGTATTTCCTCATCTGGCAGCGACTACGTGCTGGGGGGCACCGATGAGCACGAGTGGAACCGAACCCGCCGACGTGACGTCGGACGACGGTGTGGAGACCATTGCCGACGAGCTGCTCGACCAGGCGCTGGCCGAGCGCCGCGCGTTGGTCGGGCTGTGCCTGTACGCGCTGGACCGCGCCAGTGCCGGCGTGGTCGAACGCATCGAAGAAGGCCTGTCGTCCATAGGCGTCGTGGCGGTGCGTGCCGACGGTGAGCGGTTCGACCCCGCGCTGCACGAGGCGGCCGGTGCCGTGCCGACGGACGACCTGTCCCTGCAGGGCCTGGTCGCGGAGACCGAGGTACCCGGCTTCTGCGACCGCGGGCGAATCCTGCGGGCCCCGATCGTCACGGTCTACACGGCCCGATGAGCACCCTTTCCCAGACAGTCCGGCAGACGCGCGAACGCCTGACCGCGCTGGTCCGCGAGCTGGACTCGTCGATGGCCGACTGGGTCACGCGTCGCGCCGCTCCCGAGGTCTCGTCCGTGGTGATCGTCGGCGAGACGAACCGCGGCAAGTCGTCCTTGGTCAACGCGTTGCTGGTGAGCCCTGGCCTCTCCCCGGTCGACGCCGACGTCGCCACGTCGACCTACCTGGTCTTCCAGCACGGCCCCACCTGGGCCGCCCGCGCCTGCTATCCGGGCCTGCTCGCACCCGTCAGCTTCCCGCTGCCCGCCCTGATCAACTGGGTCTCCGCGGCCCACGACCTGCCGGAGGGTGAGCTACCCCCGCGCTACGTCGAGGTCGACGCGCCGATCCCCTTGCTGGAACGCATGTCCGTTGTGGACACTCCGGGCGTCGGTGGCCTGGAGTCCGTGCACGGCGAGCTGGCCCTGGAAGCCGTCACGTCGGCCACCGCCCTGGTCTTCGTCGTCGACGCCTCCTCCCCGTTCACCCGCGGCGAGCTGGACTTCCTCAAACGCGTCGGCGACCGCGTCGAAACCGTCGTGTTCGTGTTGACGAAGACCGACCAGTACCGGGGCTGGCGCCAGATCCTGGAGGCCGACCAGGCCCTGCTCGCCGAGCACGCGCCACGCTTCGCCGACGCCACCTTCTACCCGGTGTCGTCCCGCATGTTCGAGATGGCAGCCCAGGCCCCGAACCCGGACGCGGCGGCCATGCTCCGCGAACGGTCGGGGGTGGCGTCGTTGCAGACCTCCCTGCAGGAGCTCGTCGCGGGCCGGGCCGGAATGCTGGCCGAGGCCAACGCACTCCGCGCGCTGTCGACGGTCCTGGACGAGCTGGTCGTGCGCCTGGAGCACGAGAAGCGCGCTCTGTCCGTGGGCGAGGACGAGGCCGCCGTGCTGAGGGCCCGCCGCGAGGAGCTGCAAACCGAACGCCGCTCGTCCACGCGAGGCTGGCAGGTCCGCCTGCGCGGCGAGATCCAGCGCGCCCGCGTGGAGAACTCGCACGAGATCTCCCGCCAGATGCGCGACCTCCAGACCTGGTACCGGCAGGCCATCGACTCCGCCGACCGCACTGCTCTGGCCGCGTTGCCGCAGCAGGTCGACACGGCCCTGCAGGTGGTGTCCGGCCGCATCTCCACGGCTCTGTCCGTGCGCCTCGGCCAGGTCACCGACGCCGTGCTGGCCACGATGTTCAGCACGGAGGAGCTGACCCTGATCCGCGGTCAGTTCGCGCGCGGTGAGCAGCCGCCGGTCGTGTTGCGCCCCAAGGAGAAGCGCCCGCCGACGGCCGAGGACAAGCTGCTGGTGTTCATGGGCGTGTCCGGTGGCCTCGGCGCCGGCAAGCTCGCGGTCATGCCCCTGGCCGGGCTCGGCGTCGCCGTGCTGAACCCGATCGTGCTGCCGGTGACCATCGCCCTGGGCCTCGGCGCGGGCTGGTGGATGGCCCGCACCCGCACCCACACCGCGGAGAAGCAGCACGTCAAGCAGTGGCTTTCGGACGCCATCGCCGACGCACGCTCCACAGTGGACCAACTCGCCGCCGAGCAGTTGATCCAGGCCGAGCAGGCCCTCTCGCTCGCGCTGGACGAGGCCCTCGCCAAGCGCATCGAGGCCATCGAGGCGGAGCTGCGCGAGGTCGACAGGGCCCTGCGGATGGAGGCCGGCGAACGCGGCCGCGAGCTGCAGTCCGTGACGCGCCGGCTCGCCGAGGTGGAGTCCGGGCGGGCGAAGGCCGAGGAGCTGCTCGGCCGGATCCGGTCCGTGCGCGACCGCGCATAGGGCCGAAAAGAACTCAACGAGCCCCGGACCACGTGGTTGCGGGTGGTTTTGCAATTCACCCGTGCAAACGAAGGAAGTTAATCGAGCGATCCTCATTTTGCCTGTTCAGAGCCTCTTTGTGGCGACAACTTAATTCGGTGTTTCCGGCTCTGCACCGATCTTCCTGAATTAGGTGAGGAGCTAGTTCACGCGCGGTTCACGGAATGGGAACAGCCGGTAATCGCCAACTGCTTCGCTGCCGAATATGAAGCTGCAACGAGACCAGGTGGTGGCGGCGACCCTGGTGGGCACCGTGGTCGTCGTGCTCGGGTTCGCGTCGGGAATGGGGCGTGTCCCGCAGACGCAGAACGCCGTCAGTCAGCCGAGTCAGCACACCCACACACCGACGCCGACGCCGACCGAGCAGCCGCATCAACCGATGAACCACGTGCCGCAACCGGTGGCGCACAACCCCGTCCCGATCCCGCACCAGCCGGCGGGCCCGCACGTTCCGGCACCTGAGCATCCGCACCCGACCACACCTCCGCCAACGACGAAGCCGCCGACGACAACACCCCCGACCACCGAGCCTCCCAAGCCCTGTGACGCCGGCGCGATCACGAAGCTGTTGCGGCAGCTCGGGTTGCTGTCGTTGCTCGACGGCGACCTGCCGGTCGTGCAGGAACTGCCGGAAGGCACGAAGAAGGCCGAGGAGCTGTCCCTTGTGGAGCTTCCGCTGCTCGGCGATCCCGTCAAGCTGGTCGACGGCGTGCTCGCCGGTCTGCTCGGCACGACGTGTGCGCTCGTCGTGGACGAGAAGACCGACAAGGTCACGGCGCTGCTGGAGGGGCCATGACCGAGGCGGCGAAGTCGTGGTTCATGTTCGCCAGGTCGTTCGACTACCTCGGCACGACGCTCTTCGTCGGCGGGGTGGCGTTCCTCGCGTGGCTGTGGCCTGACGGCGCGGACACCGCGCGGGGCAGGCGGCTGCTCGCGTTCGGCTGGCTGTGCGGCTTCGCCGGCACCGTGGCGAGCCTCGCCTTCAACGCCGCCTGGGTCGCGGGACGTCCGCCGTCCGCCGCGCTCGACCCGTCAGTGCTGCTGCCGCTCTTCGACGCCCCGTTCGGCCGGGTCTGGTTCGCCCGCACGTTGTTGTGGGTGCTCGCGCTGGTGGTGCTCGCCGACCTGACCCGGCGTGGCTCGAGGGCCGCGAGATCGTGGTCGTGGCGCGTCGGAGCGGGGGCGATCGCACTCGGCGTGTTGCGCACCAACGGGATGACCGGTCACGTCCTCGACCTGCCCGGCTGGAGCCAGGTCATCGTGTTCGTGCACCTGCTGGTGGTCTGCGTCTGGATCGGCGGGCTGCTGGTGTTGCTGCTCGCCGTCCTGCCCGCCCGCGACCGGGACGCGCTGATCGCGGTGCTGCCGCGCTACTCGCGGCTCGCGGTGGTCTCCGTCGCGACGCTCACCGTGGCGGGCGCGGTGCTGGCGTTCCAGCTGATCGGTTCGGTGGACGCGTTGCTGCACACCGGGTACGGGCAGCTCCTGCTGGCCAAGCTCGTGCTCTTCGGCCTGCTGCTGGTACTCGGGTTCGCGAGCAAGACCTGGGTGGACCGGCGGCTACGCGTCGCCGCGACCACCCGCGGGCTCGCACTCTCGGTCACCGCCGAGGCGGTTCTAGCCGTCGGCGTGCTGGGTGTGGCCGCCTTCCTCGTCACGACCGGTCCCGGTCGCTGACCCTGCAAAACGAGAAGGGATGTCCACTGTGGACAAAGGAAACCGGTTCGCCGTGCTGGTCGCGGCACTCGGAATAGCGGGTACCGCGTTCTGCCTGAGCCTGGTGGGGCCGGGCCAGGCGGCTCCGGTCGGGATCGATCTCGCGGCCGCACAGGGCGAGGCGGCGCCCGCGGTCCAGGCGGCGACGACCAACGTCGAGATCATGGGCTACGCGTACCAACCGGCCACCCTGACGATCAACGCGGGCGACACCGTCCTCTGGACGAACCACGACACGGCACCGCACAACGTGGTCGTCACCAACGGGCCGGAGAAGTTCACGTCGCCGACCCTGCAACAGGGTCAGACCTTCCGCTTCACCTTCACCAAGGCGGGCTCGTACTCGTACTACTGCTCGATCCACCCGGACATGAAGGCGTCGGTCACGGTCAACGGCAGCACCACGCCGCCGTCCACCCCGCCGTCGACCACCACTCCACCGTCCACGACCACCCCACCCACGACCACCCCGCCGACCGGTCACCCGACCACGCACCCCACCCCGACGACGGCACCACCGACGGGAACGCCAGGCTGCGTCAAGAAGGAAGCGCTGGCACCGTTCATCGCTCACCTGAAGGCAGCCCACTTGGAGACGTCGCCACTGCAGCAGGTGCAGGATGCATTGGCCTTCGACAAGTACATCAAGGCGCACACCGTGCTCCTGGAACAGATGCTCGACCCGGCGTTGAACTCGTCGCTCGCCACTGACGCGCTGGCACCGTTCATCGCGCACCTCAAGGCGGCTCACCTGGAGACGTCGCTGTTGCAGCAGGTGCAGGACGCACTCGCGTTCGACAACTACATCAAGGCGCACACCGTCCTGCTGGAACAGATGCTCGATCCGGCCTTCAACCAGGCGATCTGCTGATGATTCGCGGCCTGGCCAGCGTCGTCCTGGCCGCGTTCGCCGTGCTGACCTTCGCCCTCAGCACGGCGTCCGCCGCCGAGACGCACCAGATCCCGATCGCGCGGTACACGTACATGCCCGCCTCGATGACCGTGCGAGTGGGCGACGTCGTCACGTGGACGAACCAGGACGAGGCGTCGCACGACGTCGCGGGCGGCACGTTCCGCTCCCCGATGCTCGCCCAGGGGCAGTCGTGGAGCTTCACGTTCACCCAGCCGGGCACGTTCGACTACATCTGCTCCGTGCACCCCGACATGCGGGCGCGGATCGTCGTGCTCCCTCAGGAGACGACAGCCGCCCCGCCGCCGGCGCCGGTGCAACAGCCCGTCGCCCAGCAACCCGCCGCGCAGACAACACAACCGACGACGACCACATCGGCAGCACCTGAGGTCACCACCCCTGCGACCAGCACGCCGGCAGTCGCCGCGGCGTCGTCGCCGACGTCACCGGGGTTGCCTCCGATGCTGCTCCTCGCGGGTCTGGTCGCTGCGGTCACCACGCTGTGCCTGCTGATGATCGGCTCGCGTCCGGAAAGCGGCGCTGGGCGTCACGTAGCGGAAACCAAGTAGGCGACCCACGCCAGGAGCGCCGGCAACCCGAAGCACAGCGGAAAGATCACGAAGGTCATGGAGGTACCGCCTGGCAACCGCCAGGTCCGGTACCTCCCCGGTGGTTCCGGCAGGCCGAGCCGGGCGAGGGCGGCACTGGAGATGCGGAGTGAGTCGGTCTCGTGGTTCGCCAGCGCCCGTTTCATGACTCGGTCGAGGTCGTCGTCAGCGTTGACCATGAGCCGAACGCCGTCGAGGTCGACCAGCACCAGCATGTCCGTGTCCTTGCCGCCGCGCACGTTCATCACGTAGTAGCGCCCGACCCTCGCCAGCCGGTGCAGGTCGACCGTGCGCCAGCCGCTGATGGTCTGTGCCGTCAGGTACCGGGGGCCCAGCCGGACAAAGGCACCCTTGGCCAGGTACGGCAGCATGAACAGGAGCAGCCCGGCGAGGCCGACGAGGATCTTGCCCATCATCTTGTCGTCGGAGTCGGAGTGCTGGAGGTTGCCGCCGAGCACCGGCAACGCGGCGCACACCAGAAGTGCGACCGCCAGTCCGGCACGAGCCCGTCGCCGCGCACTCGTCGCTGGTACCGGTTCTCTCTTCACGACATCCCCCTGGCTCGTCGTCACCACCCAGACGCCGGATCAGACGCCGGTGTTGAGCTTGGCGAGGGAACCGAACCGGCATAACGTGGGTCATACCGGTACGCAAGATCCCAGGAGGTGTGTCCCGGTGTACATCGACGAGAACGGTGCGGCCGACGCCGAGCTGAAGGTCACCGTCGAGGATGAGGAGTACACCGCCGACGTCACCTTCGACCTGAACGACGACGGCGTGAACGACTCCGCCGTGGTCGAGACGGACGACGGCGGCCACCTCGCGTTCACCGACACCAACGGCGACGGCGATGCCGATCTGATGAGCACGTTCGACAAGGACGGCAATCTGCTGAGCCGGGCTCGGTTCGAGGAGAATTCGGGTGAGTGGGTTGCTGTCGACCCGAACGACTCCCCGCAAGAAAAGACGAATTCGTCACCCCAGCAGACGATTGTCGTGGACACCGACGAAGGCGACCGAAAGGTCGGGCAGGCGACCGAGGACACCGACGGCGACGGCAAGGCCGACACCGCGGTGGTCCGCGACGACGCCGGAGACACCTGGCTGTTCACCGACAAGAACGGCGACGGGCACGCCGACGTGGCGACCGAGATCACACGATCCGGCGAGGTCACGATGTCGGAACACCGCGGTGACGACTGGGTCGAGGTCGAGCACGGGCACATCGAGTCCGACGGCCGGTACGTGACCGACAGCAAGAGCGGCATTCTGGACGACTCGGACGACTGGTTCGAGGAGGAACGGTTCGACGGGGTCGTCCGAATCGATTCCACCACCGGGCAGTGGATCAGCCCGAACTGAAGCGCAGGTCACAGGCCCCGATGTGGTGAGAACCGCATCGGGGTCTCTTGTTTTTTCCCCACCTCAAGCGCGCCTTAACGCCGTCCGAGTGCTGAATCGATTCCAGAATCGGTTTTGTGAGGGAAGCGACAGGCTGGGGGTGCTTTACCTGCCATTCACCGGGCTAACCTCGATCCATCCCCTTCACGCACGCCCGGCCCCACCGGGCGTCTGGAGCTATTCCCGAGGACGACGAAGTCCTGAACGGACCCAGCTACGTCCTCGGGCAGCCGAGGCGTTCAGTCAGGAGACGAGACGAGATGACGGCAGTGACCATTCCCGGTCTCGAACACGCACCTACCAACCACGCGCGTTTGCTCGCCTGGGTTCAGGAAGTCGCTGAGCTGACCTGCCCTGATGAGGTTGTTTGGGCGGACGGGACCCAGCAGGAGTGGGACCGTCTCACGCAGAAGCTCGTCGACGCCGGCACCTTCGTGCCCCTGAAGAAGAAGCAGAACTCGTTCTGGGCGGCCTCGGACCCGAGCGACGTCGCGCGCGTCGAGGAACGGACCTACATCTGTTCGGTGCGCGAGGAGGACTCGGGCGCGACGAACAACTGGATGGACCCTTCCGAGATGAAGGCCATCATGACCGAGCTCTACCGGGGCTGCATGCGTGGTCGCACGATGTACGTGATCCCGTTCTGCATGGGCCCGCTGGACGCGGAGAAGCCGATGCTCGGTGTCGAGATCACCGACTCGGAGTACGTCGTCGTCTCGATGCACATCATGACCCGCATGGGCACCAAGGCGCTGGCGCTGTTCGGTGAGGACGCACCGTTCGTGCCCGCGCTGCACTCGCTCGGCGCGCCGCTCGAGGCCGGTCAGGAAGACGTGCAGTGGCCGTGCAACGACACCAAGTACATCTCGCACTTCCCGGAGACCCGCGAGATCTGGAGCTACGGCTCCGGCTACGGCGGCAACGCCCTGCTCGGCAAGAAGTGCTTCTCGCTGCGCATCGCCTCGGCCATGGCGCGTGACGAGGGCTGGCTCGCCGAGCACATGCTGATCCTCAAGCTCACCTCGCCGGAGAACAAGGCGTACTACATCGCCGCCGCGTTCCCGTCGGCCTGCGGCAAGACGAACCTCGCGATGCTCGAGCCGACCATCCCCGGCTGGAAGGTCGAGACGCTCGGCGACGACATCGCCTGGATGCGTTTCGGTGAGGACGGCCGCCTGTACGCGGTGAACCCGGAGAACGGCTTCTTCGGCGTCGCGCCCGGCACCGACTACCACACCAACCCGAACGCGATGCGCACGATCGCGAAGGGCAACTCGCTGTTCACGAACGTCGCGCTGACCGACGACGGCGACATCTGGTGGGAGGGCATGGGCGAGCCCCCGGCCCACCTCACCTCGTGGAAGCACCAGGACTGGACGCCCGACAGCGAGGAACTGTCGTCGCACCCGAACTCGCGTTACTGCACGCCGATCGAGCAGTGCGACATCAAGGCGCCGGAGTGGGAGGACCCGAACGGCGTGCCGATCTCGGCGATCTTCTTCGGTGGCCGCCGCGCCACGACGATCCCGCTGGTCACCGAGTCGCGCGACTGGCAGCACGGCACCTACATGGGCGCCACGCTGTCGTCGGAGACCACGGCCGCCGCGGTCGGCAAGACCGGTGTCGTCCGCCGCGACCCGATGGCGATGCTGCCGTTCATCGGCTACAACGCCGGTGACTACTTCCAGCACTGGGTCGACCTCGGCAAGCGCGCCGACGCGGACAAGCTGCCGAAGATCTTCTACGTCAACTGGTTCCGCCGCGGTGACGACAAGCGCTTCCTGTGGCCCGGGTTCGGCGAGAACTCGCGCGTGCTGAAGTGGGCCATCGAGCGCATCGAGGGCAAGGCCGCCGCGCAGGAGACCCCGATCGGTTACGTGCCGACCGCGGCCGACCTGGACCTCGAGGGCCTGGACGCGTCGCGTGAGGACATCGAGGCCTCGCTCGCGTTCGACGCCGACGAGTGGCGTGCAGAGATCCCGCTGGTCGAGGAGTGGTTCGCGAAGATCGGCGAGAAGGTTCCGACCACGCTCCGCGACGAGCTGGCGTCCCTGAAGCAGCGCCTGGGCTGATAGCTCTCAGGTGTTTGGTGACCCACCGGTCAACGGCGACCGGTGGGTCACCTTTTTGAGGTACTACTAGTGGTGTGACGCAGGAAGACGACTTCCTCGGCGGACTGCACTTCGACGGCTCGAAGCGCGATGTCGAGGTCGGCCCGACGAAGGGCATCGTGCGCTACTACCCGGTGCCGCCCGCCCCACCGGCCCGCGTGCCGTGGTGGCGCTACACCCTCGTGTTCGTCCTCGGTTTAGCGATCGGCACTGCTGCCGGCGTGGTCCTGTGCAGCAATTTCCTCTGAATCAGTGCAGCTCACCGTCCATTTGAGACGAAGTTGTCCACAGGTGTGGACGGCTCTGTGCACATGTTGTGGATAGCTGGGGACAGCCTGGGGTGAGTTCTCCACAGGTTGGAAAAATGGTCTTGCCGCAGGAATGAACCTGCCCGCCTCCGGGAACGTCTTATGTGTGTGATGACGGTCACAAAGATCGTCACCGGAGGTGAGGGAGGTGTGCCGTGGGGATCGCAGGAATCGCGATGCTGGTGCTGTCCCTGGCCGCCGTGCTGATGGTCTGGATCGCCGGATCAGTTCGGGAGCGGATTGTCGCGGATGCCGAGGAGAGTGCCGGTGAAGGTCTTGTTGGCCTCCGCGTAGCAGATCGCGTAGGTCCAACCCTCTGACCAGCCCTGGGAGCCGGGCATGCGCCACGCGGGGATGACGTCGGTGCGCTTGTCCGAACCCACGTAGTCGTGGACCGCCTTGGTGCACTTGTCCTTGGCGACCGCGTTCATCTGGTCCTTGGACGGCGTCGGGTCGCTGTGCTTGCCGAGCGGCACGATGCCGCCGGGAACGGCCTCGGCCATGTGTGCGCCGTTGCAGGCGGTGGTCTTCACGTCGGCCTCTTTCGAGGGCGAGCCCGCTAGGCAGAGCTGATAGGTGTTGAAGCTGTTCCCCTTGAGGGAGTCCTTCAGCGAACCCTTGCGGGGGAGCGCTTTGCCGTCCGGCGTGAGCTCCGTGACGGTGCACAGCCGCCAGCGCTCGCCCTTCGCCCAGCCCTGCTCGTTCGGCCAGAACGTCCAGATCTGCAACCGGGTGCCGGCCGAGTCCTGGCTGCCGAGGTAGTCGTTGATCAGCGCGTAGCAGGGCGGCAGCGTCGCCTTGCGCAGCGCCTGCGCGTCCGGGTAGGCCGACGGCAGACCGGAGATCTCGCCGACGGCCATCACCTCGGCGTCGTGGCTCTCCGCGCACTCGACGGGCTTGATCTCGGCGGAGTTCAGGCACTGCCCCGCCTTCGGCAGCGTCGGTGCGCCGGGGGCGGCGGTGGACGGCGCCGGTCCTGGGAGCGCCTGACCTCCCACGTTGATCGTGCAGGCGGAAAGCGCCCACACACAGAGGAAGATTCCCACCGCCAGCCGTACCCGAGTCACACCAGAGAGACTAGGGCCTTCACCTGATCGGCGATGTCCCGACGCTGCTTTTCGAACGCGGCATCGGTGAGCGCGGCCGGATCCGCCGGCTGGCCCAGCACCGGGGTGTGCAGGTGTCCACCTAGGACGTTCGTTGCGCCGTAACCGATTCGCAGGCGGTTGGCCCGGTACATGCTCTCGTTGGAGAGGTAGTCACCACCACCGCCGCTGGCCGCGACCGCACCCGGCGTCGGCTGGTCGGTGCGGCAGTCGCGCTGGGTGCCGACCGGCGTGCCGACCTTCCACTCGCAGAAGCTCAGGTTGTAGGCCACGGTGAACGGCCCGGTGCCCGCGTCGATCATCTTCTGGAACGGCAACGACGTCTCGATGAACTCGTGCGCCGGCTGCGGCCAGCCCGCCGCGTTGGGCACGGAGCCGAAGGAACCGACGTTGTTGTTGTCCGCGAAGCCACCGCGCCAGCGCGCCGCCCACCGCTCGATGTCGAACCGGCCCGGCCGGCCCTGGCTGATCGTCACGAACCCGTCCGGCTTCTGCGTCAGCGCCGAACCGTAGAACTGCTCGACCACCCCCTCGTCGAAACCGCCCCACAGCACCGGAAGTACCGCTGCCTGCAGCACGACCTTGCCGGTAGGGGTGCTGATCTCACGGCCGTCGAGCTGCAGTGCCGCCGCGCCCGCGGGGTTGGCGCGCCGCACGTTGACCCCGCTGAGCTGGAACGGGTCGAAGCCGGTGACCGCGACTCTGCGCACGCCGGGCTTCGCCGGGAAGGCCGCGTCGCTCAACCCGCGCGAGGCCCAGTCGAACTGCTGGACGAGCTTCGCCCGGTCGTTCGGCGAGATGGCGAAGCGCGGCTTCCACTGGCGCAGTGCGGTGCTGAGCTGCAGTCGTGCCCAGTAGAGCGGGCGGTCGTCGTAAGCGTCGTGGGTGACCGGCTTCGTGCTCTGCGCACGGGAGACCGCGGCCTTCCACAGCGCGTTGCCTTCGCGTTCCACGAACTGCTGCGCCTGTTTCGGCGCGATCTGGCGGCAGAGCTTGGTGGTGAAGTCCGTGACGCGGCCGTCGAAGCCCGCGAGCTTCACGAGCGCGGGACCGACCGCGGGACCACCCGCGACGAGTGTGTCGTCGAGTCGTTGTTCTTCAACGGTGAGAGGGACGGTGGTGTCGTAGCAGTTCGCGTCCTGCGCGTGGGCGATGCCCGGCGCGACCGTGAGCGCGGTGGCGGCCAGTGCGACAAGAGCAGCAGGGATTTTCACCTGAGCAATCTCAACAAAAGGGTCCACCCGCCGGAACCGACGGGTGGACCCTTTTGTTAACTCTCTTGTCTCAGTGGGCGGCGACGGGCTTGACCCGCGGGCTGTCCTCATCGACGTGGTAGTCGGACGGGTCGGTCTGGTCCGTGCCGTTGAAGACGCGGAGCTTCTTGGCGATCAGCGTGACGATCACGGCCACGATCAGGTTCGTCGCCAGCGCGGGGATACCGACGTAGATCGTCATCGCGGACTCCCCGAACGGGTGCCAGCCGAAGATCGACAGCTTGCCGAGCGGCAGCGCGGAACCAGCGAAGTGCGCCTTGCCGATGGCCGGGTTGCCGATGTTGTAGAGCAGCCACATGCCGTAGCCCATGCCCGCGATCCAGCCGGCGACCAGGCCGTACACGTGGAACCAGCGCGTGTACAACGCGATCGCGACCGCCGGCAGCGTCTGCAGGATCATCACGCCGCCGATGAGCTGCAGGTCGATGGAGAACTGTGGGTCGACGAACACGATGAACGCCACGGCGCCGAACTTCACGACCAGGCTGGCGAACTTGGCCTGCTTGGCTTCCTCCGCCGGGGTGGCGTGCTTCTTGATGTATTCCTTGTAGACGTTGCGCGTCCACAGGTTCGCCGCCGCGATCGACATGATCGCCGCCGGCACCAGCGCGCCGATGCCGATGGCCGCGAACGCGATGCCCGCGAACCACGACGGGAAGTTCGCGCCGAAGAGCTCGGGCACGATCGTGTTGGTGTCGGGACGCCCGGTCGCCTGGTTGACGATCGGCTTGGTGCCCGCGCTGATCGCGACGTAGCCCAGCAGTGCCAGCAGGCCCAGCACCAGCGAGTACGCCGGCAGCGCGACCATGTTGCGCTTGATCACGTTGCGGCCGCGGCTGGCCAGGATGCCGGTCAGCGAGTGCGGGTAGATGAACAGCGCGAGCGCACTGCCCAGCGCCAGCGACGCGTACTGCAGCTGGTTGTTGCCGTTGAGCAGGATGCCGTCGGTCTTGGCCGGTGTGGCGTCGAACTTGGCCTGCGCGTCGTTGAAGATCTCGCCCCAGCCGCCGAACTTGGCGGGCAGGTAGACGATCGCCACGAGGATGACGATGTAGATCAGGATGTCCTTGACGAACGCGATCAGCGCCGGCGCCCGCAGGCCGGACTGGTACGTGTAGACCGCGAGGATCACGAACGCGACGAACAGCGGCAGGTGGCCGAGGATGCCGCTGCCGTTGAGGCCCATGCTGCGCAGCACGGCTTCGAGGCCGACGAGCTGCAGGGCGATGTACGGCATCGTCGCGATGATGCCGGTGACCGCGATGATCAGCGCCAGCCAGTGCGAGCCGTAGCGGCCCTTCACGAAGTCGGCGGGCGTGACGTATCCGTGCACGCGGCTGACCGACCACATCCGCACCAGCGGCAGGAACACGATCGGGTAGAGGATCACCGTGTAGGGCAACGCGAAGAACCCGGTCGCGCCCGCGCCGAACATCAGCGCCGGCACCGCGACGAAGGTGTAGGCGGTGTAGAGGTCACCACCGACCAGGAACCACGTGATCCAGCTGCCGAACTTGCGGCCGCCCAGACCCCACTCGTCGAGGTGCTCGAGGGTGTCGCCCTTCTGCCACTTGGCTGCCACGAAGCCCATGACCGTGACGAGCAGGAAGAGGACGCTGAAAACGATCAGCTCGGTCCACTGCATCAGTTCGCTCCCTCGTCCAGGTCGTCAACGCCGAGCTTGTCGGGCTTGCCGGTGACCACCGGCTTGTCCTTGGTCTTGATGTAGACCAGTGCGACGCACAGGACGCCGAGTGGCACGAACGCGAACTGGTACCAGTAGAAGAACGGCAGCCCGAAGACTCGGGGCTCGTCCTGGTTGAACCACGGCGTGATGAGCATGACCAGGGGAACCAGCAACAGCAGGTTCCAGTTGCTCCAGCGCAAGCCGGTCTTCGGGTCCGACGGCATGGTGGCCCTCCGTGTACGCGGTGTTGCGCGGATGTTAGGCCTGATCACACGTGCCGTCAGCCTGGTGATCGGAATCGTTGCACTCGTCTTAACGTTCCCTTTGGCTTAATCCGCTTCCAGTCGGGTGACGAGGTCCTGCTCAGCGGCGTCGAAGTACTCGTAGAGCTGGTCAATTGCCTCGTCGGTCGTTCCATTGTTCAACAATTCTACGATCCTACGATTCCACGGCAGGTACGTCTGGTGGAAGTCGTTGATCTCCTGCGCCACCCGGAACGCGAGCATGAGCTCGGCGAACAGCCGGTCCGACTCGTCGCTCAGCCGGGCGCTGCCGGCCAGTCCGACGATGCCGCGGTGGAACTGGATGTTCGCGGCGCCGGCCTTGGACCAGTCGTTCTTCTCGGCCCTGGCGACGGCCTGCCGGACGGGTGTCCGCACGGCCTCGCGCTGCGCCTCGGTGACGTTGCCCCACAACCTCAGCGCGCCGCATTCGATCACCCGGCGGGCGGCGTAGAGATCACGCACGTCGTCGCCGGTCGGCCTGCGGACGAACACGCCGCGGCTGTGCTCGTGCACCAGCAGGCGGTCGCGGGTGAGCAGCCGGAAGGCTTCCCGCAGCGTGTTGCGGCTGACGCCGAGCGCCCCGCCGATGGCTTCCTCGCTGAGCCGCAGGCCGGGTGCGAGCTCACCGTCCAGCACCCGCTCACGCAGCATGTCCGCGACCTTCTGCGCGGTGCTCGCGCGCTCCAGATCGGCCTTGCCCTGCGCCAGCGTCGACACCCACGTCTCACTCACCGAACCAGTCTATTTGCAGGATCGTTCGATTGCACTATCGTAGAATCGTTCAACAATCCAACGATCCAACAAAACACGCAGGCGTTGGAGGACGGCATGGACCTGAACGCGGACCTCGGCGAGGGCTTCGGCCACTGGACCCTGGGCGACGACAAGGCGTTGCTAGAGGTCGTGACCAGTGCAAACGTGGCGTGCGGCTATCACGCCGGTGATGCCGACACGATGCGCTCGGTCTGCGCGCTGGCCGCCGAGGCGGGCGTGGCCGTCGGCGCGCATGTCGGGTACCGCGACCTGGCCGGGTTCGGGCGGAGGTTCATCGACGTCGCTCCGGACACCTTGACCAACGAGGTCGTTGCGCAGCTCGGAGCCCTGTCGGCCTTTGCCCGCGTCGCCGGGACGCGGGTTTCGTACGTGAAGCCGCACGGCGCGCTCTACAACGCGCTGGTCCGGCATGAAGGCCAGGCCGACGCCGTGGTGGATGCCGTGCGGATGTTCGACCCGACGCTGGCGGTGCTGGGTCCGCCAGGCGCGGTGTGGCTGAAGCGGGCTTCCGTGGCAGGCCTGCGCGTGTGGCACGAGGCCTTCGCGGACCGCGCCTACACGGCGGCCGGAACGCTGTTGCCCCGCGGCGAACCGGGGGCGGTGCTGCGCGATCCGGCGGAGATCGCGGCTCGCTGCGTGCAGCTCGCCACCGAGGGATGGGTGCGCAGCGTCAGCGGTCGCCCGGTGCGGATTCAGGCCGACTCGATCTGCGTGCACGGGGACACGCCGAACGCCGTGGAGATCGCGAGGACGGTTCGTGCGGCCCTGGAATCGGCCGGGACAGCGGTGGCACGGGTGGAGTCACCGCTGCGCCACACCTACCAGGCAGTCTGAAGGCGGCCGCCGGTATTCACCGCGCCGCGCCCACCGGCCCGGCCTCTCCGCCCACGGTCGTCACCGCACCAGCGCCGCCGCGCCCACCAGCCCGGCCTCTCCGCCCAGCTCAGCCGCCCGCACCTCGAGACCGGCCAGGTACGACAACCCGGCGTGGGTCTTCAGTGCTTGCCGCACCGGCTCGAACAGCAACTCCCCGGCTTGAGCCACTCCGCCCCCGATGACCGCCAGCTCCAGATCACACAGCGCTGAGGCACCGGCGATGGCCATTCCGACGGCCTGACCTGCGCGTTCAAAGGCGACGATCGGGATCTCCTCGCCTGACAGCGCGGCAGCGGCCAGCAGGGCCGCGTCGGCGTGATCCGGTGCCTGCCATCCGGCTCGCCGCGCCCACGCCACCATTCGCGGTCCACCGGCCACGGTCTCGACGCAACCCCGCCCGCCGCACGTGCAGGGCTCGCCGTCGGGTTCGACGACGAGGTGGCCGATGTGCCCGGCGTTTCCGGTTCGGCCGCCGAACGGTCGCCCGCCCAGCACCAGGCCGCCACCGACGCCGGTGGACACGACCAGGCCGACCATGAACGTGCTGCCTTGCCCGGCTCCGCGCCAATGCTCGCCCAAGGCCATGCAGACGCCGTCGCCCGCCAGCTCGACCGGGGCGTCGGGAAAGAGCGAGGCCACGGAGGCTCGCAACGGGAAGTCGTGCCACGAAGGCACGTTGATCGGGGAGACGGTGCCGCGCACTGCGTCCACCGGGCCCGCCGAAGCGATGCCGACCCCGGCGACCGCCTCGACGCCGACGACGGACGTCACCAGCGAGGCGACGGCGTCCCACGGATCGGTGGCCGGCGTCGGGACCCGGGACGAGCGCACTACAGAGCCTGCGGAGTCCACCAGGGCGGCAGCGATCTTGGTGCCGCCGAAGTCCAGTGCCAGCACCAGATCAGTCACGATGAACCATGTTAACCAGCGACTTCGAGGCGGATCACCGGAGTGGTCCGAACCAGCTCACCGGCCGCCACCTTCACCACGGCCGACCACGAACCGGCGGTCGCCCACTCGGGCGCGGAGAGCGTGAAGTCGAGTGGCAACCGGCTTTGCGCTGGTAGCAGGCCGCCCACGCAGAACGGGGCGACCAGGTCCCACGTGTCGCGCGGCGACAGGACCCGCGCCTGCACCGGCAGGTCGCCGTGCGCGCCGGACGCCACCCAGACCCGCAGCGCCGAGGACTCGCCTGGCGAGACCCGGACCACGGCAGGCGACGACGAGACCCACAGCACCTCGACGGGATCTTCGAAGTCCCACTCCGGCACGGTCAGCAGTGCGACGTCGTAGACCTCGAACGGCAGGCCCTGCAGCGTGGCCCGCACCGGGTAGCAGCCGGGGGTCCGGGGCGGCACCAGCCGCACCTCGGCGGACACGAACTCGCCGGCGGGCACCGTCACCGGCATGGATTCCCACGAGGCCGACCAGCCGTCCGGCAGCGTGAGCTGGACGGAGCCGGTGAAGTCCGCGCCGTCCGACACCGCGACCACCCGCAACCGGGTCGGCCCGAGCACCTCCAGCCGCACGTTCGCCGCCAGTCCGCCCAACGGTGCGGGCTCGTGCAGCCAGTACCGCGCGAACACCGGCGTCACCTCGGGCGAAACGGGCCCGAGCGGCGGTCCGGCGACCGACAGCCGAGGCGTCACCTCGGGCAGCGTGCCGCAGGCGGGTGTGCGCGAACCCAGCACGCCCACCAGCGGTGACGGGTCCAGGTGGCCGACCTCGTGCCACAACGTGCAGGTCGTGGAGCCGACCATCTTCTCGCCGACCTCGCTGTGCCAGACGGTCACCGGGCCCACCAGCGCCGGCGGTTCCAGCGCGGGACCGTCGACGGCCACCAGCGAGGCGACCGGGTCGTACGACAGGACGAAGTGCGTGGACGCGATCTCGTTGCCGTAGCCGCGCTTCCACCCGTGGTCGACGTCGTCCTCGACCAGCGAATAGGTCCGCCACCCGGTCGCCGGCACGTCCTTGGCCAGGAAGGTCACCGTGGATCCGTCGACCAACGTCGGCAACGCGGCACCGTCGGAGGCCACGTGCACGTTCCGCGCGGAAGGCAGGTGCACGGAAACGATGTCGGTGCACGGCTCCGGCAACGGGTTCCAGACGACCACCGACGAGTCCACAGTGGACGTCAGCGCGGCCAGAGAGCGCGATGTGACGTCGGAGCGCAGGTCGAAGGCCTCGCGCGGGTGAGCGACCTGCGCGCGGGCCAGCGCGGAAGCGGGGAACGCGGCCCCGGTCAGCCGCGCGGCGTGCGAGGCGAACACGGCGGCGGGCGACTCGTCCGGTGGCGCCGGAGGTACCGGCACAGACCCGCGCACGTAGTAGTCACGCGGCAACGAGCAGGCGACCCGCGGCCAGGTGTAGCGCCGATTCCAGTCGTGGTGGATCGCGGTCACCCAGCGGTTCGGCCAGGACCGCGGCGACCCGACCGGCAGCAGCACGTGCGGCGACTCGGCAGAAGACCGCAGATCGAGGAAGGACGAGTAGACCGACCGCTCCGCCTCACCCAGCGACGAGGCCTCCAGCGGGCTCCCGGACGGCAGCGCGGCGAGCAGCGGCGTCACACCGACCACATTGGACGGATCGCCGACGACCTCGACCCGTCCCTCCGAGATCAGCCGCAGCAGCAACGAGCGGTGCTGCGGAAACGTGTCCCAGTACGGCTGCAGCAGCTGCACCGACGTCACGGCGAACCGGTAGGCGGGATCGGTCAGCGCCAGGTCCAGGTGCGCGCGCAACACGTCGAACGGAGCATCCCCCGCCACGTGTCCGACCAGGTGCACCGTCCACCCCGGCTCGCCCACGACCAGCGAAAACGCGCAGGAAGCCTCGCCGGCGGCCGAGCGCAGGAAGGCCTGGGCGGGCACCACGTCGCCGGGGGAGTGCTCGGAGACGTCGACGCTCACCTCGAAGCCGAACGGGCCGGGGTGGAGCGTTCCGCCGTGCCGCGGCGAGTGCAGGCCGGGCCCGGACACGTGCGCGTGCGCCGGCCCCGTCGGCGTTGGCGAGGTCACCCGCACCACCTGGAGCAGTGCGGTCCGAGGCCCGACGAAGAGCTCGGTGGACTCGGCGGCGATCACCGAATGATCGCACCACCGTTCAGTACCGGACGAAATACCCCGATGGTGGCGAGTGCGGTGACATCACCGCTCTCATCGTTTCAACATTCGTGTCAGGCCGGCCGCCACCGTCGTAGCCAAAATCCACCCGGTGACGATCAACCCGGACGCGATCCACTGCGACGCCCCCGGCATCTGCCAGCGGTTCTTGTTGCCGAAGTCGACGATCGGCACCACCAGGTCGATGGTGAAAAGCCACGCGTTCCACGGCAGGTGGTCATCGGCGTTGATCTCCACGAGCGGTCCCTTGAACTGGAACCACATGACGCCCACCAGCCACGCCGTGATCAGCCACCCCAACGCGCGCGCCGGCCGGTAGCCGTACCCGACCATCGAACGCTGCAGGAAGCTCCACAGCAGCACCAACGGGCCGAAGAACCGCATGCCCTCGGCGACCGCCCGGTACCGCAGCCGCTGCTTCTCGATCAGCACGGTCGAGGCGTGCTCCTCGTTGCCGGACGCGGTCAGCATCTCGGCGAACTGGTCGTACGGGCGCGGGCGGTAGCTGCGCCGCATCGCCTGCCGCAGCCAGCGCAGCCGCTGCTCGACCTGGTCGTCGTCGCGCAGGTCGATCGGGTAGGCGAGCGAGTCGTAGCGGAAGTCGTCGAGGTCGATGAAGCCGGTGGCGTTCCAGAAGTTCTCGTTGTCGTCCAACGACGTGCAGCGCGCCTGCCGGAGCGTCACCAGGCCCTTGGGCGGCGACACCACGTTCAGCATCAGCTCCTGGACCTGCATGCCCATGGCGTTCAACGCGTGGCTGTCCAGCTTGTCGCCGAGCACCGCGCCGTTGAAGTTCGCCATGCGGCCGATGGTCGCGCGCCGGCACCGCACGCCGCCGTGCGCGACGAACTCCTTGTCGCCGCGCGCGCAGATGAGGTCGCGGCCGATCGCGGCACCGCCGATGTCGAGCGACGGCTTCTCCCGCGGCTGGTGCCGGTACTTGCCCGGCTTGATCAGCCGGCTGCCGCGCAGGTCGAGGTTCGCGCCGACGGTGATGCCGCGCAGCTCCAGGCCGCCGGAGATGTCCGACTCGCGCACCACGAAGTTGCTGCCGACCTGCGAGCGGTTGGCCAGCACGGCGTCCGCGAGCGGATTGTCCACAGTGGCCCGTTCGATCGTGATGCTGCCGCGCACGTGCGTGTCGACCATGCGCAGCTGGCCCTTGATCACCACGCCGCGCCCGACCACGTCGCCGCCGATCTCCGCGCCGTCGACGTGCAGCGCTCGCCCCGATCCGGTCGGGTCGGTGCCCACGGCGGGTGGTGACACCGCGTCCAGCTTGGCGCCGGCCATCGACAACGTGCCGCCGATCCGCGCGTTCACCGCGCGCACGGTGCCCGAGCTCGTGAAGCCGCGATCCAGCTCCAGGTCACCGGACACGTCCACCCGGTCCAGGACGAGCGTCGCGGACGGGTCGTCGTGCGGGTCGGTGGTCTCCTCGAAGTCCGATCCGCGCGACAGCATCGCGCCGCTGAGCGACAGCGTGGAGCTGATCCGCGCGTTGGCGAGGAATACCACGCCGTGCGAGGTGAAGGCGCCGAGCAGGTTGCCGCCGACCTGCATGCCGTTGCCGTTCAACGTGAAGCCGTTGGCGTTCTCCAGCACCGCGCTGCCGAGGTTGACGTTGCCGCCGATGTGCGAACCCGCGAGCCGGATCTCGCCCTCGGCGTGGATGCCGAAGCCGAGCAACGCACCGGCGACCGTCAGCCGGTCACCGTGCACGCACAGCCCGCCGGGCAGGCTGAAGCTGCTGTCCCGCAACAGAACCGAGCCGGCGATGTCGGCGTCGGTCAGGTCGGTCAGCCCGGAGACCCGGCAGCCGAGCAACGAGACGTCGTTGCTGCTGCGGAGATTGCGCGCTTCGAGGCCCGGCAGGTCGCAGTCGCTGAACGAGACGCCGGCGAGGTTCGCCTGCCGCAGGTCCGGTGGCTCCTCGAACTTGCAGCGCTCGAACTCGAGCACGTACGGCACGTCGACCGCGCGCAGGTCGAGCACGCCGGTGACCACCCGGTCCACCACGCGGATGACGGGCGGGGTGCTCGGCTTGCGCCGAGGCAACCGCCACCCGCCACCACCAGAGTTGTCGTTCTCCCCCATCAGCCCCCGCAGCACCTCGGCCGCGGGGACCTTCCCCCTCGCCACGCGGCCTAGACCGGGTCGCTCGGACCGTGGTGCGTCGGGTCGAGCACGCGGGCCAGGAACTCCTTGGTGCGGTCCTCCTGCGGGTTGCCGATCACCTCGGCCGCCGGGCCCTCCTCGACGATGTAGCCGCCGTCCATGAAGATCACCTTGTCGGCGACCTCACGGGCGAACTGCATCTCGTGCGTCACGACCAGCATCGTCATGCCCTCGTCGGCGAGCTGGCGCATCACGCCGAGCACGTCACCGACGAGCTCGGGGTCGAGCGCGGAGGTCGGCTCGTCGAACAGCATCACGTCGGGGTTCATCGACAACGCGCGGGCGATCGCCACGCGCTGCTGCTGACCACCGGAGAGCTGCGCGGGCATCGCGTGCACCTTGTCGCTCAGCCCGACGCGCTCCAGGTTGTGCAGCGCGACCTCGCGGGCTTCCTTCTCGCCGCGCTTGAGCACCTTGCGCTGTGCCACCGTGAGGTTGGCCAGCACGTTGAGGTGCGAGAACAGGTTGAACGACTGGAAGACCATGCCGATCTTCGTGCGTGCGGCGTCGATGTCCACGTCCGGATCGGTGAGTTCGATGCCGTTGACGACGATCTTGCCGCCGTTCGGCTCCTCGAGCAGGTTCACGCACCGCAGCAGCGTCGACTTGCCGGAGCCGGACGGGCCGATGATGCAGACCACGTCACCGCGTTCGACGGTCAGGTCGATGCCCTTGAGGACGTCCAGCGGGCCGAAGGACTTCTTCAGCCCGGTGATCTCGACGAACGTCTCGCTCATGCGGACACCTTCTTCTTACCGGTGGTGCCGCGGCGCTCCAGGTACCGGGACAGGTAGCCGAGCGGCAGCGTGATGATCAGGTAGCAGAGACCGGCGATGAGGATCGGCGTCAGGGACGGGCTGCGGCTCAGCGTCTCCCGGCCGAACTTCGTTAGCTCGTACTGCTCGCGGAACAGGCCGAGGATGTAGATGAGCGAGGAGTCCTTGGTCAGCAGGATCAGCTCGTTCGTCAGCGGCGGCAGGATGATCCGGAACGCCTGCGGGATCACGATCGTGATCATGGCGCGGCCGCTGGACATGCCGAGCGAGCGAGCCGCCTCGACCTGTCCCTTCGGCACCGCCTGGATGCCGGCGCGGATCGTCTCCGCCATGTAGGCGGCGCCGACGCCACCGAGCGCCAGCATGACCGTGGTCAGCGGCGGGAACTGCATCTGGAACGCGATCGGCACGCCGTAGTAGATGCCGATGAAGACCAGCAGCGCGGGCACGCCGCGGAAGAACTCGATGTAGACCGTGGCGATCCAGCGGTACGGAGCGACCGACGACAGCTTCATCAGCGCGAGCACGAGACCCAGCGCGAGGCCGAACGCGAAACCGAGCGCGGTGTAGATGATGGTGTTCTTCAGCGCCACCGTGATGACGCTCGGGAACATCGACGCGGCGATGTCCGTGTTGAAGAACGCGCCCCGGATCTGGCCCCAGTCAGCCAGGAACGCGACCAGCAGGGTGATGACGACCAGCACGCCGTATTGCACGTAGCGGATGATCTGCGTCCGCTTGCGCTTGGACAGTGCCATGGAGGCTCCTAGCGGTGGTGGTTCGAACAAGCGGCGGGGCCGGTGCGACGCGAGCCGCACCGGCCCCGAGGGCAATGAGTTACTTGCTCTCCGGCTTCTTGCCGAACCACTTCTCGTAGATCTTGTCGTACTCGCCGCTCTCCTTGGCCTTCTTCAGGACCTCGTTCACCTTGGTGAGCAGGGCGGTGTTGCCCTTCTTCAGGCCGATGCCGTACTTCTCGCCGGTGTCGAACTCCTTGGTGACCTCGGTGTCCGGGAACTCCTTGGCGTAGTCGTAGAGCACGCCGTTGTCGTTGATCGCCGCGTCGACGGCGCCGGTGCGCACGGCGGTCTCCATCAGCGGGAGGTCCTCGAACTGCACGACGGTGTAGCCGTTGGCGGCCGCGTTGTCGTTCGCGTAGGTCTCACCGGTGGTGTCCTGCTGGACGCCGAGCTTCTTGCCCTTGAGGCTCGCGAGGTCCTTGAGACCGGCGCCCTTCTTCACGAGCAGCGCCTGCGAGGCGTCGAAGTACGGGTCGGAGAAGTCGATCGCCTTCTTGCGCTCCTCGGTGATCGTCATGCCCGCCGCGGCCAGGTCGCACTGGTTCGCGTTGAACGACGTGCCCGAGGTGATCGTCTCGAAGGGCGTGTCGAAGATCTGCTGCGTGACGCCGAGGTCCTTGGCGATCAGATTCACCAGGTCGACGTCGAAGCCGACGGTCTGGTCGCCCTCGCTGTACTGGAACGGCTTGTAGGACAGGTGTGTGCAGGTGACCAGCTTGCCGCTCTGCACCAGCGGGATGCCCGAGCCGCCCGTGCCCTGGTTCACGGGAGTCGCGCAGCCCGACGCTGCCATCACGGCCAGCCCCAGCACGGGGATCATGGCCATCAACTGCCTGGTTCGACGAGCCACTGCGTCACTCCTCGTAACTGTCGCGGACGAGTGACCGGGATACTGCCACTCGGGTGACGTGGTGGACAGCACGTGCGTGTTACAGGCCACTCCGTTGCAACAATTTTGCGTGAAAAGGCCCTGAGTGGCGCAGAATGTTGCGCAGATTGGCCTAGATCACACAACGTATGCACGTATTGCACCCGAATGGTGACGACTCGCAACGTTGCTTGATCAGGATTTGATCACGACAGCAGGACGTTCACCGGAAACGCTCGGTCAACAGGCCCGCGACCAGCGCCGTCCACCCCGTCTGGTGGGTCGCGCCGAGCCCCTCACCGGTGTCCCCGTCGAAGTACTCGCTGAACGTGACGTGCTGCCGCCACAGCGGTGACTCCGAGGCCTCGATCCGCTTGCCGTCCGAGGGCCTGCGCCCGTCGTGGTCGGGCAGGAACAGCCCGATCAGCCGATCCGACAGGTCGTCCGCCACCTGCCCCGCGGTCACCCAGCGGCCGGAGTGCGTCGGCATCTCGACCTGGAACACGCCGTCGTGGAACGCGCAGACCGTGCGGAGTGCCTCGACGAGAAGTGCGTTGGTGGGCAACCAGATCGGGCCGCGCCAGTTCGAGTTGCCGCCGAACATCGGGGTGTGCGACTCGCCCGGTTCGTAGCCCATCCGGTGGTCCTGGCCCGCGACCTTGACCTCCAGGCCCTCGCGGTGCGCGGCCGACAGGGAGCGAATCCCGTGCGGCGAAAGGAACTCCTGCTCGTCGAGCATCCGGTGCAACACGCGGCGCAGCTTGGACTCGTCCAGCAACGACACGAACGCGCCGCGCTCGTAGTGGAACGTGATGAACTGCCGCAGCTCCGGCCGGCGCTTGAGCAGGTGCTCCAACCGTCTGGTGAACCCGTGCAGCTCGCTGAGCACCCACGGTTCGAGCACGGCGCTCGCCAGCAACGGGATCAGGCCGACCATCGACCGCACCCGCACGGGCTCCGACTCGACCGAGCCGTCCGGCTGACGGCGCGAGACCCGGTCGTAGCAGAAGCCGTCCTCGTCGTGCCAGATGCCGCTGCCGGACGACCCGAAGTGCGTGAACGCCTCCGCGATCGACAGGAAGTGCTCGACGAACTTGGTCGCCACGTCCTCGTACGACTCGTCGTCGCGCGCCAGCTCCAGCGCGATCTGCATGAGGTGCAGGCTGTACGCGGCCATCCACGAGGTGGCGTCGGACTGCTCCAGCCGCCACTCGCCGAGCATGGGCTCGGACCGGTTGACCGGCCCGATGTTGTCCATGCCGAGGAAGCCGCCCTCGAAGAGGTAGCTGCCGTCGGCGTCCTTGCGGTTCACCCACCAGGAGAAGTTCAGCAACAGCTTGTGGAAGATCTTCGCGAGGAACTGCCGGTCCCGGCTGCCGTCCGCGCGGTAGACCTGCAACGCCGCCCACGCGTGCACGGGCGGGTTCACATCGCCGAACTCCCACTCGTACGCGGGAATCTGGCCGTTCGGGTGCATCATCCACTCGCGGCAGAACAGCAGCAGCTGCTCCTTCGCGAACGCCGGGTCGACCAGCGTGAACGGGATCGTGTGGAACGCCAGGTCCCACGCCGCGAACCAGGGGTACTCCCACTCGTCCGGCATGGAGATCACGTCGGCCACGTCGAGGTGCCGCCAGTGCACGTTGCGCGCCTCTTGCGCCCGCCGTGAGCTGGGCGCCTCCGGCTTGGTCGGGTCGCCGTCGAGCCAGTCCCGCGTCCGGAACCGGTAGTGCTGCTTCGTCCACATCAGACCGGCGAGCGCCCGGCGCAGCACGTTCTTCTGCTCCGGCCCCGCCTGCGGCGCGATCGCGTCGTGGAACTCGTCCGCCTCGATCTTCCTGGCGCTCATGGTCTCTTCGAAGCTCGGCCCGAACGGGTCCATGTGCCCGTCTCCGCCGACGAGCCGCAGCCGGATGGTCACCGTCTCGCCCGGCTCCACCGGATCGAACGAGTACCAGGCCGCGAACTTCGTGCCCGCCGCCCCCGCGTCGTCCGGCCCGACCACCTGACAGGTGCTCGTCGACCCGTGCACCACGTAGTTGCAGATGCCGTCCTTGGTCCACGGCGACGGGTTGCGCTCGGCACCGAAGAGCGACATCTCGTTGCTCTCGTTGTCCGTCATGAGCATCGACGGCGAGTCGTCGAGGTGCAGCGTGTACCGGCCGAGGTTGCCGTGGTCCGCGGTGACCTTGCGCCCGGTGGAGGTGCTCGCCACGAGCTGGCACGGCCGCTGGTCCCGGCCCCACGCCCAGGTGTTGCGAAACCACAGCTGGGGCAACAGGTGCAGCGGCGCGTCTTCAGGCCCCTGGTTGGTCGCCTTGATCTCGACGCAGATGTCGTCGGTGTCGGCCTTCGCGTAGGTGACCTGGACGTCGAAGAACCGGTTCTCGTCGAGCACCCCGGTGTCACTCAGCTCAGGCTCGCGGTTCTCCCGGCCGGCGTTGCGCGACATCTCCCGCAGCTGCCCGTACGGGAACTCCCGCTGCGGATAGCGGTAGAGCACCTGCATCCAGGAGTGCGTGGGCGTCCCGTCGGTCACCCACCAGTGCTCCTTGACGTCCTCACCGTGGTTGCCCTCTTCGTTGGCGAGGCCGAAGTACCGCTCCTTGAGGATGACGTCGTTGCCGTTCCACAGCGCGAGCGCGAAGTTCAGGAACCCGTGCATGTCGCAGATGCCCGCGATGCCGTCCTCGCCCCACCGGTAGGCGCGCGCACGGGCGTGGTCGAACGGGAACGACCGCCAGGCGTCACCCTCGGGCGAGTAGTCCTCGCGGACCGTCCCCCACTGGCGACCGGACAGGTACGGCCCCCACAGCCGCCACGGCGAAGTCGGGTTCTCCGACTCCGCGAGACGCGCCCGTTCCGCATGTTCGCCCATCGCTCCAGTGTGGGACACGGGGCAGCACGCCTGGTCAGGCCCAGGTCAGGTCTGAGTCTTTCCTCACTAAACAACCGGTGGAGCATGACCTGAACGGGGCATTTCATCTGTGTCCGAATGAAGTCAGCATGCTCGAGTGACCCGTGACGACAGCGAGGACGCGGTGTTCGAGTGGGCGGTCGCCGCAGCGCTGGAGCCGCGGCACCGGGGAGACCGAGCGCTCCGGCACGCGATCGACGTTGCGAAGCCGTGGATCCTGGCCGCCGCGGAGACTCAGGAGGACAGCTACGCCGTCCGCGCGGAGAAGGTCCGGCGCAACACCTCCGAGCGGGCGGCTCGCCGACCGGCGCTGGTGCGAGTCGTGCTCCTCGTGATCGTTCCGACGATCACCTGGTCGCTCCTGGTCCTGTCCACCCGTCTGGGTTCGCTGCGCGCCGCCGAGCTGAGCGTGGGCAGGTCCGCGTTGTACGTGCTCGGCTTCTCCCTCGTGGTGCTTGCTGTGTCGTACGCGGGATCGCCGGGCAGAGCGGTCGGCCGGTACTGGGCCACCACGAGTCTCTGGCTGCCGACCTGGTTCGCGTGTGCCGGTGTCATCGTCGCTTCGGGTCAGTCCGGCTGGTACTCGCTGGTTGCCTTCCTGGTCTGCGCAGGTATCGGCGGCGCGTTCTTCACCATTGTGGAGACTGCGCTGCCCACCAAGGAGATGAAGGCTGATGCCGCCGCTGCGGAGCAGGCACTCGAAGAGTGGCGCGCGGTGGTCCTGAGGGACGGCGTGCAACCTGTGTTGCGTGCCGAGCTCGGCAGCAAGCGGGTCGTGCTCGGCACCAAGCTGTCCTATCGCGGCGGCCACGGTCTGCAGAAGGGCGGCTCGCTGATCGTCCACCAGCCCGTCCGGGCGGGCCGTGACCTGGCTGAGCACGTGCGCGGCCTCAACGGCGGCAGCTTCGCGCTCGCCGGGCCTCGTGGGGCGGGCAAGACCAGCCTGCTGAAGGCGTTCTGCCAGGGCGCCTACCGCAGGCCGGAGGAGCCGCTCGACCTGGCGATCATGGTCGCGGCGCCGGTGGACTACGTGCCGCGGGAGTTCGTGCTGCACCTGTACGCGCGGACCTGCCGCGCCGTGATCTCGTACATGCACGACGTCGACCGGCGCGCGGTGAAGCGGGCAGGACGGCGCGACCTGTGGTGGCGATCCGCACCTGACGACGCGGTCCGGCTCGTCCGGGCCGCCCGGCGCGGGCTTCAGGACGTCGCGTGGGTGCAGACCCGCAGCGGCGAGACGAGCGGGAAGTTCGGGTTTCGTGGTGCGGAGCTCGCGTACAAGAGGGGCGTCAGCCTGGCCGGCCGTCCGGCGACGTTCCCCGAGGTGGTCGACGACTTCCGCCGGTTCGTACGGGCCGCGGCGAGGGTGCTGGCGCCGGTCAGGGTCGTGATCGCCATCGACGAGATGGATCGCATCGGTGCAGGGGAACCGGCGCGCAGGTTGCTCAACGAGATCAAGGCGATCTTCGACGTACCCGGCTGCTACTACGTGGTGTCGGTGTCCACCGAGGCGCAGCACGACTTCGAACTGTCCGGCATGGGCCTGCGCAGCGTGTTCGACAGCTCGTTCGACGAGGTCGTGCGCGTCGACTACCTGGACTTCGCGCTGGCCCGCGGCCTGATCAGCCGGTCGGTGGAGGAGCTGCCCGAGGTGTTCGTGGCGCTGGCCTACGTCTTTTCCGGCGGACTGGCGCGCCAGCTGACCAGGACGGCGCGGGCGATCCTGCGGCGGGAGCAGGGGACGCCGCTCGCCTCGGTCACCGAGGAACTCGTGGCCGACGAGCTCGAGCGGGTGTGCAAGACGACGGGTGACGCGTTGACCGCGTTGGACGACGGCGCCGGCGTGACCGCCTTGCTGCGGGTGCTCGCCGACCAGGGGAACGATCTTCGCGACTACCGGAAGGCGATCCAGGCCGCTTACGACGGCGAGAACACCGCGATCTGCGACCTGCGCGACCGAGCGGCGGCGCGCGTCGAGTTTCTGGCGGTGGTGAGGGAGATGTTCACCGAGGAGCTGGCCGGGGTGCTCACCGATCGGGTCGACGCACTCGCGAGAGCGCGCCGCTACGCGGGCAGCAACCCGGCCACCGGCCTCGCGTTGCTGGAGGAGTTCAGTGCTGAGACGAGTGCGCGTCCAGCACCAGAGCAACCGCCTCAGTGACCCGAGCCGCATGCGCCAGGTGCAACCACTCATCCGGCACGTGACAGTTGGAGTCCGGCCCGATCGCGCCGGTCACCACGAACTGCGCGTCCGGGTACGCCTCGTGCAGCAGCCCCATGAACGGGATCGACCCACCGAGCGACACGGTCCGCCACGGCGCGCCGAAGACCTCCTTGCCGGCGTCGTCCAGCGTCGCGGACAGCCACGGCGCCAGCGCCGGCGCGTTCCAGCCGTCGGCGAACTCGACGCGGGAGAGCTCCACGGTCGCGTTGTAGGGCACGTCGGTGGTCAGCTTCTGGCGCACCGCCTCCAGGGCCGCGGCAGCCGAGGCCGTCGGCGGCAGGCGGAAGGACAGGACCAGGGTGGTGAACGGGCGCAGCACGTTGCCCGCGTCGTCCGGGAGCGGCAGGCCTTCCGCGCCGGTCACCGAGAGCGTCGGGCGCCAGCCGGAGTTCAGCGCCAGCTCGACCTCGTCGGAGGACATCGGCTGCAGGTCGCCCACGCGCGGCACCGGACCCCACAGGGCACCCGGCGCGGCCTCGACGGCCTCGCGGACCTCGGCCAGGCGGTGCGCCGGGATCTCGACGTGCATCTCCGGGATCAGGATCTCGCCGGTCTCCGAGTCCTCGAGCCGGTCGAGCAGGATCCGCGCGATCCGGAACGACGACGGCACGATGCCCGAGGCCATGCCGGAGTGCAGACCGCCGTCCAGCACCCGCACGGTGGCCGTGACCTGCACCAACCCGCGCAGCGACGTGGTCAGCCACATGCGCTCGTAGTCCGAGCCGCCGGAGTCGAGGCAGACGACCAGCGACACGCGGCCCAACCGCTCGGAGAGGTGCTCCAGGTACGCGGGCAGGTCGGGCGAACCCGACTCCTCGCCGGTCTCCAGCAGCACCACGGAGCGGGCGTGCGACCCACCGCCGGCGCGCACCGCCTCGAGAGCGGCAATCGCGGCATATCCGGAGTAACCGTCATCTGCGGCGCCACGGCCGTAGAGACGTCCATCACGCAGCACCGGGGTCCACGGACCCAGTCCTTCGCTCCAGTTCGCCACCGGCGGCTGCTTGTCCAGGTGTCCGTAAAGCAACACCGTGTCGTCGCCCGCATTGCCGAACGCGGGCACGTCGACGATCAGAAGCGGCGTGCGTCCCGCCAGTTGGACGACCTCGAGCGTGACGTCCGGCAGGTTGCGGGAGGCGATCCACGCGCGCACGTGCTCGATCGCGGCGGCCAGTTCGCCGTGCTCTTCCCAGGCGGGATCGAACGCGGGCGAGATCGCCGGCACGGCGACGAGCTGAGACAGGCTCGGAACGATGTCGTCGTCCCAGAGCGTCCTGACAGTGCTGGTCACAACTGAGCGGTCCACCTCTCGATCCTGTCACGACTCCGCCTCTGCTCGCGTGCCTAGGCTCTTCCTCGGAGGCCCCTGACGAAGTTAACGATCGGTAACCGGGACAGCATCGTCCGGTAATCGGACGGCCTAGTCGGAGGACAAAAGGTCGAACCTCCGACTGTTGTCGCTGATCAGAACGTTGACTCGTGTGTTACGAAGTGGGACGGGTCTCACCAAGTCGGGTGAGGCCGTGTCAGGATGTGGTCGTAAGCCACCGTCACCGTCGACGGCTGCCTCCGGCCCCACAGGGTCAGCGGCGACCGCCGGCGTCGCCGCACGAGATCGTCACGAGCGATCAGGCGGTCGGAGAAGACAGAGGAGAAGGCGCATGTCGTCCCCTGAGCAATGGACGCACCCTGAGCCGGACGCAGCGCCGGCCGCCACTGCCGCAAAACCGACAGCGGAACAGGTGATCGCAGGCTTGCGAGCGACTGACGAGGGCGGCGCCGACCTGGTGCAGCTCCTCACCCCTGAGGGCGAGCGGGTCACGCACCCCGACTTCGACATCGACATCTCGGCGGAGGAACTGCGCGGGCTGTACCGCGACATGGTCCTGATCCGCCGCGTCGACCGCGAGGCGAACGCGTTGCAGCGCAAGGGCCAGCTCGGCATCTGGGTGCCGCTGCTCGGTCAGGAGGCCGCGCAGATCGGTGCCGGCCGCGCGATGCGTCCGACCGACATGGCGTTCCCGAGCTACCGCGAGCACGGCATCGCGTGGACCCGCGGGATCAACCCGACGGAGCTGCTGGGCATCTTCCGCGGCACCGATCAGGGCACGTGGGACCCGATGGAGAAGCGCTTCCACCCGTACACGATCGTCATCGGCAACCAGGTCCTCAACGCGGCCGGGTACGCGATGGGTCAGAAGTTCGACGGCAAGGTCGGCGACGACGACGGCGAAGCCACCATGTGCTTCTTCGGCGACGGCGCGACCAGCCAGGGTGACGTGCACGAGGGCTTCGTGTGGGCCGCGGTCTACGACGCGCCGCTCGTCTTCTTCTGCCAGAACAACCAGTGGGCCATCTCCGAGCCCACGGAGCGCCAGTCGCGCCTGCCGCTGTACCAGCGCGCCCGCGGCTACGGCTTCCCCGGCATCCGGGTCGACGGCAACGACGTGCTCGCCACGCTCGCCGTGACCAAGTGGGCGCTGGAGGAGTGCCGGCACGGCAACGGCCCGATCCTGATCGAGGCGTTCACCTACCGGATGGACGCGCACACCACCTCCGACGACCCGACCCGTTACCGGCTGTCGGACGAGCTGGAGATGTGGAAGCTCAAGGACCCGATCGAGCGGGTCAAGGTCTACCTGGTCAAGCAGCAGTGGGCCGACCACGCGTTCTTCGAGGGTGTCGAGGCCGACGCCGACGCGCTGGGCGAGGAGTTGCGCGAGTTCTGCACGAACATGCCGGACCCGCCCGCTGAACGTATCTTCAGCAACGTCTACGCAGAGGGCAACGCGAACCTCGAAGCGCAGCGCGACGAATTCCTCGACTACGTCTCGGGTTTTGCTGGAGGTGAGCACTGATGGCTGCTCCGACCATGGACCGTTCCACGACGGCTGCCCCGGCCACCCCGGTGCAGACGCTCACGATCTCCAAGGCCCTCAACATGGGCTTGCGGGCGGCGATGGAAGCCAACCCCAAGGTCATCATGATGGGCGAGGACATCGGCAAGCTCGGCGGCGTCTTCCGAATCACCGACGGTCTGCAGAAGGACTTCGGTGAGCAGCGCGTGCTCGACACGCCGCTCGCGGAGTCCGGCATCATCGGCACCGCGGTCGGCCTCGCGATCCGCGGCTACCGCCCGGTGTGCGAGATCCAGTTCGACGGCTTCATCTTCCCCGGCTTCGACCAGATCGTGTCGCAGGTCGCGAAGCTGCACTACCGCACGCAGGGCAAGATCAAGATGCCCATCGTGATCCGCGTGCCGTTCGGCGGCGGCATCGGCGCGGTCGAGCACCACTCCGAGTCGCCCGAGTCGTACTTCGCGCACACCGCCGGCCTCAAGGTCGTCTCGTGCTCGAACCCGGCCGACGCGTACTGGATGATCCAGCAGGCGATCGACTGCGACGACCCGGTGCTGTTCTTCGAGCCCAAGCGCCGCTACTACGAAAAGGGCGAGGTCGACACGACCGCCAAGCCCGGCCCGCTGTTCGCCTCGCGCGTGCTGCGTTCCGGTGACAAGGCGACGTTGGTGGCCTACGGCCCGATGGTCCGCACGGCTCTCGACGCCGCCACCGCCGCCGCCGAGGACGGCAACGCTTTGGAGGTCATCGACCTCCGTTCGTTGTCTCCCCTGGACCTGGCGCCGGTGTACGAGTCGGTGCGCCGCACCGGCCGTCTGGTGGTCGTCTCCGAGGCTCCGTCCGAGTCCTCGATCGCCAGCGAGATTGCAGCCAAGGTCCAGCAGGAGTGCTTCTACTCCTTGCAGGCACCGGTGCTGCGGGTGACCGGTTTCGACACCCCGTACCCGCCCTCGAAGCTCGAGGAGGAGTTCCTCCCCGACCTCGACCGGGTGCTGCACGCCGTCGACCGCTCTCTCGCCTGGTAAGGGGAACAACGGAAATGCCGCAGTACAAGCAATTCCCCCTGCCCGACACGGCTGAGGGACTGACCGAGGCCGAGATCCTCACCTGGCACGTGAAGCCGGGTGACACCGTCAAGGTCAACCAGATCATCGTCGAGATCGAGACGGCCAAGGCGGCCGTCGAGCTGCCGTGCCCGTGGGCCGGCGTGGTGACCGAGCTCCTCGCGGAGCCGGGTCAGACCGTCGAGGTCGGCGTTCCGATCATCACGATCGACACCGACCCCGGTGGCGCGGCCGCACCCGCTCCGGCTCCGGCACCCGCCGCGGTCGCGGAGGCCAACGGCACCTCGTCCGGCAAGATCGGCGAGGAGATGCCGGGCGGCCGCATCGCGACGCTCGTCGGCTACGGCCCGAAGTCCGGCGCCGCCAAGCGTCGTGCCCGCAAGGACACGGCCGCTCCGGCACCGGTTGCGGCCCCCGCCGCCGTTGTCGTCGCACCGCCCGCGCCAGCGCCGGCGCCTGCTCCGGCTCCTGTTGTTGTGCCGCAGCCGGTTGCGACGCCCGGTGGTTACGTGCCGCTGGCCAAGCCGCCGGTCCGCAAGCTGGCCAAGGACCTCGGCGTCGACCTGTACGCGCTCACGGGCTCCGGCCCGAACGGCGTGATCACGCGGGAAGACGTGGAGAACGCCGGTTCAGCTCCCGTCGTCGCCACCGCGCCGGTGTCCGTTGTGGACAACGGCTCGCGCGAGCGCCGGGTGCCGATCAAGGGCGTCCGCAAGGCGACCGCGCAGGCGATGGTGGACAGCGCGTTCACCGCACCGCACGTCACCGAGTTCCTGACGGTCGACGTGACGCCGATGATGGAACTGCGCGCACGCTTGAAGAACGCGCCGGAGTTCCGCGGCGTGAAGCTGACGCCACTTGCGTTCTGCGCAAAGGCGATCATTCTCGCCGCGCGCCGCACCCCGGACGTGAACGCGACCTGGGACGCGGCCGCGAACGAGATCGTCTACAAGGACTACGTCCACCTGGGCATCGCGGCCGCCACGCCGCGCGGCCTGGTGGTGCCGAAGGTCCGCGATGCCGACCGCATGTCCCTGAAGGAACTCGCGGTGGCACTGGACGAGCTCGCGACGGTCGCCCGTGACGGCAAGACGTCCCCGGCGGACATGATGAACGGCACGATCACGATCACCAACGTCGGCGTCTTCGGCGTCGACACCGGTACGCCGATCCTCAACCCCGGTGAGTCCGCGATCCTCGCGCTCGGCGCGATCCGCGACATGCCGTGGGTGGTCGACGGCGAGATCAAGATCCGCAAGATCTGCCAGCTCGCGCTGTCGTTCGACCACCGCGTGGTCGACGGTCAGCAGGGTTCGCAGTTCCTCGCCGACGTCGGTGCGCTGCTGGCCGAGCCCGGCATCGCGATGACCTACTGAAATCAGGCAGCGGGGTGCCTTTCCGTCGCCAAAACGACGGAATGGCACCCGGCTGCCTTTTCGCTACAGAATCGTTCCGGTCACTGCTTCCAATTGCCGGGACCCGCCGATGGTGCCGACAGCGGTGAGGATTCCGGCGTCGTTGCAGCGGTACCCCATCCAGCCGAGGCCGGCTACGTGGGCCTCCGCGCACGAGCTCCGCCCGGTGTTCCCGAACCGGATCGCCTCGATCCTCTTGGCCTGCCCGATGGTGCCGACCCGTCCGACCAGGCCGTCTCCCAGGCACAGCGTGGTCTGCCAGCCGTCGTTCTGGACGTGTGCCTGCATGCAGGTGTGAGCACCCGTGTTGCGGCCGAAGAACTCCACGGCCTCAAGCCTGCGGGACTGGCCTGTCGTGCCGGCGAACGCCCAGCTCCCGTCGTCGCTGCAGTCCCAGCCCTGCCAGCCGAGGTCCTGGACGTGGCCGCGGAAGCAGGCCACGGGATCCGCGCCCGAACCGAGGTTGGGCGGGGCGTCGCCGACGCCTACCGTCTCCGGCACCACATCACCGATGCTCACCGGCGTGTCCCACGGCTCGTCCGCCGCGGTCGCCGGCGCAGCGACCGCGGAGAGCAGCGCGGCGATCAGCCCGGCGGCTCCGATGGTGAGTTTCAACGCACGCGAAAAACCGCGCATTACTTCCCCCAGAGAAATGGCTGGTCGGCGCACACCGAATAGACCTTCGACGAAGGTCATGAATCGATGTTTGCCCCCCAGGCGAATACCGACGCGGCCCACGCTTCCACAGGACGGGCGGTTTCGTCACTAGTTCATTCGGCCCAACCGCGTTGCGAGTTGACTCTCCACCTACTGGAGACTGCACAGTTGTCCCCGTGACGCGCTACCAGATCGGTGAGCTGGCCAGGATGTCCGGACTCACCGTCCGCACCATCAGGTTCTACTCCGACTCGGGCCTCATCCCGCCCACGGACAGAACCTCAGGCGGGTACCGCACCTACGACGCCGACGCGCTGGCCAGGTTGAAGCTCGTCCGCACCCTGAGGGATCTGGGTGTGGACCTTCCCACCGCTGGCCGCGTGCTGGCGCGCGAGGTGTCGGTGACCGACGTGGCGCGTGCTCATGCAGATGCGATCGACGCGCAGATGAAGACGTTGCGGCTGCGCCGCGCCGTTTTGCGCGCCGTCGCCAAGGGAGGGGAGATGGAACTGATGAACGAGTTGGCTCGCATGTCGGACGAGGAGCGCCAGCGCATCCTCGACGACTTCTTCGAGGAGGTGTTCGGCCCGTACCAGCTGGACCCGCAGTTCGAGCAGCACATGCGGTCCGTGCGGATCGAGCTGCCGGACGACCCGTCGACCGAGCAGCTGGAGGCGTGGGTCGAGCTCGCGAAACTCGTGCAGGACCCGGACTTCCGCGCGTCGGTCAAGCGGATGTCCCAGCAGCACGAGGAACGACGCAACAGCGGCGCGGACATGGCTCCGCCGTCGGACGGTCAGATGGAGGCGTTCAACTTCGCGATCGCCCAGGCGCGCGCGGCGCTCGAAGCCGGCATCGTGCCGGAGTCGGACGAGGCGAAGGCCGTGGTGGACCGCGTGAACGCCAACTGGGCGGAGGCGCTGGGCGTGCCGAACGACGAACGCGTCGTCGAGCGGCTGCGCACGTTCTCCGACTTCGCGGACCCGCGTGCCGAGCGGTACTGGGTGCTGATCGCGAAGATCAACGGGTGGCCCGCCATGCCGGACCACTCGCGGGAGCGCGCCTGGCTGCGCGCGGCCGGCCAGCCGTTCGGCTAGACCACCTGCACTGCACGGGAACCAGCTGGGCGCCCAGCTCGTTCCTGTAGCAACGAAGGGGGTCGTCTATGTCTGTGTTTGAACTTCTTGGGGGAGTTCTCGGGGAGGCCTTCGGGCCGAGCGGGGAAGACCACACGCGCGGGGACGGCGACGTCTTCCTCGACGGCGAGTGGCGTGAGGGCGAGCTGTTCTTCGGCCCGACGAAGATCATCTGGGACGAGCGGATCATCTTCAGCGCCGAACAGGGCCGGGTCGAGTTGATCGTCGACCACGACCCGCCGCACCCGAACTTCGTGGTGCTGCACTTCCGGCGCGCCGAGGACGTCCTGCTGCTCGCGGTGCACCGCCGTGAGCTCAAGCGCGTGCAGGCGGTCCTGCCGCTGCCGGTGTGATCAGCTGGTCTCCTTGATCCGCCGGACCACCCCGGCGAATCCGAGCACACCACCGGCCACCGCGAGCCCGATGGAGCTGAAGATGCGCTGGTTCGCCGCCTGCGCCGCCTCGTACTGCTCCTTCGTGAGCACCTTCACGACCTTGCGCTGAGTAGACGTGTACTGGCCGTTCTCGTACTTGAGGTTGCCCGCCGCACTGCCGGACACCATGGTGCCCAGCGCGATGAGCCACCCGCCGTAGAACGCGAGAGCGGCCAGCACGATCGCCCACATCGGCAACGACTCGCGCAGGAACCGGAACGCGGTCTTGAGCCCCTTGACCCGCAGCGCGCCCCCGGACCGCACCAGCAACAGCACGAGAAGCGCCGCGGACGCGAGCACCAGCACGAGGTTCCACCACGAGGCCAGCACCGGCACGCCCATCAACGTCGACACGACGACGATCGCGTCGAGCACGATCAGCGCGACGGCGGCCCACTGCAGCGGCAACAGCTTCATGGCTCGGGAGGATATGTCCAACCTGGACATTTACCGAGCCATAACCGCGCACCGACACGGTGTGGTTCTTGGCGGCCCGCCGGTACAGGGGTACGGCGGGCCGTCACCTCAAGCCCTTCACGACGTTGCGCAGCTCGGCTTCCTTGCGGTACAGGGTCGGCACGACCTTGGTGACCTTGGCCAGCAACACCGTCTGGTCCACCGGCGCCACCGCGTCCCACGTCAGCCCGCCGGGCTTCGCGAGCTGGTCCACCAGCCCGATCGCGGTCTTCGCCGTGTCCGCCGCGACCGTGAGCTCGGTCTTGGTCCCCTTGAGCGGCTGGGCTTCCACGGCAGCGGCCGCCTCCGTGATCGCCCGCACCTGGCCGGGCAACGTGCACGGGATGTCCGGCGAGTGCAGTCCCTTCCGCTGCTCGGCAGCGGAGTGGTGCGCTTCCTTGGCCCTGTCGAGGAACATCGTGCCGTTGACCGACGGCACGGCCAGGCCCGCGGCGATCAGCGCGGCGTTGACCAGCGTGCCGTCCTGTGTGGACACCGCGACGAACGGCCCGTCCCGCACGACCGTGATCGGGGTGCCTTCCGGCAGCAGCTCGGCGAGCTTCACCGCGGATTCCTGGTGCAGGCACTCGGAAGCCGCCGGTGCGTCGACGTTGACGAGCTTGAACCTGGTGACGCGATCACCGTCGCGCACCTCGATCGTCTCGCCGTCGAGCACCTCGGCGACGTGGCTGACCACGACCGGCTTCGGACGGTCCACGACCGTCACGACGTAGGCACTGCCCGCGGCACCGGCCAGGACCGCGGCAGCCATGAGGTACACATTCGGGAGCATCTCGATTCCCCCTAACGCCGTTCCACTGCTCTGATCGGAGTAGTGGAACGCGGCGTTACAGGGTGCTCACGCTCGGTGGCTCACTTGATCTGGATGCCGGAGATCGCGCGCGACACGACGAGCCGCTGAATCTCGCTGGTCCCCTCGAAGATGGTGAAGATCTTGGCGTCCCGGTGCATCCGCTCCACCGGGTGCTCCCGCGTGTACCCGGCCCCGCCCAGGATGTGGATGGCCCGCTCGGTGGCCCACACCGACACCTCGGAAGCCTTGAGCTTCGACATCGACCCCTCGCCCGCGGTGAACGGCACGTTGTTGCGCCCCATCCAGGCCGCCCGCCACACCAGCAGCCGGGACGCGTCGATCTCCATCCGCATGTTCGCGAGGTCGAACGCGATCGACTGGTTCTCGATGATCTTCCGGCCGAACGCCTCGCGGTCCTTGGCGTACTCGAGTGCGTAGTCGTACGCGGCCCGTGCGACGCCAACGGCCATCGCGCCCACGGTCGGGCGGGTGGTCTCGAAGGTCGCCATCGCGGCCTGCCCGCCGGCCTTCTGGCCCTCACGAGCCCGCGCGAGCCGCGCCTCCAGCCGTTCGCGGCCACCCAGCACGCAACGCCCAGGCACCCGCACGTCGTCGAGGAACACATCGGCGGTGTGCGAGGCACGCATGCCGTGCTTCTTGATCTTGCCGGGCGACGACAGGCCTGGCGTGCCGGGCGGGATGATGAACCCGGCCTGGCCGCGAGCGCCCAAGGAAGCATCGACCACGGCCGTCACGACGTGCACGTTCGCGATGCCGCCGTTGGTGGCCCAGGCCTTCTGGCCGTTCAGCACCCACTCGTCGGTGGCCTCGTCGTAGCGCGCCCGCGTCCGGTAGCCGGCGACGTCCGAACCGGCCTGCGGCTCGGAGGCGCAGAACGCCGCGACCTTCGGGTCCGACTCGTCGCCGAAGCACTCCGGCACCCACTCGGCCAGCTGGTCCGGGTCACCGCCCGCGAAGATGCCGGCGGCCGCGAGGCCGGTGCCCATCAACGAGAGTGCGATGCCGGCGTCACCCCAGAAGAGCTCCTCGGTGGCGATCGGCAAAGACAACCCGATCGGGTCCGCGAACCAGGTCGCGAGGGCTTCGAAGCCGTAGAGGCCGATCTTCGCGGCCTCCTGGATCACCGGCCACGGCGTCTCCTCGCGCTCGTCCCACTCGGAGGCTGCCGGCCTGATCACGTCTTTGGCGAAGCCGTGCACCCAGTCGCGCAGGTCGGTCTGGTCTTCGTTCAGCTCGAGCGAGAAGCCACCCACTGGAACTCTCCCCAAAATTCGTCAGGCCTTCGGGATGTTGAACAGGCTCATGAACCCGGCAGCGAACCCCAGGTCACCCTTCACCTTCAGCTTGCCGGTCATGAACAGCACCGGGGCCGAGGCGTTGCCGGTCGCGAGCTTCAGGAAGTCCGCGGGGGTCAGCGTCACGATGGCGCGGGCCTCACGCGAGACGCCCTTGTTGATGACACACGTGGCGTCTTCGATGATGGCCTCGTAGACGTCTTCCAGCACGTGGAAGTGCACGACGGCACGGGTCGCACCGGCCCGGTCCGCGCGGAAGTGGACCTCCATGCGGCGGAACACCTCGTCCAGCACGCGCACGCGCAGGGCGGGGTCGGCGACCACGGCCTCGATCTGGTCCTTCGAGGCACGCGAGATGATGCGGGCGAAGTTGGACGGGTCCATCTTCGCCAGGTCGAGGTCGGCGCCGCCGTCGGCCAACGCACCCAGCACGTTCAGCAGAGCCGCGAAGTCGTCCTTGCCCAGCTTCTTCGGGTCGATGCCGCGGGCGATGACGTCGATGTTCACATCGGCGAGTGCCGGGTCGTCCGGCGAGATCTGCTGCAGCGTGCTGATCAGCTCAGCCGGGCTGAGCTTCGCGATCGCCTCGGTGGTGAGGTCGAGCGTCATTGACACACCTCCTGGTACCTACTCGTGAGTAAGACTACTGGCGAGTAGATAGCGCGGCAAGCCGATCGGATAATCTTGTCCTCCGAACCGAGGGGTAGTGATGCGCACAGAAGGTCGAGCCAAGCGCTTGCCACGCGCCGTGCGTGAGCGGCAGATCATGGATGCCGCCGTCGACGTGTTCTCGCGGCTCGGCTTCCACGCGGCGTCGATGGACGAGATCTCCGACGTCGCCGGCATCTCCAAGCCGATGCTCTACGCCTACCTCGGCTCGAAGGAAGAGCTGTTCGCGACCTGCATCCGGCGTGAGGCCACCCGGATGATGGAGGCCATCGCGACCGGCGTCGAGCCCGACCAGGAACCCGACGTGCAGCTGTGGAGCGGGCTGCGGGCGTTCTTCGGGTTCGTCGGCGAGAACCGGGCGAGCTGGCTGGTGCTGCACCGGCAGGCCTCGAGCCAGGGCGGGCCGTTCGCGGTCGAGCTCACGGACATGCGCAGCCGCGCCGTGTCACTGGTCGCCGCGCTGCTGACCCAGTCGACGAAGGCGCCCGCGACCAAGCTGGAGGCCGAGTCGCTGGCCGCCGCGCTCGTCGGGGCCGGCGAGTCGCTCGCGGAGTGGTGGCTCGATCACCCCGAGGAACCCGCCGGCGTCGTCGCGGCCCGCCTCATGAACCTCGTCTGGATGGGCTTCGGCGACCTCGTCGACGGCAACGTCTGGCACCCGCCGTCACGCCGCTGACCCGAGCAGGTGGGGACCCTTGCCCCACACCGCGAACTCCCAGCCCGTGCCGTTCTCGTGCGCCGAGAACTCGACACGTCCGGGGATGAGCAACGGCTTCTTGAACCGCACGTCCACGGTCACCGCTTCCGGCAGGCGGCCCTCCAGCGCGGCCAGGCAGCGGGCCTTCGTCCACATCCCGTGCGCGATCGCCCGCTTGAACCCGAACAGCTTGGCGCTCAACGGGTACAGGTGGATCGGGTTCCGATCGCCGGACACCGCGCCGTAGCGCCGGCCGATGTCGCCCGGCACCCGCCACACCGCCGATCCGACGGGCCGTTCCAGTTCCTCGCCCGGACCCGAGGAGCCGCCGGTCCGCCGCAGGTAGGTCGACACCCCTTCCCAGACACCGGAAACCGACGTCACGACGTCGACCTGGGTGCCCTGGGGGTGCTCCCGCAGATCGCGCGCGGACACCGTGATCTCCAGCGGTTCGTCCAACGTCAGCGGCCGCGACTGCGTGATCCGGTTCGCGATGTGCACCAGGCCGGGCAGTGGAAACGGGAACCCGCTGCCGGTCATCAGCTTCATCTGCAGCGGAAAGCCCAGCACGTGCGGGTAGGTCAGCGGCAACGCGTCGCGCAACCCGAACCCGCACACCGCGTTGTACGCCGCCAGATGCTTCAGCGAGACGTGCAAGGACGTCGAGACCGGCTCCGCGGAAAGCGAAGCCCCGCGCCGGAACGACGTGAGTGCCGCCTTGAGCAACATCACGCCCCCAGCAGCATCTGGCCGCACACCCGCACGACGTTCCCGTTCACACCACCGGAACCAGGCGATGCGAACCACGCCACGGTCTCCGCCACGTCCGACGGCAGACCGCCCTGCGAGAGGCTGTTCATCCGCCGACCGACCTCGCGCGTCAGCAACGGCACCGCCGCGGTCATCTTCGTCTCGATGAACCCCGGTGCGACGGCGTTGATCGTGGCCCCGCGACCGGCCAGGACGGGTGCGAGGGAGTTGACCATCCCGATCACGCCGGCCTTCGAGGTGGCGTAGTTGGTCTGGCCAACGTTGCCCGCGATGCCGGCGATCGACGACACCCCGATGATCCGCCCGCCGTCGCGCAGCACGTCGCCGTCGAGCAGTGCCGCGTTGACCCGTTCCTGACAGGCCAGGTTGACCTCGAGCACCGCGTCCCACAGCGAGGAATCCATACGCGCCAACGACTTGTCGCGCGTGATACCCGCGTTGTGCACAACGATGTCCACACCGCCGTGCCGTTCCTTCAAGTACGAGGTCAGTCGAGCCGGGTCGCCGGTGATGTCGAGCTGCAACGCCGACCCGCCGACGGAGTTCGCCACCTTCGACAGGTCCTCGCCGGCCGCGGGCACGTCCAGGCAGACGACGTGCGCGCCGTCGCGGGCGAGCGTGGCCGCGATCGCCTCGCCGATGCCCCGCGAGGCACCCGTGACCAGCGCGACCTTGCCCTCCAGCGTGCCTGTGGCGGCGTTCCCGGACACGTGGACGACCTGCCCGGACACGTACGCCGACCGTCCGGACAGCAGGAACCGCAGCGTCGACTCGACGCCGTCCTCGGCACCGTCGGCCACGTAGACCAGGTTCGCCGTCCCGCCCCGCCGCAGCTCCTTGCCGGCCGAGCGGACGAAACCCTCCAGCGCCCGCTGCGCCACGGAGTCCGGCGATCGCCCGAGGACGACCACCCGCCCGCACGGCCCGAGCTGGGTGATCACCGGGTGGAAGAAGTCGTGCAGCTGCCGCAGATCGGCGACGGAAGAGATGTCGGAGGCGTCGAACACCAACGCGCCGTACGGGGCTGTTCCTGTTTCGAGCTGCTTCAGGAAGGGCAGCCGGGTGGCGCCCCCGACCAGCACGGGTGTCGCGAGGGCGGCGTCGCGGCGCAGTGGATGCGGGTTCGGCAGGCCGAGCCCGCGCACGAGCCTGCGACCCAGCCCCGACGATGCGAACTTCTGGTAGCTGTCCACGACCTACAACCTACTCGCTAGTAAGTCTACCCGCTAGTAGGTAGTATGCCGTGCATGCGAGTAGCGATCATCGGCGGCAACCGCATCCCGTTCGCCCGCTCGAACGGCCCGTATGCGACCGCGTCCAACCAGGACATGCTCACCGCGGTGCTCGACGGCCTGGTCAGCCGCTTCGGCCTGCAGGGCGAACGGCTCGGCGAGGTGGTGGCGGGCGCGGTGCTCAAGCACTCGCGCGACTTCAACCTCGTCCGCGAGTCTGTCCTGGGCAGCAAGCTCAGTCCGCAAACTCCCGCGTACGACCTCCAGCAGGCGTGTGGCACCGGCCTCCAGGCCGTGATCGCGGTGGCCAACAAGATCGCGCTCGGCCAGATCGAGGCGGGCATCGCCGGCGGCGTCGACACCACGAGCGACGCCCCGATCGGCGTGAACGAGAACTTCCGCAAGCTCCTGCTCGAGTTCAACCGCACCCGCAAGGTCAGCCTGCTCGCCAAGCTGCGCCCCGGTCACGTCGTGCCGCACCTGCCCCGCAACGGCGAACCGCGCACCGGCATGTCGATGGGCGAGCACGCGGCCATCACCGCCGCGAAGTACGGCATCGCCCGCGAGGATCAGGACGAGCTCACCGCCCGCAGCCACCAGAACCTCGCCCGCGCCTACGACGAGGGCTTCTTCGACGACCTGGTCACCCCGTACCTGGGCCTGACCCGTGACCAGAACCTCCGCCCGGACAGCAGTGCCGAGAAGCTCGCCAAGCTCAAGCCGGTCTTCGGCGACACGATGACCGCCGGCAACTCGACCCCGCTCTCCGACGGTGCCTCCGCGGTTCTGCTCGCGACCGAGGAATGGGCGCAGCAACGCAACCTCCCCGTGCTCGCGTACCTGACGTTCGCCGAGACCGCCGCCGTCGACTACGTGCACGGCGATGAGGGCCTGTTGATGGCTCCGGTGCACGCCGCACCGCGCATGCTGGAGAAGGCCGGCCTCAAGCTGCAGGAGTTCGACTTCTACGAGGTGCACGAGGCGTTCGCGTCCCAGGTGCTCGCCACGTTGAAGGCGTGGGAGCCCGACCTCGGCGAGATCGACCGCGCCAAGCTGAACGTCAACGGCTCGTCGCTCGCGGCGGGCCACCCGTTCGCGGCGACCGGTGCCCGGATCGTGGCGACTTTGGCGAAGTTGTTGCACCAGAGGGGGAGCGGGCGCGGGTTCGTGTCGATCTGTGCCGCCGGCGGTCAGGGGATCACGGCGATACTGGAGCGATGACGCTGCAGGAAGTGCTGGAGTCCCACCGCGACACCGTGCCCACCGCGGTCGCGTTGATCGCCCGAGGTGACGACGTCGAGTTCGCGGCGGTCGGCGAGGACACGCGCGAGTCGGTCTTCCCGATCGCGTCGGTCACGAAGCCGATCATCGCCGCCGCGGCGATGCTCCTGGTCCAGGACAGGGCGATCGCGCTCGACGACCCGATCGCCGAGTGGCTGCCGGAGCTGGCCTCGCCAGTGGTCGTCCGCACGCCCGGCAGCCCGGTCGACGACGTGGTTCCCGCGACGAAGCCGATCACCCTCCGGCACCTGCAGTCGTTCCGCTCCGGCTGGGGCTTCACCGCGGACTTCTCGTTGCCCGCCACCCGGAAGCTCTTCGAGGCATCGACCGTGCACGGCCGCGATGACCTGCCGACCCCGGACGAGTGGCTCAAGCAACTCGCCGAGGTTCCGCTGCTGCACCAGCCCGGCGACGGCTGGCTCTACAACACCGCAGCGGACGTCCTCGGCGTGCTGATCCACCGCGTGACGGGCTCGCTCCCTGGCTTCCTCGCCGACCGGATCTACCGGCCGCTCGGCATGACGAACACCCGCTTCACCAACGCCGTCTTCCCGTCCGGCGCCGGCGGCCTTGAGTCCACTGTGGACGACCTGCTCGCGTTCAACCGGTACCTGCTGGCCAGTGACCTGCTGCCGCAACTGGCGGTCGACACGACGACGGCGGAGGAACGTGCGGAGGCGGAGATCTTCCTGGAAGGCCAGGGCTGGGGCTTCGGCGGCAGCGTCGACGTCGCCGAGATCGACCCGTGGAACGTCCTGGGCCGCTACGGATGGGTGGGCGGTTCCGGCACCGCCGCGCACGTCGTACCGGACCGGAACATGATCACGATCCTGCTCACCCGCACCGCCATGACCAGCCCCAGTCCGACGGCCGTCATGCGTGATTTCTGGCGCAGCGCCATGCACACTCTCTGAACCTGGGGGAAGTGCTGTACTGGGGGTAGTGCTGATGTTGCAGGTCGATCCAGAGAAAGATCCGGTGCTGGCCAGAGCCTTGACGGGCACCCTGCGCGACGAGTGGCGGCCGGCCGCCGACGCGATGGCGTCGGCGCGGGAGTGGGAGCGCCGCGCCTACATCGTGCTGACGCTGGCCGAGGCGGCCGCGCGCCGCGACGAGTGGCTCAGGAACTGGCTCAGGGCCCGTCCCGGCGACCGTGATGCCATGGCCGTGCGTGCCGCGATGGAGTCCTTGCACGGCACCAGTTCGTAGGTCAGCGCGACCACGGTGCTGTTCGCAGGCACCTCGGCACAGGTCTCTTCGCCGCCTTGCGCGCCGAGTACTTCGTTGCCGAGCCGCGGTGAGGCCGGATGCTCTTGCGCGCCGACGCCTTGCCCGAGCAGCGGGACGGCACGGGCGCGGTCTTCAGCGGCGTCAGGGCCACCGGGGTGGTGAGCTTGATCGGGCGAAGGTCGCCCTGGTGCATGCTCTCCATCTTCGTGACGCTGCCGTCCGCCTGGGCAGGCATCACCGCAAGGGTCGTCGCAGCCATCGTCGCCGCACCGACGACCATCCCGATCAGCAAGTTCCGCATGGCCGGAACGCTACGGAACCACGTCGTCAGCGCGGATCATGCCGCCGCATGATCCGCGTCAGACTTTAGGACTAGTCCAGCAACGACCAAGTAGCTGTGCAGGAGGCGGAAACGGTGATCTGCTGGGCCTTGAGGTTCAGCTGGTCGACCATCCCGGCCGGCCCGGCCATCTCGAACGACGCGGCCGCGCTCATCCGGGGCGAGTAGCCCACGCCGCCGTCGGTGTCGCCGATGCGCAGCAACGGCCCGAGCCGCCGCCCCAGCGCCAACGCGTAGCCCTCGGCGCGGCGCAACGCGTCCGCCACGGCTCCCTTCTGCGCCTCGCGGATGGCCTCGGTGTCGTCGACGAGCGTCCACGACGGTCCGTTGACCCACGACGGCTCGGCCTGCACCAGTTCGGCCAGCAGCCCGTCGAGCCGGTCGAGGTCCTTCACCCAGATCACGTACTGCTGGGTCGCCCTGCTGCCGACGCGCTGGTTGTTGTCCCAGTTGTCGTGCACAGAGAGCTGCCGCGACCGCACCTCGAAGTCCTCCAGCACCGGCTCCACGACGGAGATGCGCTGGTTGAGCGTGCTCACCGCCTCGGAGCGATCAGCACCCTGAGCCTCGAACGTCACGTCCACCTGGGCGCGGTCGGCGGTGCGCTCGACCTCGCCGGTCCCCTTCGTCACGACTTCAGCCACGTGACCAACCCTTCCCGTGCCCCGGTCCATCCGCAACTATTCATCTGTATTGCTCGATCACTAGAAAGCTGAATACAGATCCAGTCGAGGTTCGTCTGCGCGTCTCTACTGCGTGCACTAGAAACGCCGATACGGTGCGAGGCATGGACCCGGTGCGCAATCCGTTCGCCCCCGGTGCAGGCCAGCGGCCTCCTGAGCTCGCCGGCCGGGACAAAGAGGTCGGCGCCTTCGAGGTGGTGCTCGAACGCGTGGCCCGCGGCCGTCCGGAACGCAGCCTCGTGCTGACCGGACTGCGCGGCGTCGGCAAGACCGTGCTGCTCGGCGAGCTGCGGTCGATGGCGGTCAAACGCGGCTGGGGCGCGGGCAAGATCGAGGCCCGGCCGGAGGCCGACCTGCGCAGGCCGCTGTCCGCGGCGCTGCACCGGGCGGTCCGCGACATCGCCGTCCGCCACCGCGCGCCGGACCGGGTCGAAGCGATCCTCGGCGTGCTGAAGGCGTTCGCGCTCAGGGCCGCCCCGGACGGCGCCAAGCTCCGGGACCGCTGGCAGCCAGGCATCGACGTCCCGGCGGCGCAGGGCAGGGCCGACTCCGGTGACATCGAGATCGACCTGGTCGAGCTGTTCACCGACGTCGCCGAACTGGCGCAGGACGTCGGTACGGGCGTCGCGCTGCTCATCGACGAGATGCAGGACCTGAAGCCGGACGACATCAGTGCGTTGTGCGCGGCGTGCCACGAGCTCTCGCAGTTGGGTGCACCTCTAGTAGTTGTCGGCGCCGGACTGCCGCACCTGCCGGCGGTGCTCAGCGCCAGCAAGTCGTACTCGGAACGTCTCTTCCGCTACGTCCGCATCGATCGGCTCAGCCGCGAGGACGCCGACCGAGCGGTGCTCGCCCCGGTCGAACGGGAGGAGGCGGGCATCACCGACGAGGCGCTCGACGCGTTGTACGACGCGTCCGGCGGCTACCCGTACTTCATCCAGGCCTACGGCAAGGCCGCCTGGGACGCCGCGCCGGCCGATCCGATTAGCGCGATGGACGTCTCCGTGGCCGCTCCGGAGGCCGACGCGGAGCTGGCCGTGGGCTTCTTCGGCTCCCGATACGAGCGTGCAACGCCTGCTGAACGCGAGTATCTCCGGTCGATGGCCGAGTTGACCGACGGAAAGGATGCGGGGGTCAACACCGCCCAGGTGGCCGACCACCTCGGTCGCAAGCCCTCCTCGCTGTCGCCCGCGCGGGACTCGCTCATCAAGAAAGGCCTGGTCTACAGCGCGGAACGGGGTCAGATCGCCTTCACCGTGCCGCACTTCGGGAGGTTCCTGCTCGGTCGCGAGGACTGAGGGGGCCCACCCGGCGTTGTCCGGCCGTTCACGTTGTCAACCGGCGATTCATCGGCCTGTGCCCCAACTCACCGGATAATCGCGTGCGTTTGTAGGTCTGCAGGTGCATACTTGAGTCACCAGCCCGACAGACCTCCGAGAGGGAAGTGCAGACCGAGATGAACTTCGCAGCGAAGCTCCGCGCCCGCCGTGCCGAGGCGCGCAACCAGAAGGCCGTGGCTCGCGCGATCGACATGGCCACCACCCCGGCCATGCGTCACGAGCTGATGGCCATCGCCCAGGCTCAGGTCACCACCCTGCGCTGACTCACGAACCCGGCACTCGCTTGACGGCGCCCCGTCGCGAGTGCCTCCCCAAAACGGAAACCCCTGGTGCACCTCCCGCGCACCAGGGGTTTCATTCTGTTAAACGTGATCCAGGCCACAGTATGCTGGTCGTGTAACAGTGCAAGACCGTGGACCGATCTCACGGTTGACCTCGCGGTGCTGTCGGACCCCCGACCTGGCAGCACCGCGAGGTTTCTTGTTTGCTGGGGGACATGAAGATCGCCGTGCTCGGCACCGGCCTCATGGGTGCCCCCATCGCAGCCAACCTCGCCGCAGCCGGGCACGACGTCCGGGTCTGGAACCGCACGCGCGCGAAGGCGGAACCGCTCGCCGCGCAGGGCGCCACCGTCGCTGACTCGCCCGCGGCCGCCGTCGACGGTGCGGAGATCGTGCTGACGATGCTCAACGACGGCTCGACCGTCACCGAGGCGATGAACGCAGCCGCCGAGGCGTTGCCGCACGACGCGGTCTGGATCCAGGCGTCCACAGTCGGTGTCGACGCCACAGACGACCACATCGCGCTCGCCCGCTCGCTCGGGCTGGAGTTCGTCGACGCACCCGTGCTGGGCAGCGTGAAGCCGGCGACCGAGGGCAAGCTCGTCGTGCTCGCCGGTGGCGCCGAGGAACTGCGCTCTCGCGTGCAGCCCGTGTTCGACGTGATCGGCGCGCGCACGATGTGGGTCGGTGAGGCGGGTGCGGCATCGAGGCTGAAGCTCGTCGCGAACAGTTGGGTGCTCGCGCTGACCGCGGCGGTCGGGGAGGCCGTGTCGCTGGCCGAGTCGTCCGGGCTCGACCCGAAGCTGTTCCTGGAGGCCGTGTCCGGCGGCGCGATGGACAGCCCGTACCTGCAGATGAAGGGCAACGCGATCATCGCGAGGTCGTTCGAACCGTCCTTCACCGCGCAGAACGCGTTGAAGGACGCGTTGCTCGTCAGCGAGGCCGCTGACCGGGCGGAGGTGCGGCTCGACGTCGCGGAGGCCTCGGCCGAACGCCTCAACCGCGCGGTCGCGAGCGGTCACGGTGACGAGGACATGGCAGCGTCTTATTACGCCAGCTACGAATAAGCCGACGATCGGCCGGTCCGGTGAGGCGGCCGGGCTGCATAGCTTGGCCGGGTGAACAGATTCGTACGCTCCCTGCTGGCGATCGGCCTGGCATCGGCACAGGTTGTTGCCGTTGCGGCGATCGCCACCGCGGCCCCGGAAAGTGCGCCGGACATCAAAGATCGCATCGCCGCCATCCCCGGCGTGCGGATCATCAGCGAGGGCACTTCAGGCACGGCCAGGACGTTCGTCCTCGGCATCCAGCAGCCCGCGGACCACCGCAAGCCGCGCGGCGGCAAGTTCGAGCAGCGCTTCTCGTTGCTGCACAAGGCGGAGTCCAAGCCGATGGTGCTGCACACCTCCGGCTACCACCTGCCGGGCACGATCGGCGCGTCCGAGCCCGCCCGGCTGGTCGACGGCAACCAGATCAGCGTGGAGCAGCGGTTCTTCGCGCCCTCGCGGCCGGCGCCCGCCGACTGGGACGATCTGAACATCTGGCAGGCGGCCAACGACCACCACCGGATCGTCGGCGCGTTCAAGAAGATCTACGGCGCGAAGTGGCTGTCGACGGGTGCCAGCAAGGGCGGCATGACGTCGATCTACCACCGCAGGTTCTTCCCGCGTGACGTCGACGCGACCATCGCGTACGTCGCGCCGAACGACGTGGTGAACGACCGCGACGTCTACGGCGAGTTCATCAAGAACGTCGGCAACGACCCGGCGTGCAACAGGCGCCTCGAAGGCGTGCAGCGCCAGATCCTCCAGAACCGCGACGCGATCGTGGCTCGCCTGGAGGCCAAGGGCTACACGTACAAGCAGTTCGGCAACGCACACCGGGCACTCGAGGTCCTGGTGCTGGACACGCCGTTCACGTTCTGGCAGTACGGGACCCAGGACCAGTGCGCGCTGGTGCCCGGTGCAGCGGCTTCGGTGGACGACCTCTGGACGTTCATCGACAAGACCGTCGGCTGGGACTTCTACACCGACGCGGGCGTCGCGCCCTACGACACCTACTACTACCAGGCGGGTACGCAGCTCGGCTGGCCTGAGGCCGACGAGTCGGCGGTGCGGGATCTGCTGCGCTACCCCGGTGTCAGCGTGCCGCGCACGATGGTGCCCGCCGAGATCAAGTTCGCGCGCTTCGACCGGCACGCGATGAAGGACGTCGACCGCTGGGTGCGGTACGAGGGCAGCCGGCTGCTGTTCGTGAACGGGCAGAACGACCCGTGGAGCGCGGAACCGTTCACGCTCGGGCGCGGCACGCGTGACTCGTTGTCGTTCGCCGTGCCGGGTGGCAACCACGGCGCGAACATCGCGAAGCTGCCGGAGAAGGAACGTGCCGCGGCCACGGCGGCGGTGCTGCGCTGGGCCGGCGTGTCCGCTCCGGCGGCGTCGCTTTCCGTTGCGACCGCCGACGAGGACCCGGACTCGCTCGACGCGCTGCGGGCCCGCCGGGGCTGAGGCAGTCTGGAGGCGTGAAGCCGTTGCTCGTGGTCGACGCCGCCAACGTCGTGGGATCGGTTCCCGACGGGTGGTGGCGCGACCGGGCGGGCGCGGCCGAACGCCTCCGCGACGCGTTGCGCGGCCGTGACGAGGAGGTCGTCCTGGTCGTGGAAGGCAAGGCGCGCAACGTGTCCAGCGTGGAGGACGTCCGAGTCGTCGCCGCGTCAAACTCGGGTGACGACAAGATCGTCGAGGTGGTCCGGGAAGAGGGAGCCGGACGACCGGTGACGGTCGTGACCGCCGACCGCGAGCTGCGGCGGCGGGTGACGGCGCTCGGTGCCGAGGTGGCGGGACCCACCTCGGTGCCGCGCCGTTAGAGCTGGAACAGGCGCTCGAGCACCTGGGCGACGCCGTCCTCGGTGTTCGGCGGCGCGTGGTTGGTGCAGGCCTGTTTGACCACCGGGTGCGCGTTGCCCATCGCGTACGCCGTGCCGGCCCAGCCGAGCACCGACAGGTCGTTCGGCATGTCACCGAACGCGATCACCTCTTGGGCTGAGATTCCCCTTGTGTGGCACAGAGCTTCGAGCGTGGCGGCCTTCGAGACGCCCGGCGGGCTGATCTCCAGGAGCCCGAGCCCGCCGGAGTGCGTGACCGTGACGTGCTGCCCGACCGCCTCTCTGGCGATCTCCATCAGGTGGTCGCTCTCGGCGTCCGGCGCCCACGCGAGCATCTGCACGACCTGGTGCGCCTCGTCGAAGACGTGGTCGAGCAGTTCGAGTGTCCGGTGTGGATTCTTCGGCCCGAACCCCTGGAAACCGGGCTCCGACAGCACTTCCAGCCCCGTCTCGACCGCGATGCCGACGTTCGGGATCACGTCGGCCAGCGCCTCCGACACCTTGCGGACGATGTCGAGCGGAACCGTCTGAGCGTGCGTGACCTCGCGGTTCGTCAGGTCGTAGATCATCGCCCCGTTGGAGCAGATCGCGGTACCGGTGAGCGCGAGGTCCTGCACGAACCGCGGCGGCCGCGCGGTGACGACCACCACGTCCGCGTCGACGGCGTGGAGCGTGGCGCGGGTGCGGTCGCTGAGCACTCCGCCAGGCTGGAGCAGCGTGCCGTCGAGGTCGGTCGCGATCAACCGGATCATCGGCCGATTATGCGGCAGGATCAAGGTATGACCCATCGAGTTGACGACATGCCGCTGCCCGTCTGGCTGCCCGAGTCCGGATCCGGACCCGGCATCGTGCTGATCCAGGAGATCTTCGGCCTGGACGCCTACCTGCGGGGCATCGCCGAGAAGCTCGCCGCGCTCGGCTACGTCGTGGCTGTTCCCGAGCTGTTCCACCGCTTCCAGCCAGGCTGGGTGGGCGAGCACGACGAGGCCGGCATCGCGAAGTCGATGGAGGTGGCCGGGAAGCTCGACCTCCCGCTGGCCGCGGCAGACGTCGTCGCGTCCGTCGCCTACCTGCGCGGTTTGCCCGAGGTCACCGGCGGCGTCGGCGTGCTCGGTTTCTGCCTCGGCGGCACCCTGGCCTACGCGGTGGCGGTCGAGTCCGACCCGGACACCTCCGTCTCGTTCTACGGCTCGGGCGTGCCGGACCAGATCGGCACGCTGGACCAGGTGTCGTGCCCGATCCTGTTCCACTTCGGCACCGAGGACGCGTTCATCACCGGGTACCAGAAGGTCGCCGACGCGGTGGCGGAGCACGAGGGCGCCGAGATCAACCTGGCACCCGCGGGTCACGCGTTCCTCAACCACCTCGCCCCCTGGTACGACGAGACCGCCGCCGACCAGGCGTGGGACCTCACCGCGAACTTCCTCAAGCGCACGCTGCCCGCCTAAGCGATGCAGGGCACCGCGAGCTGCTGAGAGAAGAACCTCTCCAGCGGCTTGCGGTGCAACCGGCGCTCGACCCCGAGCAGCTCGTCCTTGCGGTAGTGCCGGACCTGCGTGCTGGTGACGACGAACCCGTTCTTCCGCCGCAGCGGCATCTCGTCGTAGAGAAGCGCGTGCTGGCCTTGGGGCACAACGACGTCCGCCAGCCCCTGCGGGATGGCGTGAGCCCGAGTCGCGATGGTGGCGGCCAACGCGTCAGGCCGGTTGCGCAGCTTGCGATGCGGCCAAGGCACCCCGTGATGCTCGGCCTCGAGCGTCCGGTGCAACGCCCTGGCAGCGTGCCGAATGGCTTTGATCGAGTCCCCGGCCAGCACGTGCGCGTGCGAAGCATCGAGGCTGGTGTCCCGCCGAAACCCGGCACACACGATGACCTTGTCGTACCGCAGCTCCCCCGAGCCGTCGATGGTGGCCCGGAACCCGTTGCCGTCCTTGACGATGCGCTGCACGGTCCGCCCAACCGTGTGCGTGACCCGAGCCGTAGCCGCGATGTTGTCCGCAGTCTCGAACGCACTGTGCCCGCGCCCGATGATCAGCACCCGCTTCCCCGCGTACTCGGTGGGATCAGTGCTGGCCGTCGCATACGTCTCGGCCAGCTCGACACCGGGAATTTCCGGAGTGTGCGGCCGATTTCCGGTAGCGATGATGACGTGCCGCGCCCGGAACTGAGCGATGTCGCTGACGGGCGTGTTGTACCGGATGTTCAACGGCCGCGCGAAGTCTTCCAGATACCGCACCAGATCGTCCGCGTTGGGAAAGGAACGCTTGCTGTACCGGGAAAACGGCACACCCTCGAACAACGAGTTGTCGTCCGTCCCGAGCACCCGATGCCGCGGAAACCTCCGGAAGAACGCCGCAGGCTGCTGTGCGGCCTCGAGGATCACGTAGTCACGGCCGGCCCGGTGCAGAAATCGCCCCATCTGCAAACCCGCGGGACCTGCACCGATCACCAGGTACTCCACCATCACGCACCTCCCGGCGTCCTCTACGCCGAGCACGGCGAAAAGGTTCAGACGGGCGGTCTACCTCCATGATGACGGCTACCGGCGAGTTCGGGTGAACGTTCGCTCCAACGGACCCGCGCCCCCGTTACGCCGGGGTTACGCTGGCCTTATGAGGCTCCTCGCAGTGACGGCTTTCGCGTTGCTGCTAGCCGCCTGCGCCTCCGGGGCAGAACCGGCACCTGTTGCGTCGACCGAGCCGGCCGATAGTTTGACGACCATGCCACCGACGCCGCCGAGGCAGGAGCCGATCGAGATCGCGACGGACGCCCAAGGCGTCCGCGAGTGGCACAATTCCCCAGAGGAGATGGGCTTCGTCTATCGCATGCAGCCCATCGACTTCATCCTGAGGGCGCGCAACACCGGCAGCACACCGCAGACGGCTGCGGAGATCAGGTTCGTCGTTGAGGACATGGACGGCGAGGGCGAGCTGTCTGTCAGCGGGGAGGGGTGGAACTGCGAGGGCGGGCGTGCCATCGGCTGCACGGCTACTGGCACGGCTGAGCCTGGTGGGACCTGGCCTCCGCTCACCCTGACCATGCGGCATGCCAAGGGCGGGCAGACTCGCGTTGTTGTGCATTGGGGCGGGGCCACGCCCAACGTGATCTTTCGGTACGACACCGGCACCTGAGGTCTCGCCGCCACCGTCGTTCTGCTGCCAAAGGTCAACTTCTCCATGTGCCGAACGAGCGAGCGTTCCGGAACGCCTCAACGAAGCCGGTGCAGCGGTGACCGTCATTGGCCAGAACCTCGAGCAGGTCGTCGACCGAACGCGGTGCTTGCCGATACCGGGACACCTGCCGCCGGAGTGCCGCGATCACCAGCTCAGGCGCGAGATCGAGCTGGTCGAGCAGGAACTCGTCCTGGTGCAGCACCTCGATGTCGAAACGGCTGACGGCGGCCGCAGGGAAGTCCTTCAGGTTCTCGGTGACCAGCAACTCGGCACCACCCCACACAGCCGCAGCGAGAACGTGTCGGTCCTTGGGATCGTTCTCCATCGCGTCGATCAGGTGCTCGTAGCCGGTCACTTCGGCATCCGGAAAGTGCCGTTGCATCTGACCGATCCGGTGGGCCACCTGCCGCTCGGACGCACCACGCTTGCGCAGGTTCCGGTCAAGCTCGGCCAGCACGTCCCTCGACCACAACGGACGGTAGACGCCACTTTCGCTGATCGTCAGCAGCGTGTCGCACAGGTAGGGCTTGAGCAGGACACATGTGTCGATGAAGACGGGAAGCACTGATCACCTGAGGTCGTCGTTCGTCGGCATCCGCTCGAACGGCGTGTCCAACGGGAGGTCGTAGAGGCCGCTGTCCTCACCGTCGCGGACCATCTCGTCCAGCCCGGCGGCACGTGCCCTGCGGGAGCGGTCCTGGTAGGCGAGAAGGTCGGCCAGGCGGACCCGGCGGTGCCTGCTGGGCTGCTCGTAGGGGATCTCGCCCGCCTCGAGCAGGCGCACCAGGGTCGGCCGGGACACTCCAAGCAGGTGGGCGGCTTCGCTCGTGGTCAGCACGGTGTGCTGCGGGGCCACCGTGATCGCCAAGCCTTGTGACATCGCGAACACGACCGACCGCAGCACCTCGAAGATCTCCGGGGGCAGCTCCAGGTGGGTGCCGTCCGGTGCGACGAGCGCGGCGGTCTCGCTCCCTGACCGTGCCAGCGCGGCGACCCACGGGGACAAGCTCTCCGGACGTGCCGGAGGCAGCACTGTTCGTTCGCCTGCGCCTGCCGTCATGCCCTGATGCTAGCCCAAAACGAACAAAACGAAAGCCGTCCGCATCGTGGACAGCGGAATCGATGCCCCGTCCCACGGTGTTGGATACCGTCGTGACGACTGCGAAGCGCCGTGCCCGTGTCCGAGCCCCAGAACTGGCAGGCCGAGGCTGGCTCAACACGGGCGGCGACCAGGTCAGCCTCAAAGACCTGCGCGGCAAGATCGTGCTGCTCGACTTCTGGACGTTCTGCTGCATCAACTGCCTGCACGTCCTGGACGAGCTGCGCCCCCTCGAAAGGCAGTACGAGGACGTCCTAGTCACCATCGGCGTGCATTCGCCGAAGTTCGTCCACGAGGCCGACGCCGACGCGCTGAAGGCCGCGGTCGAACGGTACGAGGTGCACCACCCGGTCCTGGACGACCCGGAGCTCACCACCTGGCAGAACTACGCGGTCAAGGCATGGCCGACGCTCGTCCTGGTCGACCCCGAGGGCTACGTCGTCCACGTAGCCGCGGGTGAAGGCCACGTCGAGGCTCTCAAGACGATCATCAAGGAACTCGTCGAGGAGCACGACGAGAAGGGCACGCTGCACCGCGGCAACGGCCCGTACGTCGCGCCGACGCCCGCGGACACCACCCTCCGCTTCCCCGCGAAGGCGATCGTCACGCCGCAGAACACCATCCTGGTGAGCGACTCCGCCCACCACAGCCTCGTGGAACTGGAAGCCGACGGCGAGACCGTCATCCGTCGCATCGGAACAGGTGAACGGGGCAGGGCGGACGGCCTCAACCCGACCTTCTCCGAACCCGCGGGCCTCGCCATCGTTCCCAACACCCACGGCTACGACGTGGTCATCGCGGACACCGTCAACCACCTGCTCAGGGGCCTCAACCTCGCCACCGGCGAGGTCACCACGCTGGCCGGTACCGGTGAGCAGTGGCGCGGCGGCGAGACCGACGGGCCCGCCGACAAGATCGACCTCACCAGCCCGTGGGACGTCGCGTGGTGGAACGGCGGCGTTGCCATCGCCATGGCCGGCAACCACACGCTGGGCTTCTTCGACCCCGAGGCCAACGAGACGACCCGCCTGGCCGGCACCACCGTCGAAGGCATCAACGACGGACCCAAGGAAGAGGCCTTCTTCGCGCAGACGTCCGGGCTTGCCGCGGACGGCGACCGGCTGTGGATGGTCGACTCCGAGACGAGCGCTCTGCGGTACCTCGAGCACGGCGAGGTCCACACCGTGATCGGCAAGGGCCTGTTCGCGTTCGGCCACAAGGACGGGGACGCGGACCAGGCCCTCCTGCAGCACCCGCTCGGCGTCACGGTCCTCGGCGACCACTCGATCGCCATCTCGGACACCTACAACAACGCCATTCGGCGCTTCGACCCCGAGACCAACACGCTCACGACCATCGCGACGGACATCGCCGAGCCGTCCGACGCGCTCGTCATCGAGAACGAACTGGTCGTCGTGGCGAGCGCTGCTCACCGACTCGAGCGGTTCTCGGCGGCCGCGACCAAGATCGATGGTGAGGCTCACGAGGTCAAGCGGCCGTCCACCGACATCGCGGCGGGCGAGGTCGAGCTCGCGGTGATCTTCACGCCGCCGACCGGGACAAAACTGGACGAAAGGTACGGGCCGTCGACCCGTCTGGAGATCACCAGCTCACCCCCGGAGCTGATTCTCGAGGGCGCCGGCGTCAGCACCGAACTGGTACGGGCGTTGCGGATCAACGATCAGGTCACGAACGGTGTACTGCACGTGGTCGCTCAGGCTGCCAGCTGCAGTGATGATCCGGCCGAAGAACACCCCGTCTGCCGTCTGACCAGGCAGGACTGGGGAGTGCCCGTTCGAGTTGTTGCCGATGCACCTACCCGGCTCCCCCTGCTCATGGGCGGCATGGACGAGGCACCTGGGCAGGACACGTAGACTCTGCTGGTGCCTGATGTCAAGCTCGAGATCCAGATGCTGTACGACCGCGTCATGGTCCGCATCTCGCCGGAGGACGGCGAGCGGCGTTCCAGCGGAGGCATCGTGATCCCCGCTACCGCCCAGATGGCGAAGCGGTTGGCGTGGGGCGATGTGTTCGGGGTCGGTACCAGCGTTCGCCAGGTGAAGGTCGGCGACCGGGTTCTGTTCAACCCGGAAGATCAGCTTGAGGTCGAGGTGCACAGCACCACGTATCTCGTGATGAGGGAACGCGATCTGCACGCTGTGGCGACTGAGCTCACCGAGCACGGTACTGGCCTGTACCTATGAGCCGCCGGTTCGTGATCTGCGCCTGATAGCTACACATATGCCGCCTCAGGAGAGACAGGGCAACGGGGAGAGCTGTGCCGTACGACGCTGACAAGACGAGAGCGATACCTCCGGTGGGTCCTGGGGGTACGGCTTCCGAGGAGACGACGAAGATCGCGCCGGTGAGCGCGTCCGCGGACGCGTGGCCGTCTGAGGAGCCGGACAACGAGCCGACCATCGCGGCCGCCGTGCCCGGTGTCGGCTTCCCGGCCAGTGAGGACGCCACCGAGTACATGCGGCCGGTCCTCCCGCCGGAGCCGAAGCCGGAGGACTCCGGCGTCTACGGGCCCGTGATGATCGAGCCGGGCGAGGACGAAGCCCCGGAGGGCAACAGCAGGAAGAAGGCCCTGATCGTGGCCGCGGCCGTGGTCGGCGCGTTCGGCCTGCTCTACGGCCTCGACATCCTTGTCTCCAGCGGCAACGTCCCGCGCGGCGTGACCGTGGCCGGCGTCGAGGTCGGCGGTCTCGGCCACGCGGAGGCCGAGAAGAAGCTGCGCGACGAGATCGGCCCCCGGCTGAGCAAGCCCGTCGCGCTCAAGGCAGGCGACGTCACCGCCGAGCTCGACCCCGCGGCCGCGGGTCTGGAGCTCGACTGGTCGGCCACGGTCGACCGCGCCGGCAGCCAGCCGCTCAGCCCGATCACGCGCATCACCTCGTTCTTCACCTCCCGCGAGGTCGGCGTCGCGACGAAGGCCGACGACGCGAAGGTCGGCGGCGCGCTCGAGGCCCTGCGGCCCAAGCTCGACCACGACCCGATCGAGGGCACCATCAAGTTCGAGGGCGCCAAGCCGGTCGCCGTCGAGCCGCACGACGGTCAGAAGCTGAAGGCCGACGAGGCCGCCGGCGCCGTCGTCGCGAACTGGGCCTCCGGCAACCCGGTCGAGGTCCCGATGGACTTCACCGCGGTCAAGACGACCAAGGAGGGCGTCGAGAAGGCGCTCAACGACGTCGTCAAGACGGCGGTCTCCGGCCCGGTCAAGATCAAGGGCGAGGGCAAGGACGCGGACCTCACGCCCGAGCAGGTCGCCGCCACGCTGGCCTTCGAGCCCGGCGACGGCGGGTCGCTGAACGTGAAGCCGAACAAGGACAAGCTCGTCGAGGTGGCCCTTCCGCAGCTCAAGGACACGGTCAAGGAGGGCAAGGACGCCCAGATCGTGTTCGAGGGCGGCAAGCCGACCGTGAAGCAGTCGGTCGACGGTCTCGACCTCGACTGGGACAAGAACCTCCAGCCCTACTTCGACACGCTGAAGAAGACCGACGCGCGCGAGGTGAAGTTCGAGTACAAGCACACGCCCGCGAAGGTCACCACCGAGCAGGCGAACAAGATGGGCATCAAGGAGGTCATCGGCGAGTTCACCACCGGTGGCTTCGTCGCCGCGTCGGGCACCAACATCCGCGTCGTGGCCGAGAAGGTCAACGGCGCGATCGTGAAGCCCAAGGAGACGTTCAGCCTCAACAAGTACACCGGTCCTCGCGGCACCGCGCAGGGCTACGTCGAGGCGGGCATCATCGAGAACGGCATCCCCGGCAAGGCGGTCGGCGGCGGTATCTCGCAGTTCGCGACCACGCTCTACAACGCGTACTACTACGCGGGCATGAAGGACGCGGGCCACCGGGAGCACAGCTACTGGATCACGCGGTACCCGAAGGGCCGTGAGGCCACCGTGTTCATGGACGGCGCGGGCAACAGCCTGATCGACGTCGCGTTCACGAACCAGGACGACACGGGCGTCGCCATCCAGACGATCTGGACCCCGGGGAACATCACGATCAGACTGTGGGGAACCAAGAACTACGACGTCTCCGGCTCCACCAGCGGCGAGTTCAACCCCACCCAGCCGCAGGAGAAGAAGGTCAACAAGGCCGGTTGCGCGCCGAGCAACGGCGTCCCGGGCTTCTCGGTGACGGACACCCGCACGATCACGGACCGCCGCACCGGCCAGTCCCGCAGTGAGTCGCGCACGGTCCGTTACGACCCGCAGTTCAAGATCGTCTGTGAGCCACCGCCAGGCGGCTGATTCGTCCCGAGGGTTGTGCAGTGGCCACGAGTGGGTATTCACCCCTTCGTGGCCACTGTTGCGAATGAGGCACGAAGACATCCCGCGGTCCAGATGCTGGGGCGGGCGGGCATGGTTGTGTACGGAGCCGTTCACGTGCTCGTCGCGTGGCTTGCGCTCCAGGTCGCGTTCGGCACGAGTGCCGAGCAGACGGATTCGAAAGGCGCGCTCAGCGAACTCGCGCAGAACGGCGCCTGGTTGTTGTGGACGGTCGGGATCGGCCTGGTGTTCTTCGCGCTCTGGCAGGTGCTCCTGGCGTGCGTCGGGTACACGTACGTCAGCAAGAAGCGCAAACGGATCTCGAAGCGCATCGGCTCGTTGGCGCGCGCCATCACGGCCAGCGCCATCGCGCTGGGTGCCTTCAAGTACGCGACGAGCGGCAGCTCCGGCAACCAGACCGAGCAGCAGCAGGAGCTGACGGCACAGGTGCTCGCGTGGCCGGGCGGTCAGCTGATCGTCGGCGCGATCGCGATCGGCGTGCTGATCACCGCTGGAGTCATCGCATACAAGGGCTTCAAGAAGTCCTTCGAGAAAGACCTCGACATGAGCCGCGCACCGTCGTGGATCGAGGCCGTCGGCCGGGTCGGCTGGATCGGCAAGGGCGTCGCGTACGGCGTGATCGGTGTCCTCATCGGACTTGCCGCGGTGAACGCGGACCCGGAGCAGTCCGGCGGCATGGACAAGGCCTTGCACACGTTGGCCGAGCAGCCGTACGGCATGTTCCTGCTGGCTGCCGTCGCGATCGGCATCGCCGCGTTCGGCGTGTACTGCTTCGTCGCCGCAAGGGCTTTGAAGGAATGAAAAACGGGTCCTCGCACCTCGGGCAGGAGGTGCGAGGACCCGTCGTCCTGGTGGCGCTTAGAACACGCTCTCGTCGATGTCCATCAGCGCGTTGTCGGTCTGCTCGGCGATCTTGCGACGCGCGGTCAGCTCCGGCAGGACGCTCTTCGCGAAGAACGACGCGACGGCGACCTTGCCCTCGTAGAACGCCTTGTCCTTGGCGGACGGCGTGCCCGCGAGCTTCTGCAGCGCGACCTCGGCCTGACGCAGCAGCAGCCAGCCGACGAGGACGTCACCCGCGGTCATCAGCAGGCGGACCGAGTTCTGGCCGACCTTGTAGAGGTTGCGGACGTCCTCCTGCGAGGTGGTGAGGAAGCCGACCAGGGCGCCCAGCATGCCCTGCAGGTCCTCGAGAGCCTGCTTGAGGAGCGCGCGCTCCTCCTTCAGCCGGCCGTTGCCGCCCTCGTTGTCCAGGAACTTCTGGATCTCGCCGTTGATGAAGCCGAGCGCCTGGCCCTTGTCGCGGATGATCTTCCGGAAGAAGAAGTCCAGCGACTGGATGGCCGTGGTGCCCTCGTACAGCGAGTCGATCTTCGCGTCGCGGATGTACTGCTCGATCGGGTACTCCTGCAGGAAGCCGGAGCCGCCCAGCGTCTGCAGCGACTGCGCCAGCTGCTCGTACGCACGCTCGGAGCCGACACCCTTGACGATCGGGAGCAGCAGGTCGTTGACCTTCGCCGCCAGCTCGGCCTCGTCGCCGCCGAGCATCACCTTGTCCTGGAACGTCGCCGTGTACAGGTACACCGCGCGCAGGCCCTCGGCGTATGCCTTCTGCAGCATCAGGCTGCGGCGGACGTCCGGGTGGTGGGTGATGGTGACGCGCGGGGCGGTCTTGTCCGTCATGCGCGTCAGGTCGGCGCTCTGCACGCGCTCCTTGGCGTAGGACAGCGCGTTCAGGTAACCGGTCGACAGCGTCGCGATGGCCTTGGTGCCGACCATCATGCGGGCGTACTCGATGACGTCGAACATCTGCGCGATGCCGTCGTGCACCTCGCCCAGCAGCCAGCCCTTGGCGGGCACGCCGTGCTGGCCGAACGTCAGCTCGCACGTGGTGGAGGCCTTGAGGCCCATCTTGTGCTCGACGTTGGTCACGAAGGCGCCGTTGCGCTCGCCCAGCTCACCGGTCTGCGGGTCGAAGTGGAACTTCGGCACGAGGAACAGCGACAGGCCCTTGGTGCCCGGCTTCGACTCGACGCCTTCGCCCTCGGGGCGCGCCAGCACCATGTGCATGATGTTCTCGGTGAGGTCCTGGTCCGCGGACGTGATGAAGCGCTTCACGCCGTCGATGTGCCAGGAACCGTCTTCCTGCTTGAACGCCTTGGTGCGACCGGCGCCGACGTCGGAACCCGCGTCCGGCTCGGTCAGCACCATCGTGGCGCCCCAGCCGCGGTCGATCATCAGCTGCGCCCAGTGCTGGTCGCGCTCGGTTCCGTTGTGGTAGACGACCGTCGCGAAGCTCGGGCCCGCGAGGTACATGTAGATCGCCGGGTTGGCGCCGAGCAGCAGCTCGGACGCGGCCCAGGTGACCGACGGCGGGGTGCCGAAGCCGCCCAGCTCGTTCGGCAGGAACAGGCGGTACCACTCGCCGTCCCACACCGCCTGGTACGACTTCTTCAGCGACTCCGGCAGGGTGGCCGAGTGCGTCGCCGGGTCGAACACCGGCGGGTTGCGGTCGGCGTCGACGAAGGAGTCCCCCAGGACACCCTCCGCGAGGTTCTTCACCTCGGCCAGCACGCTGCGCGCGGTGTCCTCGTCGGACTGCTCGAACGGCCCCGTGCCGAGGTGGTCCTGCACGTTGAAGACCTCGAACAGGTTGAACTCGAGATCCCGGACGTTGCTCTTGTAGTGGCCCATCTCGTCAGCTCACTCCTCAGGGTCGCGGCGGGGTCGCCTACTGACCGGTAACAACAGAGTATTACCCGACAGTAACCCCGGCAAGGCCGACCACCCACTGGTGGCGAACCAGACAGTCCCGCAACGTCCCTGAATCGGGCATGAGCGCCGGTCAGACGCGTATCGGGCGCGCGGGAACCATCTCCTGAAGTCCGACCTTCGTGTGCTCGGCGTACTCGATCGCGCGCGGCACCATGACAGATTCGTAGGCCTGCACGCCCTCTCGGACACCGTGCTCGGCGATCGCGAGCGCCAGATCGGCCGCGTCCTGCATCGCGAGGTTCGCGCCGACGCCCAGCGGTGGCATCAGGTGGGCGGCGTCGCCGAGCAGGGTCACGCCGGGCGTGTGCTCCCAGGTGTGGGGCACGGGCAGTGCGTACAGCGGCCGATAGATCAGCTCGCCCTCGAGGAACGCCGTGAGCGACGGGTGCCAACCGGCGTAGACCTCCAGCAGTTCGGCCTTGGAGGGCTTCCAATCCTCACGCGCGCGCATGCACGCGTACGCGCGAATGTGGTCGCCGCTGTTGCGCTGGCACCACAGCAGCACGCCCTCGTGGTCCGCGACCATCGTGCCGTGGCCGGTGAGGTCGAGCAGCTCCTCGTTGTCGTCGTGCCGGGTCTCGACGAACAGCACACCGGTGTACTCCGGCGTCGCGTCGGACAGTGCCTGGCGCACCCGTGACCAGGCGCCATCCGCGCCGATGACCAGGTCGAACTCGGCCGTGGACTCGTCCAGGAACGTGACGGTGCTCTTCGGGTCGCCCGGCGTGGCCGAGGCGATGCCGAGGCCCCAGGTGACGGTCGCGGGTGCCAGCGAGTCGAGCAGGAGTCGCCGCAGCTGGCCGCGGTCGATCTCCGGGTGGAAGTCGCCCTCCGCCGGCTGATGCCCGATCAACGCGGCCGTGACGTGGTCGACCTTGCGCTGTTCCTGGCCTTCGTCCCGGGCGAGAGCGCGCCACTCCTCGTAGAGCCCGGCGGCGCGGACGGCCTCCTGGCCGCTGTCGGCGTGCAGGTCGATCGTGCCGCCCTGCTGGCGGGCGTCCGGCGAGCTCTCGCGCTCGAACACGGTGACGTTGTCGAAGCCGTGCAGCTGGAGGACGCGGGCACAGGTGAGGCCGCCGATGCCGGCCCCTGCGATGGCGATGCGTGGTGTGGTCATGTCTCCAGGAAAGCGCATCGACTACAAAAGTGCAATGACTAAACTTTCGAAGTGGCTCAACTCGCAGTACGATCTGGAGGTGCCCGAACTCGGCCGCCGTGAGCGGAAGAAGCTGCAGACCCGTCAGTCGCTCGCCGACGCGGCACTGGAGTTGTTCATGGCGCGCGGGTTCGACGACGTGGGCGTGAAGGAGATCGCCGACCGTGCGGACGTGTCGGTCACGACGCTGTTCAAGCACTTCCCGAGCAAGGAGTCGCTGCTCTTCGACGAGGACGAGCAGCAGGAGTCCGAGCTGGTCAGCGCCGTGCGGGACCGTCCGGCCGGGCAGTCGATCCTGGGCGCGTTGCGCGACCACTTCGTGGGCGCCGCGGCGGGGCACCCCGACAATCCGCTGTTCGCCGACTTCCTGCGGCTGGTGCGGTCGACGCCGGCGTTGCGCGCGTACGAGCACAGGATGTGGTTGCGCCATCAGGAAGGGCTGGCGCGCGCCATCGCCTCGGAAATCGGTGCGCCGGAGAACGACGTCAGGTGTGCTGCGCTGGCCCGGTTCGCCCTCGAGGCGCGGGACGTGATCTTCGAACGGCAGGACCGGCGGAAGGCCGCGGAAGAGGTGTTCGGGCTACTCGAGTACGGCTGGGCGGCCCACCAGCAGGCCTGACCGATAAGCGAGCGACACCGCGTGTGTCCGGTCGCGCGCGCTGAGCTTGCGCAGAATGCCCTTCACGTGGGTGCGCACGGTCTCCACGGACACGATCAGCTCGTTGGCGACCTGCTGGTTCTCCAGGCCGTCCGCGATGAGCGTGAGCACCTCGTACTCGCGTCGGGTCAGCGTCGGCCGTTCCTTCGGCCGCAGGTCAGGATGCACGTAGCCGCGGGACCGGAAGGTCTCCGCGATCACCCGCACGATCTGCTCGGGCTGGGCCGACCGCGGCACGACGCCGCGCACCCCGGCTTCGAGCGCGGACGTCACGTAGTTCGCGTGTGAATGCGCGTCGCGGACCAGCCCGATGATCAGCAGCCGCGGGTCGCGCTCGGTCAGCAGGCGGGCCAGATGCCCGACCGGATCGAGCACGGAGTCGACGAGCAGCACGTCGGGGCGCAGTCGTTCGTGCAGGCGAACGGCAGCGTGCAGGTCGCCCGTGGACCCGAGCCAGCGCAGACCGGGAGTCCGTCGGACCAGTGCGGACAGACCCTCGCGGTAGAGCGGAACCGGGTCGATCAGTGCGACACCGGGGGCAGGCCGGCTGGGCGGGAGCATCAGCACCTCCGTTCGTACATCCAGACGAGAGACGTCGTTCCCTCGGACGTGTGACGCGGAACAGTCGGTTCATGTAGGTGAACAAGGGTCACGAATGTGATTCAAGACCGCCGAAGGTCTTCCACCGGGGGCAACAGTCTCGTAAGACCTACGTCACATATCCCGTGCGGATGTGCCAGGTTCGCCGCCAGAGGCCTGGTGCTCTCGCGGGCACACGTGTGTGCACGCAAGGAGGTCACATGGGCACCCTCGATTGGATCGTGGTCGCCGGATATTTCGTGGTGATGGTCGGCATCGGTCTCTGGTCCCGCAACCGGATCAAGAACATCGCCGACTTCTTCACCGCGGGCGGCAAGATGCCGTGGTGGTTGTCGGGCATCTCGCACCACATGTCCGGGTACAGCGCCGTCATGTTCGTCGCGTTCGCGGCGGAGGCGTACCGGCTCGGCCTCACGGTCTACATCTGGTGGTCGCTGACGATCGGCATCGGCGTCGGCATCGGCGCGTTCCTCTGGGCGCCGGCGTGGAACCGGCTCCGTGCCAAGCACGACGTCAAGTCGCCGCTCGAGTACCTGGCCATCCGCTACAACGTGCCGACCCAGCAGGTCATGGCGTGGGCAGGCGCCGGCCTGAAGGTCGTCGACATCGCGGCCAAGTGGGTCGCCGTCGCACTGCTGCTGCAGGGCTTCGCCGGTGTCCCGATCGGCTGGGGCATCGGGCTCGTCGGCGTCGTCACGATGGTCTACTCGGTGCTCGGCGGCCTGTGGGCGGACGCGCTGACCGACTTCGGCCAGTTCATCATCCAGGGCCTGGCGGGCTTCGCGATGTTCTTCGCGGTCGCCTCGCACTTCGGCGGCATCAGCTTCATGTGGACGATCTGGGACAAGCTCCCCGCGAGCCACAGCGACCCGCTGACCGGCCCCTACACACTGACGTTCTTCATGGCGCTCTTCCTGATCAAGACGCTCGAGTACAACGGCGGCATGTGGAACCTGGCCCAGCGCTACATGGCGGCCCCGTCGGGCTTCGCCGCGAAGCGCTCGGCGTTGCTGTCCGCGGGCCTGTGGCTGGTGTGGCCGCTCGTGCTGTTCTTCCCGATGTGGGCGGCCCCGCTGATCGTGCCGGGCATGGAGGCGAACGCCGAGCAGGCCTACGTCAAGATGGGCGAGGCGATGCTCCCCGCGGGCATGATCGGCCTCGTCCTGGCCGGCTTCTTCTCGCACACGATGGCGATGGTCTCCTCCGACGCCAACGTCATCACCGCCGTCATCACCCGCGACATCCTTCCGCGCCTGTGGAAGGGCGCGAAGGCGATGACCGCGGAGGCCCAGCTGAAGCTGGCCCGCATCACGACGTTCTTGTTCATCGGTCTGTCGATGACCATCGCGTTGACCGCGGATACCAAGGGCTTCGTGCTGAAGGTCGTGATCGCGCTGGTCGCGGCCACAATGGGCCCGATCGCGATCCCGCTGATGCTCGGCCTGCTGCCGTGGTTCCGCAAGTTCGGCCCGACGGCCGCACTCTCGTCGACCATCGGTGGCCTCAGCACCTGGGTGTTCCTCTACGTCGAGCAGCAGTTCCTGAAGGACTTCGCCGTCTCACAGGCCCTGATCGTCTCGACGCCGTTGCTGGTCTCCCTGGTCCTGTACCTGGCGATCGGCTTCGCGAAGCCGGAACCGTCCGACGAGCGCGACGCGCTGATCAACTCGCTGAAGTCTGATACGCCAGAGACCGCGGAGCCGGTGACGGCCTAGCAGGACGTTCGTTCTTGATGATCCTCGCGGCGGCGCACCCGAACAGGGTCGTCGCCGCGAGCCAGACGTAGGGCATCGGCGTGCCGGTGTAGTTCTGCGCGAACACCGCCAGCACCGCCGTCGCCCCCGCGACAAGCCCGCACGTGTGCGTCACCGGATACCGGCTGCGGAGCACGGTGACGACCGCGATGGGCACGAGCAAGAACCCGTAACCCAGCACCCGAGTGAGCAAATTGGCGTGGTCGCTCGCCTCGTACTCGAGCGCCAGTAGAGCGAGCTGAGTCAGCAGCAGGCCGACCCCCAGCCCGGTCGCGAGACTCAGCAGCACGGTAAGCCCTGGCCATACACGCGTCATGCGGTTCAAGACGCGCACATCACTCGTTGGTTGCCGTGGCGTGCGTCATCGTCACGAGACCTATGCGTGCCGACGCATGCACAGTGGAGGTCATGGGTGCCTGGTTTCCTGGAGACGACGCGGAACTGGCCACGGGTTGGCGGCTCTGGCTGGAGCTGAGCGACCGCGTGTGGCCGGATCCGTCGTGGGACGGCACCCCTGCCGATGCCATCCGCCAGGTCCGCTCGTTGCTGGCGGTGTGCGAGGAGATCCGGGTCGATTACCTCGCCGAGTCCTCACGGCCTTCTGTGGCGCTTCTGCAGCTGCTGCAGTCGATGGTCTTCGTGGCGTCGTTCCCGGTTGATCTTTGGCATGACGACACTCATCCGTTGGATGTGGAGCGGGCTGAGCTGTTGCACGGTGATCTTGCGTCGTTTGCTCAGCATGTGGCTGGGGTGCGGGCGGCTCTGGCTCGGGGTGGGGGCTGGGTTGAGCTGGACCGCCGGCCGTGGGGTCTACCGGTCGACTGAACTCGGGCTCGAACCCTCGCCACCCCACGTGGGTTCCTGCTGGGGGGTCGGCCAGCCCCTGTCCCAGGCCGCGCCGTTGTGGCACATCGTGCTGCCAGCGCAACAGATCGCGTTGGGACACGTGCATGACAAAACCTAGTCGGCGCGCCGTTCCTGCGCCGCGAGCCGTTCGGTGACCGCCTGAACCAGCGCCCGTGAGTGTGGCTCGTCGCCGAAGGCCCACCCGCGCATCGCGTCACACGGCACGACCCTGCCGTCGCTCATCAGGAACGACACTCGCTGGATGCGGCTCGACTCGAGGTCGATGCCCCTGATGTCGGCCCACGGCAGGTAGTGGTCGCGCCACGAGTTGCGGACGAGCACCCCGTCCGGCCGCAGCGTCACCGCCAGGCGCCAGGTCTGCCAGAGCCCTGCCACCACCAACGCGGCGAACAACCCGATGAGAATGGAGTCGAAGGGCGCGTCCACGTTCTGGGTGATCCGCCACGACACCAACGGGTACGCGATCACGAAGATGATCACTGCGGTTAGGCGGGCCGACGGGCGGCGGAACGTGGTCCCCATGTGCCGAAGTTAGCCCGCGGCCGGTCTGCCTGACTCGGAAACGACGAAAGCCCCCGCGTGGAGGGCTTTCGAGTGGAGCGGGTGACGGGAATCGAACCCGCCCAGATCGGTAGCCGAGGGCTCCGTCCGACGGACACCATGTAGGCGTGACAGCTTGGCTAGCCAGCGTGATCGCTGTGGCAGGCACTCTCCTCGGGTCGACCATCACCTTCGTGTTCCAGCGTTCTCACGCAGAGCGGGCCGAAAGATTCGCCCGCGATGAGCGGCTGCGCCAGGAGCGGATACAGGCCTACAGCGCGTTCGCCGGGGCGATCACCGAACTTCGGCGCGGAGTCATCAGCCTCTGGTTCGTTCGACTTCGCAAGGACGACCCCGCAGATCCGGAACTTCTTGCGGCTTTCGCAGAGTCGGATCGTTTGGGGGCCGCCGCCGCTCATGCCCGGTTCAGGGTGCAGCTCCTGGCCGAGGATGCTGATCTTGTGGCACTTGCGGCAGCCGCATTCGGACCGATCACCGCCATACGAGCCTCGGCTGATCGTGCTGAGCTGGTGGAACACGAGGATCTGTGTGAGGAGAGGATCAAGGCGTTCATCACCGCTGCTGGCACTCAGGTTCGCTGAGCCTTGTCATGTCATGCCGCGCGCTGGGCTGCTCCGCTGCGGAGTCGGCAGTCGACGCAATTGCACAAGCTTGGGAAGCCGTTGCGGTGGTCGACTGGCTTACCGCTGTCCGGACCCGATCCGCTGCCGAACCGCGTCGACGAATTCCTCACCCAGCGGCGTGCCGCTCAGCGACCCGCCGCGGAAGGCCGCACACGGCACGCTGGAGCCGTCGGTCAGCACAAGGTTGACGCGCTGCATGCCCAGGACGTTTTCACGCTCGATGTCGGCGATCCGGTCCCAGGTGATGTGGTAGTCGCGCCCTGGGTTGCGCACGATGACCTTCTCGGGCGTGAGCGTCACGCACACGCGCCATATCTGCCAGATGGCGGCGAACGTGCCCAGGATGTAGGCGGCTCCGGCCATGACCACCAACGTCGAATCGCCGAAGTTGACGACGAGCCGCCAGGGCACCATCACCACGCCCGTCACCATGATGACTGTGACGAGCCAGCGTGCACCTCGCCTGAAAAACGTCACGTTCTCTTCCATGCGTCCTCCCTCGCGAGAGTCACGCGGGGCCGGGCAGAAAGGTTGCCCGGTTGCAGGCCGCTGCTGTGGCAGGGCATCAGAGAGCTCCCGAAACGCCGAAACCGGGGTGTGTCTGCGCTTCCGCAGACACACCCCGGTTCCGGTTTTGAGCGGGTGACGGGAATCGAACCCGCCTCTACAGCTTGGGAAGCTGTCGTTCTACCAATGAACTACACCCGCAGGAGCAGTGCGTCGCCGATCATACACAAGCCTGAGCTAGCCTGTCCGAGTGCTGCTGAGTGACCAGGATCTGCGCAAAGAGGTCGAGTCGGGCCGTCTCCTCCTCGACCCGTTCGACGTCGAGATGGTTCAGCCGTCGAGCATCGACGTGCGTCTGGACCGGTTCTTCCGGGTCTTCAACAACACCCGGTACACGCACATCGACCCGTCGATCCAGCAGGACGACCTCACGAGCCTGATCGAGGCGCAGGAGGACGAGCCGTTCGTGCTGCACCCCGGCGAGTTCGTGCTCGGGTCGACGTACGAGATGGTCACGCTGCCGGACGATCTGGCCGGGCGCCTCGAAGGCAAGTCCAGCCTCGGTCGGCTCGGGCTGCTCACGCACTCCACGGCCGGCTTCATCGACCCCGGCTTTTCCGGCCACATCACGCTCGAGCTGTCCAACGTCGCGAACCTGCCGATCACGTTGCACCCCGGCATGAAGATCGGGCAGCTCTGCCTGTTCAAGCTGTCGAGCCCGGCGGAGCACCCGTACGGCTCGTCGCAGGCCGGCAGCCGGTACCAGGGGCAGCGCGGGCCGACGCCCAGCAAGGCCTACCTGAACTTCCACCGCACGGACACCCGGCGCTAGAAGCCGTAGCGCTCCAGCACTCGGCGGCGCAGGTCGGGATCGGTCCGGGGCACCGGCTCCAGGAAGATCTCGTCCAGGTCCGGGAACGACGCGCGCAGCTCGGCGGAGATGCGCACGCACGCGTTCTCCAGCTGGAAGGCCGTCAACGCGTCGTCGAAGTCCAGCCGGGCGCACAGCAGCACGCGGTCGGTGCCGATCAGCATCGTCAGCACGTCCACGACGGCGTCGACCTCGGGCACCTCGGCCAGCCGGGCCCAGATCGCCTTCACCATGACCGGGTCTGCCTGCCTGCCGATCAGGAGGCCGCGGTTGGTGCGCGCCAGCACGTAGGCCACCAGAGCCAGCAGGACTCCGATCGCCAACGATGCCAGGCCGTCCCACAGGGACGAGCCGGTCAGCTGGTGCAGGCCCAGGCCGGAGAACGCCAGGACCAGGCCGATCAGCGCGGCGGAGTCCTCGAGGAAGACCGTCTTCACGGTCGGGTCGTCCGACATGCGCAGGAAGTCCCAGAAGCCACGGCCGTGTGCGGCGGCCTCGGAGCGGACCTGCCGGAACGCCTGCGTCCAGGACACGGTCTCCAGTGCGAACGCCAGGCCGAGCACCAGGTAGCCCACCCACGGCCGGGTTTGCTCTTCGGGAGAGCCGAAGACCGTGCGGAAGCCCTCGTAGAACGCGAACATCGCGCCCGAGGCGAAGATCGAGACGGCCGCCAGCAGGGACCAGAAGTAGCGCTCCTTGCCGTAGCCGAACGGGTGGCGGCGGTCGGCTGGGCGGTCCGAGCGGCGCAGGGCGGTCAGCAGCAGGGCTTCGGTGAACGTGTCGGCCACCGAGTGCGCGGCTTCGGAGAGGATTGCCGCCGAACCGGTCAAAACGCCCGCAATGGCCTTCATGACCGCAATCGCCAGATTGACCAGCAGGGCCAATACGACCGTGAGAGTGCTTTCACCCGAGCCCGACGGCTTCTCGCTCATGGGTGATCAGCTTAGGGCTCCAGGCGTGTGCGCACCCGGCGTTGACCGGCGAAAATCACGGTTCGGTCTCGGGCTGCAACCGGCAGTACCCCTCAAACGACTTCTATAGTGACCGGCTGCTGGGGAGCTACCGGGAAATCCACTGATGAATGTGCGGCCCTATTTGTGCTGCGCGAAAATCCTGGGGGAAGAGAAATGAACAGCAAGATCCGCGCGGAAGCCGTCGTCATCGCGACCTCACTGGTCGCCCTGCCGCTCGCGCTCACTGGTACCGCACTGGCGCAGGACGAGGACCGCCCGACGAGCTACATCGGCGGAGCCGTGTTCAGGGACCTCAACGGCGACGGTGTGCGGCAGGACGACGAGCCCGGAATGGTGAACGCCGAAGTCATGGTCAAGGACTTGGAGGGCCAGAGCTCTCCGTTCTTGTCCGACAACAACGGCAACTGGTTCGTCAAGCGCGTCCCGGCCGGCGAGTGGGAGATCAGCTACACCCACCCGTACATCGTCAACACCACGCCGGCCTCGGTGAAGGTCGTCGTCGAGGACGACAACGGGTACACGGTCAACTTCGGTGTGCGCGTCAAGTCGAAGGACGAGATTGCCGGCGGCGAGGCGCCGCAGGGTGCCGCCCCGAAGCAGGCGCAGCAGGTGGACCAGGTGCAGCAGGTGGACCAGGCGGAGCAGGCGGTGACTCCCGTGGCCAAGACGACCTCGCTGGCCGAGACCGGTGTGGACCCCGTCGCCGCGGGCGCGGTCGGCCTGGGTGGCCTGGCCCTCGGTGGCCTGGTGTTTTACGCGGCTCGTGGCCGCCGCCGCGCCTGATCGTTACTGCATTCGAGTGACATTCGGCCTGCAGGGCAACATCCAGCTGCCCTGTGGTGTCTTAAGGCTGGGATCTGCTCCGGGGGGACGCTGATCACCAGGGGGTAAGACAGAACCGCCCGCGTCCGGGAGAGACGCGGGCGGTTCTGCGTTTCGGCACAACTACCATCGTGAGATGGGCAAGCGTGGTGCGGACGACACCGATGCCGAGGTCGAGTCGTGGAGGGCCATGGTTCCGGCGATCGATCCTGTGGTCGAAGGCGTGGTCGACCGGGTGCACCAGATCAGCAAGTACCTCGACTTCCTCGCCACGGAGATCGCCGCGCCGCACGGGCTCAACCGCGCCGACTACGAGATCCTCGCCAGACTCTTCTGGATCGGGCCGCCGCACCGGCTGACGCCCAAGCAGCTCGCGAACGGCACGCTGAGCCCCGCCACGACGATCACGAGTCGCCTCGATCGGCTGGAGAAGGCCGGCCTCGTGGTCCGCGAGCTCGACCCGAGCGACCGCCGGTCGTTGCCCGCGACCCTCACCGACGCCGGCCGCGAGATCTTCCTGCGGATCGTCGCCGGTCAGGCGGAACGAGAGAAGGAGCTCTTCACCTCGTTGCCCGGCGCTGATCTCGAGAGCCTGCGGGATCTGCTGCGGCAGGTCATGGAGGTGCTCGGGGGCGAGTTGGGACCCGCGCACCGTCGCACGAGGCTCGCGCTCGACACCAAGGAATAATTGCTACGAACTCGTACTATCCGATATCGTGCTATCTGTGGCACGAGAGGGAGGGGTGCGACATGGGTGGCTATCCGCTGTCCGAGTGACCGGGATCACGCAACGCTGAGCCCCTGGTGTTCCGATGTCCTAAGTGGAGCACTCGAACGCTGGGGGATCAGTGAAGAACGTCTTCGCCGTCACGATGACGGCTGCCTTAGTCCTGGCCGCGACCGGCGCACCCGCCGCCGCGCAGGAGGACAAGATCTTCATCGGCGGCCTGGTCTGGCTCGACCGCAACGGTGACGGCAAGGTCGGCGACGAGCCGGGTCTCGCCGGCGAGAAGGCCGTGAAGATCACCAAGTTCGACGGTGGTGAACTCGTCGGTGAGTACACGACCGACGACAAGGGCATGTACGTCGCCAGGGACCTGCCGGCCGGCAAGTACCGCGTGAGCGTTTCCGGTGAGCGGTACACGCCCACCACCCAGCGCAACGTGGTGACGGAGGGCGGGACCGTCGACTTCGGCCTGCAGGGTCGCGGCATCGCGGGCCGCTCGTTCCTCGACAAGAACCGCGACGGTGTCCGCCAGGCCGACGAGGAGCTGCTCTCGCCGGGAACGCTCAACGGCAAGCCCATCCCGGTGTCCCGTGAGGACGGTCAGTTCAGCGTCGAGGACCTGCCGTTCGGCAAGTACAAGTTCGTCGCGGCCGACTACTCGCAGCGCGGTCTCGCGCTGGTCAAGCCGCTGGGCACCAACCCGATCGACTGGGTCACCGGCACGCTCGAGTTCACGATCGGCGAGCTCGAGGGTCCTGCTCCGCTCGACGCGATGTACTTCGAGCCCAAGGCCGACGCCGCCGTCGAGGACGTCACTATCGCCCCGGCCAAGGACACCTACACGGTCGGCGAGCAGATCGACGTCAAGTTCAAGCTGGCCAACAAGGGTGACGTCCCCGGCAAGCTGTCGGTGATCATGTTCAACTTCGGCAGCGTCAAGCTCGTCTCGCTCAGCGACAACGTCGCCGGTTCGAAGGACGACTTCGAGACGGTCGCGGCGGTGCTGCCCGGTGAGTCGGTCACGGTCGATCTGAAGGTCGAGATCACCGGCACCGACCTCGCCGAGATCTGGCCCTGGGCGCGCCCGTTCGTCGGCCCCTTCAAGGACGTCGACCGCAAGAACCAGGGCACGCAGTCGAAGAAGACGATCAAGGTCGTGGAGAAGGGCGCCAGCGCGCCGACCACGTCGCCGACCGAGACGACCGCACCGACCACCACCACGACTCCACCGGCCGTGGTGAAGGCGGGCAACAACTCCGGCCTCGCGACGACGGGTGCACCGGTGCTCGGTTTCCTGGCCCTCGGTGCCCTGCTGCTCACGGCTGGTGCGAGCGCGTTCCTCGTCGCGCGCCGCCGCCGTTCCTGACAACCAAAGTCCTTGGGGGACAAGTGAAGAACGTCTTCGCCGTCGCGACGACGGCCGCCCTCGTGCTGACCGCGGCGGGTGCTCCCGCCTTCGCGCAGGACGAGAAGATCTCGATCGAGGGTCTGCTCTACCTCGACCGCAACGGCTCCAGGGCGCACGAACCCGGTGAGGCCGTGCTGGCGAACGAGCCCGGCACGATCGTCAAGGCGGACTCCGGTGAGACCGTCGCCCAGTTCGCCACCGACGCCAACGGCCGGTACCGCGTGGAGAACCTCCCCGCCGGCAGCTACCGCGTGGAGCTGGAAGCCGCCATGAGGGACTTCCACTCGCCGGTGAGCCCGCGGGAGCGCACGACCACCGGCGGTGTCGTCGACGTGCGGTTCTTCGGCATGCGCTTCTACGGCTTGTCGTTCCTGGACAAGAACGAGGACCGCGTCCGACAGGCCGACGAGGAGCTCCTCAACCCCGGCACGCTCAACGGCAAGCCGTTGCCGATGCCGAACGACGAGGGCAAGTTCGAGGTCGACGACCTCCGCGCGGGCGACTTCACCTACGTCGCGGCTGACCACGCGGACAAGAAGTACCGGCTGGTCAACGAGTCCGAGGTGGATCGGACGACCCGCACGCTGACTTTCAAGCTCGAGAAGTTCGCCAACTTCAAGACCGTCGACGTCCGCAACGTGCCGATCAAGGGCGACTTCGCGACCGACCTGCCGGTCCTGTCTCCTGCCAAGGACGCCTACGTCCTCGGTGAGGAGGCCGACGTCGTCATCAAGATCAGCAACAAGGGCGAGGTCGCCGAGAAGCCGTCGTTCGTGCTGGCGAGCTACGACGCCGAGACGCTGTCCCACAGCGACAACGTGGTGGCGTACAACCACACCGGCTTCGAGTTCGAGGCGAAGGACCCGATCGCGGCCGGTCAGAGCATCGACGTCAAGCTCAGGATCAGGTTCACCACCACCAAGATCGAGAACCTGCACGTCATCGTGCGGCCCAGCGTGTTCGGCAAGGACCCGTTCAAGAACAACGTGGCCATCAAGCCGGTCAAGGTCGTCGAGAAGGGCGCCACGACCGAGCCGACCACGCCTGCGACGGAGACGCCGGCGCCGACCACCTCGGCCCCGGCCGTGGCGAAGGCGGGCAACAACTCGGGTCTCGCCTCGACGGGTGCCTCTGTGCTCGGTTTCGTCGCGCTGGGCGGCGTGCTGCTCGCCGGTGGCGCGGGTGCGTTCCTGATGGCGCGCCGCCGCCGTTCCTGACCACTGAGGACCGCCACGGTTAGGCTGCGGCATGGGCATCTTGGTGCATGTGCTGCTGACCGCCGTGGCGGTCTGGGTCTCGACCGCGCTTCCCGGCATCGACCTGGGCGAGGGCACCACCGGCGCGAGAATCCTCACGCTGATCGGCGTCGCGGTGATCTTCGGCCTGGTCAACGCCGTGGTGAAGCCGCTGGTGAAGTTCTTCGGCTGCCTGTTCTACCTGCTCACCCTCGGTCTCATCGGGCTCGTCGTGAACGCGCTGCTGTTCATGTTCACCGGGTGGATCGCCGAGCAGCTGGACGTGCCGTTCCGCGTCGACGGGTTCTGGCCCGCGTTCTGGGGCGCGATCATCGTCGCGCTGACCAGCTGGGTGCTGAACGTGATCTACGACAAGATCACCGACAACGACTGAGGCAACCCCGGTGCGCGAGGCACGTCTCTCCAGGTGAAAGTTCACTTTTCATCCTGGGGGATTTGAAATGCGTGCTGTGACAAGACTTTCCGCACTCGGGCTCGCGCTGGCCGCGTCGGTCGTCGTCGTCGGACCGGCGATGGCCGACGAGCCCGGCGGTGTCATCACCGGGTCGGCGTGGTTCGACGACAACGGTGACGGCATCCGGCAGCAGGGCGAGGCGCCGAAGGCCGGTTACACCTTCCTGATTCCGGGGCTGTACCGGGCGGCGACCACCGACGCGAACGGCAACTACCGGTTCGAGGACATCCCGGCGGGCACCTACGTGGTGACCATGTTCAGCCGGGATTGGTCGACGACGTTCACCAAGAGCGGCGGTGACTCGGACTTCGACGAGAACACGCTCGAGACCGAGAAGTTCACCCTCGCGCCGGGCGGCCAGGCCGGCCCGTACGACGCGGGTTTCGTGAAGGGGCGGTTCGACACCGCGGTCGGCCGCGTGGAGGCGCCCCGCGTCATGAAGGTCGGTGACGAGGTCGACGTCGAGATCACCTACCGGAACAAGGGCAACATGCCCACGCCGCTGCACGGTTACGCCACGCTGCCGGAGGGGCTGACCCCGTTGTCCGCCAACGCACCCGTCTGGTACGTCGACGGACAGCGCATCAGCCTGTCGAGTGCCTACCAGAAGGACACCTACATCGGCGAGTCCGTGACCTACACGGTGAAGGCACGGGTCGACAAGCCGATCAGGCGCGGCGAGATCGTCGTGACCGCCGAGACCTCCGGCGCTCCGGACGTCGACCAGGAGAACAACGTCAAGAAGGTCAAGGTCTGGGCTTTCTGACCACAAAAAATGGCCCCGGTCCACAGTGGACCGGGGCCGTTTTTCGTTGCTCGGCTCAGACGTTCGCGTCTTCCGCGGTAGGCGCCGGCTTTCCGCGCTTCACGGACTCCAGCAGCATCTGCGCGACGTCCACGACCTCGACGTGCGCACCGGCCAGGCCGTCGGACTGACGAGCGGTCACGCCGTCGGTCAGCATCACGCGGCAGAACGGGCAGCCGGTCGCGATCTTCGACGGCGCGGTCGAGAGGGCCTCGTCCACGCGGTCGACGTTGATGCGCTTGCCGATCCGCTCCTCCATCCACATGCGAGCGCCACCGGCACCGCAGCACATGGAGCGCTCTTCGTGGCGCGGCATCTCGCGCAGCTTCGCGCCCGACGCCCCGATGAGCTCACGCGGCGCCTCGTAGACCTTGTTGTGGCGGCCGAGGTAGCACGGGTCGTGGTACGTGACGTCCTCGGTGACCGGCGCGACCGGCACCAGGCGACGCTCGCGCACCAGCTTGTTCAGCAGCTGCGTGTGGTGCACGACCTCGTAGGTGCCGCCCACCTGCGGGTACTCGTTCGCCAGCGTGTTGAAGCAGTGCGCACACGTGACGACGATCTTGCGCTGACCGGCGGGGCGGTCCTCGAAGACCGAGTTGAGCACCTCGACGTTCTGCTGCGCGAGCATCTGGAAGAGGAACTCGTTGCCGGCGCGGCGAGCCGGGTCACCGGTGCAGGTCTCCTCCGGCCCCAGGACCGTGTACTTGACCCCAGCGGTGTGCAGCAGTTCGGCGACGGCGCGCGTGGTCTTCTTCGCGCGGTCCTCGTACGCACCGGCGCACCCGACCCAGAACAGGTACTCGGCGTCGCCCAGCTCGCCCTCGAACACCGGCACCTCGAAGTCGAGGCCCTCGGTCCACGCCAGGCGGTCCTTGGAGTTCTGGCCCCACGGATTGCCCTTGTTCTCCAGGTTCTTGAACATGCCGCCGAGCTCGCTCGGGAAGTTCGACTCGATCAGCACCTGGTAGCGGCGCATGTCGACGATGTGGTCGACGTGCTCGATGTCGACGGGGCACTGCTCGACGCAGGCACCGCAGGTCGTGCACGACCACAGCACCTCGGGGTCGATGACGCCCAGCTCGTCGGGGCCGCCGACCAGTGGGCGCTCGGACTCGGCCATCGCCAGCACGTCGATCGACTCGAGGCGCTTCTTGTAGTCCTCGTACTTGTCCTCGGTGAGACCGACCTCGTCGCCCGCCATGTCCCGCGAGCCACCGGCGAGCAGGTACGGCGCCTTGGCGTACATGTGGTCGCGCAGCTGCGTGATGACCAGCTTGGGGGACAACGGCTTGCCGGTGTTCCACGCCGGGCACTGCGACTGGCAGCGGCCGCACTCGGTGCAGGTGGAGAAGTCGAGCACGCCCTTCCAGGTGAAGTCCTCGACCTTGCCGACGCCGAACACGTCCTTGTCCGGGTCGGCCTCTTCGAGGTCAAGGACCTTGCCGCCGGACATCATCGGCTTCAGCGCGCCCAGAGCGACGCCACCGTCGTCCTCGCGCTTGAAGTAGATGTTGAAGAACGCCGAGAACCGGTGCCAGGCGACACCCATCGTCAGGTTCCGGCCGACCACGATCAGCCAGATCATGCCGCTGAGCAGCTTGATCAGCGCCATCACGGACACCCAGATCGGGGCGGACGGCAGCACCGAAGCCAGCGGCTGCGTCACGAACGACGTCCACAGCGGGGCCACCTCGAGGCCGCTCGACTGCTTGAACGCCTTGACCATCAGGATGCCGATGCCCTCGATGATCACGACGGCCTCGACGAAGTACGCGGCCTTGAAGTCCGAGCCCTGGAAGCGGGAGACCCGGTCGGCGCGGCGCGGGTGGTTGCGCTGGCGGATCACCGCGAGCGCCACACCGCCGACGACGGTGCCGAGGCCCAGCAGTTCGATCAGCAGCAGCCAGATCGACCACGTGCCGATGATCGGCCAGTGGAAGTGCGGGTCGAACACCTCGCCGTAGGCCTCGAACAGCACCGCGGAGCCGATGAGGAAGCCCCACATCACCATCCAGTGCCACGGGGCGACAGAGCGGAACTTGGCCATCCTCGTGTGCGCCACGAACTCGACGATCAACGTCTTCAGCCGCGGCCAGAACGGGCCCGTCCGCGTCCCGTCCGGCTGGCCGAGCCGGATGATTTTGATCATCTTCCACACGGCGGCGACGAACACGCCCCAGGCGACGACGCTCACCGCCACGGCGACGAGTCCGAGAACCAGCTGGAGGGTCATGGCGGGAGTCTAGGCCACGTTACTCACCAGTAACCACTTGGACGTGGCCGGTGTCTCCTCACGTACCGGTAAAGAAGCCGGACTCCAGCGGAAAACTTGTGGAACACTTGTTCAAGTAGTTCCGCTGGACACCTGGAGGTCGCCGTGTTGTACCTGTATCTCGCTGTGGCGATCGTGGGAGAGATCGCCGCCACCGTCTCATTGAAACTGTCCGACGGGTTCAGCAGACCGTGGCCGTCGGCCGTGGTCGTCGTCGGATATGCCATCGCCTTCACGGCGCTTTCGCGCGCGTTGAAGTTGGGTATGCCCGTGGGTGTCGCTTACGCCGTATGGTCGGCTGTCGGCGTCGCGGCAGTCGCGATCATCGGCTGGAAGTTCCTCGGCGAGACCCTCAACCCCACGATGGTCATCGGGTTGGCGTTGATCATCGGAGGCGTGGTGACGCTCGAGCTCGGGAGGACGCACTGACCGCGGTAGCAGTAGACGGACGGAAAGCACGCGGCGAGAAGAAGCGCCGCGCGATCGTCGAGGCCACCCTGCGGGTGATCGAACGCGACGGTGTCGCGGGCGTGACCCATCGCAGCGTGGCGCGGGAAGCCGGCGTGCCGACGACAGCGCCGACCTACTACTTCGCGACGCTCGACGACCTCTTGATCGCCACGCTGATGTGGGTCGCCGAAGAGCTGTGCGACGACATGCTGAAGATCGTCGCGAGTGGTGGCACCGCGCGTGAGATCGCCGTGTCCCTCGCCCGAGCGGTCGACGAGAACCGCGGTCGCACGCTCGCCGAGTACGAGCTGTACCTGCTGGCCGGTCGCCGACCTGAGCTGAGGGCAGCCGCGCGCCGGTGGCTCGACCTGGCGGTGGAGACGGTGCGCCCGGCGGACCCGATCGCGTTCCGCGCGTTCCTCGCGGCGATCGACGGGCTGCTGCTCCAGGGCCTGATCGCCGATGTTGCGCCGAACGAGGACGAGCTGGAGCCAATTGTGTCCTTCTTGATCCGCGGTCGCGACGATTCCACCCCGCCGACACGGGAACAATGAAGTCATGAAGTTCGCGCGAGAGGTGTCCGGTATCAGCCACGGGGTGAGCCTCGGGCTGCTCGCCGCGCTCTACGTGCGCGACTCCCTCGCGTTGTCGGTGGACGTCGAGCCGCACGTGCCGCTTTTGGAACCGTCGCTGCCGGTGCGGGTGCCGGTGGGCATCGACCGCGCGGCAGTCACCCTCGAGTGGCCCGGCTGGTGGACCGACGCGCTGGAAGCGTGCAGGCGAGGCGCCGAGCCGGCCACGCCGGAAGACGCCGAGGCGTTGCTCACCCGGCCCGCCAGCCGTGCCGCCGTGCTGGCGCTCAAGGCGGGCATCGAGCAGCTGCACCGGGTGCAGAGTCCGGTGGCGCTGCCGATCGGCGACGTGCTGCGCGGCATCGAGTCCCGGATCGGCAGGTGGGCGCAGAGCGTGGAGCTGCACATCGCCGAACTGCCGGTCGACGGCCTGCTGTGGGAGCGGATCGCACCTGCTCATGTGCTGGCCTCCACGCGGTTCCTGAACGACCCGGCCCGCACCGCACCGGCGTTGCGCGCGGTCCTCGAAGACCTGGTCTGAGCAACGGTAGGGACAACCCCACCCCGCCTTAGGGGGCTGACCGTCGTGTAGGTGAGTCTCGCCACCTCTAGTTTTGTGCTCATGATGAGGACGGCGCTGGTGGCGTTGCTGGTGGGGGCGGTGCTCACGGCCTGTGGCATCCGCATCGTCAAATACGAGTTCGCCGACGACCAGGTGGTCGCGGACAAGTTCACGTCGGTGCGGGTGCGCACCGGCTCCGGGGACGTCTCGATCAGGTACCAGCAGGGGCTGACCGAGACCAAGATCCACCGCAAGATCCAGCACGCGAAGGACAACAAGCCGGCGAACGTCTCGCACCGCATCGAGGGCAACGCCCTGGTGCTGGAGGACTGCGGCCGCAACTGCTCGATCGACTACGAGGTCGCGGTGCCCGATCCGGCCATCTTGGTGCGGGGCGAGGAGGTCGGCTCGGGCAACGCGGTGATCGAGGGGCTTGCGTCCGTCGACTACCAGGTCGGCTCCGGCAACGTCACGGTTCGCGACATCGCGGGCGACGTCAAGATCCGCACCGGCTCCGGCGACTTCCGCGCCACCGCCGTGAAGGGCACCGTCACCGCCAACGTGGGCTCCGGCAACCTGTGGCTGGATCAGCTCAAGGGCAAGGTGCTGGTCAACACGCACTCCGGAGACATCAGGGGCACGGCGATGGACGCCGACGTGACCGCGGACGCCGACTCCGGCAACATCGACCTGACGTTCCTGTCGGCCAGGACCGCCCGCATCGACACCAGGTCCGGCGACGTGACCGTGCGGGTGCCGGGGAACGACTCGTACAAGGTCGGCGGCGACACGTCGAGCGGCGAGCGCAGGATCGACGTCCGGACGGACCCGAACGCGCTGAACGAGCTCAAGCTGACCACGAGGTCGGGCGACGTGAAGGTGCTGGGCGTCTGAGGCGCCATCCAGGGGGAATGTGTCGAGGGCCACTCCACAAGGGGTGGCCCTCGTCGCGTTCTGGGGGAACAACCAGACCTGCACGTCCGTTGGGTCAGTCAGAAAGCTTGAGTCGGGTAGGCTCAATCTTGAGCGGATGGCAAACTTGAGCCAGCAACGCTCAACAAGTACTAGCGGAAGGAACTCCAATGGCGCGTGCAGTCGGCATCGACTTGGGGACGACCAACTCGGTCGTCGCAGTCCTCGAAGGTGGTGAGCCGACGGTCATCGCCAACTCGGAGGGCTCGAGGACGACCCCGTCCATCGTCGCGTTCGCGAAGAACGGCGAGGTCCTCGTGGGTCAGCCCGCGAAGAACCAGGCCGTCACCAACGTCGACCGCACCATCCGCTCGGTCAAGCGCCACGTCGGCACCACGTGGAAGACCGACGAGATCGACGGCAAGCAGTACACCTCGCAGGAGATCAGCGCGCGCGTGCTCATGAAGCTCAAGCGCGACGCCGAGGCGTACCTGGGCGAAGAGATCACCGACGCGGTCATCACCGTCCCCGCCTACTTCGAGGACGCGCAGCGCCAGGCCACCAAGGAGGCCGGCCAGATCGCGGGCCTCAACGTGCTCCGCATCGTCAACGAGCCCACTTCCGCCGCGCTGGCCTACGGCCTCGACAAAGGCGAGAAGGAGCAGACCATCCTGGTCTTCGACCTCGGTGGCGGCACGTTCGACGTCTCGCTGCTCGAGCTCGGCGACGGTGTGGTCGAGGTCCGCGCGACCTCCGGTGACAACCACCTCGGTGGCGACGACTGGGACCAGCGCATCGTCGACTGGCTGGTCGAGCGCTTCAAGTCCGCGAACGGCATCGACCTGACCAAGGACAAGATGGCCCTGCAGCGCATTCGCGAGGCTGCGGAGAAGGCCAAGATCGAGCTGTCCAGCTCGGCGCAGGCCTCCATCAACCTGCCCTACATCACGGTCGACTCCGACAAGAACCCGCTGTTCCTCGACGAGACGCTGTCGCGTGCCGAGTTCCAGCGCATCACGAACGACCTGCTCGAGCGCACCCGCGCGCCGTTCAACAACGTGATCAAGGACGCCAGCATCTCCGTCGGCGACATCGACCACGTCGTGCTCGTCGGTGGCTCGACCCGCATGCCCGCCGTCGCGGAGCTCGTGAAGGAGCTGACCGGCGGCCGCGAGCCCAACAAGGGCGTGAACCCGGACGAGGTCGTCGCCGTCGGCGCCGCCCTGCAGGCCGGTGTCCTCAAGGGTGAGGTCAAGGACGTCCTGCTGCTCGACGTCACCCCGCTGTCCCTCGGCATCGAGACCAAGGGCGGCGTCATGACCAAGCTGATCGAGCGCAACACCACGATCCCGACGAAGCGCTCCGAGACCTTCACGACGGCCGACGACAACCAGCCGTCCGTGCAGATCCAGGTCTTCCAGGGCGAGCGCGAGATCGCCTCGCACAACAAGAAGCTCGGCATGTTCGAGCTGACCGGCCTGCCCCCGGCCCCGCGCGGCGTGCCGCAGATCGAGGTCACCTTCGACATCGACGCGAACGGCATCGTCCACGTGTCGGCGAAGGACCTGGGCACCGGCAAGGAGCAGTCGATGACGATCACCGGTGGCTCCGCGCTGCCGAAGGACGACATCGACCGCATGGTCAAGGACGCCGAGGCCCACGCGGAGGAGGACAAGCGCCGCCGCGAAGAGGTCGAGATCCGCAACCAGGCCGAGACCCTCGTCTACCAGACGGAGAAGGTCGTCAAGGAGAACGACGACAAGCTCCCGGCCGAGGTCAAGGAGAAGGTCACCGCCGCGATCGCCGAGGCGAACGAGGCGCTGAAGGGCACCGACATCAACGCCATCAAGACGGCGGTCGAGAAGCTCGCGACCGAGTCCCAGGCCATCGGCCAGGCGATCTACGCGAACGCGCCGGGTGCCGCCGGTGCCGAGGCTCCTGGTGCGGACGCGCCTGGTGCCGCGGGCGCCGGAGCCAAGGCCGGTCAGGACGACGTCGTCGACGCCGAGATCGTGGACGAGGACGAGAAGAAGTGACCGAGCCGAGGCACGCCGCCCCTGACGAGGAGCAGCCTCAGCCTCAGGTGGTCGTGAACGACCGGCGCCGGATCGACCCCGAGTCGGGTGAGGTCCGCGCGCCGGCGCACGCCGCCGAGGAAGGCGCTGCTCCGGCCGAACCTCTGGTCGCCGAGGTCGTGGACGAGGTGGCCGCCGAGCTGAAGGTCCAGCTCGACGAGCGCACCGCCGACCTGCAGCGGCTCTCTGCCGACTACGCGAACTACCGCAAGCGGGTGGAACGCGACCGCGAGGCAGTGATCAACAACGCGAAGGCGGCCGTGGCGGCCGAGCTGCTGCCCCTGCTGGACGACATCGAGCGGGCCGCCGCGCACGGCGACCTGACCGGTGCCTTCAAGGCCGTGGCGGACAAGCTCGTGTCCACGCTGCAGAAGACGGGTCTGGAGCCGTTCGCGCACGACGGCGAGGCGTTCGACCCGTCAGTGCACGAGGCCGTGCAGCACAACACGTCTCCGGACGTCGAGGGCCCGACGGTCACCGCCGTCCTGCGCCGCGGTTACAAGTTCGGCGACAAGCTCGTCCGGCCCGCGCTCGTCGCGGTGACCGACCACGAGCCTGCCGCACCGGCCGAGGAAAGCTGATTCCGGGGAAGGAGGAGACGTCCGGTGAGTGCTAGGGACTGGATCGAAAAGGACTTCTACCGCGAGCTGGGCGTCTCCTCCGACGCGTCGGCGGATGAGATCAAGAAGTCGTACCGCAAGCTCGCCCGCGAGCTGCACCCCGACGCGAACCCCGGCGACGCCAAGGCGGAGGCCCGCTTCAAGTCGGTCTCCGAGGCCTACGGCGTGCTGTCGGACCCGGCCAAGCGCAAGCAGTACGACGAGGCCCGCCGCCTGTTCGCGGGTGGCGGCTTCCCCGGCGCCGGTGGTTTCGGCTCCGGGGGCTTCGACGTCAACGACCTGTTCGGCCGCGCCGCCCAGGGCACCGGCGGTGGTGGCCTCGGCGACCTGCTCGGTGGCCTGTTCAACCGCCGCGGCGGCGGTACGGCGGGTTCCGCCACGCGCCCGCGTCGTGGCGAGGACGTCGAGACCGACGTCCGCATCGACTTCACCGAGGCGGTGCGCGGGGCGACCGTTCCGTTGCGCCTCTCGTCTCCCGCCGCCTGCACGACGTGTGGTGGTTCCGGCGCCAAGCCGGGCACCACGCCGCACGCCTGTGCGACCTGTTCCGGCTCTGGTTTGGTGACGCGTTCGCAGGGCGCTTTCGCGTTCAGCGAGCCGTGCCGCGACTGCCGCGGTACCGGGCGGATCATCGAGGACCCGTGCCCCGAGTGCGGTGGTGACGGCGTCAGCACCCGCACGCGGACGCTGACCGTCCGGATCCCGTCCGGGGTCGACGACGGGCAGCGGATTCGCCTTGCCGGGCAAGGGGAACCCGGTCGCAACGGCGGTCCGTCCGGCGACCTGTTCGTGCGCGTGCACGTCAACCCGCACAGCGTGTTCGGGCGGCAGGGCAACGACCTGACGCTGACGGCGCCGATGACGTTCTCCGAGCTGGCTCTCGGGACGACGTTGACCGTGCCGACGCTGGACGGCAAGGTGACCTTGAAGGTGCCCGCCGGCACCGCCTCCGGGCGGGTCCTGCGGGCTCGGGGCAAGGGGATCACCAAGCGGGACGGTTCCGCCGGCGATCTCCTCATCACCCTGGAGGTCGCGGTGCCGAACAACCTGTCTTCCGAGGCTCGCAAGGCACTCGAGGCCTACGCGGCCACCACTGGTGACCACGATCCGCGTGGCGAGTTGAACGCGCTGCTTGAAGGGCGGTGAGTTCTGGTGGGTTTTCCGTTCCCTCCTGGGACCGACGAGGACACGCCGTTCTTCGTGATCTCGGTGGCGGCCCAGCTCTCGGGTCTGCACGCCCAGACACTGCGGTCCTACGACCGGCTGGGTCTGGTGTCGCCGGGCCGCACGTCGGGTGGCGGTCGCCGCTATTCGATGCGCGATATCGTGCTGCTGCGTGAGGTCCAGCGGCTCTCGCAGGACGAGGGCGTGAACCTCGCCGGCATCAAGCGGATCATCGAGCTGGAGAACCAGGTCGATGCTCTGCACGCGCGAGTCGCCGAGCTGACCCAGGAACTGGCGCAGGCGTTGGCAGCGGCCGATTCCACGGCCGCCGCGGTGCACGCCTCCTACCGGCGGGACCTGGTCCCGATCCGGCAGGAGACGGCGCTCGTCGTGTGGAAACCCAAGCCCCGCAAGTGATCGAGCGTCTTTACGAGGTGTTCGCCGCACCTCGTCCGAGGGTGGTCGACTACTGCGACCACTGCGTGGATCCGGCGGACATCGCGCCGTTCACCACCGTGCCGTTGCGCGAGCTGACCGCTGATCAGGTCGAGAAGTACTGGCTGCGTTGCGGGACGATCGGCGACGAGACCTTCCGTCGCTACCTGCTCCCGCGGGTGCTGGACCTGATCGCGGCGGATGATCTCGACGCGGACTTCTTCTGGTTGCGCATGGCGACCGAGGCTCATGCGAAGGGCGACCGGCGGGAGCAGGCGGTTCTGCAGGAGTACTTCCTCGCCACGCCACGCGCGTTGGCGGTGCTCGTCCAGGAGACCGCTGAGGGAAGCCTGGCCACGTGGCTGTGTGGCCCGGAACCGCTTGCCGCCCTTGAGGAAGCCGCGCTCGCCGGGCCAGATCCGAATGGCGTGATCTCCGACGCCCATCTCGTGCTCGAAGCTCAGCGCTCCTCAGAGGGTGCCGAGTAGTTCCTCGACCTCGGCGGCGATCCGGTCCAGCGCCTGCTCGTCGTCGTGGGCGGTGATCGCGCGGTCCATCCAGTTCGCGATCAACGGCATCTGCTCCGGCTTGAGGCCCCGCGTGGTGACACCGGGCGTGCCGAGGCGGATGCCGGACGGGTCGAACGGCTTGCGGGTGTCGAACGGGACCGCGTTGTAGTTCAGCTCTATCCCGGCCCGGTCCAGCGCCCGAGCCGCCGGCTTGCCGCCGAGGTGCTTCGACGTCAGGTCGATCAGGATCAGGTGGTTGTCCGTGCCGCCCGACACGAGGTCGAAACCCCGCTCCAGCAACGCATCCGCCAACGCCCGTGCGTTCGCCACGATCGCGTGCGCATACGTGCGGAACTCGGGCTGTGCGGCCTCGTGCAGTGCCACGGCGATCGCCGCCGTCGTGTGGTTGTGCGGACCGCCCTGCAGACCGGGGAAGACCGCGCGGTCGATCGCCTTCGCGTGTTCGGCATCGGTGAGGATCATGGCGCCGCGCGGGCCGCGCAACGTCTTGTGGGTGGTCGTGGTGATCACCGGCGCGTGCCCGACGGGTGACGGGTGCGCGCCGCCCGCGACCAGGCCGGCGATGTGCGCGATGTCGGCGACCAGGACGGCGCCGATCTCCTGCGCGATGGTCGCGAAAGCGGGGAAGTCGATCGTGCGCGGGATCGCCGTGCCGCCGCAGAAGATCACCTTCGGGCGTTCGGCGAGGGCCAGTGAGCGGACCTCGTCCATGTCGACCACACCGGTGTCCTTGCGGACGTCGTACTGGACCGCGTGGAACCACTTGCCCGTGGCGGACACGTTCCAGCCGTGGGTCAGGTGGCCGCCCATCGGGAGCGACATGCCCATCACGGTGTCACCGGGCGAGAGGAAGGCGAGGTAGACGGCGAGGTTCGCCGGTGCGCCGGACAGCGGCTGGACGTTGGCGTGGTCGACGCCGAACAGCGCTTTCGCCCGGTCGATCGCCAGCTGCTCGACCTGGTCGATGAACTGCTGGCCTTCGTAGTACCGCTTGCCGGGGTAGCCCTCGGAGTACTTGTTCGTCAGCACCGAGCCTGTTGCTTCGAGCACGGCGGCCGACACGTCGTTCTCGGACGCGATCATGCGCAGCTTGCGGGACTGGCGGTCGGCCTCGGCGTTGATCAGGCCGAACAGGGTGGGATCGGTTTCAGCGAGCACGGCATCACTCCGTGCCGGGCACCCAGGCGTTCGGTGCGCTCGGCAGTCGCTTCCCGGTGGTCGTTTCCACCCTCGGCACGCCAGTCGCGGACGTGCCGAGCCTAGTCCAGCGTGAACGGGTCGTACTTGATCCGGTCGAGCGGAGTTCCGGCGACCAGCATGCGGGACACGGTCGACCTGATCATGGCGGGACTGCCGCAGACCAGGACGTCGCGCTCCTCCCACGCTCCGTAGCGCGTGACCACGTCGGCCAGGGTGCCCTGCTCGACACCGCGGACGCCGGGGTCCGACTCCAGCACCGGCACGACCGTGAGCCACGGGTTCGTGGTCGCGATGCGCTGCAGGTTGTCCAGGTCGTAGAGGTCTTCGCGGGTGCGGCCGCCGTAGAACAGGTGCACACGCGGGTTCTCGCCGTACTGCGCCATCTCGTCGATGATCGCGTGCATCGGCGCGACGCCAGTGCCACCGGCCACCATCAGGATGTCCGTCCCGGCCGTGCGGTCGACCGAGAGACGTCCCATCGGCGGTCCGATCCGCCACGTGTCGCCGGCCTGGGTGTGGCCGACCACCGAGCGGGACACCCAGCCGCCGTCGACGGACCGGATGTGGAACTCGATGATGCCGTCCTCGCGCGGGGCGTTCGCCGGCGAGTAGTACCGCCACAGCCTCTTGCGCTGCGGCGTCTCGACCGAGACGTACTGCCCTGCCTTGTAGGCGACGGGGTGGTCCGGTTGCAGCCGGACGACGGCCAGGTCCCACGACACCCGCTGGTGCTCCAGCACCGTCGCGTGCCAGTAGGCAGGCCCGTTGTCCGCGTCGGCCGCTTCCTGCATCGCCCGGGCCATCAGCGTGTAGGCCTCGGCCCACGCCATCTCGACCTTCGGCGTCCAGGCAGCGCCCGCGAACTTCTTGACCGCGGACAGCAGGGCCGTGCCGACGGCCTCGTAGTGGACGTTGATGACACCGAACTTGCGGTGGTCACGGCCCAGCTGGCGCAGGAAGGGGATCAGGTCGTCCGGGCGGTCGACCATCTGAACCACGTGCACGAGGGCGCGCAGCAGACGGCTGCGCTGCACCTCCATGTTCGCGGGGAACATCTCGCGTGTGGCAGGCGAGAGCGAGAAGAGCATGCCGTAGAAGAATTTCGCCACTTCTTCGGCGTGCGGTTCCACCACCGCGAAGCTCTCCCGGATCATCCGCACCATCGCGGTGACGCCAGGCGGGGGTTCACGGTGTGGCGGGGTAGGGATGGGGCTCAGCACAGCGTTCGCAGTCATGGTCCGCGCGCAGTCTCCACGTTCTCATTGGCGCCAGCAAGGTGCTGTCGTCCTCGTCAAGCATCCGTCCCCCGACAGGGTGGACAGTAACCCCTGATCGGTGGGTTTGACTCCTTGATGCCACCTTCGAGCGAAGTCCGATTACCGTACGCAACTGGTTGTTACCGCAACAGTGTGAATGTGAGGGTTCGTCTGTACCGGGTTGCGTGCTTGCGTGCGACGGTGGAGCGCGTGTCCCTGCCTGAGCTGACTGAAACCACCTCACCCGACCGTGTTGAGCGTCCTGGCTCACGTCCTGAGTCACGTCCTGGTTCTCGGGGTGAGCACTTCCTCCAATGTGCCCTGGAGACGTCGGACCGCGCTAGCAGGTTCTACGAGGACCAGGTACTCGATCACCTGAACCCGGTCATGGTGGAGTTCGTTGGGCGGATGGAGATGGCGTTCATCTCTACTGCTGATGCTGATGGGGCCTGTGACTCTTCGCTGCGGGCTGGGCCTCCTGGGTTTTTGCGGGTGGTCGACTCTCGGACCGTGGTCTACCCCGAGTATCGGGGGAACGGGGTTATGGCCTCGCTGGGCAACATCATGGAGAACCCGCACGTTGGGATGCTTCTGCTGGACTTCGCTGATGATCTGATCGGGCTGCATTTGAACGGGGCGGCTCGGATTGCTCCTCTGGAGGAGTTCTCCACTGAGGATCGGCGGGTTGAGCGGTGGGTTGTGGTTTCGGTTGAGGAGGCTTACATCCACTGTCGGAAGCACATCCCTCGGATGGTGCCGGTGGAGCGGGTTCGGGCGTGGGGGACGGACGACGTTCGGCGCAAGGGTGGGGACTTTTTCGGGGTTAAGGCTGGTCAGAGGGCTGATTGACGGTGCGCTCCGGGTGCTTTGGTGGTCCGGTTGAGTTGGCGGGTTCCTGGTGGGTGCTTCCACCTGGGGCTCTGCCCCAGACCCCGGCAATCTGATCTGGGGGTCCGCGCCGTGGGCGGGTTGATGGCACGCCTGTTGCTTACGGCGGCTTGCGGTTGCGTAGGTGCTTGCGTTGGCGGTGGGGTCCCGTCACGAGTCGCACGGGAGGCAGCCACACCCGAGTAGGGGTGTCAACCGGACGAAAAGCGTGTCCGGTTGACACCCCTACTCGGGCGCGGCAAGAGCATCCATGCGACTCGTGACGGGACCCCACCGCCGGGTCTGTGTGACTGAAGGGCAACTGCGGCTCGGCTTCGCCGTCGCGTCGGCTCGCCTGCGGCATTGCGTTGATTGGCGCTCTAGCGGCTGGCTGGACGCTGGGTGTGATCCGTCAGCTAGAGGGAATTGTTGCTCTAGCTAACTATCTCCGGATATAGTTGCGTAGCATCAACTAACTTCTGGAGGGGTGTGCTTGAACCGGCCCAGCTCGCATCGGGAGATTCTCGAGGCGCTGTCGGGGATCTGGGTGGCGCTGCTTGTGGCCATCCTCAGCTCGACGATCGTGTCCAACGCTCTTCCGACGATCCTGGCCGAGCTCAAGGGCACTCAGACCCAGTACACGTGGGTCATCACCTCGATGCTGCTCGCGTCTACGGCCAGTACGCCGTTGTGGGGCAAGCTCGCTGATCTTTTTGACAAGAAGATGCTGCTTCAGGGCGGCATCGTGCTGTTCGTCATCGGGTCTGTGCTGTCGGGGCTCAGTCAGAACATGGAGCAGCTCATCGCGTTCCGGGTTGTTCAGGGGCTTGGCATGGGTGGCGTGCAGGCTCTTGGCCAGGTCGTGGTCGGGGCGCTGCTCAGTCCGCGTGAGCGCGGCCGGTACAGCGGGTACACCGGCATGGTGATCTCCGCGGGCACCGTTGGCGGGCCGTTGGTCGGTGGGTTCCTGGTCGACTGGCCTGGTTGGCGGTGGTGCTTCTTCGTTTGCGTGCCGCTTGCCCTTGTTGCGCTGGCCGTGTTGCACAAGACGTTGCACCTGCCGGTCACCAAGCAGCGGGTGAAGATCGACTATCTCGGGGCCACGCTCATCACCGGTGGGGTCAGCCTCGTGTTGATGTGGGTGTCGTTCGCGGGTAAGGACTTCGCCTGGTTCAGCAAGGAGAGCGCGCTGTTTGTTGGCGGTGCGCTGTTTGCGCTGGTCACGGCGTTCTTTGTGGAGCGGCGGGCGTCCGCTCCGGTTATTCCGTTGCACCTGTTCCGCAACCGGACGGTCTTGCTGGCGATGCTTGGTGGCATTGCGGTTGGTACGGCGATGTTCGGCGCGTCTGTGTTCATGGGGCAGTACTTCCAGATTGCGCGGGGGTTTTCGCCTACCAAGGCTGGGCTGCTCACTGTGCCGTTGGTGCTGGGGCTGGCGGTGTCCAGCACGGTCAGCGGGCAGTTGATCGCTCGGAGCGGGCGGTGGAAGAGCTACCTGGTCTGGGGGGCGTTCTCGCTGGTCATCGGGCTGGCGTTGCTCGGCACGATCGACCATCGGACGAACCTTGTGCTGATGAGTGCGTATTTGCTGCTGGTTGGCGTTGGGGTGGGGCTGACCATGCAGAATTTGGTGCTGGCCGTGCAGAACGGCGTTGGCATGGCTGATCTTGGGGCGGCCAGTTCTACTGCCACGTTCCTGCGATCGCTTGGGGGGACGGCCGGCGTCTCGGTGCTTGGGGCGGTGCTTGCCGCCCACGTGAGCACTAAGACACTCGACCGTGGGTCCCTCTCCCCAGTTGTGCGGGACTCTTACGGCGATGCGATGGGCCAGTTGTTCCTCATCGCCGCTGGTCTCGCGGTCTTCACGGTGATCGCGGTGCTGCTGATCAAGGAGCAGCCGCTGCGGGACTCCGTGGATGTCACCCCAACGGCTTCTGGTGCACAGACGGTCGCCACTGAACTTGATTCACCTGTGGATACTGAACAGCGGATTGTGGATAACTCGGTGCCCGCTGTGGACAAGCTGTTGGTACGAGTGGGTGACGGTGATCAGGAGGTTGCGGCGCGTTCCGCTGCGCTGCGTTCAACGCAGAACTCGTTGCCCTCTGGGTCGCGCATCGTGACCCAGCCGGTGCCGTCCGGCCTGCGCTGATCGTCGTAGATCGTCGCGCCGATGCCTTGCAGGCGCTCTACCTCCTCGTCGCGGGTGGCGTCTGAGGGTTGTAGGCAGATGTGCAGGCGGTTTTTGACCGACTTGTCCTCTGGGACCTCGATGAAGAGGTAGCGGATGCCGTTCGGCAGGTTGATCAGGCACTCCGGGTCGCCTGGGTTGTCCTCCGGGTCCAGTGGCAGGCCCAGGACTTGGCCCCACCACGACGCGATCTTGTACGAGTCGCGGCAGTCGACGGTGACGTTGTGGATGATTGAGGTCATGGCGCCGATCTTGGCCTAGCCGGCTCGAACCGCCGCCCGAATTTCGGACAGACGTGTGTGAAGTGAGGCCGTTCTCGTAGTTGAGCGGAACAGACTCAACTTTTCTGACGTTGTGCGGGATGATGGGCCATGCTGAAGGCTGACCACGAGGTGGAGGAATGGACGCTTTCAACCCGACGACGAAGACACAGCAGGCGGTTTCTGCTGCGGTGCAGGCCGCGACGCTCAACGGGAACCCGGACGTGGGGTCCGTGCACCTGCTCAGTGCGCTGCTGGCGCAGACGGACGGGTTGACCGCGCCGTTGCTCTCGGCGGTGGGTGCTGACCCGACGCTGGTGCGCAAGGAGCTCGAGCAGCTCTCCCGTGCGCTGCCCAGTGCGTCGGGCACGACGGTCTCCGCTCCGCAGCTCTCGCGTGACGCCGTGCGGGTGCTCAGCAAGGCGCAGGAGCTCGCCACCGAGATGGGTGACGAGTACGTGTCCACCGAGCACCTGCTCGTCGGGCTGGCGCAGCACGGTGGGCAGGTCGCCGACCTGTTGCGCAAGCACGGGGCGACGCCCGACGCGTTGACCGAGGCCTTCACGAAGGTGCGAGGGTCGGCGCGGGTGACGTCGGCGGACCCGGAGGGCACCTACAAGGCGCTGGAGAAGTACGGCGTCGACCTGACCGAACGTGCCCGCAAGGGCGAGCTCGACCCGGTGATCGGCCGTGATGCCGAGATCCGCCGGGTCGTGCAGGTGCTGTCGCGGCGCACCAAGAACAACCCGGTGCTGATCGGCGAGCCCGGCGTGGGCAAGACGGCGATCGTCGAGGGTCTTGCGCAGCGCGTGGTGGCCGGTGACGTGCCGGAGTCGTTGCGCGGCAAGCGGGTCGTGTCGCTGGACCTCGGCTCGATGGTCGCGGGTGCCAAGTACCGCGGTGAGTTCGAGGAGCGGCTGAAGGCCGTTCTGAAGGAGATCACCGACTCGGCCGGTCAGGTCATCACGTTCATCGACGAGCTGCACACGATCGTCGGCGCGGGTGCGACCGGTGAGTCGGCCATGGACGCCGGCAACATGATCAAGCCGATGCTCGCCCGCGGTGAGCTGCGCATGGTCGGCGCGACGACGCTGGACGAGTACCGCGAGCACATCGAGAAGGACGCCGCGCTGGAGCGCCGCTTCCAGCAGGTGCTGGTCGGTGAGCCGTCGGTGGAGGACACCGTCGGCATCCTGCGGGGACTCAAGGAGCGCTACGAGGTGCACCACGGTGTGCGCATCACGGACGCCGCTCTGGTCGCCGCCGCAACGCTTTCCGACCGGTACATCACCGCGCGTTTCCTGCCGGACAAGGCGATCGACCTCGTCGACGAGGCCGCGTCCCGGCTGCGCATGGAGATCGACTCGCGGCCCGTCGAGATCGACACCGTCGAGCGTGCCGTGCGCCGGTTGGAGATCGAGGAGATGGCGCTGGCGAAGGAGTCGGACGCGGCCTCGATCGCACGGCTGCACGCGCTGCGCGCCGAGCTGGCGGAGAAGCGCGAGACGTTGTCCGCGCTGACCGCCCGGTGGCAGAACGAGAAGGGCTCCATCGACCGGGTCCGGACGCTGAAGGAGCAGCTGGAGTCGTTGCGCGGTGAGTCGGAACGCGCTGAGCGCGACGGCGACCTCGGCCGTGCCGCTGAGCTGCGCTACGGCCGGATTCCCGCGCTGGAGAAGGAACTCGAGACGGCCGCCGAGTCCACCCAGGACGATGCGATGCTCAAGGAAGAGGTCGGGCCCGACGACGTCGCGGACGTCGTCTCGGCGTGGACCGGCATCCCCGCCGGTCGGCTGCTGGAAGGTGAGACCGCGAAGCTGCTCCGGATGGAGGACGAGCTCGGCCGCCGTGTCGTCGGCCAGGGCGAGGCCGTGCGGGTCGTCTCGGACGCGGTGCGCCGGACACGGGCCGGCGTCGCCGACCCGGACCGCCCGACGGGCTCGTTCCTGTTCCTCGGCCCCACCGGCGTGGGCAAGACGGAGCTGGGCAAGGCGCTGGCGGCGTTCCTGTTCGACGACGAGCGCGCGATGATCCGCATCGACATGAGCGAGTACTCCGAGAAGCACTCGGTGGCCCGCCTGGTCGGTGCGCCTCCCGGCTACGTCGGCTACGACCAGGGCGGCCAGCTCACCGAGTCGGTCCGCCGCCGCCCGTACTCGGTCGTACTGCTCGACGAGGTCGAGAAGGCGCACCCGGACGTGTTCGACGTGCTGCTGCAGGTCCTCGACGACGGTCGTCTGACGGACGGTCAGGGCCGCACCGTCGACTTCCGCAACACGATCCTGGTGCTGACCTCGAACCTGGGTTCCACCGCGATCGCCAACCCGTCGCTGACGGAGATGGAACGCAAGGACGCCGTGTTGGCGGTGGTGCAGCGGCACTTCAAGCCGGAGTTCCTGAACCGGCTCGACGACATCGTGGTGTTCCACGCGCTCGCCACCGAGGAACTGACCTCCATTGTGGACATCCAGATCACCCGCCTGGCCGACCGCCTGGCGGCTCGGCGGCTGACCCTGGACGTCACGGCGTCGGCCCGCGACTGGTTGGCCCTGAACGGCTTCGATCCGGTGTACGGGGCCCGGCCGCTGCGGCGGCTGGTGCAGTCGGCGATCGGTGACCAGCTGGCGAAGGAGCTGCTGGCCGGCGAGGTGCGGGACGGCGACACCGTGCGCGTGGACGTGCTGGACGACAACTCGGGGCTGATCGTGGGCCGCGCGGCCTGAGCCCGCGGCGCCGCTGGATGGAGTCCGACTACCTGGACCACGTCATGTACGAGGACGCGGCCCAGGTAGTCGTCGTGCCGAGGTGGGGGCCCGAACCGCCGGGTAACTCGCGAACTAGCACCGACGCGCGGAAGTGATCTTCGTTCCCGAGGGCGGACCCACTACGCTTCAGCTGTGGACATACCGGTGTGGGTCTGGTTCACCGTCGCCGCGGTGGCGGGTGTGGCGGGGTTCGCCCTGCTCGCGACCGACCGGGCGCAACGAACCGCGCGCAATCGTGAGCGCCGCCGTTGGGCTGCTCTGCGTGGCTGGCAGTTCGAAGAGACAGACCACGTCCTGCCGACACGCTGGGAAGCGGGTGCCATCGCCTACTACGGCACTGGGATCGCGCGTGACGTCGTCGCGGGCTCGACCTTCACCGCGGACGGACGGCGCCAGGTCTACGTGCTCGACCACGAGACCGGCGGCAAGGTCAACTCGGTGCTGGTCGGCGTGCGCTGCCGCCGGGCGTTGTCGGTGGTGATCGAGCTGTGGCTCTCGACGGTGCCGTTCCAGCGCGACAACGACAAGATGCCGATGCCGGACCTGCTGGGGCCGGTCGGCTCGCGGTACGCGTTCGTCACGGACGTCCCGCCCGCCCGCAAGATCATCACGCCGGACCTGATCGACGCCGCCGAGGAGATCGGTGGCGACGTCACGGTCGTCTGGCTGGAGAACGACTGGGTGCTCGCCGCCGCGCCGCCGAACTCGTCGCCCGCGCGCCTCGAGCGGCTGCTGCGCGACATCGGTGAGCTCGCCGACGTCATCGATCCTTTCGACCCGGATCCTTCCGAGGCGGAACCCGCCGAGGACGCCGCGGACGAAGAAGGTGGCGAGGTCTACCGGCCGTCGTTCGGTCGCAAGCAGCCGTAACCAAAGTCGACGTGACCTAGGTCACACTTTTCTCCGTGTAAAACATTCCGTGTCGATGCAGATACTCCGTGCGTAAGTCGTCGCGTCCCCACTCCCCCGGAGGGAAGCACGATGTACGGAGTGAAGGTTGTGCCACCTGTAGCCGTCGCGGGTACGGCGTCTGTGGTGACGCTCGCCAACACGGGTGCGTCAGTCGGGTGGTTGCTGTTCGGCGGCGTAGCACTGGTCGTGTCCGGCCTCGCGCTGCGCCTGCTCGTGCTTCGACGCCCTGCCAAGCGCGAAGCGTGATCATCGGCGCGCTTCGAACCCGGCGGTTCAAGGACTAACGTGCGGTGGCATGCCTATCGCACTGGTGACCGGATCGACCGTCGGGATCGGAGCCGCCTTCGCCCGCCGGCTCGCCGCCGAGGGGTATGACCTCGTGCTGGTCGCGCGCACCGCGTCCGCGCTGGAGGAACTCGCGCAGCAGCTGCACGACCGCCACGGCGTGCACGTCGACGTCCTGCCGGCCGATCTCAGCGACCACGGTGACCGCGCCAAGGTCGAGGCGCGCCTCGCGGAGTCGCCGGTCGACCTCCTGGTCAACAACGCCGGCTTCGCGAACACCGGCGAGTTCTTCGCGGCCGACGTGGAGAAGCTGCAGGCCCAGCTGGACGTCAACGTCGCCACGGTGCTGCGCCTGTGCCGGGCCGCGATCCCCGCCATGATCTCCCGCGGCAAGGGCGACGTGATCAACGTGTCCAGCGTCGCCAGCTTCCTGCCGGGCCGCGGCACCAGCTACAGCGCAGACAAGGCGTGGGTGACGGCGTTCTCCGAGGGCATGTCTCTCGCGGTTGGACGGTCTGGCGTGCGGATCATGGCGCTGTGCCCCGGCTTCGTGAAGACGGAGTTCCACAAGCGCGCGAAGATCGACATGTCGAAGACGCCGGACTGGCTCTACGTCGACGCCGACCGGCTGGTCCACGAAGCCCTGCGCGACCTGCGCCGCGGCAAGGTGCTGTCGATCCCCGGCGCCCAGTACAAGGCGATCGTGACCCTGACGAGGGTGTTGCCGCGGGCAGTGGTGCGCAAGATGGCGTCGCGGTTCGCCGGTGGACGCGGCCGGACCTGAGCAGTGACGAAGGGTATGCGGCGCCCGCCGCGCCGGTGTGCGAAGCTCACGACCCGTGCGAACTGAAGTGGTCTTGGACGCGAACGCGAAGTCTGAACTCGCTCGTCTGGTGAGCGAATTGGCCGTCGTGCACGGCAAGGTAACTCTCTCTAGTGGCAAGGAAGCTGACTACTACGTCGACCTGCGGCGAGCCACGCTGCACCACGCCGCGGCACCGTTGATCGGCAAGCTGCTGCGGCAGCTCACCAGCGACTGGGACTTCGTCGCTGTGGGCGGTCTCACGCTGGGGGCCGACCCCGTCGCCTACGCGATGATGCACTCCGCCGCGATCTCCGGTGACGTGCTCGACGCGTTCGTGGTGCGCAAGGCCAGCAAGGCCCACGGCATGCAGCGGCAGATCGAGGGCATCGACGTGCGCGGCCAGCGCGTGCTCGCCGTCGAGGACACCTCCACCACCGGCGGTTCGGTGCTGACGGCCGTCACGGCGTTGCGCGAGCACGGTGCGGAGATCGTCGGTGTCGCGACGGTCGTCGACCGCGGCACGGGTGCCAAGGAGGCCATCGAGGCCGAAGGTCTGCAGTACCGGTACCTGTTGGACCTGAACGACCTCGGTCTTGCCTGACGCCTGAAGGTTTTATCGAGAGCGCTTCGAGCCACCCCGTCCTAGTCTGGAGGACGGGGTGGTGCGAATGGCCAGGTTCTTCGCCGAAGCGGTCATGATGCTGCACTTCGCCGTGCTGGCGTTCCTGCTCGTGGGCGGGTTCTTCGCATGGCGGTGGCGCGGTGTCATCTACCCGCACCTGGCGATCGGTGCGTGGGCGATCCTCAGTCTGCTGGTGCCGGTGACGTGCCCGCTCACGTCCGCGGAGGAGTTCTTCCGCGCGCAGGCCGGGCTGCCGTCGCTGGGCACCGGGTTCATCGACCACTACATCGACGGCGTCTGGTACCCCGAGAGCGCGTCGATGTTCGTGCAACTCGTGCTCGGGTCGATCGTGATCGTCTCGTGGGTCGGCTTCTATGCTGGCAGCCGTGCTGCTCGAAGGCTTTCACGCTGTTAAGCACGCGTTGCGCTTCGGCGCCCACGTGCACCCGTTGATCACGACGGATCTCGCCGCCGCGATCAGCCTCGCCGAGACGCACGCCCCCGACCTGCGCGAGCAGTTCGCGGCCGCGACCGAGGTCGACCAGGCGGCCTTCAAGATCCGGGCCGGGCGCATGCACCCCACCGGTGTGGCGGGGTTCGCGGAGCAGCCGGACCTGCCGTTCGACCGCAACGCCCCGATCGTCCTGCTCGACAACCCCCGCAACCTCGGCAACTTCGGCGCCGCCATCCGGGTGGCGGCCGGCCTGGACGCGGGCGGCGTGCTCTCCACCGGTGACGTGGACCCGTGGCACCCCAACGTCATCAGGGGATCCGCGGGCCTGCACTTCGCGCTCCCGGTCGCGAAGACCGAGACCCTGGACTTCGCCGGTGAGCTGATCGCGTTCGACGCCGACGGCGATCTCCTCACCGGCCCGATCCCCGACAACGCCGTGCTGGCGTTCGGTTCGGAACGCCACGGCCTCTCCCCGGAGGTCCGCGCGAAGGCCGCCAGGATCGTCCGACTCCCCATGCGGGACAGGGTCAGCAGTTACAACCTGACAACTTCTGTGGCCATGGGCCTGTACCACTGGGCGATTCACCGAGCTTCTTGACCGATCAAGCCCGCACGATGGCGCAGTGGTGATCGCGAAACTGCTGGCGGCGCGGGCCGGTGTCGCCGAGCGGGCGGTGTACTCGAGGCACTTGCGACGTGTTTGGGGTGTGCCGGGCACTCTGCTCGGGGCGCGGGCGTGGCCCCCGCTGCTGCGGGACAAGCTCCACACGAGCTTCAACTACTGGTGGCAGGCGCACCTGCTCGACTGCATGATCGACGGCTACCAGCGTTCGCCGAGCGTGCTGCGCAAGGCGGCCATCACCAAGGTCGTGCGGGGCATCCGGGTGCGCAACGTCCTCGGCTGGACCAACGACTTCTACGACGACATCGCGTGGCTCGGGCTCGCCCTGCAGCGCGCCCAGCACGAGCTCGGCATCGCCAAACCCAAGGCGCTGGACGCCATCGCGGAGCGGCTGCGGGACGCCTGGACCGACCACGCCGGCGGCGGCATCTGGTGGAAGCGCAACGACGACTTCAAGAACGTGCCGGCCAACGGCCCGGCCGCGATCTTCCTCGCCCGGCAGAACGACCGCACCGATCTCGCCCGCGCGCGATCCATTGTGGACTGGGTGGAGGACAACCTCGTCGACCCCGCCAGCGGTCTCGCGTGGGACGGCCTGCACGTCCACCCGACGGGCGAGGTCCGCGAGGTCGAGAAGAACATCTACACCTACTGCCAGGGCGTGCTTATCGGCGCGTGCGTCGAACTGGCGAAGCACGGCCAGCAGGAGAAGTGGCTCGACCGGGCAGCGCGCACGATCACCGCGGTGCACGACGACCTGGCCACCAACGGTGTCATCAGGGGGCAGGGCGGCGGTGACGGCGGCCTGTTCGCCGGCATCCTCACGCGCTACCTGGCCCAGGCCGTGCTCACGATCCCCGAGCTCGACCCCGCCCGGCACGAGACGGCCGATCTCGCCAGGGAACTCGTGATCCAGTCAGCGGAAGCGGCGTGGCTCAACCGAGTGAGTGCGGTGAGCGGCCCGTTGTTCGGTCCGGAGTGGACGATCCCGGCGGACGAGCGGGAAGGACGCGACCTGTCCGTTCAGCTCGGTGGCTGGATGTGCCTCGAGTCGGCGGCCCTGCTCGAACGGCACGGCCTGAACGTCACTGGGGCTTGAGGTAGCTCAGCAACGACTTGGCGTCCTCGCGGAACTGCTCGGGCGAGTCGTCGAGCACGAACTCAAGCAACGCGTTGCGCTCGATGCCGTCACGCGCGAGTTCGGTCAGCACCGGCCTCCACATGTCGCGGCGCGCGGCGAGCGGCAGCCGATCCTTGAAGCCGCCCGGCCCCCAGGAGAAGACGTGCGCCGTCACCGGTTCCAGCGTGCGCACCTCGTGCACCGCGGAGAACACGTCCTGGCCTCCGCGTGGCTGCCAGTACGACACGACGCCCTCGACCTCTTCGAGCAGTTGGACGGTGGAGTCCAGCGTGTCCGTCAACGTGTTGCCGTGGTACTCCAGCGCGATCCGCGTGCCCATCGCCTCGGCGTGCTCGACGGCGTGCTGCAACGCCTCCACCACCGGCCCGCGATCGGGACACTCGGCCGATCCCGCGGTTCCCGCCCACACCCGGACCAGCGGCGCGTCCAGTTCGGCGGCGGTCTCCAGGATCGCCGCCAGGTCACCGCGATCGGACACGCCCGCGCGGTAGTACGACCCGTACGCCGCCACCTTCAGGCCGGTGTCCAGCGCACGCCGTGCCGCCGCGAAGTCACCGGGCGGTACGTGCACGTCGCCGCCCCACTCCACGGCCTGCAGCCCGCATTCCGTTGCCAGCTCGCCGATCTCCTCGACCGACAGCTGCCGGAACGTCACCGAGACGAGGCCGGGGATCAGCATCCGCAGGACTGCCGGTGCATCAGCGAGGGCGCGAGCCGGATGGTCTCCGGTGGCCTCGTCGGGTCGGCGATGCGGGAGAGCAGCAGCTTCACCGCGGTCCTGCCGATCTCCTCGACGGGCTGGGCCAGCGTGGTCAGCGGCGGTTCGATCAACGTCGCCCACTCGACCTCGTCGTAGGACACGACGGCCAGGTCGGTGCCGAGCTTCAGGCCGCGGGCGCGGGCCTCGTGCAGCATGCCGATCGTGACGAGGTGGTCCGCGGCCACGACCGCGGTCGCCGGGTCGTCCTGGTCGAGCAGCGGCGCGAGCCAGCCGGCCTGCGACACCAGTGCCTCGTCCCACTTCAGGCCCGCGCGGCCGAGGCCGAGCCGGTAGCCGAGGATGCGTTCCTCCGTGGTGGCCACGCCCGTCTTGCCGCAGAGGATGCCGATCCGCCGGTGCCCCAGTTCGGCGAGGTGCCGGACCAGGCCCGAGGTGGCCTGCACGTTCTCCGGCCCGACCTGGTCGATGTCCTTGGCCATGGTGAGCCGGTCCACCAGCACGGTCGGGATGCCCAGCCGCTTGAGCTCAGGGAGCACCAGGCTCCCGCCGCCGGCCGAGGGTGTCAGGAGCAGTCCGTCGACCCGTCGTGAGCGCAGCATTCTGACCGCTGTCTGCTCGGATTCGGGGGTGTCCCTGGTGTCGATCAGCACGAGCGAGTAGCCGCATCTCGTCGCTTCGGACTCGATGGCGGCGATCAGCTCGGCGAAGTACGGGTGGGAGACCAGCGACACCGCGAGGCCCAGCGACTTCGTGCCGCCCATGACCAGCGATCGCGCGATGGCGTCACCCGTGTACCCGGTTTCGTCGATCGCCTTCTGGACCCGCTCTCGCGTGTCTCCCGCGACCGGCCTGGTCTCGTTGATCACGTGTGACACCGTGGTGATGGAGACCCCCGCGAGAGCCGCGACATCCCGCATGGTGACCATGGCCGGGACCTTACCCGTTTGGAGGAAGCCCAGATGGCAGCCGTGCTGTGTGTCGGGCTGACAACTCTCGACGTGACTCAGCGGGTGGACGTTTTCCCAGAACCCGGCCACAAGGTCAGGTCGCTCGACGCCGTCCTGTCACCGGGTGGTCCCGCGGCCAACGCGGCCCGTGCCGTTGCCGCACTCGGCGGATCGTCGTCGCTGCTCACCGCGTTGGGTGCGGACGCTCTGGGTGAATTCGTGCGGGCGTCCCTGGCGCCGGTGGTCGTCACCGCCGTGCCGGGAACCACGCCGGTCAGCATGGTCGTCGTCCGTGACGGCGACGGAGAACGCACCGTCGTCTCCCGCAACGCGTCGGTGCCGGTCACCGCGCCGGACCTCGACGGCCTGCTCGACGGCGTCGACGTCGTGCTGGTGGACGGTCACCACGACGGCCTGGTGCTCCCGGTCGCCCGCGCGGCGAACGCGCTGGGATTGCCTGTGGTGCTCGACGCCGGGAGCTGGAAACCTGTCCTCGATCACCTGTTGCCGCTGGTCGACGTGGCCGCCTGCGCTTCGGGGTTCGAGCGGTCGGAGGCCGAGGTGCACTCCTACGGGGTGCCGCTGGTGATACGCACGCACGGTGCGGCGCCGGTGACCTGGTCCCGCGACGGCTCGACCGGAGAGCAGCCCGTGCCGGCGGTGGAGGTGAAGGACACGAACGGTGCCGGGGACGTCTGGCACGGCGCGTACGCCTACGCGCTGGCGTCAGGTGCGGACCCGGTCGCGGCCATCGGCTTCGCGTCGGAGGCGGCCGCCGTGCGCGTCGCTGCGGTCGGGGACTGGGTTGAAAGGCTGGCACGGTGGCAGGACAGCAGGTCAAGTTCGAGGAGCTGCTAGAGCGGGCCCGAGCGCTCACCGATCTGGGCGAGCGCAAGATCCTCGGGATCGGCGGCGCACCGGGTTCCGGCAAGTCGACACTCGCGCGCAGGATCGTCGAGGCGCTCGACGGTCAGGCCGTGCTCGTCGAGATGGACGGCTTCCACCTCGCACAACGCGAGCTGGAACGGCTTCGGCTGGTCGAACGCAAGGGCGCGCCGGACACGTTCGACATCCCCGGCTACGTCGACCTGCTCGGCCGGATCAAGGCGTGCGGGCCGGACATGATCTACGCGCCGGAGTTCCGCCGCGAGATCGAGGAGCCGGTCGCCTGCGCGGTGCCGGTGCACCCGGACGTGCCGCTGGTCGTGACCGAGGGCAACTACCTGCTGCTCAACTACGACAAGTGGAAACGCGTCCGGATCATCCTCGACGAGGCGTGGTTCCTGTTCATCGACGAGGACGTGCGCGTGCAGCGCCTGATCGACCGCCACTTGCGGTACGGGCGGACCTTGTCGGAGGCGGAGGAACGCGTGCTGCACGGCACGGACCACGTCAACGCGTTGATGGTCAACTCGTCCAAGGGATCAGCGGATCTGCTGATCACCGAGGTGCTTTAGCTGCAGACGATGCTGAAACAACCGAGCGCGTCGTTGTTGGAAACGTTGCCGCCGCCGTCTTTGACGGTTCCTGCGGTCGCCCACATCCCGTACTGACCGTTGTTCTCGCTGACGTTCTTCCGCACGGTGATGTCGAGTGGGATGGGGACGTTGACGCGCAGTCCGTCCTCGACGTTTCCGGCGAAGGTGTTGCGGTCGATCACGGCGGGCCCGGTGAGTGGTTGTTTCACGTCGACGAACAGACCTGCGAAGCGCATGTTCTCGAACCGGTTGCCGCGGATGATGCCGCTGCCGAGTTCGTGGACGCCGATCCAGGGACCGCCGCTGAACGTGTTGCGCAGGAGTTCCAGCCGGCCGGGTGCGTACACGTCGAAGTGGTCCAGTTCGCTGTCGCGGATGGTGAGTCGCTCGGACGCGCCGACCCGCAACGGGTTCAGCCTGGTGTCGATGATCTCGGTGATGGTGCCGCCGATGAAGTTGATGCCGTTCGTCGTGCCCTGGTCGCCCTGGATGATGAGGTGATCAGCGCCGATCTGGTTCAAGGTGAACGTGCTGCGCAGCAGGTGGCAGCGTGCGCCGCAGAAGAGCCGCCACGCGTCGATCTTGCTGCGCAGGAACGTCACGGACGTCGTGCCGTTCCACAGGTAGGTCCCGTTCCTGTTGCCGACGGTCGCGTCGATGAACCTGGTGTTGGTCGCGTTCTCGGCGACGATGTTGATGCCGGCCACCGTGCCGTTGCGGATCGTCGTGCCGTCGACGTTCGTCATGGTGAGCACAGGAGAACCACTCACCGTGTGTCCGTTGAGGTTGATCGTCACCCCGTTTGCCCCAATGGTGAGGCCGGCCGTTCCGGAACATTCCAGATCGGCTGTCAACTTGACGCTTTGTCTCAGGGTGTCACCGCATTGCGGCATCGCTTGTGCTTGTGCCGGTGTTACTGCGCCGAACAGTGCAATTAAGCCGACTAATGCGCCTGAAAATCGCATGACAGGCCTCCCCTTGCCTTTGCGGAAAGGCCAGGGTGGCAGATTTTCAGCGCGCGTGGTGCTCGCTCAGGTGTTCCAGGTCGTCGCTGGTCTCGTCGACGGGCTTCTGCATCTCTTGGCGATAGCGCCAGATGCCCCAGCCCGTGCCACCGAGGAAGAACGCCACACTGATGACCAGCGCCGCCGTCTCCAGCCAGGGAAGTTCCTGCAGCACGCCCGCGCCGTAGTACCCGGCCAGCACCAGCGTCGGCACCCACGCGATGGCCCCGATGGTGGTGGCCAGCGTGAAACGGCGGATGTCCATCCGCGCGGCACCGGCGATCATCGGCGCCAGCGTGCGGATCCACGGCAACCAGCGGGCGAGCACGACAGCCCAGAACCCGCGCCGGTCGAGGAAATCACCCGCGCGCGTCAGGTTCTTCCGGTTCAGCACCTTGCCACCCTTGCGTGCGAGCACGCGGGTGCCGGTGTGCCGGCCGATGTAGTACCCGACCTGGTTGCCGACAACGGCCACGATCAGCGCCACACCGGACAGTGCCCACGCCGAGAACTCGCTGTTGTGCTGCGCCAGCACCACGCCGGCGGCGAACAGCAGCGAGTCACCGGGCAGGAACAGCCCGAAGATGAACGCGCACTCGAAGAAGATGAAGCTCAGCACGATCAGCCACACGGCCACCGGACCTGCGGTCTCCAACGAGGCGAAAGCATGCGCCACGGTGAGCCAGCCTACGTTGTGGTGTGCCGCCGGCACGGCGACATCGGTCTAACGGGTCGACGAAATCTGGGTTGAGCACACACAGTCACCTCGTGAACTCCCTTCGTTCGAGATCACTTTCGAGTGAACCAGTCGAGTCGGACTAGCGTGGGACACATGGAGACGCTGCTCGCCGAACTCCGCGCGGCGCTGGGTGACCAGGGCGTGGTGACCGACGCCGATGTCACGGCCGGCTATCAGCGCGACATGATGCCGCTGGCGCCGCACGGCAGCCCGTTGGCAGTGGTGTTCCCGCTGGACACCGAGCAGGTCCAGGCCACGGTGAGGGCCTGCGCCCGCCACCGCGTCCCGATCGTGCCGCGCGGGGCGGGCAGCGGCCTTTCCGGTGCCGCGAACGCCATCGACGGCTGCGTGGTGCTCGTGACGACCAAAATGGACGCGATCGTGGAGATCGACGCCGACAACCGTCTCGCCGTCGTCGAACCGGGCGTGATCAACCTCGACCTGCGCGGCGCGGTGGAGAAGGACGGCCTGTTCTACCCACCGGATCCGAGCAGCTACGACTGGTGCACGATCGGCGGCAACCTCTCCACCAACGCGGGCGGCCTGTGCTGCGTGAAGTACGGCGTGACCACCGACTCCGTGCTGGGGCTGGAGGTCGTCCTGGCCGACGGCGAGCTGCTGAAGACCGGCCGCCGCACGGTCAAGGGCGTCGCGGGCTACGACCTGACCAAGCTCTTCATCGGCTCTGAGGGCACGCTGGGCGTGATCACCAAGGCCACCCTGGCCCTGAAGCCGCTCCCGCAGGCACCCGCCACGCTGGTGGCCGCGTTCAGCAGCACCGCGACGGCCGGTGCCGCGGTCAGCCGGATCGTCCGCGAGGGCCTGGTGCCGTCGCTGATGGAGATCATGGACCGGACCTCGATCGAGGCCGTCGAGCAGTACCTCAAGACCGAACTCGGTGCGGGTCCAGGCTGCGCGGCCCTGCTGATCTGCCAGTCCGACGCGGGCGGCGAGCAGGCCCGCCACGAACTGCAGCAGATCGAGACGATCTGCGCCGAGGCCGACCTCGTCTACGCGACCGACGACGTGAACGAAGGCCGCGACCTGCTCACGGCCCGCCGGGCTGTGCTGACCGCGCTGGAGGTCTACGGCTCCTGGCTGACCGACGACGTGTGCGTGCCGCGCACCCGCATCGCCGAGCTCATCCAGGGCTGCGAGGACATCGCGGCGGAGGTCGGCCTCAAGATTGCCGTCGTCGGCCACGCGGGCGACGGCAACATGCACCCCACGATCGTCTACAACCCGGCGTCGGAGGACGAGTTCGCCCGCGCCCAGAAGGCGTTCGACGACATCCTCGCCGTCGGGCTGGCGCTTGGGGGCACGGTCACCGGTGAGCACGGCATCGGCAAGATCAAGCGTGAGTGGCTGGCCAAGGAGATCGGGCCGGTCGGTCTCCGGGTCCACCGCGAGATCAAACGCGCGCTGGACCCGGAGAACCTGTTCAACCCCGGTTCGATGTTCAGCCTCTAGCAGCACGCCCGCTGAACAGTGGGAAATGGCTCCTGAGCGGCCTTCTCCACATCCGCGAGCATCTTCGTCCGTTCCGCGGGCCCGAGCACCCTGCCCCGAGTAAGCACCGCGTGGATCCGCTGCGTGTTGCGGATGTCGGCCAACGGGTTGCCGTCCAGCACCACGAGGTTGGCCTTGGCACCCGCAGTGAGCGCGGCGCCTCGCGTACCGGCCTTCAGCGCCGCCCGAGGTGACAGCCCGGCCTCGACCAACAACTCCAGCTCGTCGTGCACCGAGAAGCCGGAGAACACGTACGGGTTGCCCGCGTCCGTGCCGAGCAGGACCTCGACGCCGTGCGAGTGCATCTCGGCGACCTGTTCCATGCGGCGCTTGAAGAACTCGGCCTGCTGCCGGATCTCCTGCGGTGTCACCGGAGCCCAGTTCTTCAGGCCGTCGCGCCAGAAGTCCCGGTAGAACGCAGGCATGTACTTCATCCGCGGATCGTTCGCGAACCGATCCGCCGGACTCGAGTACACCCGCATCGCGACCATCGTCGGGCTCAGCGCCGAGCCATTGCGCCGCAACCGTTTCGCGAGCTGAACGGTCTTGGACCTGCTGTGCGACGCGGCAGCCTGGCGTTCGAACTCCAGCACCTGCTTGAACCACGCGAACGAGTTCGCCGGATCCAGCGGCAGGTCCCGAATCGCTTGGCGCAGTTCGGTTTCCCGCGTGCTGGTCGCGAGCGGCAGGCCGTACATGTGCTCGAACGTGCGCTGCCCCAGATCGCTCGCATCGCCCAGCGCCACGTGGTTCGAGCAGTGCCCGGCGAACGTGATGTCCTGCCGCGTGCACTCGTCCGCGATGGCGGTGAGCGTCGCGCGGTCCAGGTACGAGTAGACCTTCACGAAGTCGGCGCCCTGGGTCTTGGCGTCACGCACGGCCTGCCGGCCCTCGTCCGGCGTGCTGACGATCACGGCGCCGGGCAGGGTGGAGTGTGGGCCGTCGATGATCGAGCTGCCGACGACGAGCTCTGGCCCGAACACCTCGCCGCGGGCGATGCGTTCGCGCAACTCGTAGAGCGGCGGGAAGCCCCACATCTCGCGGATCCCGGTCACGCCGTTGACCAGGCACAACGGCAGCGTGATCCGCTCCGAGTAGGCGCCGTGCACGTGCATGTCCCACAGGCCGGGGATGACGAACTTGCCCGCCAGATCCAGCACCGTCGATCCGCGCGGCAACGGCAGGTCGCACGAGCCGACTGCGAGGATCTTGTTGTCCGCCAGCACGATCGTGGCGTTGGAGCGAGTGCCGGTCGCGTCGACGAGCGTGACGCCGCGCAGTGCCGTGACGGAGGTGAGAGCGGCGGCCCGGCCCGGTGCGAGCAGGCCCATGCCTGCCGCCGCACCGAGCCCGGCCAGCCAACCCAGCACCTCACGTCGAGTGGTGTCAGTCATGCCTTCAACCAACACCTTGACGTTACGTCAGACTCAAATCCTTTAGCGCGCCATCGCCTTCAGCAGCGAGTACTGCGCGTCGTCGTGCCCGAGCTCCCACATGAACGTGCCGAGCAACCCGCGTGAGCGCGCGAAGTCCGCGCGGAGGCCGATCGACCGCGGGTTCTCGTAGGAGACGAACTTCTTCTCCGCCGCGTTGTACAGCCACGGCGACTGTGCGACCGGGTGCCAGTACTCCTTCCAGCCAGGAGCAGCCTTCAGCTTGAGCGCTTCCTCGTAGCCGTCGACCCAGAACGCGCTGTCGTAGGCCTGGTAGAGGCCGTGCTGCGGGCCCTCGGTCTTCACGTTGAAGCCGCGGCCGTAGAACGGCGTGCCCAGCACCATCTTGCGCGGCGAGACGCCGTGCCGCTGGTAGTAGTCGATGGCGCCGACGACGTTGTTCCACCTGCGGTCCGCCGGCGGCATCGGGTCGGAGGAGACCTCGCGGAACGGTGCGTTGAACGTCGACACGGGCGAGAAGCCGGTGCCCATGTCGTAGGTCATCACGTTGATGAAGTCCATGATCTGCGACAGCTCGCGCAGCTCGAACGACTTCGCGGGGTCGTACGGGCCATCGGTCTGCAGTCGGCCGGTCGGCAGCGCGGCGGTGACCAGCTTCTTGCCGAGCGCGCGGCGGAAGTCCTTGGTCAGCAACGTCATGTTGCGCTTGTCCTCTGGCCGGTCCTTGATCTCCGTCGGACCGCCGTAGACCGGGAACTCCCAGTCGAGGTCGAGGCCGTCGAACGTGCCGTCCGTGAAGAACAGGTCCACACAGGACTTGACCAGCGTCGATCGGGAAGCCGGAGTCAGTGCCGCGTCGGAGAAACCGCCGGCGCCCCAGCCGCCGAGGGAGATCAGGGCCTTCAGCGACGGCTTGCGCTTCTTCAGGTCGCGGATGTCCGCGAAGTCCTTGGCCGCCGTCGCCGCCGGCATCACGCACTTGCCGTTCTCGATCAACGCGAACGCGTAGAACAGGTGCGTGACCGGGGTGTTCGTGGGGATCGACGAGATCGGCTTGCTGGCGCTGTACCAGTTGCCGTAGTAGGCGCCGACGATCTTGCGCGGTCCGGCCTCCGCAGCCGGGACAACGCCAAGTGAGACGGAAAGGGCGGCTAGTGCGACCGCCAATCCCTTGCGCAACAACGACATCACAGGCCTCCACCCAGGTGGTTTAGACCAAAGCAACCTAGGGCCGACAGCCGGTCCGCCGCAAGACCGCGTGCGGATGTGCCTCCAGGCCGGGTGAAAAACCGGGAAAGCCCGCAAAAAAGGCCCGCCTGCCGGAGCAGGCGGGCCTCAGCCGCTGGTCAGCGCTCGGCGCGCGGGATGACCTGGGTCGAGTCGTCCTGGAGCTGAGCCTGCATGACCTGGGTGATGTCGTCCGCCTCTTCCTGCATGAGCGACTTCTTCTCCCGGCGCGCCTTGATCACCTCGATGATGATCGGCACGATCGACAGGAACACGATGGCGAGCAGCGTGACCTCGAGGTTGTTCTTGATGAACGAGACCTGGCCGAGGAAGTAGCCCAGGATCGTCAGACCCGCCGCCCACGCCACGCCGCCGATCGCGGAGTACGTGAAGTACTTCTTCGGGTCCATCTTGCCGACACCGGCCATCGCCGTGATGAACGTGCGGACGATAGGCACGAAGCGGGCGAGGACGATGGCGCGCGCGCCGTACTTGTCGAAGAACTCCTGCGTCTTGTCGACGTACTCCTTCTTGAAGATCTTCGACTCGGGCTTGCTGAACAGCGCAGGGCCGGCCTTCACGCCGATGTAGTAACCGGCGACGTTGCCGACGAACGCGCACACCGTCAGCAGCACGCAGACGAGCCAGAGCGGGGTGTCGATGGTGCCCGCCGCAACGAAGAGACCCGCCGTGAACAGCAGCGAGTCGCCGGGCAGGAAGAAACCGACGAGCAGTCCGCACTCAGCGAAGATGATCAGGCAGAGTCCGATGAGCATGTACGGGCCGAGCCCGTTCAGCAGAACGGTGGGGTCCAGCCAGTCAGGTCCCAAGGCAATCGTCACGGCCACAACGGTACAGGTCAGCTGAGCGTGATCACTGCGGCCACCGTGCCCGCAGCCAGGCCCAACAGCAGCGCCAGACCCAGCACCCACCACAGCGACAGGTGGGCAGGACGTTCCGGGGGAGCCGGGACATGTGCGACAAATCCGGCATTGGTGCTGGTCGCCTGGGCACGCAAAGCGTCGGTCACCAGTCGTTCCGGATCGTCCGCCATGCACCTATTCCTTGACCCATGCGCCCTTGACCATCACGTCCCTCGGCTTCAATTCTGCATCCAGCACGACGATGTCCGCAGCGAGCCCTGCCGCCAGCTTGCCGGTGTCGAGTCCGAGCAGCTCGGCGCCACGCGTGGACGAGGCGTACACGGCCTCCACGAGCGACAGGCCACAGGAGTTGACGGCGTTGCGGAACGCCATGTCCATGGTCAGGGTGCTGCCGGCCAGGGAGACGCCGCCGGCGAGCGTCGGGACGCCGTCGACCACGCGCACTTCAAGGCCGCCGATGTCGTAGACGCCGTCACCGACGCCTGCGGCCGCGATCGCGTCCGTGATCAGCACGGTCCTGCCGGTCCCCGCGTGGCGTGCGGCCAGCCGGACGGCGGTCGGGTGCAGGTGCACGAGGTCGCAGATGAGCTCGACGGTCACGCGCTCGTCGTCCAGCAGGGCGCCGATCGGGCCGGGCTCGCGGTGGTGCAGCGGGCGCATGCCGTTGAACAGGTGCGTGGCGACCGAGGCGCCCGCGTCGACGGCCGGGCGGACCTGCGCCTCGGTGGCGTCGGTGTGGCCGATGGCGGCGATGACGTTGTTGTCCACGAGCTGGCGCACGGCGTTGACCGCGCCCTCCAGCTCCGGCGCGATCGTGATCATCCGGATGGTGCCCTTGCCGGCGTCGAGCAGCTTCGTGACCGCGGTCTGCTCGGGCGGGCACAGGATCGCCGGGTCGTGCGCGCCGCAGCGGGCGGCGGACAGGAACGGGCCCTCCATGTGGATGCCCGCGACCACGCCCTCCTGGACCAGCTCGGCCAGCGCGGACACCTGGTCGGCCAGCTCGGGCACCGGGCGGGAGACCAGCGAGGCGAGCAACGTCGTCGTGCCGTGCTTGCGGTGTGCGGCCGCGGCCCTGCGCACCTTGGCGGGATCGCTGCTGGTGAACGCGTCACCGCCGCCGCCGTGGCAGTGGATGTCCACGAACCCCGGCACGATCGTGCCACCGCCCACGTCGCTCGTCGGGCCCTCGGGCGCGGCGCCTTCGCCCACGGCCGCGATCCGGCCGTCCCGGACGCTGACCCACCCGTTCTCGAGCACCCCGCCCGGCGTGACGACCCGACCATTGGTCAGGGTCACGTCGACAGGTCCACCCCACGTGCTCATCACGCCTCCAGCATGTCGATGGCCAGCAGCGCCGCGCCGAGGAAGCCCGCCTCGTCGCCGAGCGCCGCGAGCCGCAGCTCCGGTCGGCGCTGGAAGGCGATCAGCCCGTCCAGCCTTGCCCGCAACGGCTCCACCAGCAGGTCTCCTGCCAGTGCGAGCCCGCCACCGAGCACGACGGCTTCAGGGCCGAGCAGTGTCGCCAGCACCAGGATCCCCCTGGCCAGCGCGTCCACCGCCTCGTGCCACACCGCGATGGCGTCCTGATCCCCGTCTTTCACCCTGCTTGCGACTTCAGCGGCGCCGTTCACGGGAGTGCCGGTACGTGCGGTGTACCGGCGGGCGATCGCTGCGGACGACGCGACCGTCTCCACGCAGCCGATCTGGCCACAGGCGCACGGCACGCCATGACCCACGTTCACGTGCCCGATCTCGCCCGCGTAGCCGTCCCCGCTGAAGATCTCCCCGTCGAGCAGCAGCGCACCGGCGATGCCCGTGCCGATCGGCAGGATCACCGCGTTGCGCAGGTCCTTCGCGGCACCCATGCGGCATTCGGCGAGGCCGGCCGCACGGACGTCGTGACCGAACGCGACCGGGATGCCCAGCCGTTCGGTGAGGACCGAGCTGAACGGGAACTCGCTCCACGGCAGGTTCGTGGTGTACACGCCCACGCCGTTGGCCTCGTCCACGATCCCTGGCGCGACGATGCCAACGGTGTCGATCTCGTGCTCGGAGGCCCGGCGCAACTCGCCGACGAGCTCGGTGATCACGTCGAGGAGCGGTTCCAGCTCGTCCGGCGTTGCCCGGCGTGCGTGCTTCTCCGCCACCACTGCGTCCGAGGTGCCGGTGACCAGCGCCGCCTTGGTTTCGGTGCCACCGATGTCAACGGCGACCACGTGTCTGCGTGCCACGAGGACTGATCCTGCGGCATCGGAGCCCTATTGGTCTATACCAAGTACCGGATTGGGCGCGTGTTCCTACACGGTGAAACCACTCTCACCGGGCAAAACGGCTTTTGGTCACCCAGCCATGATCTTCTGCAGTGCGTCGAGCGCACGGGACGCCGTCGACTTCACGGTGCCCTTCGAGATACCGGTCGCCTCGGCGATCTCGGCCTCCGACAGGTCGCCGTAGTACCGCAGCACGAGCACCTCGCGCTGCCGCGGCGGTAGCTGCTGCAGCGCCTTGACCACGGCCTGGTGCTCGGCCGTCAGCATCGCGAGCGACTCGGCCGAACGTGCGTTCGCCACGTGCGGCGGGATGTAGTCGCGTGCTGTCTTGCGCCGGCGCAGCACGCTGCGCGAGCCGTTGACCACGGCCGTGCGGAGGTAGCCCACGGCCGCCTGTGCGTCGCGCAGGCCCTTCCAGTTGCGGTGCAGTCCGGCGAACGCCTCCTGCACCACGTCCTCGGCCGTCGACGGCTCGTCCACCAGCAGCAGCGCGAGCCTCACGAGGCGCATGCGGTGCTGCTTGTACAGGTCTTCGAGCGTGAGCGGCCCTGTGGGAGGTCCTGCGACGCCGTCTTGGATCCGCAGGTTGGTCAGGGTGTCCTGCACGCTGCGCGGGGTTTCGTCGCCAACCACAAGGTAGGACGGTACCGGTCAGCATCGCTACGGTGGTCGCATGGCCCGCTTTGCTGTCGAATTGGTGTTCGGTCCGGACCGCGAGAAGCGCCTCGAGGTGCGTCCGGCGCACCGCGAGTACATCGCCTCCCTCGCCGAGAAAGGCGTGGTCCTGGCCGCAGGTCCGTACGCGGACGACACCGGCGCGTTGATCATCTACGAGGCGCAGGACGAGACGACGCTGAAGGAGATCATCTCCGCCGACCCGTACACCCCGGCGAACGTGATCACCAAGTGGGAGATCCGCGTCTGGAACGCCCTGCTGGGCTCCTGGCTCACCGACTAGCTGCTTGACCACCCGGTCCGACCAGCCCTGATGTGTCGCTCGCGGCCATCTGCCGGTCGGCCTCGGCCACCTCATCGACCGCCTGGCGGTCCACGACCATCGGCGTGAACGCGCGGAAGTACTTCAGAGCGCCGACCCAGCCGGGGACGTGGACCGCCTTCGCTCGTTTCTCGATGCCCTTGACGACGGCCCTGCCGACGTTGCGCACGGGGTACTTCTTGCCGGCGACCCCCGGCATGCCCTGGCGCAGCTTGCCGAAGACCGGGTGCTGGTCGGCGCTGTTGACCATGTCCGTCGAGATCCACGAGAAGTACGCGGTGCCGACGCCCACGCCCAGGTGCCTGACCTCGGCCCGCAGGCTGTCCGCGAACGCCTCGCAACCCGCCTTCGCCGCCGAGTAGGCCGCGTTGCCCGGGATGTGCACGATGGCGGCCAGCGACGACACGACCAGGCAGTAGCCGCGGCTGCGGATCAGGTGCGGCAGCGCTGTGCGAACCGTGCGCCACACACCGAGCAGGTTGACTTCGATGACCCGTTCGAACGCCTTCGGGTCCATCGAGCGCACGAACCCGGTGGCCGCGATGCCCGCGTTCGCCACCACGACGTCGATGCCGCCGAAGTGCTCGGCGACCTCGTTCGTGACGCGTTCGAGCACGTCCCAGTCGGTGACATCGGCTTCCCACGCCTTGCCGCCGGTCTGCTGGGCGACCTCTTCGAGCTGGGCCTTCTCGAGCCCGACGAGCGCGAGCCGAGCCCCGCGCGCGGCCAGTTGCCTCGCCACCTCGGCGCCGATGCCCCTGGCCGCGCCGGTGATCAGTACCACCTTGCCCGTGACGTCCATGCCGTCACGGTAACGCAACCTACTCCCGGTAAGCTACTGGCAAGTTAAACTACGCTGAGGCGGTCCACCTCGGCCTGCGTCAGTTCGAGGTCGAGGACCTGCACGATGTCGCTGAGCTGCTCCAACGTGCGTGCCGACGCGATCGGCGCGGCGACCGTGGGCTGCTGCGCGAGCCACGCCAGAGCCACCGCGGCCACCGTCGTGTCGTGCGTCTCGGCCAGTTCGTCGAGCACCTCCAGCACCTGCAGGCCGTGCTCGTCCAGGTACTTCGACGCGGCCTTGGCCCGAGCGCTCTCGACCTCGACGCCCGGCCGGTACTTGCCGGTCAGGAAGCCCTTGGCGAGCGACCAGTACGGCACGGTGGCCAGGCCGTTCTTCGCGACGACCTGCTGCAGGTCGCCCTCGAACTGGTCGCGGCTGACCAGGTTGTACTCGGGCTGCAGCGCCACGAACTTCGCGAAGCCCTCGCGCTCCTGGATCTCCAGCGCCTGCGCCAGCCGTTCGGCGGAGAAGTTGGACGCCGCGATGTGGCGGACCTTGCCGTCCTGGACGAGCTGGTCGTAGGCGGCCAGCGTCTCCTCGAGCGGCGTGTTCGGGTCGTCGAGGTGGTTGTAGTAGAGGTCGATGTGGTCGACGCCGAGCCGCTTCAGGGAGCGGTCGGCGCTGGCCAGGACGGTGTCGCGCTTCTGGTTGTTGAACCCGGCGAGCATGCCGACCTTGGTGGCGACCACGACCTCGTCGCGGTTCCCACGGCCGGCCAGCCACTTGCCGATGATCGTCTCCGACTCGCCGCCGGAGTTGCCCTCGCCCCAGGCCGAGTACACGTCGGCGGTGTCGAGGAAGTTCCCGCCCGCCGCGGTGTAGGCGTCGAGCACTGCGAACGAGGCGTCCTCGTCGGCCGTCCAGCCGAAGACGTTGCCCCCCAGGCAAAGACGGGACACGTTCAAATCAGTGGTGCTCAAGATCGGCATACAGCGAAAGGTAGTCCGTCTCAGGCGGTGATCTCGACGCCTTTCCAGAACGCCACGCGGCCCTTGATCTGCGCGGCGGCCTCTTTCGGCTCGGCGTAGAACCAGGCGGCGTTGGCGTTCTCAGAGCCGTCGACCTGCAACGAGTAGTAGTTCGCCGTGCCCTTCCACGGGCAGAACGAGGTGTGCTCGGACGACGCCAGCACGGCCGGGTCCACGGACTCCAGCGGGAAGTAGTGGTTGCCTTCGACGACCACCGTGTCGTCACTCGAGGCGATGATCTTGTTGTTCCACCGGGCGGTTGCCATGACCTCCACTATGCCCTTACCGGCGGGTAGCCCGGAGCGGGTGGGAACCACCGGTCACCCGGCCTCGTAGGATGCGGTTGATACGCGTTCAGGGCGCCTGAGGAGGACGACCGATGCCCATCGCAACCCCTGAGGTCTACGCGGAGATGCTTGACCGGGCCAAGGCGAACGAGTTCGCCTACCCCGCGATCAACGTGACTTCGTCGGAGACTCTCAACGCGGCTCTGCGCGGATTCGCCGAGGCCGAGAGCGACGGCATCATCCAGTTCTCGACCGGTGGTGCGGAGTTCGCCTCCGGCACCAAGGTCAAGGACATGGTGACCGGCGCCGTCGCCCTCGCGGAGTTCGCGCACGTCGTCGCGGCCAAGTACCCCGTGAACATCGCGCTGCACACCGACCACTGCCCGAAGGACAAGCTCGACGGGTACGTGCGCCCGCTCATCGCCATCAGCCAGGAGCGGGTGGACAAGGGCGGCAACCCGCTCTTCCAGTCCCACATGTGGGACGGCTCCGCCGTGCCGATGGAGGAGAACCTCCAGATCGCGAGCGAGCTGCTCGACCTCAGCGCCAAGGCGAAGCTGGTCCTCGAGATCGAGGTCGGCGTCGTCGGTGGCGAGGAGGACGGCGTCGACAACGAGATCAACGACAAGCTCTACACGTCGCCAGAGGACTACCTGAAGACGGTCGACGCGCTCGGCGCCGGTGAGAAGGGCCGCTACCTGCTGGCCGCCACCTTCGGCAACGTGCACGGCGTCTACAAGCCGGGCAACGTGAAGCTCCGCCCGGAGATCCTCAAGCAGGGCCAGGACGTGGCGGCGGAGAAGCTGGGCCTCGCGGCCGGCTCGAAGCCGTTCGACCTCGTCTTCCACGGCGGCTCCGGCTCGCTGCTGGAGGAGATCCACGAGGCCGTGTCGTACGGCGTCATCAAGATGAACATCGACACGGACACGCAGTACGCCTTCACCCGCCCGATCGCGGCGCACATGTTCGCGAACTACGACGGCGTGCTGAAGATCGACGGTGAGGTCGGCAACAAGAAGGCCTACGACCCGCGCAGCTACCTCAAGGCCGCTGAGCAGGCCATGGCCGCCCGCATCGCTCAGGCGTGCGAGCACCTCAAGTCGTCGGGCCGCATGATCGCGGGCTGACCTGGCACAGGCTGAAATGCCATGAGGGTGACCTTCATGGACCTCAGGTCCATGAAGGTCACCCTCATGGACGTCTAGCCGAGTTTGAGGCGTGACGCGAGTAGCTGCGTCTCCGGCCGGTGGATCAGCATGTCCCCGGCCGTCCACAGCACCGCCAGCAGCACGGCGGTGACCGCTGCCGATGAGAACGAGATGGGCGGCCCCCACAGGTACTCCTGCTGGGCCCAGATGCCGACGTACCCGACAGTCGTGACGGCCGCCGATCCCAGCACGGCCGCGGCCGGCGTGGGCATCTTGACGACGTGCGCGGCGTCGATCGCGAGGCCGACGAGGATCAGGAACAGCGGCACCGCGGACTTCGGGAAGTCGATGCCGGCGAGCAGCGGCCAGATCAGGCACCGGTAGGCGATGTAACCACCGGCGACGGCCGCGGCCGCCCACGGCCGGTCGATCGTGCGCCGCGCGACCACCAGCACGATGGCCGCCGCGACCAGGCCCCACACCGGGTACACCCAGTCCGCGATGGGCAGCGCGAAGTGCACGACGGCCTCGCGCCCGACCGGCACGCCGAGCTGGTCGGCGGCGAACTGGATCAGGATCGGCTCGGCCTCGGCCCTGCCGCTGTCGTAGGCCTGCAGCGCGCGCACGCCGTACTCCTGGTGCTGGTTGGGGAACCAGACGTTCTCCAGGAAGAAGAACCACAGGGCGACGAGCCCGAACGTCCGCATGGTGCCCACGGGGAAGTACTTCATCCACCCGCGGATCGCGCCGGCCAGCATGACCGCCGTGCCCAGGTAGAGCAGCGCGTGCGACCCGCTCCAGCTCGTGATGTCGAGCCCGTTGATCCGGTGGTTGATGATGTCGATCGGCAGTGCGACGAGGAAGACCCCGCACCCGATCTGCATCAGCCGCAGGGTCACCTTGTCGACCCCGTACCCGGTGAACGTGTGGAACAGCGTGAGCCCGACCACGATCACCGTGCCGACGGTGTTGATCAGGTGCGGCGGCGCGAGGTCGTCGCGCAGCCACTTGAAGTGCCACGACACGTCCCACGACGACCCGATCAGCTTCAACAGCAGACCTACGAGCCAGAGCTGGTAGAGCTGCTTCGTCAGCGCCGCCGGTGTCTCCCTGCCGGGCGCGCCTCGCTCCCAGTACTGGTCGCGGAACTGCTTAACCCCCTGAATCATCCGCCCATCATGAAGTGAGGGTTCGTCATCAGGAAGGCCAACTCACCCTGGCTTTACCCTGATGTTTCCAATTCGTTTGCTCGGACGGGTGAACGCCGTTGATCTGTCCGGCCCAGCCCGGCACCATGCTCCGCCATGAGCAAGAAGATCGTCGCCGGAGTGCTCGTCACCGCTCTTGTGCTGGCCGTCGTGGCCGCCGTCGTGAGGGTGTTCGTCTCGTAGTTCCCCGTCGTGCGGCACGATGGGCCGCATGCATGAGAACCTCCTCGGGCCTGAGCCGACCCGTCTTCCTGAGCGCCCTGAGGCGCAGGCCGCCGCGGACGGTGGCACTGATCCCGCGAAGATCGTGCGGGCCTATCCCGATTTCTCCGAGGCTTGGGCCTTGCTGGCCGAGCGATCGCTGCACGCCGGCGACCCGGTGGCGGCGTACGCCTACGCCAGGACCGGCTACCACCGCGGCCTCGACCAGTTGCGTCGTTCCGGCTGGAAGGGCTTCGGCCCGGTGCCGTGGGACCACCGGCCCAACCAGGGCTTCCTCCGCGCGCTCGGCGCGTTGGCCCGGGCTGCCCGGGAGATCGGCGAGGACGAGGAGTGGGAGCGCTGCTCCAAGTTCCTCGCGGATTCCGACCCCAAGGCACCGGCCGCGCTCGGGCTGGTCTGAGCCGAGATGGGTGCGGTGCGGGATGCGGTCGGACGTGGGCTGACGCGGTGGCGTGGAGCCGCGCTGCCGATCGTCCAAAGTGCCCTGTCCGCCGGGCTCGCCTGGGTCGTGGCCACCCTCCTGATCGGCCACGAGCACCCGTTCTTCGCACCGATCGCCGCGGTCGTCTGTCTCGGAGTCTCGCTGGGACAACGGCTGCGGCGCGTCGGTGAACTCGTTGTCGGCGTGTCGGTCGGTGTCGGGGTGGGCGACGCGCTGATCAGCTGGATCGGCTCGGGTCCCTGGCAGATCGCGCTGGTGGTCGCCCTGGCGATGTCGGGTGCGGTGCTGCTGGACGGCGGTTCGATCATCGCGCTGCAGGCAGGCAGCAGTGCGGTCCTGGTCGCGACGCTGCTGCCGCCGAGCGCGGGCGGCGGGTTCGACCGCATGATCGACGCGCTGACCGGTGGCCTGGTCGGTCTTGCCGTGGCGGCGCTCCTCCCGGCCAACCCCGTCACCGTCGCCCAACGTCAGCTGAAGGCGCTCACGGGCGCCCTCAGCGGTGCGTTGCGCAACATCGCCGCGGCGATCGACGAGAAGGACTCGGTCAAGGCGGCCGGGGTGCTCGCGGAGCTGCGGACCAGCCAGACCGCGATCGACGACTACAAGGCCGCGCTGCAGACCGGGTCGGAGATCGCGAAGATCGCGCCCATCCGGTGGCGGTCCAAGGACGAGCTCGGCAGGTACCAGACCGCGGCCGGGCCGGTGGACTACGCGATCCGCAACACCAGGGTGCTTGCGCGCAGGACCATGGCCGCGCTCAAGGCGGACGAGCAGATCCCGGACGGGGTGGCCGAGGTGCTCGTGGCCTACGCGAACGCCGTCGACTGCCTGAAGAAGGAACTGGAGAAGGGCACGACGCCCCAGCAGACCCGCGAGGCGATCAAGAACGCCGCGCGGCCTCTGACCGCGCGGCGTCTCGGTGGGGACGGGTTCTCGTCCAAGGTCGTGCTGGCGCAGATCCGGAGTGTCGCGGTGGATCTGTTGCAGGCGACCGGCCTCAGTCGTGCTGAGGCGATGGAAGCGTTGCCGCCGCTCAGCCCTCCGGCCGGTTCAGCAGGCCCAGCAGCAGGGAATGAACCGGTTCGTGATCGCGAGGATCGGTCAGGGCACACGCAGCGCCCGTGATGGCGTACCACTCTTCCGCGCCCTCGTAGCGGACCAGTGCGCGGAGCTTTCCGTCGTCGGAAAGCTCGGTGCACAGTTCGAGGTCTCCCGTGACGACGCCGACCTCGTCGGTCATCACGCCGCCGGGGCCTGCCACGAAAAGCGAGGAGAGCGCAGCCATCAGCACCTTCCGAGCATGGTTCCCAACGCGTCCTTTTCGGCCTGGTTCACGCTGAGGTTCCAGTGGTCCTTAGTACGTACCCACATCTTGGCGTAAGTGCACCAGTACGACTGCAGCGGAGGCTTCCAGGTGGCCGGGGTCTGGTCGCCCTTGGCCTGGTTCACGTTGTCGGTCACCGCGATCAGCTGCGGGCGGGCGCGGTCGTTCGCGAACGCCTGGCGGCTGGCCGTCGTCCAGGTCGACGCTCCCGACCTCCAGGCGGCCGCCAGGGGCACGATGTGGTCGATGTCCACGTCGGAGGCCGCGGTCCAGGTGGCGCCGTCGTACGGCGAGAACCAGCGGCCGGAGGTGGCCGCGCACGACGAGTCGGTCACCACGTTCGTGCCATCGCGCTTGAGGACTTCCTCGCGGGTGTTGCAGGACCCCGACACCGTGCTCCAGTGCGGGAATTTGTCGCGCGAATAGCCCGTCATCGATCCGTCCGCGCGGACGGTCAAAGAAGCGAGCTGGGTCCGCGCCTCGGCGGCAGTGGGGATGTCCGGCGGTGTCGCGAGTGCAGGGGAAACGAAACCAATGGTCAGCGCTAATGCGGCAACTGAAACACCAATGGTTCGGTTAACTTTTGACATCATCCCGACCTTCCTTGTTGGAAAGTGATCGGGACCACCCTTAGTCACCATTTGGAATTAGGCAATGCCCTTGGGTGACGCTCAAGTGAATGACAAGCGCACGGTTAGACGCCTCGAACCAGCCTCAAGTCCTCGGTGTGGCGGTACCAGGTCCACTTGTCGACGGCCCGCGGATGCTTGTGACCATCCAGAACGGCGGTCGTGGGCAGGCAGCCGAGCTGAAAGGCGCGCGGCCGGCTCTCCCGCACACGGGACCCGATGAGGCGTTTGTTAACGATTCGGATGACGAGGCCCAAGCCGCCGTCCGGGTCCGGGGTGCACTCGATCCGGCTCGCCTGGCCGCGCAGCACGTTGTCCGCGTCGCTGTAACCAACGCCACGCACAGGTGACAACACGCCGCGGCCCATCAGCACTCCGCCGACGTCGTCACGCACGAGCGGGACGGGATCTACGTCACCGTTCAGGGCGATGTCCAGCGCGCGTCCGGGATCGGCCGAAAGGTCCCACAGCGCGGCCACCGGGGAATCGTCGACCGGCACGTACCCGAGTGCCACCGAACCGAGTTTCTCCTTGCGCAGCAATCGCAACGCCACCGCTGCAAGATCGGCGTCGGTACCCACTACGATGAGCCTGTCGGCGTCGAGGTGATGGTCAACGTGGTCTTTGCCGGGGCGTGCGGGCACCACCTGCACTTCGTCACGTTGAGTGATCATTGGCAACTGCGTGTTTCCGCAGGCCAACACGATTCCGCGCACGGTCATCTCCTGGTCTACCCTCGCTTACCGGCATTCGCTTGAACCAGTCCAAGTGCTTGGAGTTTCACATGCCGGCCGTCGTGCTGATCGGTGCCCAGTGGGGCGATGAGGGCAAGGGCAAGGCCACCGACATCCTCGGTGAGCGTGTCCAGTGGGTCGTCCGCTACCAGGGTGGCAACAACGCGGGTCACACCGTGGTCCTCCCGGACGGCCAGAACTTCGCCCTCCACCTGATCCCCTCCGGCATCCTCACGCCCGGCGTGAAGAACGTCATCGGCAACGGTGTCGTCGTCGACCCCGGCGTGCTGCTGACCGAGCTCGCGGGCCTGGAGGCGAAGAACGTCGACACCAGCAGCCTGCTGATCTCGGCCGACGCGCATTTGATCATGCCGTACCACGTGGCCATCGACAAGGTGACCGAGCGCTACCTGGGCAAGGCGAAGATCGGCACGACCGGTCGCGGCATCGGCCCCGCCTACCAGGACAAGCTCGCCCGCGTCGGCGTGCGCGCGCAGGACCTGCTGGACGAGAAGATCCTGCGGCAGAAGGTCGAGGCCGCGCTCGACTTCAAGAACCAGGTGCTGGTCAAGGTCTACAACCGCAAGGCGCTCGACCCCGAGCAGGTCGTCGACTCCGTGCTCGAGCACGGCCAGCACTTCGCGCACCGCATCGCGGACACCCGCCTGCTGCTCAACGAGGCGCTCGACCGCGGCGAGCACGTGCTGCTGGAGGGCTCGCAGGGCACCCTGCTCGACGTCGACCACGGCACCTACCCGTTCGTCACGTCCTCGAACCCGACGAGCGGTGGCGCGGCCGTCGGCTCCGGCATCGGCCCGACGCGGATCAAGACCGTGATCGGCATCCTCAAGGCCTACACGACCCGCGTGGGCTCCGGTCCGTTCCCGACCGAGCTCAACGACGACATGGGCGAGTTCCTGCGCAAGACCGGTGGCGAGTTCGGTGTCACCACGGGCCGTTCGCGGCGCACCGGCTGGTTCGACGCCGTGATCGCCCGGTACGCCTCGCGCGTCAACGGCATCACCGACTACTTCCTCACCAAGCTGGACGTGCTGTCGGGCCTCGAGAAGGTGCCGGTCTGCGTCGGGTACGAAGTGGACGGCCGCCGCGTCGACGAGATGCCGATGACGCAGACCGACGTGCACCACGCCGTGCCGGTGTACGAGGAGCTGCCGGGCTGGTTCGAGGACATCTCTGGCTGCCGCGAGTTCGACGAGCTGCCGGCCAACGCCAAGGCCTACGTCGAGCACCTGGAGAGCATCATCGGTGCCCGCGTGTCGGCGATCGGCGTCGGCCCAGGCCGCGACCAGACGATCGTCCGCCACGACGTGCTCAGCTGATCACCCGGTTCTGGGCCTCGAGCAGCTCGGTCTGCACGACCTTCAGCTGTTCGAGGCCCTTGCCGAACTCGCGGGCCATCGAGCCGTCGTCGGCTCCGCTGTCGCGGAACACGACGAGGCACGACCGGGCGCCGTTCTCCAGCGCCACCAGCCCGTCGCGCCACATCGTCGCGATCCGGTCGTCCGGTGGCGCGGGGAACTCCTCACGCACCACGGGAACGAGTGCGTCGCAGCCCACCGCGATGGCCGCCGGGTCGTTCGCCCGCACGCCGGCGAACACCTGGTCGTTGGCGCGGACCACCGCCATCATCCGGTCCCAGCCACCGCCGTAGATCCACGTGTTCACCGCCTCGTCGGTGTTCACCTCAACGTCCTGCGGAGCAGGCGGTTGCAGCGGTGCCGCGGTCGGTATCGCCTTCGGCCACCAGACCGAGACACCCACGCTCACCACGGCGATCGCGATCAGCCCCCACGGCCGGGCGGGGTTGGGGCTGGGCCGGCCGAGACCGCCCACCAGTGCCACCAGCGTGCCCAGCACGGGCAGGACCTGGTGCGGGCGCGTCGCAAGCACGCTGTCGACTGCACCATCTTGCAAGTGCGTCAGCCAGATCGTCGCGGTCGCGGCCAGTCCGATGAGCCACGCGGTGAACAGCGCGCCCACCCGGTCCACGCGCCGCGCCACCACCAGCGTCACGACGAGCTGCACGGCCACGACGGCCACGACCTGCCACGCGGTCGCGACCAACGGCGACCCGAGTGACCCGGTCAGCACCACAGCCGCGGCCGCCAGCAGACCACCTGCCGCACCCGCGAGGGCGGCGAACCTGGGGAACTCGCGGCGCAGCACCAGCGGTACCAGCCACACAAGCGCCAGTGCCACGACGGTCAGCACCCGGTTGAAGTTCCACAGGAACGGGAACGCCACCGCCTTCAGCACCACGTCGTCCACTGTGGACGAGGTGTAGGTGCCGAGCAGGTCGAACACCGGCCCGATGGCGTTGTTCCACAACGAGGACGCCAGCCGCACCTCGGCGAACCACCCGAGCAGCGTGTACGTCACCACGGCCGCGGACAGGCCGAGGAACCAGGCGTGCCAGCGGTTGCGCACCAACGTGGCGCAGTAACCCACCCACACCGTGACGAGCGTCGTGGTGGCGATGAGCACGGCGGCGGCGATCACGCCGGGCACCGTCACGGGGCTGAGGTTCTGCACGTCCAGACGGTCGCCGAACACGAGACCGAGCCCGATCGCGAGTCCCGGCAGCGCGAACGTGCCGCGCACCGGCCCGAAGGCCGCTCCCCGCCAGGCGACCAGCCCGATCAGCGCGGCGATCGCGATCACCCACACGATCCGCATGACCACGAACGACTCGTTGCCCTCGCGGTACCAGGTCACGTCGCGCAGTCCTGCGATTGTGTGCCACCACGCGATCTGCACGGCGAGCGCGGAACCGAGCACCTCCCAGAAACCGGGGCGCAGCAAGGAGTCCGGGTCGCGCATGACGGCCAACCTGGCGGCCGGCGCCGGGTGGTGGCCGAACCAGCGGCGGAACCAGCCGGTCGGTGGCAGCGTGCGGTATGGCTCGGAGTCACCGGTCCACCGCACGACCAGTGCGTCGGCGTACTTCTCGCGGGCACGCAGCACCGCGATCCGCGCGGCGAACACCAGCAGCGTCATGACCGCGAGCCGCCACATCATGCCGAACGTGATCGAGCTCGACGGCAGCCCGAACACAGGCAGCTTGAACGGCGTGCGGGACAACAACATCGGGTTGACCAGCGTGAGCGCGTACGGCACAAGCACCGCGATGACGAAAGCACGCCAGATCGCCAGCGTCGCGTAGGTGACGGTCACGTCCGCCCGGACGTGCGCGAGTTCGTGCAGCACGATCGCGCGGAACGCCGCCGGGTCGGTCCGGCGCAATGCGAGCATCCCGGCGTTCAGCGCCACGTACTTGTGCCGGTGGTTCCCGAACGCCACGCCGCCCACGCGCACGTTGGTCCGGTCGAGCAGGAACACCGGCGCCTTGGCCAGCCCCGCCTCGTCCACCAGCGCGGCGAGCGGTTCGTTCAGCTCTTCCGGCACCAGCACGAGTCCGCGCCTGCGGACGCGCCACGACGGCCGCACGAGGTAGATCAGCAGCGCGACCGCGGCGAGCAACACGAGGCCGCCCACGAGCCACAGCGCACGCGCACCGAGGAACGTGGCCATGCACGCGCGATAACCGTCCCATTTGGACTGATCAGGATCGACCTGGTGGGTGGAGGTCAGGTAGAGGCCGGACCGCACCTGGCACCGGGCGTTGTCGAGATTGGTGGCCATGGGCCACACCGCCGCGTAGTGGCCGAACATCTGCAAGGTGGTCGCGGTGGCCAGCAGCACCACCGACACGAACCTCAACGTGGTGCCCGACGGCACCCTGGATCTCTCCCCCTGGTTCATGGCCAAATGTTCGCTGGCGCACGGGACGATGTCACTCGGCTGTTGGAGCGAAAGCCTCGCTGTCCGACGCATTTTCACAATTTGGGCGTCGTTGACTCGCGCCTTGGGCTCGCCTGTACTCCGTGGCTATGTCGGTGTCATTTGCAGGCGTGGCCGCGCGGCCCAAAACCGCGCGGCCACCTACCACGCCATCGCGGAAACTGAAGCTGCCGCTGCGCTGGATCAGCCCGGTGGCGCTGGTTCTGCTGTGGCAACTGGCCAGCTCAACAGGGTTGCTGTCACCGGACAAGCTGGCGTCGCCGGTCACCGTCGCGCAGTCCGCCGGTGAGCTGATCGCCGACGGCCAATTGGTCGAAGCGTTCGCGGTGTCCATTGGCCGCGTTTTCTTCGGATTTCTCATAGGTGGCGCGGCAGGCGTTGCTCTCGGTCTGGCTTCCGGCCTTTCCAGGTGGGGCGAGATATTGTTGGACCCACCCGTCCAGATGTTGCGCACACTGCCGCACCTCGGCCTGATCCCGTTGTTCATCCTGTGGTTCGGGATCGGCGAGGAACCCAAGCTCGCGCTGGTCGCGGCCGGTGTGGCGTTCCCGCTCTACCTCAACCTGCACGCGGGCATCCGGCAGACCGACCCCGGCCTGGTCGAGGCCGCGAAGGTCCTGGGCTACAGCCGGATCGAGCGGGTCCTGCACGTCGTGCTGCCGTCCGCCGTGCCGCAGACCCTGGTGGGGCTGCGGATCGCGCTCGGCACGGCGTGGCTGTCGCTGATCGTCGGCGAGCAGATCAACGCCGATGCCGGGCTCGGCTTCCTGATCAACAACGCCCGTGAGTTCCTCCGCACCGACGTCGTTGTCGTCGGCCTCGTGGTCTACGCGTTGCTCGGTCTCTCGACCGACGCGCTGGTGCGGTTGCTGGAGAGGAGGGTGCTGCGATGGCGAGCGCGGTGAGCATTCGGGGGCTGCGCAAGGCTTTCGGCCCGCGGACTGTGCTGGACGACATCGACCTGGAGATCGCGCCCGGCGAGTTCGTGGCGCTGCTAGGCCGCAGCGGCTGTGGCAAGTCGACGTTGCTGCGCATCCTGGCCGGCCTCGACCGCGAGATCTCCGGAGAAGCGCACGTCCCCGGCACGGTGTCGATCGCGTTCCAGCAGCCGCGCCTGCTGCCGTGGCGCACGGTCTGGCGGAACATCTCGTTGGGCCTGCACAAGCCCGACGGCCGCGCGGTTGCCCTGAAGGCGCTGGAAGAAGTGCGGCTGACCGATCACGCCGACGCGTGGCCGCTGACGTTGTCCGGCGGTGAGGCGCAACGGGTTTCGCTCGCGCGAGCGCTGGTGCGCGAGCCCGACGTGTTGCTGCTGGACGAGCCGTTCGGCGCGCTGGACGCGTTGACGAGGCTCGCGATGCACCACCTGGTGGAAGACCTGTGGATCAGGCACCGGCCGGCCGTGCTGCTCGTGACGCACGACGTCGATGAGGCGTTGCTGCTGGCCGACCGGATTCTCGTGCTGGACGAGGGCCGGATCGTCGCCACGCACCACGTCGACCTGCCCCGCCCGCGCCGCCGGGCATCCGTTGTGGAGCAACGCACCCGCGTGCTCGCTGATCTGGGAGTGGACGTTGAAACAGCTGCTTAGCCTGCTCACCGCGATCCTGTTGACGACCGGGTGCGCGGCGACCGCCGAGACGCCCCAGGCCGAGGTCGTGCTGAAGGTCGGCGACCAGAAGGGCGGCGCGAAGTCGCTGCTCACCGCCGCCGGTCTGCTCGACGACTTCCCGTACAAGATCGAGTGGTCGACGTTCACCTCCGGCCCGCCGCTGCTGGAGGCCGCCTCCGCGGGCGCGATCGACGTCGGCGCGGTCGGCAACACACCGCCGATCTTCGCCGCCGCCGCGAACGCCAAGATCGCCGCGGTCGGCGTGTCCAAGGGCGAGGTCGAAGCGGACGCGATCCTGGTGCCGGAGAACTCCCCGCTGCGGACCGTCCCGGATCTCAAGGGCAAGAACATCGCTGTGGCCAAGGGAAGTTCGGCGCACGGCCAGGTGCTGCTGACGTTGCGCTCGGCCGGCCTCACGACCAAGGACGTCACGCTGAACTTCCTGCAGCCCTCGGACGCGTACGGCGCGTTCACCCAGGGCAAGGTCGACGCGTGGGCGGTCTGGGACCCCTACACCGCGCAGGCGCAGCAGGAGGCCAAGGCGCGCGTTCTCACGACCGGTGAGGGCAGGTCGAACGGCTACGGCTTCCAGGTCGCCGGCAAGAAGGCCTTGGACGACAAGGGGAAGAACCCGGCGCTCAAGGAGTACCTGATCCGGTACTACAAGGCGCAGAAGTGGGCGGACACGCACCGCGAGGAGTGGGCGAAGGCGTGGTCGGCGGAAACGGGCCTGAAGTACGAGGTCGCGCTCGCCGCGGTGAAGCGCAACGGCGACCAGGTGGTGAAGCTGGACGACACGGTGATCCGCTCCGAGCAGGAGCTCGCGGACGCGTTCACCGAGGACAAGACGCTGCCGGGCAAGGTCGACTTCGCGAAGTTCGTCGACACGAGGTTCCAGGGAGATCTCGCATGAGCATCACGCTGCACTGGTTCCTGCCGACATCCGGCGACGGGCGCACGGTCGTGGAGCACTTCCACGCCAACCGCGCACCGGCTGCCGGGGCACGCCGCGAGCCGGACATCGACTACCTGGCACAGATCGCCCGCACCGCCGAGCAGGTCGGGTTCACCGGTGTGCTCACGCCGACCGGCACGTGGTGCGAGGACGCGTGGCTGACCACGGCGGCGTTGATCGCGCAGACGTCGAAGCTGAAGTTCCTGGTGGCGTTCCGGCCGGGCGTGCTGTCGCCCACGCTGGCCGCGCAGATGGCCTCGACCTACCAGCGGATCTCGCGCGGGCGGTTGCTGCTCAACGTCGTGACCGGTGGTGATTCCGTTGAGCAGCAACGGTTCGGCGACTGGCTCGACAAAGACCAGCGGTACGCGCGCACCGACGAGTTCCTCCAGATCGTGCGCGGTGCGTGGAGCGGCCAGCCGTATTCGTTCCAGGGCAAGCACTACCAGGTCGAGGGCGCGACCGTGCTGGGCGCACCGGACCCGGTGCCGCCGATCTACTTCGGTGGCTCGTCCGACGCTGCTTTGCCGGTGGCAGCGGCACGCGCGGACGTCTACCTGACGTGGGGCGAACCGCCGCAGGACGTGGCGTCGAAGATCGCGCGGGTGCGGGCGCTGACGGACAGGCCGATCCGGTTCGGCATCCGGCTGCACACGATCAGCCGTGACACGTCGGCGGAGGCGTGGGCGGCGGCAGGGAGGTTGCTCGACGCGCTGGACCCGGCGGCGGTGGCGAAGGCGCAGGAACAGCTGCGGACGTCGGAATCCGTTGGCCAGCAACGGATGCTGGCGCTGCACGGTGGCGACCTCAGCCGTGGCGTCCGCGGTCTGGAGATCTACCCGAACCTGTGGGCCGGCGTCGGACTCGTGCGTGGTGGCGCGGGAACGGCGCTGGTGGGTTCGCACTCCGAGGTCGCCGATCTCGTCGAGGAGTACCACTCCATCGGGATCAGGGAGTTCATCCTGTCCGGCTACCCGCACCTGGAAGAGGCCTACTGGTTCGGCGAGGGCGTGCGGCCCCTGCTCGCGCAACGCGGGTTGCTCGACGGGGACCGCACGCTCTCGCTCGTCAACGCTTGATCTTGGCCTCGATGGCCGTGTCGGGGTTGTCCGCGAACACGCCGTCGATGCCGGTCTTGAAGAACCTGTCGTACTCCTCGAAGGCCCGGCCGTACGCGGCCGGGTCGACGGAGGACCGGAAGTCGGCCGGCAGGAACGAGTTCTCGTTGCGGAACGTCCACGAGTGCACGATCAGGCGTGCCTTGTGGGCGTCCTGCACGAGCGTGGTCGGCTGCTGCAGGAACCCGGCGGCGTTGCGCGGGATGATCCGGTCCTTCGCGGCGCCGATGCCGTCCGCGTAGGTGGCGATCTCCTTGAGCCCGGCCGGGGTGACCATGTCGCTGTAGGTGCGCTTGTCGCCGCCCGCCACGAAGTCGTACGGCGCGCCGGAGGCGTTGATCAGCTGGACGATCGGCACCCGCAGGCTCTTGTTGAGCTCCTTGAGGTTCGCGACCTCGAACGACTGCACGTAGACCTTGGCGCTGCGGCGGTTGAGGCCGTTGCGGTTCAGGGCGTCGAGGAGCTTCGGCTCCAGCGCGAGATCGATCGACTGGAAGTACGTCGGGTGCTTGGTCTCCGGGTAGATGCCGATCTCGCGGCCGAGTTCGCGGGACAGGCGCTTGCTGAGGTCGATGACCTCCTGGAACGTCGGTACCTCGAAGCGGCCGTCGTAGAGCGTGTTGCGCGGCCGGATCTCCGGGATGCGTTCCTTGGCGCGCAACGTCTTCAGCTCGGCGAGCGTGAAGTCCTCGGTGAACCAGCCGGTGAGCGCGACGCCGTCGATGGTCTTGGTCTTCTTGCGGTCGGCGAACTGGAGCTTCGTCGCCACGTCCGTCGTGCCGCCGATCTCGTTCTCGTGCCTGGTGACCAGCTTGCCGTCCTTCGTCGGCACCAGGTCCGGTTCGATGTAGTCGGCGCCCATGCGCGCGGCCAGTTCGTAAGCGGCGAGCGTGTGCTCCGGCCGGTACGCCGACGAGCCGCGGTGGCCGATCACGATCGGGCCCTTCTCGTCGTGTGCCGAGGCGGACGGCAGTGACGCCACCACCGCTCCCGCGAACACGAGGACCGCGGCGGCAAGACCTCTCCGGTACATCGTTCGACCTCCCAGATGGTGTTGAGAGCGCACCCAAGCATCGCAACACGAAATGCAGGTGAACGGTTACTCACGAGGCAATGTCTATTCACGTGACAGGGCGGCTTCCTCCAAGTCCAGCTCGCGCAGCACCCGGAACAGCACCTCGTCGTCGATCTCGCCCTGGTCGCGGGCCTTGATGAACTCGTCGCGCTCGGCCTTCAGCATCACCCTGCGCACCCTGCGATAGGCGGCGGCCGGGCTCTCCTCCTCCTGGCGGCCGAGCCGTTCCCACGCGGCGTTGCCCCGGTGCTCGGCGAGGGATCGCAGCTGGTCACGCACGTGGTCGGGCACGTCGTCGAGCTCCGCGTCCAGCCGGTCGACCGCCGCCTGCGCGGCCCGGTGCTGCACCTGCGCCTCGGCCAGCGCGTCCTCGCGCTCGTCGTCGCCCTCGAAACCGATCTTGTTGATGACCCACGGCAGCGTCAGGCCCTGCAGGAGCAGCGTGCTGATCGTCACCACGAAAGCGCAGAAGACGATGATGTCGCGGCCAGGCACGTTCTGCGGGATCGCGGCCGCGGCGGCGAGCGTGACCACGCCGCGCATGCCCGACCACGCGATCACCGTGACCTGGCCGAGGTGCGGGGCTCTGTCCTCGCGCTCCTTGAGCTTCGGGAAGAAGAGCCTCGGCAGGTAGGTGGCCGGGTACATCCAGACGAACCGCGCCAGGATCGTCGCCAGCACCACGGCCGCGGCACCCAGCAGCAGGCCGGAGTTCAGGTCGGCGTCGCTGATGATCGTCGACACCTGCAGCCCGATGAGCGCGAAGACGAACGACTCCAGCAAAACGTCCGCCGAACGCCACACCGCCGCGTCCTGCAGGCGGGTGGAGTAGGTGCCACGCGGTGAGTGGTGGCCGACGTAGAGACCCGCGACGACGACCGCGAGCACCCCGGAGAACTGGATGCCGAACGCGTGCAGGCCCTCTTCGGCGAGGAGGTAGGCGCCGAACGGCACGAGCAGGCCGAGCGCGCTCTCCAGCACGCCCTCGCAGAGCCGTTTGCGCAGGAAGCGGACCACCACGCCGACGACGAGTCCGACCGCGATGCCACCCGCCGTGATGTACAGGAACATCCACACGCTCGCGACCGGGTGCATGGCCGCGCCCGCCGCGGCCGCCACCGCGACCTTGAACGCGGTCAGCGCCGTGGCGTCGTTGATCAGGCTCTCGCCGACCAGCAGCGTCATCGCGCGGCGTTGCAGCCCCAGCTTGCGCCCGATCGCGACGGCCGCGACGGCGTCCGGCGGCGCCACGACCGCGCCCAGGACCAGCGCCGCGGCGAGCGGCAGGTCCGGGAAGACCAGCTTCGCGGTGAGGCCGACGGCGACCGTCGTGAACAGCACCAGCCCGACCGCGAGCAGGCCGATCGAGCGCATGTTCGCGCGGATGTTGAGGTACGAGCTGTCCAGCGCGGCGCTGTAGAGCAGCGGCGGCAGGACCAGCACCAGGATCAGGTGCGGATCCAGCTCGAACTCCGGCACACCCGGTATGAACGAGACGACGAGCCCGACCGCGACCAGCACGAGCGGTGCCGACCAGTTCAGCCGGCGGGCGATGGCGGTGACGACCAGCGCCCCGAGCAGCAACAGCAGAAGTTCAGGCCCGTGCATGCGCTCATTCTGCGTAAAGATGGACGGCATGACCTGTTCGCATCTGGAAGCGCTACCTCGGTCGGTTGACCCGGAGACGACCGAGGGCTGCGTCGACTGCCTCGCCGAGGGCCAGCGCAACTGGGCTCACCTGCGGATGTGCCTGTCGTGCGGGCACGTGGCGTGCTGCGACTCGAGCCCGGGCAAACACGCGACCGCGCACTTCGGCTCGTCCCAGCATCCGGTCATGCGCTCGTTCGAACCGGGCGAGAGCTGGCGCTGGTGCTATGTGGACAGTGCCATCGTCTGAGGACTTTGCACTCCCTTTGGATTGATCGCCTAACGCTGTGATCGCGCCCACAGTACGGTGCGATCGTGGCCAACCCCGACCTCGCCCGCATCGTCGCGGAGCACGACGAGGAGATGCCGTCGCGCTCGCTGTCACCCCGGTGGGAGCGGGCGCTGTGGATCGCCGGTCTGCTGATCGCCCTGTTGGTGCTCAAGCAGGTGTTCTTCCCGTTCGCCAAGGGAAGCCAGTACTACCTGATCATCTTCCTGGCGGTGACCCTGCCGCTGGTGTTCCTGTCCTACGGCCGCGGTCATTCGCCGAAGATCGTCGACTGGGTGCTGGCGGCGCTGGCGTTCGCCGCCGCCTCCTACCCGCTGTTCGGTGGCTTCGACGCGTTCCTGAACCGGCAGGGGCAGCTGACCACGCTCGACGTGATCGCGGGCGCGGTGCTGCTGGTGCTGATCCTGGAGGCGTGCCGGCGCACGACCGGGTGGGTGCTTCCGCTGGTGTGCCTGGGGTTCATCGCCTACGCCTACTACGGCGGGTTCTTGCCGCCGTCGTGGTCGATCGCGCACTCCGGCGTCGACTTCTCGAACATCATCAACGGGTTCTTCAACGACGCCAGCGGGTTCTACGGGACGCCGCTGGACGTCGCGGCGACCTACATCGTGCTGTTCACGATCTACGGCGCGGTGCTGAACGCGTCCGGCGCCGGGAAGTTCTTCGTCGACGTCAGCTTCGCCGCCTTCCGCAAGTCGCGGACGGCGCCGGGTCGCACGGCGGCCACCGCCGGCTTCCTGCTGGGGACGGTGTCCGGCTCCGGTACCGCGACGACCGTGTCGCTGGGCGCGGTGACGTGGCCGATGCTGCAGAAGGCCGGATATCCCAAGGAGAACGCGGGCGGCCTGCTCGCGGCGTCCGGCATCGGCGCGATCCTGTCACCGCCCACGCTGGGCGCGGCGGCGTTCATCATCGCCGAGTACCTGCAGGTGTCGTACCTGGAAGTGCTGATCTGGGCGATCATCCCGACGCTGCTCTACTACCTGGGCATCGCGCTGGCCGTGGAGGCCGACGCGCGGCGGTTCGGGGCCAAGCCGGTCGACGTGGACGCGCCGCGGTTCTGGGACGTGCTGAAGGTCGGCTGGTACCACTTCCTGTCGCTCGGGATCATCATCGTCTTCCTGGCGCTCGACATCCCCGTCTACCGCGCGGTCGTGTACGCGACCGGTGTCGCCGCGCTGTTCGCGTTGGTCAACCACCGGCGGGACTGGCCGCGGCTCATCGCCGACTCGCTGTCGACCGGCGTGCGCTCGGCGTTCCCGGTGATCGCGGTGTGCGCGGCGGCCGGTGTGATCACGTCGACGATCACCAAGACCGGGCTGGGGCAAGCGCTTGCGGGCTCGCTGGTGGACCTCGCCTCGGTGTTCACGGACAACCGGACCGTCGTGCTGATGCTGACTGCGGTGCTCGCCGCGGTGGCGGTGTCCGTGCTCGGGCTCGCGGTGCCGGTGACGGCGTCGTTCATCATCTCGTGGGTCGTGATCGGTCCGGCGTTGATCACCCTGGGGGTCGAGCCGGCCGAGACCGCGATGTTCATCTTCTACTACGCGGTGCTGTCCGAAGTGACGCCTCCGACGGCGCTCGCCGCGGTGGCTGCCGCGGCGCTGACCGGCGGCGATGTCATGAAGACGATGTGGCAGACGTGGAAGTACACGCTGCCCGCGTTCCTCGTGCCGCTGGCCTTCGTGCTGACCGATCAAGGTGCCGGGCTGCTGTTGCGCGGGTCGCTGCTGGAGTCGGTGTGGACCTTCGGGGCGTCCGCGCTGGGGGTGGCCGCTCTCGCGGTGCTGACGGGCGGCTGGTTGTTCGGTCCCGCGCGCTGGCCGGAACGCCTGTTGTGCGTGCCGGCGGCGTTGTTCCTGCTCTATCTGCAGCCGTTGACGATCGCCATCGGGGCCGGGTTCCTCGTGGTGGCCGTGGCGGTACACCTGGTTACTCGTGGGAGGGTTCCTGATGCTGCGTAAATATGCGATCGGCGCGATCGCTTTGGCGCTCGTGGTTTCCGGGTGTGGCGGCAAACGCACGCCCACGACCCCGGACGCCGGCGGCTCGCAGGCGGCGTGTGAGACGTCCGACGGGCGGATCACGATCGCGACCGGCAACTCCGGTGGCGTCTACTTCGTGGTCGGCGGTGGTCTGGCCAAGCTGATCTCCGACAACACGAAGCTGAAGGCGTCGGCGGCGGAGACCGGCGCGTCCGTGCAGAACATCCAGCAGCTGGCGGACGGCACCTACGACATCGCGTTCTCGCTGGCGGACACCGCCGCGGACGCGGTGAACGGCACGGGCGCGTTCGACGGCAAGAAGCAGAAGATCGCCGCCCTGTCGCGGATCTACCCGAACTACACGCAGGTGCTGGTCAGGACCGAATCCGGGATCAACTCCGTGGCCGACATGAAGGGCAAGCGGATCTCGACGGGGTCGCCGAAGTCCGGCACCGAGGTGATCGCCGGCCGCCTGCTGAAGTCGGCCGGGCTGAACATCGACTCCGACGTGGCGGCCCAGCGCCTCGACCTGACCAAGACCGCGGACGGGATGAAGGACGGCAGCATCGACGGCCTGATCTGGTCCGGCGGCCTGCCGACGCCGCAGCTCACCGACATCACCACGTCGCTCAAGGGCAAGGTGAAGCTGCTCGACATCTCGTCGCAGCTGGGCGAGCTGCAGAAGATCAGCAAGGTCTACGACACGGCCTCGATCCCCGCGGCCACCTACGGGCTCGCCGAGACGCCCACCATCGTCGTGCCGAACCTGCTGCTCGTCCGTGAGGACTTCGCCGCCGGTAACGCGTGCGCTCTGACCAAGCTGATCTTCGACAAGAAGGCTGACCTGGAGAAGGTGCACCCGGCCGTGAAGGACATCGTTCGGGACAAGGCCAGCGCCACCGACCCGGTCCCGCTGCACCCAGGAGCGAAGCAGGCGCTCGGCTGAACTAGGCTCGGGCACCGTGCGTGTCCTGGTCATCGGGTCTGGCGCCCGTGAACATGCCCTTGTCGTCGCGTTGTCGCGCGACCCGCAACTGACTGCTTTGGCGTGCGCGCCTGGCAATCCGGGAATCGCGGGTCACGCCGAGATCTACGGCGTCGACGTCGGTGATGCCTCGGCGGTCGCCGCTCTCGCGAAGGAGTGGAAGGCCGACCTCGTGGTCATCGGCCCCGAACAACCCCTGGTGGTCGGGGCCGCCGATGCGGTCCGAGCGCTCGGCATCCCGTGCTTCGGGCCGTCGAAGGAGGCGGCCCGGATCGAGGGGTCCAAGGCGTTCGCCAAGGACGTCATGAACGCGGCGGGGGTGCCGACAGCGCACAGCGAGGTCGTGGACAATCCGGCCCGCCTGGACGCGGCCCTGGGCCGGTTCGGCCCGACGTGGGTGGTGAAGGACGACGGGCTGGCCGCGGGCAAGGGCGTCGTGGTGACGACCGACCTGGCTTTGGCGCGTGCGCACGCCATGACGTTGCTCGACGGCGGGCACCCGGTGCTGCTGGAGTCCTTCCTGGACGGTCCGGAGGTGTCGCTGTTCTGCGTCACCGACGGCGTCTCCGTGGTTCCGCTGATCCCGGCGCAGGACTTCAAGCGCGTGGGTGACGGCGACCACGGCCCGAACACCGGCGGCATGGGCGCCTACGCACCGCTGCCGTGGGCCCCCGAGGGCCTGGTGTCCGAGATCGTGTCGCGCTGCGTGCAGCCCGTCGTCGACGAGCTGCGCGCGCGTGAGACCCCGTTCGTCGGCCTGCTCTACGCCGGGCTGGCGCTGACGTCGTCCGGCGTGCAGGTGATCGAGTTCAACTGCCGCTTCGGCGACCCGGAGACCCAGTCCGTGCTGGCGCTGCTGAAGTCGCCGATCTCTTCTCTGTTCTTGGCGGCCTCCTCCGGCTCGCTGGCGTCGTTGCCCGCGCTGGAGTGGGAGAACGGCTACGCCGTGACCGTCGTCCTGGCCGCCGAGGGCTACCCCGGCCGCCCGCGCACGGGTGACGTGATCACCGGTGCCGAGGCGGACGGCGTGCTGCACGCGGGCACCCGCCGCCGCGAGGACGGCGCCGTGGTGTCGTCCGGCGGCCGCGTGCTGTCGGTCGTGGGCACCGGCAAGTCGTTGTCCAAGGCGCGCGATCGGGCCTACAAGCGGGTGGCGGAGATCCACCTGACGGGCTCGCACCACCGTTCGGACATCGCTTCGAAGGCGGTCGACGGCCAGATCACGCTGCCGTGAGCCCTGCCCGGCGCCTGTACCGGCGCCGGGCGTTCGGCCTCAGCTGGTAACAGGAATCCACAACTCGGCCGTGGCCGTGTCACCGTTGATGCGCGTCTGCAACATCGTCGGCCCTTCGACGCTCTCGTAACTGTTGGACGGGAACCACTGCGTGTACACGTCCCGCCACATGTGCTGAATCGTCTCCGGATAAGGGCCCTCGGTCCGGAACACGGCCCACGTGTGCTTCGGCACGGTGACGACCTCCATGTCGTCCGGTGGGTTCTGGCTCGTCACCGCCCCGTGGAAGTAGTCGAGGTGATCGCCCTCCTCGTTGCCCTCCTGGTTGCTGGTGAGCGCCACCAGTCCCTCGGGATCGCTGTCGCTGAGGGCTTTCATCCGTTCCAGCGTGGGCATTCCGATGCCCTTGATGAAGTCGACGATCGCGGGGTTCATCCCCAGATGAACCAACGGCACCCGCGTGCCCCTGCCGACGACCTGGAACGCGTCCTTGTTGACGATCCGGTACTCCATGTTCGTACTCCCCTCGACGACCAGCTTGAACGTGAGAATCTGCTGTGACTGCAACGGTTTCTTGGTGTTCCGCGCTTCCTGCGGCCCCACCTTGTGCATGGCCTTGAAGGCCCGCGCGAAGGCCTCGTTGGACCCATAACCCCACCGCGTGGCGATGTCGAGCAACGAGTCGTGTCCACTGAGGACCTCACTCGCCGCCCTGGTGAGCCGCCTGCGCCTGATGTACTCGCTCAGCGGGATGCCGGCGAGCGCGCTGAACATCCTGCGGAGGTGGTACTCGCTCGTGTGGGCGATCCGGGCGAGGTGTTTGACATCGATCTCGCCGTCGAGGTTCGCCTCGATGTGGGCCATGGCCTGGTTGAGTCGTTCCAGCACGTCGTCAACGCTATGGGGCGTTTTCGGTTCGCACCCGACTTCCTGTGCCCTGTCCGGTCGCCTCGTGTTCGCCCAGGTGGTTGAGGACTCAGGGGCAAGGGGGAACCAAAGAAGGGTGGTCTTCGTCCAACCACAGGTACGTCTTACGCAGGCGTTGGTAGCCTGCGAAGCGGGACCGAACCGTTACCGAACGTACGGGGGTAGGACGTCGTGACACAGGAGAGCGCGGGGGCGGATGCCGCTCTCAGTGCCGTCGCGGGTGTGGCCGGGGGCGCGATCGGGGCCGCGGTCAGCGCGTTCCACACGGCATCGGCGTTTCTGGACGGCCTGACGTCGGGTCCGGCCACGCAGAGCTTCCACGTCGACAAAGACAACGTCCTCAAGGCTGGCACTGTCATCCAGGACCAGGCTGATGTGCTGAAGCGCGCGCTGATCTCGGCGCAGCGCAAGCTCGAAGTGCATGTGAACGCAGACTCGGCCGGCGTGGTGAGCGCGAACATCGCAGCTTTGTGGAACCGTCGTCTGACGACCGATGAAGATTCATACGTGGGTCGAATTGTGCAGTACGTCGAAAGCCTGGAGAACTTGGCGATACAGCTGAAGGAATCGGCCAAGCAGTACGGCTTCACCGACGAAGAGATCACTACTGTGTTCGGAAAGACGACGTGAGCAAAACCTCCTTCAAGATCATCGCCGCGGCGTCCGCACTGGTGGCGGCCACTGCCTGTACGGGCAGCGGAGAACAGGGCAAACCGAACCCAACTTCGGGCGGCGGTAGTCCTACTTCAGGCTCCGCTTCGGAATTGCCGAAGCGTCCAGCTGAGTTGAAGCTCGACGGCGTTGATGCGTGCAAGTTGCTCACGCAGGCGCAGATGAGTCAAATCAAGGTCGCTGAGGCCGTGCCGGACCAGATCGAAGTGTCCAATTTCGGGAAAGCACCTGGCTGCTTCTATGAGAACGGACTCAAGTATTCCTACACCGCTGTCCTGGTGACGAACAAGGGCGTGCCGTTCTGGCTCACGGGTTCAGGCAACCTCGACGTGAAAGTCGTTGATGTTGCCGGATACGGGGCCGCTCAACTCACGTTGACCGGCACGAACAGCGTTAATTGCACCGTAACGGTCGACGTGGCGGAAGGCCAGCAGCTGCACATGTCCTACGACCCAGTTACGGAAAAGGGTGACTCGCAGGACCTGATGTGCAGCAAGGTCAACAAAGCCGCCGCGCTCGCGGTCGAGACTCTCAAGACCTTGAAGTGAGGGGGAGCTATGTCGGGTGAACAACTCACTGATTGGAACTTCGAAGGCTGGAGCAACGAGCAGCTGGCGCAAGAGGTCAAGAAGCTCAGCGTCGGCAGTGGCGAACTCTCCCGGCAGTTCGCATCCGCTTCCGACGTCCTTCGGGATCTTGCCAGCAGCCTTCACGGCGTGGACGCCGTACTGCGTGATCAGCTGAACAAGCTGGGCATCGACTGGGGCGGCGCGGCCGGCGAGAAGAGCCAGCAGAAGACCAAGGTCACTTCCGAGGGCTTCAACGAAGCGGGCGAAGCGACCGTGGGGAACTCGGACGCGATGGCTCGCCAGGGCGAAAGCACCACCGATGCCCGCAACAAGTCGCCCGAATCCGACTCGCTGCGCGGCGACACGGACAAAAACCTGTTCGACAAGGGCGCGGGACTCTTCGGCATCGAGACCGACCACGCTGCCGAGGTCGCGCAGACCAACCGGGCGCGTGAGCAGGCGATCGACAGCCTCACCGGCTACACGAAGAACAGTCAGGGTGCGCTGGACTCGTTCCGCACGCCCAACCAGCCGCCGGACATCGTCGTCGCCAGCGCCGCAGTGGCTCCGACCGTTGGCCCAGCTGTCACCCCAGGCACGGGCGGCACTCCGGGCATCCACGGTGGCCCCGGCTTCACCGGCACACCTGGCCCCGGCTCGCCCGGCTCCCCGCTCGGCCCCACCCCCAACTTGCCCGGCGGCAGCACGGGCGTGATCCCCGGCACGCAGCCCCCCGGCCCACTTGCGACCGGCCCCGGCCTGCCCAAGCCGTTCGGCTCCCCGCTGCCAGTCGGTATCGCCGCAGCGACCGCCGCGGCGACGGGTCTCGCCGGCGCCACCGGTGCCGCGCGCGGACCACAGGTGGTCGGCGGTGGCCGCGGCCCGAGCCAGGCCCCGAAGACGCCCATCGCGCCCACCGGGCCGAAGGGTGCGCCGAGCACGATCGGTGCCGGCGACAAGCCTGGCGCCGGAGGCAAGGGTGGTCCTGGTGTACCGGGTGCGACCGGTGCCGCGGGCAAGGGTGCGATGACGCCTGGTGGCGCCACCGGTGTCGGGCCTGACGCGAACCGGCCAGGTGCGGGCGCTGCAGGCAAGGGTGGCGTGGCCGGCAAGGGTTCTGGTTCGCTCATGTCGCCCGCGGCCAGCGCTGCCAAGGGTGAGGGCGACGAGGACGGCGAGCACTTCAGCAAGTACGGCGTCGACTCCGACGAGATGTTCGGTGATGACCGCATGGTGGTGCAATCCGTCATCGGCGAAGACCCGAAGGACAAGTAGATCCCTTGAGCTCACCAGGTTCTGTGGTTCTGTCCACAGTGGAGTTCGCCGTGGTCTGGGAGGCGCAACGCCTCCCGGCCGCGCACGTCGCGCTCGACACGCGGATTCCCTCCATCACCCACACCGAGAAGGCGGAGGTGGTGAAGCGGGCCTGGGAGTCGCTCGAGGCACGCGGCCTGGCCGACAACGGCCGGGTCGTGCCCGAGCTCGCCGACGGGTTCGCGTTGCTGGCGAACCCGCAGGTGTCGATCGACCTGTGGATCTGGGCCGACCGGCAGATCAGCGGGCTGGCCGCGGCGATCGGCGACGAGGCGATCCTGGCGGTCCAGGATCGCGACGAGATGTGGCTGATCGAGGCTCGCGGCACCGCACTCGCCGAGGCCGCGGTGTCCGTGGCCGGCGAGATGCCGGCAGGCTTCGGACGGTCGATCAGCCTGCCCTACGACGATCTGGTGGCCGCGGCCAAGGACGTCGGGCAGGACGCTCAGCGGTTGATCACCATGCTGGAGCGGCAGGGCATGCGGCTCGGTGACGCGCAGGAACTCGCCGGGATGCTCGACGGCACGTCCACGCGCGGGCAGTTCGGCGTGCAGCGCAACGGACAGCGCGCCGGCCGCGTCGTTTCCTTCCACGACACGCACAACGGGCGCTACATCCGCCAGCTCAAGCCGAGCAGCGACGGGCGCAGGTGGTGCACCATCACGCCGGTCGACAACCACCGGCTGGCCGGCGCCATCTGGGAGCTCCTGCAAGAGGTGTGATCGCGGAACCCCGGCCCCCGCCCGCGCGTCGTAGTCGACGCGGGCCTGGGGGGCCAGGGGATGACGCCCGCCGCATGCCGGGAGTCCGCGTGAGAGCAGCACTCTCCCCGTCCGCGTTTCGCGCGGCGTGGGACCACCTCGAGCTAGGCGCGATGCCGATCGTGCTGCACGTGCCCAACGCCGCCGAGCAGCACGTCGGCGACCTCGATCCGTGGCTCGCCAAAGCACTCGAACAGCTCGCGCACCCGACCCTCGCGCTGGACCTGCGCCTAGGCATCGGCAGCACGTCGACGCGCGCGATGGTCGTGGCGAGCGGGATTCGCGCTGTGCTCACGCGGGACGAGCTGACCGTCGAGGAAACGACCGACATGACGCAGTCGCTCGTCGAGCTCGTGCCGGCAGAAGGCATCCGGGCCTGGTTCGGCGCCGTCGCCGTCGACGCCAGCGGGCGCCGTCATCGGGTCGACGCGATCGTGGACGAGGACATCACCCGACCGGCGTTGAAAGGACGAATCGACGCCCTGCTCGACGAAATTCGTTCTAAGGTCTTCGAGTAGACATGAGGGGGTAGGCGCGCATGGCTGTGGCGAAGTTCAACAGCGAAGCCATGGAACAGTGCCGCACGACCGTGAGCAGCCAGGCCGGACAATTCGGCGCGATCGGTGACGGCTTTTCCAATCAGTACGGCAATCCGGACATTTTCGGGAAACTCGGCGCTTCCGGTGCGATCTCGGGCGCGGTGACCGCAATGGATCAAGCGGGCTCGCAGGAGTTCGAGGCGGCGGAGAAGTTGCTGCGCAAGGTCGAGAGCGCGCTGGACGCGGTCCAGACGACCGTGGAAGGCGTCGAAGAATCCAACAAGAACTCGATGAAGGCGGTGTGACGTGAGCGCGATGGACGAGGTCGCGGCACTGCCGGGCGGCGCGGAACTGGCCGCGCTAGCAGACAAGATCGAGACCGCCCAACCGCAGGCCGTGCGCGACATCGCGAACCGCTGGAAGCAGGCAGGCGGCAAATGCGGCGACCAGACGAACGCGCTGCAGAAGTCCGTCTCGCAGATGGACGGCGCCTGGGAAGGCAAGTCCGCGGACGGCTTCGTCGCCTACATGGCCAACGTCACGAAGTGCGGCACCTCGATGACAGAGGCGCTCAACGGCGCCGCGGCCGACCTGGAGGCGGCCGCGAACGCGTTGGAAACCGCGAAATCCTCGATGAGCCGCATCTGCGAAAACCTCCTGAGCCGCGCCCGCCAGGTGCGTCAGCAGCTCCACAACCAGCCGCAGGAGGACGTCGACAGCGTCATCCGCGGCCTCTGCGCCGAGGCGACCGGCGACGCGCAACCCGTGATCTCCCAGGCAGAGAACGCCGTGAACGCCGCCGCAGGCACCCTGAAGGGCCGCCCCGGCGCGCTGGCACCGAAGTTCTCCTCCATTCAGGACCCGAACACCCAGGCTTTCACCCTCGCCCCCGGCAAGCCGGTGGAGTGGGCGCCGACCCCGCCGCCAGACGACTCGACCAAGCCGTCCCAGTCAGACTCGAAGCCCCAACCGGCTGAAGACCGCGGCGGCTCCAGTGGCTCCAGCGGTTCCGGCGGCTCGAGCGGCGGTGGCGGTGGCGCTTCCGGTGGAGGCGGCGGCGGTGGAGGTGGCATGGGCGGCCTCGGCTCCAGCGGCGGTCCGCCGTCGGGCAGCCCACCTCCCGGCAACGTCGAGGAGTGGATCCGCGAGGCCATCAAGATCCTTCAGGCCAACGGCATCCCGGTCACCGAGGACAACATCGACGAGATCTGGAAGATCATCGAGAAGGAGTCGAGCGGCAACCCGCACGCCATCAACCTCTGGGATTCGAACGCGCAAAAGGGCACGCCGTCCAAGGGCCTGATGCAGTGCATCGACTCGACCTTCAACGCCCACAAGCTGCCCGGCCACGACGACATCTGGAATCCGGTCGACAACATCGTTGCCGGCGTCCGCTACACGTTCTCGCGTTACGGCGGCTTCGAAGGACACCCCGGTCTGAAGGCAATGTCCCAAGGCGGCGGCTACCAGGGCTACTAACTCATCGCACGATCGGGTGACCTCTGTCCCGAACCCGGCACCTCTTCGTCCTGTCTCTCGTGACGGAAATGTGCCGGGTTTCGTTTGTCCACACCCACATGGGTATGGAATGTCCTGAAACGCTGTTGCCGTTTCTCTCGCATATGCGGAAGCGCGGGGGTTGCGGCCGAAGGCGAAGGGCGGAACGGACCGGGAGGTGACGGGTCGGATGGCGGCTGGGCACGGCGCCAGACAGGGTCGGACGTGCGCGTGGTGTCTTGCGAGAGAAACCGCGTCGCCGCGGGAGAGGCGTGCGGTGCGCGCGGGAGAGGCGTGCGGTGCGCGCGGGAGAGGCGTGCGGTGCGCGAGAAGTCGAGGTGTGGCACGAGGTGTGGCGCACGCAGGATCTCGGGGCCTGCCAAAGCGATGGGGAGCTAGCCTGGCGGCATGCTGACCGTGGCTGCCCGCGCCGACGTCCCGCCCTTCCACGTCATGGACGTGCTCTCCGCCGCCGCGCACCGGCAGCGGACCCACGGGGACGTGATCTCCCTGGCCGCCGGGCAGCCGTCGAGTCCGGCACCGCGCCCGGTGCGGGAGGCTGCTGTGCGTGCACTGGGCGAGCATGCGCTGGGGTACACCGAGCAGTTGGGGATTCCCGAGCTGCGGAGTGCCATCGCGGGGCACTACCGGCGGCAGTACGGGTTGGACGTTGCGGCGGACGACGTGGTGGTGACGACGGGGTCGTCGGGGGCGTTCACGTTGGCGTTTTTGGCCGCGTTCGACGCCGGGGATCGGGTCGCGCTGGCTCGGCCGGGGTATCCGGCTTACCGCAACATCTTGAAGGCGTTGGGGTGTGAGGTTGTCGAGTTGCCGTGCGGGCCCGAGACGCGGTTTCAGCCCACGGTGGAGATGCTCGATCCGGGGCTCAAGGGCGTGATCGTGGCCAGCCCGGCCAATCCCACCGGGACGGTCGTGGACGTCGGGCCGATTGCTCGGTGGTGTGCGGACAACGGGGTGCAGCTCGTCAGCGACGAGATCTATCACGGGATCAGCTACGGGGAGCCGTTGCGGTGTGCGTGGGAGACGTCGCGGGATGCGATTGTCGTCAACTCGTTCTCGAAGGCCTTTGCCATGACCGGGTGGCGGTTGGGGTGGATGTTGCTGCCGGAGCGGCTGCGGCGGGCGGTTGACTGTTTGACCGGCAATTTCACTCTTTGTCCGCCTGCGTTGGCCCAGTATGCCGCGGTTGAGGCGTTCCACGCGGATGCCTATGCGGAGACCGCGGAGCACCTCAAGCGGTACAAGGTGAATCGGGATCTGTTGCTGGAAGGGTTGACGAATCTCGGGGTCGACAAGCTCGCGCCGGCGGACGGGGCGTTCTACGTGTACGCGGACGTGCGGCATCTGACGGACGACTCGATGGGGTTCTGCCGGAGGTTCCTGGACGACACCGGGGTCGCGATCGTGCCCGGCATCGACTTCGACCCCGTGGACGGGCATCACTTCGTGCGGATGTCGTTCGCGGGGGCCACCCAGGACATCGAGGAGGCGCTGAGGCGTCTCAAGGCCTGGCTCTGAGCGAACCCCCGAGCGAACCAACGACCGCAGCCACCGACCGCAGCCAACGAGCAGCCACCGGCCCGCAGGCAACGACCGTAGCCAACGAGCAGCCACCGGCCCGCAGGCAACGACCGCAGCCAACGAGCAGCCACCGGCCCGCAGGCAACGACCGCAGCGAACGAACCACCGAGCGAACCACCGAGCCACCAAACGACCGAGCGAACGATCCCAGCCACCGGCCAGCCCCAACCACCAGACAGACGAGCGCAACAAACCGGGCCACCCGAACGTTGCAAAGAGGAGAGAGGGAGGGGACCGGACCAATGTGGGCGATCATCGGTTGGCTCGTCGCGATCTGGATCGCGCTTGCCGTCGTAGGCGCGGTCGTGAAAGGCCTGTTCTGGCTCGCTGTGATTGGAGGACTACTCCTCGCAGGCACCGCGGCTTACGGTGCGATCAAATCGCGCAGATGACCCTGGTCTAATCGGAGATCACCGCTCACCATGAAGCGGTGTTGCAGTCCAACGAGGCTCGCCTCGAGCAGTGGGAGCGAAAGGTCGAGTGGCCGCTGACGGCTCTCGCCGTGCTGTTCCTCGTCGCGTACGCGTGGCAGGTGCTCGATGTCCGCGCGGAGACGCATCTGCCGCTCGAGATCGCGTTGTGGCTGGTCTGGGCGCTGTTCACGGCCGACTACGCGACCAGGTTCGCGCTGGCGACGAACAAGATCCTGTTTGTGAAATCGCACCTGTTCGAGCTTGCGGCTGTCGTGCTGCCGATGGTGCGGCAGTTCCGGGTGCTGCGGCTCGTCACCGTGCTCAGCCTCCTGAACAAGAAGTTCCAGCACAAGATTCGGCAGCGGGTCAGCATTTATGTTGCCGGCGTGACGATTCTTGTCATGTTTTGCGCGAGTCTTGCCGTGCTGGACGCGGAGCGGAATGCGGAAAACGCCAGCATCACGACGTTCGGGGATGCCTTGTGGTGGACCATCACCACGATGTCGACGGTCGGGTACGGCGACCGCTTCCCCGTCACGGCCGAGGGGCGGCTCGTGGCTGCGTTGCTCATGGTCGGGGGCATCGCGCTGCTTGGTGTCATCACCGGCACGATCGCCAGCTGGCTGGTGGAGAAGCTGCGCGGCGTCGAGGAGGCCGAGCTCGAGACCGTGCAGGAGCTCCGGAACCTACGCGCCGAGATCGCCGAACTCCGCGCGGAGCTCGGTGCGCGCGGCAAGAGCTGACGTCCACAGGCGCGCGTCGATGCCGAAGGCCTGTGCGCCGTCCACATTGGACGCGCGGTCGTCGTAGAAGATCAGGTCACCGGCAGAGGCACCCAGCACCGAGCAGGTGTGTTCCCAGATCGCCACGTCCGGCTTCGCGTAGCCGAGGTCGCCGGAGAAGATCAGGTGCCGGAAGTGCTTGGCCCACGGCACCTTCTCGGCCAGCCGGGCGAAGGTGACCGGCGCGTTCGACAGCAACGCCAGCGGAAGTCCGAGAGCGGACAGGTCCTCGATCAGGGCGACGGTTTCCGGCACCGGGTCGTCGAGCCAGCCTGCGTTGTCGAGAGCGGTCATCTCGGCAACAACCGGCGAGTCGAACGAAAGCCCGAGCGAGGAACCGATCGACGACCAGTAGGAGGCGTCGGAGCCGCCGCGGTCGTAGGCGTCGCGGTCCCAGTACGCGTCCTCGAACCGGTCCAGCGAGACGCCGAGCCGGGAAGCCATCGCCGGCAGAGCCGGGTTCCGCCGGCTGATGACCTCGCCGAAGTCGAACACGATCCAGCGCATCAAGCGTCCTCTCGTAGCCGGCGCAGCACCTCGGCGATGTCGGACGAGTCCACGTCGCCGTGCGTCACGAACCGAACCTTGCCGGACATCGGACTGGCGAAAACCCCGACATCGCGCAACGAAACGATTGTCTTGTCCAGGTCGGGCACCGAAGCCAGCACGATGTTCGTCGCGGGTTCAGCCACCTCCCAGCCCAGCGAACGCAACCCGGCAGCCAAAGCGACAGCATTTGCATGATCAGCACTCAACCGATCGATCCGATCAAGAGCGACCAGACCCGCAGCGGCCAGCACGCCACCCTGCCGAACGCCGCCGCCGAGCATCTTGCGCACCCGCCGCGCCTCGACGACGAACGAAGCCGACCCGGCCACGACGGACCCGACCGGCGCGCCCAGCCCCTTCGACAGGCACACCTGCACGGTGTCCGCCCCCGCGGTCAAAGCCGTGAGCGGCACCCCGAGAGCCACCGACGCGTTCCAGAGCCGGGCGCCGTCCAGGTGCACAGCCAGCCCGACCGAGCGAGCCGCGGACACCAGAAGAGCATGAGACTCCGGCGTGGTCACGGTGCCGCCGGAGGCGTTGTGCGTGTTCTCCAGGCACAACAACGTGGTGCGCAGCCCGTAATAAGGAGACTCGCCGCCACCGGCAGCCACCACGGCCTCCGGAGAGACGACGGGGAGCGCGTGCGGCATCCCGCCCGCTAGCCAGGCGGCGGTGCCGAGCTCGGCATCCAGCACGTGCGCGCCGAGCGGGGCCAGGAAGCGGTCGCCGCGCCGCAGGTGCAGGAACAGGGCGATCAGGTTGCCCATGGAACCGGACGGCACCCACAGCGCCGCCTCGACGCCGAGCAGCGCCGCGACCCGCTCTTCCAGGGCCGCCATGGTCGGGTCGTGGTCCAGCACGTCGTCGCCGACCTCGGCCGACGCCATCGCGCGGCGCATCTCCTCGTCCGGCTGGGTGACGGTGTCCGAGCGCAGGTCGATGGGGGTCACGACCCCGATCACATCACATCCGGTGAACGACCGAGGGGGTGATGTAGCTCTCGCCGATGGTTCATGCAACCGTTGGTGCCTCAGATTCCGTCCGGTCAGTGCAACTCGAGGAACGAGCGGAGACAGTCCGCGTGGATCAGCGCGACGAGCAGGAGTTCGCGGAGTACTTCGTGGCTCGCCGTGAGGCTGTGCGCCGAACGGCATACCTGCTGTGCGGCGACTGGCACCGCGCTGACGACTTCGCGCAGACAGCGTTCGTGGCACTGCACAGGAGGTGGCGGAAGATCCGGGACAAGCAGGCCCTCGACGCCTACGTCCGCCGCACCGTGGTGCGTGCCGTGATCGACGAATCGCGCCGTCCGTGGCGGCGCGAGAAGTTCACCGACGAGCTGCCGGAGTCACCGACGACGGACAACGAGATCGGCGAGACGGTGGCGACGCGTGACGCGTTGATGAAGGGTCTGCGCAGAGTCCCGCCGAGGCAACGGGCCGTGCTCGTGCTGAGGTTCCTCGAGGGCCTCGACGTGACGGCCACGGCCGAGACGCTGAAGTGCTCGGAAGGAACTGTGAAAAGTCAGACCGCACGCGGGCTGACCGCATTGCGGGAAGCTCTCGGTGACGCGATCGATGATCTGCGGCCGGCGTCATGAACAAGAGCGAGAGGAGGACGTAGATGGACGAGCAGAAGCTCGCGGGCCTGTTCCGCGACGCCGCGCACGACGCGCCACCGGCGTCCTTCGACGCCGGTGACGTCCGAACGGCTTCGCGACGCGCCACCCTTCGCAGGCGCAACTCGATCGCCGTCGGCACTACCCTGGTCGTCGTGCTCGGCATGGGTGGCGTCGTGGTGGGCAACGGCTGGTTCGGCGCGAACACGAGCAATGAAGCGGGTACTGGGCAGGCGCAGGACAACGCGGCACAATCGCCGCTGACCGGACCGATAGCCCCGAACCAGTCAGCACAACCGCCGGCCAACGACTTCCCTGGCAGCGTGTCCACGCAGGGGGACACCGCTTCGCCGGGAAGCACCGGGCTCACGCCCGGTGAACGCGCAGTGCAGGGCTGCGCGGCGGTGGACCGAGAGCTCGCAGACGCCCTCGCCAGCGAGCTTTCGGTCTCATCGCAGCCTTCGGTCTCGCCGGAGGACGCGAAGCCACCGTTGGTGACCTGCTCACCCGACTCCCGGTCGGCCATGTTCACGATCGACGGCCTGTCGATCACCGCGATCGTCACGCCGCAATCCTTCGAAGCGCCCTCCGGCGCGGAGAAGGTGAAGACGGCCAAGGGCCAGGACCTCTACGTGTTCACCCAGGGCGACGGCGAGTTGAAGGGCAAGGCCAGGCAGTTCGCGGACGCACTGGCCCCGCGGTTCTGAGCGGTCGCCCAGTACTCTGGCGCGACTATGACGGCAGCAACCCCCAAGGGCGAGCGCAGACGGCAGGCGCTCGTCGAGGCGGCGTCCGACCTGCTCGTGCAGGGCGGCTTCGACGCGGTCCGGCACCGCGCGGTCGCCGAACGCGCAGGTCTGCCGCTCGCGTCCACCACGTACTACTTCGACTCGCTCGACGAGCTGATCACCGCCGCGGTCGAGTTCCACGGCCGCACCGAGCTGGCGACCTGCCGGCAGCGCCTTGCCTCGATCTCGGACCGGCTGAGCGACGACGACGTGCTGGTGGAGCTCATCCTCGACCTGCTCGTCGGCGAGGACGTCACCGACACCGAGACGATGTTGCTGCGCTACGAACGGCTCGTCGCGACCGGGCGCCGCCCGTACCTGCGGCCGCTGATGCGGACGCTGTCCACCGAGCTGCACGAGCTGATCGCCGAGATCTTCGCCCGCTCCGGCCGCGACATCGCCCCGGACCGGGTCGAGGAGCTGATCGCGCTGGTCGACGGTTCAGTGGTCAACTCGTTCATCGAGCTGAAGTCGGATCCGCGCGGAGTGGCGGCCAGGATGCTCCGAACGGCCCTTTCGCGTCACGAGTGATGCAACCTCGCGTCCCTCCGGTGCGTTCCCCTGGTTGAGGACGCGAGAGGGGAACGTATGCGCAGGGCCGATGAGCAGGGCTTTCGCGAGTTCGCGGCAGCCAATGCCGCGTCTTTGCGACGCACTGCGTACCTGTTTTGTGGCGACTGGCACACGGCTGAAGACCTGATGCAGTCGAGCCTCATGAAGATGTACATGGCCTGGAAGCGCATCAAGGACCTCGACAACCTGATCGCTTACGCCCGCAAGGTGCTGCTGCGCACCTGGCTGGACGAGAAGCGCAGGCCCTGGCGCAGAGCCGAGCAGCGGGACGGGGAGCTGCCGGACGCCGCGGACGCCAGCGTCGATCCCGACACCACCGGCGCGAAGCTGTGGGCGCGGGAGTTGGTGCACACCGCGTTGCTGGAGGTCCCGCCGAGACAACGAGCCGTGCTCGTGCTGCGGTACTTCGAGGACCTGCCGGTCGCCGAGGTGGCGGTGGCCATGGGGTGCACCGAGGGAACGGTCAAAAGCCAGACGGCGCGTGGTCTCGCGACACTGCGCACCATCGTGGAGAAGCTCGACAGCAGTTCGGGGAGGGTCGCGTCGTGAGTGAGCAGGAGATCCGCGAGGGAATGCTGCTGGCCGTGTGGGACGAGCCGCCGCTCGACTTCGACCCCGACCAGCTGATGAGGCGGGCCGAGCAGAAAAAAAGTCGCAGGCGAGCGCTGGCAAGCGTGGGAGTTGCCACCGCCCTGATCGTGGCGACGGCGGTGACGCTGCCCGGCTTCGTGCTGCGTGGCGGCGGTGACGCACAGGTCGGCTCGGAGACGCCGTCGAGCGTCTCCACCACACCGTCGTCCAACGTCAGCGAGGTGCGCGTCGGCGAGTCGCTGGTGAAGAGGCTGAAGGTCATCAGGCCGGACCTGAAAGACGTCAGCGTGAGCTTCAACTTCAACCAGGCGGGCTTCAAGCCGACGCAGTCGCTGCAGCCGGCCAGGAGGAACCCGAACGACCTGTACGGGTTCGTGTACTTCACCGACGACATCGGCCCGACCGCGCTGCTGGTCACCACGGGTCAGGCCGTCGGCACCAAGGACCTGTGCGGCGGCACTCAGAAGGTGCTCTTCTGCCGGGAGAAGCCGATGAACGACGGATCGGTGGTCGTCGAGGCCGAGTACTTCGAGGGAACGGAGACGATCGGGGCGGTGTCGGCGCGCAAACTCGCCGGCGGCAACACGTCCGTGGTGATCTCCAGCTACTCGCACAACCCGTCCAACTCCACCGGCTTCCGGCAGATGATCCCGGTGGGTGTGGAAGTGCTCACAAGCCTGGTCACCGACCCCGGCATCACCTGGGAGTGAGTCCGGGGTGCACTAACCTGACGGCGTGAGCAAGCCGCGCATCGCCAACGTCCTCGCAGGTCGCTACGCCTCCACGTCGCTCGCGACGCTCTGGTCGGCCGAGCACAAGATCGTGCTGGAGCGCCAGCTGTGGCTCGCGGTCCTGCGCGCCCAGGCCGCCGCCGGCATCGACGTGCCGGCGACCGCGGTCGCCGACTACGAGCGCGTGCTGGAGCAGGTCGACCTGGAGTCGATCGCGGCACGCGAGCGGGTCACGCGGCACGACGTGAAGGCGCGCATCGAGGAGTTCAACGCGCTCGCCGGCCACGAGCAGGTCCACAAGGGCATGACCTCGCGCGACCTGACCGAGAACGTCGAGCAGCTGCAGGTGCTGCGCTCGCTGGAGCTCATCCGGGGCAAGGTCGCCGCGGTGCTCGGCCGGCTGGCCAGGCTCGCCGCCGAGCACACCGACCTCGTGATGGCGGGCCGCTCGCACAACGTGGCGGCGCAGGCCACGACGCTGGGCAAGCGGTTCGCGACCACCGCCGACGAGCTGCTGGTCGCGTTCGGACGGCTCGACGAGCTGATCGCGCGCTACCCGCTGCGCGGCATCAAGGGCCCGGTCGGCACCGCCCAGGACATGCTCGACCTGCTCGGCACGCCGGAGAAGCTGGACGAGCTGGAGCGCACCGTCGCCGGGCACCTCGGCTTCGAGCGCGTGCTGACCTCCGTCGGGCAGGTGTACCCGCGCTCGCTCGACTTCGACGTGGTGTCGGCGCTGGTCCAGCTCGCGGCCGGGCCGTCGTCGCTGGCGAAGACCATCCGGCTGATGGCGGGCCACGAGCTCGTGACCGAGGGCTTCAAGCCCGGCCAGGTCGGTTCCAGCGCGATGCCCCACAAGATGAACACGCGGTCGTGCGAGCGCGTGAACGGCTTCGCGGTGATCCTGCGCGGCTACCTGGCGATGGTCGGCGAGCTGGCCGGCGACCAGTGGAACGAGGGCGACGTGTCGTGCTCGGTGGTCCGCCGGGTCGCGCTGCCGGACGCGTTCTTCGCGTTCGACGGGTTGCTGGAGACGTTCCTGACGGTGCTCGACGAGTTCGGTGCCTACCCGGCCGTGGTCGCCCGTGAGCTGGACCGCTACCTGCCCTTCCTCGGCACGACGAAGGTGCTGATGGCGGCGGTGCGCGCAGGTGTCGGCCGGGAGACGGCGCACGAGGCCATCAAGGAGAACGCGGTGGCCGTCGCGCTGGCGATGCGTGAGCAGGGCCTCGCGGAGAACGACCTGCTGGACCGGCTGGCCGCGGACGACCGGCTGCCGCTGGACCGGGCAGCGCTGGACGCGTTGCTGGCCGACCGCCTGTCCTTCACGGGCGTGGCGTCGGCGCAGGTGGCGGCCCTCGTGGCGCAGGTCGAGGACGTGATCTCGAAGTACCCGGCCTACGTCCCGGAGCCGATTCTGTGATCGTGTCCGGCCTGGTCGTGTATCCGATCAAAGGGTGCGGTGGGTACTCCGTCGCGTCGTCGGCGGCCGACCTCACGGGGTTGCGCGACGACCGGATGATGATGCTGGTCGACAGCGACGGCGTTTTCCTGTCACAGCGCAAGGTTCCGGAGATGGCCGCCCTGCGTCCGTCTGTTGTGGACTCCTCGCTGGTGATCGGCGGGGAGTCGTTCCCGGCGGTGCTCGACGGGCCGCGGGTGCCGGTGGTCCTGCACACGTGGCACGGCTTCGGGGTGGATCAGGGCGACGCCGCTGCGGCTTACTTCTCGGACGCGCTCGGCAAGCCGGTGCGGCTCGTGCGAACCCCACCTGACCTGCGCCGGGAGACGACCGGGGAGACCACGGGGCTGGTCGGATACGCCGACGGGAACGCGCTGCTGGTCCTCTCGCTGTCCTCGTTGGACGGCTTGAACGAGCGGATCGCGGAACGCGGCGGCGAGCCGGTGCCGATGGATCGGTTCCGCCCCAACGTGATCGTGTCGGGCTGGCCGGAACCGCACACCGAGGACCGGGTGCGGCGCGCGGTGATCGGTGATGTGGAACTGGCCTACGCCAAGGACTGCGTGCGGTGCGCCGTGCCGATGGTGGATCAGGAGACCGGGCGCAAGGACGGCCCGGAGCCGATCCGCTCGCTCGCCACCTACCGGCGTGACCCCGACGGCGGCGTGACCTTCGGGATGAAGGCCCAGGTCGTGCGTACCGGAAAGGTCGCTGTCGGCGACAAGCTCGACGTCCTGGAGTGGCGTTCCTAGGCCTTCTGCCAGCGCAGCCGGTCGTTGCGGTCGGGGTCCTTGCGGCAGAGCAACGGCTCACCGCGAGGGCTGAGACCGAGTGCGCCCTCCGGCCGGCAGGGTGCGCCCTCGTGGACGAACAGGCCCTGCTGAGGGGACTCGGTGGTCGTCGTGGGCTGCTGCACGGGCGGCGGAGCCTGCACCGGTGGCGGCTTGGGCGTCGTCGTCGTTGTGGTGGTCGGCGACGGGGTCGTCGTCTTGACCGTGATGTCGGCGACGTTCGGCGTCGGCATGATGCTGACCGACTGGGCCGTGCTCGAGTTCAACGAGCCCGACTGCGGGGACGACACGGGGCCGGCGTTGCTGCCCCAACCTGCCACGACCAGCACGATGAGCAGTCCCGCACTGGCCAATGCCGGGATCCACAGCGCCTTTCGGGTGAGCACGGGGTGCACCTTAAGGGTCTTTTGGCTTGATCTGTAGGGGTGAAGGGGTGTACGTCGGTTCCGGGAACCCGCACACGTAGGCTGACCAGCGTGCCAACGCTCGCTGACTACCAGCACGTCGCCCGCGGCAAGGTCCGCGATCTGTACGACGTAGATGACGAGCTGCTGCTGTTCGTCGCGTCCGACCGGATCTCGGCGTACGACCACATCCTGAGCACCGAGATCCCGGACAAGGGCCGGGTGCTCACCGCGATGAGCGTCTTCTGGTTCGAGCGGCTCGCCCCGAACCACCTGGTCAGCCACGACGACCCGCGCATTCCCGCCGAGGTCCGCGGCCGGGCGCTGCTGGTCCGCAAGCTCGACATGATCGACGTCGAGTGCGTGGCGCGCGGGTACCTGACGGGCTCCGGCATGGCCGACTACCGGGCCACCGGTGCGGTCTGCGGGATCGAGTTGCCGGCCGGTCTGGTCGAGGCCGACGAGCTGGACCCGCCGATCTTCACGCCCGCGTCGAAGGCCGAGATCGGGGCACACGACGAGAACGTGTCGTTCGAGGTCATCGCGGCCAAGCACGGCGTCGAGCTGGCGTCCAAGCTGCGTGATCGGACGATCGAGCTGTACAGCGAGGCGCGTTCGTACGCGCTGTCGCGCGGGCTGATCCTGGCGGACACGAAGTTCGAGTTCGGGCTTTCCAAGGACGGCGAGCTGATCCTCGCCGACGAGGTCTTCACGCCGGACTCGTCGCGCTACTGGCCGGCCGAGGGCTACGAGCCGGGCCGCGTGCAGCCGTCGTTCGACAAGCAGTACGTCCGGGACTGGCTGACCTCGCCCGCGTCCGGGTGGGACCGGAAGTCGGACACGCCCCCGCCTGCGCTGCCCGCGGACGTGGTCGAGGCGACGCGCAACCGGTACGTCGAGGCGTACGAGCGGCTGACCGGCCGGTCTTTCGCCGATTGGCTCGCCTGAGTTAGCTCCGCTTTCACGCGGTTGTCACCACGGCATGGGGCACTCATACCGTGCACTCACAGCTCGTGGTCTCTCTGTCCGGCATCGGTCCGCAGACACTCGACCGATGCGCTGCTCTCGCCGCGGCCCTGGAGCCGCGGCAGGTGCCGTTGTCGCTGCTCGTGGTACCTCGCGAGCTCGGCAGGGCGCATGACTGGGTGCGGGAGCGTGCCGCACTCGGTGACGCCGTCGTGCTGCACGGTCTCGGCCAACGGCGGTTGCCCGCGCACGAGGCGGGGCTGCTGCTCACCGGCGCTCGGGTCGCGATGGAAGCCGTCGGGCTCAACGCCGACACGTTCGCGCCCCGGCGGTGCGTGGCGTCGCCGGGAACGTTGCTCGCGCTGCGCAAGCACCGCTTCAACCGCTGCGCCGACGCGCACGCCGTCCGCGACCTCGGCACCGGCCTCGCGACGCTCGGGCGGCTGCACGCGCTGACCGAGCGCAGCAGCTTCGGCGAACTGCGCTCGCTGGCGCTGGTCTACGCGACCGCTCGCTCCGCGCGGCGCGGTGGGCTGACCCGGATCACCGTGGACGCCCGTGACCTGGACCGGCCCGGCGCGCGGCAGGCCGTGCTCGACGCCGTGGACATCGCCCTCGCCCACGACGCCGCGCCGACCACCTACGTCAAACTGCCGACTCCTCGCCACGAGGCAGCGGCCTGACCTCGGTTCCACCCGGCTTGAGCAGCTCGAACAGGCGGTAGGCCATCTGCGGCATCGCGAGGACGGCCTCGTGGATCGGCACGGCCACCCGCGGCTCGACCGCGCGCAGGAAGTCGACGGCCTCACCGGTGCGCATCCAGGGCGCGCCAGAGGGCAGGCCGAGCACGTCGATGTCCTCGTCGGGGACGAACAGGGCGTCGCCGGGGTGGTAGAACGCGCCGTCACCGATCACGTAGCCGGCGTTCGGAATGACCGGAATGTCCTGGTGGATCACCGCGTGGCGGCCGCCGACGACCTTGACCGTCGTGTCGCCGACCTTGACGACATCACCCGGCCGGGCGACGGTCGGATTTTCGGTCTGATCCGCGCTTCCCTCGTCCACGATCAGCTGCGCCCGCGGGTTGGCGGCGAGCAACGCGGGCAGTTTCGCGATGTCCAGGTGATCGGGATGCTGGTGCGTGATCAGCACCGCATCCAGGTCTTTCACGCCCTCGAACCCGCTCGAGAACGTGCCGGGGTCGATCAGGATCCGCGTGGTTCCCGTGTCGAGAAGTACGCACGCATGACCGAAATGGACAACTTGCACAGATGCCTCCTTTACCGACGTTCGGCGGGCTGACACGGTCGTGTGACGTCGGAAGTATCAAGGAGCATGAGGAAAACCCTGCAACTCCTCACGGCACTGGCGCTTGCCCTGCCGATGACGTCCTTCGTCCCTGCAACCACCACCTCTACACCTGCTCAGGCTCTGGCGCCGCAAACGCAGTCGCCTCAGACGCAGGAGATCGGCACCGAGGAATCGCTCTCGGTCCGCGTAGGTGGAAACAGCCGCACCACCGCGATCGAGCGGCCGGGCTCCGGCTACGTGAAGATCCACTTCACCGATCTCCGTATCTTGCCCGGCGATGTGCTCACGGTGTCGAACCCTGACGGCACCGAGAAGTACACCTACACGCGGGATCTTCGCTCCTCCCTGACGGCCACTCCCGATGCGACCGGCTTCTGGGCCATGTCGATCACCGGCGAGAAGGCCGTCGTCTCGGTGAAGAACCCGCTGTCGCGCGTGCGGATCGACAAGATCACGCGCGGCTACACCGAGGCCGAGATGTCCGCGCAGCCGTCCGTGCAGAGCATCTGCGGCACGAACGACTACAAGGACGCGGTCTGCTACCAGTCCAGCAACCCGACCGAGTTCGGCAAGACGGCGTCGGTCGCGAAGCTGCTGCGCAACGGCAGCTCGCTGTGCACCGCGTGGCGGGTCGGTCCCAACAACCGCCTGCTGACCAACAACCACTGCTTCACCAGCACCGCCGGCATCGAGGTCTGGTTCAACTACCAGTGCCCGACCTGCGGCGGCACCGCGTCGGCGCCGACGACCAAGGTGCTGGCGGCGCAGGTCCTGAAGACCAGCGCCCCGCTCGACTACACCCTCTTCACCGTGAACAACTTCGCGGCCATCAGCTCGTTCGGCTACCTCGAGCTGGACGCGCGCGTCCCGGCCGTGGGTGAAGAGATGTACGTCATCGGCCACCCGGCCGGGAAGCTCAAGAAGTTGTCGTTGCGCGACAACACCAACGGCGGTGGCTACTGCATCGTGCGCGGGGTGCGGGTCGACGGCAGCTCGTCGCAGTCCGACATCAGCTACATGTGCGACACCGAGGGCGGCTCGTCCGGCTCGCCGGTGCTGTCGAGGCGCACGCACAAGGTGATCGGACTCCACCACTTCGGTGGCTGCCCGAACCAGGGCGTGCGCATCGACCTGGTCGCGGCGCAGATCAACTCACTGCTGTGAGGATCTCCTCCTCTTCCTGCTGAGTGAGCCCGGCCTTGCGAGGCCGGTCCAGCCCGAGGCCGCGCTCGTACTCCAGCGAGTCGAGCGCGGTCTCGGCGAGAGGCCGGGTCCGCAGCCCGTTCGCCAGCGCCGGGCTGACGTCCCGGCCGGTCATCTTCGACCACTCCCGCGGCAGCCACAGCGGAATCGACCGCGGCCCCGACCACGGGTTGATGCCCAGCTTCTCGAGGACGCTCTCCGGCACGGACACGAGCTGCGTTCCCGGCGGCGCGGTGGCACCCGCGATCTCGCCGATCCCCAGCTGGAACGGAATCGCGGGCCCGGTCGCGTCGTAGGTGCCGGTCACCCGCTCCTCCGCGGCGAACACGATCCACTGCGCCAGATCCCGCGCGTCGATGTGCTGGAACCCCAGGTCGGGGCTGTTCGGCACGACGACCCGGCCACCCTGGCTGAGCCGCGCCGGCCAGTACCCGAACCGGTCGGACGGGTCGTCCGGCCCGGTGATCAGCCCGGCCCTGACGATGAACTCCCGCCCCCGCACGGCCTCCCGGACCGCGTTCTCGCTGGCCACCTTGACGCTGCCGTACCGCTCCGACGTGAACTCCTCCGCCGGGTCGTCCTCCAGCGGCGGCAGCAGCTCGTTGTTCAGCGTCGAGTGGTCCGCGTAGACCGAGATGCTGGAGACGAACGTCCAGTGCGGCGTGCTGTGCCCGAACGCCTCCAACGCGTCCCGCACCCAGTTCACCGAGTACTTCGACACGTCGATGACCGCGTCGAACTGCTCGCCGGCCAGCTGGTCGAACGCGCCGGGTTTGTTTCTGTCCATCGGGATCAGGCGTGCGCCGTCGGGGACTTCGCCCGAGGCGCCGCGAGCGCCGCACACCACGTCGTGGCCCCGGCGGACCGACTCCGCCGTGATGGCCTTGCTGAGGAACACGGTTCCGCCGAGCACCAGGATCTTCATGATCTCCAGCATCCGTCGGCTGCGCCGGTTCTGCCAGCGGTTCTCCGTTCAGCAGAACGCGCTCGATCGGCTGGACTTCTTTATGCATTCGTCGACGAGTCGCGGCGAAACCACACCTACCTGCTGGCCGCAGCTGTCGTCGACCCAGGCGAGTTGACCAAGCTGCGCAAGTTGCTCATGGGACTGCGCATGCCGAATCAGCGTGAGCTGCACTTCAAGAAGGAGGCCCCAGCTCGCCGCAAACAGATCCTGTCCGCTCTGGCCCCAGCTACGGTTCACGTCGACATCTATCTCGCGTGTTGCCGGAAGGGCGAAGAGCGGGCTCGGCAGACGTGCGTTGCACGACTGACCGACGACCTGCTGAAAGTCGGCGTCTCGCGGTTGGTGTTCGACAGTCGCGAAGTTCGTGACGACCACGATCTGCTGACCATTCGAACCGCTCTCGGCAAGTCCGCATGGGGCACGGGCCTGTTCTACGAGCACCTGCCTAGCGAGAACGATCCGTTGCTGTGGATCGCCGACATCGTCGCGTGGTGCTACGGCGCCGGCGGGGACTGGCTGCGCCGCGTTCGGCCGTTGATGGGCAACGTCGTTGACACGAGATTGCCCTAGAAAGCGCGAAGCACGGCGGCCGACCGTCCGGACGGGCACCGTGCTCACTTCTCCGGCTTACGGGCCGAAGCTGACTCAAGACTACCAAACCGCCGGACCGAGGCAAGGTCGTTCACCCGATGGTGGAGCAGGGTGAAGGTGTGCCTCCGAACACCTGTCGAGTTGATGAACAAGCAGGTCAGGTAGGCTCCCGGAGTACCGCCAGCCCCCTCAAACCCGGGAGCAGTCTGTCGTGGCCCGAGTCGTCGTCGACGTCATGCCGAAGCCCGAAATTCTCGACCCGCAAGGCCAGGCGGTGGCGAACGCGCTGCCGCGCCTTGGGTTTGACGGCATCACCGCCGTCCGCCAGGGCAAGCACTTCGAGCTGGAGGTCGCCGACGACGTCGACGACGCCACGCTCGCCAAGATCGCAGAGACCTTCCTCGCCAACCCCGTGATCGAGGACTGGACCGTGCGCAGGGTCGAGGCATGAGGGTCGGTGTCATCACCTTCCCCGGCACGCTCGACGACATCGACGCGCAGCGGGCCGTGAAGTACGCGGACGGTGAGGCCGTGCCGCTGTGGCACGGGGATCACGACCTCAAGGGCGTTGACGCGGTCATCGTGCCCGGCGGGTTCTCGTACGGTGACTACCTGCGCTGCGGTGCCATCGCCCGGTTCGCGCCGGTCATGCAGGAAGTGATCGAGGCCGCGAACAAGGGGATGCCCGTCCTCGGCATCTGCAACGGCTTCCAGATCCTCGCCGAGGCGCACCTGCTGCCGGGCGCGCTCGTCCGCAACCACAAGCTGCACTTCGTGTGCCGCGACCAGTGGCTCAAGGTCGAGAACAACTCGACCGCGTGGACGACCCGCTACGACGAAGGCGCCGAGATCCTCGTGCCGCTGAAGTCCGGTGAGGGTGGTTACCAGGCCAACGAAGAGACCCTCAAGGAGCTCGAAGGCGACGGCCGGGTCGTGTTCCGGTACGTCGGCGAGAACCCGAACGGCAGCCGCAACAACATCGCGGGCATCACGAACGCCAAGGGCAACGTCGTCGGCCTCATGCCGCACCCCGAGCACGCCATCGACGCGCTCACCGGCCCGACCGACGACGGACTGGGCATGTTCCTGTCCCTGCTCGACTCGGTGGTGAAGGCATGAGCATCGACACCGTGAAGAACGCGGAAAGCACGCCCGACCAGGAGCAGCCCTACAAGGAGCTGGGCCTGAAGGACGACGAGTACGCGCGCATCAAGGAGATCCTGAAGCGCCGTCCCACCGACGCCGAGCTCGCGATGTACTCGGTCATGTGGAGCGAGCACTGCTCGTACAAGTCGTCGAAGGTCCACCTGAAGTACTTCAGCGAGACCACGACCGACGAGATGCGCAGCAAGATGCTCGCGGGCATCGGTGAGAACGCCGGCGTCGTCGACATCGGTGACGGCTGGGCGATCACGTTCAAGGCCGAGAGCCACAACCACCCGTCCTACGTCGAGCCCTACCAGGGTGCGGCGACGGGTGTCGGCGGCATCGTGCGCGACATCCTCGCGATGGGTGCGCGGCCGCTCGCGGTCATGGACCCGCTGCGCTTCGGCAAGCCGGACCACCCGGACACGCGCCGGGTGCTGCCCGGCATCGTCGCGGGCGTCGGTGGCTACGGGAACTGCCTCGGTCTGCCCAACATCGGTGGTGAGGTCGTCTTCGACGAGACCTACCAGGGCAACCCGCTGGTCAACGCGCTGTGCGTCGGTTCCATGCGCGTGGAGGACCTGCACCTGGCGCACGCATCGGGCACCGGCAACAAGGTCATCCTCTACGGCGCGCGCACCGGCCTCGACGGCATCGGCGGCGTCAGCGTCCTCGCGAGCGAGACCTTCGACGACTCGGCCGGCAAGCGCAAGAAGCTGCCGTCGGTCCAGGTCGGCGACCCGTTCACCGAGAAGGTGCTGATCGAGTGCTCGCTCGAGCTGTTCGAGAAGGGCATCGTCGTCGGCATCCAGGACCTCGGCGGCGCGGGCCTGTCCTGCGCCACGAGCGAGCTGGCGTCCGCGGGTGACGGCGGCATGCACGTGTGGCTCGAGCGCGTCCCGCTGCGGGCCACCGGCATGACCCCGGCGGAGATCCTGTCCAGCGAGTCCCAGGAACGCATGTGCGCGGTCGTCGAACCGGCGAACGTCGAGGCGTTCATGGAGGTCTGCCGCAAGTGGGACGTCATCGCCACCGAGATCGGTGAGGTGACGGACGGGGATCGCCTGGTGATCACATACCACGACGAGGTCGTCGTGGACGTGCCGCCGCGCACCGTCGCCCACGAGGGCCCGGTCTACCACCGGCCGATCCAGCGGCCGGCCGACCAGGACGCGCTGCAGGCCGACACGCCGGACAGCCTCGCGAAGCCGGCGAAGGACGAGCTGCTCGCGCTCATCAAGAGCCAGGCGGCCAGCCCCAACCTGGCCTCCAAGAGGTGGGTCACCCAGCAGTACGACCGGTACGTCCGCGGTAACACCGTCCTGGCGCAGCCCAGCGACGGCGGCATGATCCAGATCGACGAGGAGACGCACCGCGGTGTCGCTCTCTCGACGGACTGCAACGGCCGCTACACCAAGCTCGACCCGTACGAGGGTGCGCGGCTCGCGCTGGCCGAGGCCTACCGCAACGTGAGCGCCACCGGTGCCACGCCGGTCGCCGTCACGAACTGCCTCAACTTCGGCTCGCCGGAGGACCCGGCGGTCATGTGGCAGTTCGAGCAGGCCGTGAAGGGTCTCGCGGACGGCTGCGTCGAGCTGGGCATCCCGGTCACCGGCGGCAACGTCAGCTTCTACAACCAGACCGGCTCCACGGCGATCCTGCCGACGCCGGTCGTGGGCGTGCTCGGCGTGATCGACGACGTGCGGCGCCGCATCCCCACCGGGATCGGGGCCGAGGCCGGCGAGACGCTGCTGCTGCTCGGCGAGACGCGCGCGGAGTTCGGCGGGTCGGAGTGGGCGCACGTCGTCCACGGCCACCTCGGCGGTCTGCCGCCGAAGGCCGACCTGCAGCGTGAGAAGCTGCTCGGCGAGGTCATGGTCGCGGGCTCCCGCGACGGCATGATCTCCGCCGCGCACGACCTGGCCGAGGGCGGTCTGGCCCAGGCGCTGGTCGAGACCTGCCTGATCGGCGAGACGGGTGCGCGGGTCTTCCTCGAGGGCGACCTGTTCACCGAGCTGTTCAGCGAGTCCGCCGGTCGCGTGCTGGTCGCCGTGCCGCGCACGGAGGAGCAGCGCTTCAGCGACATGTGCACCGCGCGCGGTCTGCCGTGGCGCAAGGTCGGCGTCGTCGACCCGGAGTCCGGCTCCCTGGAGATCCAGGACCTCGGTCAGCTGCCGCTCGACGAGCTGCGCGAAGCCTGGGAGGGGACCCTCCCGGCGCTGTTCGACTGAGCGAGAACGCAAGGAGAGGGCCCCGTCGTCGACGGGGCCCTTTTCAGCTGGTCGCGATGCGCTGCAGCTGCTCGAACTGACCGTTGAACAGGTTCTGGTCGCCGGGGAAGAGCCCGGCCGCCTGCCACTGCCAGATGGTGTGGAACTCGAACCCGACCGGCAACGGCCCGAGCTTCGCGTTGTAGTGCGCGACCCACAGCGGGTTGTTCTCGCCGAACTTCACCGAACCGCCGACGCACTTGTTCCACCAGCTCGTGGACGTGTAGATGACCGGATGGCGCTTGGTGCGGGCGAAGACCGTGTCGCTGAACGCCTTCACCCAGGCGGTCATCGCGGCCTGGTCCATGCCGTAGCAGGTCTCGCCGTACGGGTTGTACTCCATGTCCAGCGCCGGCGGGAGCGTCCTGCCGTCGGACGACCAGCCGCCGCCGTTGCTGACGAAGAAGTTCGCCTGCGCCGCGCCGTCGGCCCGGTTGGGCAGCGCGAAGTGGTACGCGCCGCGGATCATGCCGACGTTGTAGGAACCGTTGTACTGCTGGGTGAACTTCGGGTTCCGGTAGTGGGTGCCCTCGGTCGCCTTCACGTAGCTGAACCGGGCCCCTTTGTCCCAAGAGGACTTCCAGTCGACGTCGCCCTGGTGGCTGCTGACGTCCATGCCGGGCACTTTGCCCTCCGTCGGCGGTGATGTCTCCGCTTTCGAATACTCGTCGCCCTCGTGCTTGAGGATCTGAGATCCCGCGAAATGGTCCGCGGAGCCCTCTGGCAAGGGCGCCGCGGACGCGGGGGCCGGCGACAGGCCGGCGACGATCGCCACGATGCTGATCAAGGTCCGCATGGACTAGATCGTGCGACCATTTGTCCTAATTTGCCACAGGGGTCACCCGTCCAGGCGGCGCAGCTCTTCGCTGGTCAACTCCAGGTGGGTGGCCGCGGCGGAATCCTGGATGCTCGCGGGCCGGGAAGCACCCGGAATGGGGACTACCACTTCGGACTTCGCCAGCATCCACGCCAGGCAGGCCTGGTGCGCGCTCACCCCGTGCGCGTCACCGACCTCCTTGAACGGACCGCTCAACGCGCCCGCCTTGCCGATGCCACCGAACGGGCTCCACGGCAGGAAGGCGATGCCGAGCTTGTCGCACAGCTCCAGCTCCGGCTCGCTCGACCGGTACGACGGCGAGAACTGGTTCTGCACGGCCGCGAGGCGCCCGCCCAGGATCTCGTTGGCCAGGCTGATCTCGTCCGGGTTGAAGTTCGACACGCCCGCGTACCGGATCTTGCCGTTGTCCAGCAGTTCCTTCAGCGCGCCGACCGACTCGGCGATCGGCGTCTTCGGGTCCGGCCGGTGGAACTGGTACAGGAAGATCTGGTCGACCCCGAGCCGCCGCAGCGACCCGTCGACGGCCTTGAGCAGGTACTCCGGGCGTCCGTCGAGTTCCCAGCCGCCGCCGGGCACGCGGGTGTGACCACCCTTGGTCGCGACGAACACCTCCTCGGAACGGCCTCGCAACGCCTCGGCGATCAGCTCCTCGTTGTGGCCGAAGTCGGTGTCGTCGAGCGAGTAGGCGTCGGCGGTGTCGATGAACGTCACGCCGGCGTCCAGTGCGGCGTGGACGGTCTCGATCGCCTGTGCGCGGTCCGGCCTCCCCTGGACGGAGATGGGCATGCCGCCCAGGCCGATGGCGCTGACTTCCACTTCTCCGATACGACGCTTCTGCATGAAGACCACTCTGGACCAGTTCGATTAAGCTGTCCAACGCAAAGAAGTGATCTCATTAAGCACCGTGGGTGATGAATCTTGGAACTCAGACAGCTGGAGTACTTCCTCGCGGTCGCCGAGGAATCGCACTTCACGCGGGCCGCGCGCCGGATGCACGTCGCCCAGTCCGGCCTCTCGGCGTCGATCCGCGCCCTGGAGGTGGAGCTCGGCGCGCCGCTGTTCCTGCGCACCACCCGGCAGGTCGAGCTCACCCAGGCAGGCCGGGCGTTGCTGCCGGAGGCCCGCCGCGCGCTCGGCAGCATCGAGTCGGCCCGCGACGCGGTCGCTGCGGTGCAGGGGCTGCTGCGCGGCACGTTGTCCGTCGGCAGCCTGCAGTGCCTCCACGTCGTGCACCTGCCCGCGGTGCTCGCGCGGTTCCACGAACTGCACCCCGGCGTGGAGATCAGGATGCGCCAGTCCGGCAACGCCGAGCTCGTCGAGGAGGTCCGCGCGGGCCGGCTCGACCTCGCGTTCGTCACGCGTCAGCCGAAGATCGCGGACGACCTGCGAGTGTCCACTTTGGCCGCGGAACCGCTGGTGCTCGCATGCGCGCTGGAAAGTCCCTTCGCCGCAAGGGATTCCGTCGCACTCGAAGAACTCGCCGCGCAGTCGTTCGTCGACTTCAACGCCGACTGGGGCACGCGCGACGAGGCCGACCGCGCGCTTGCCGCCGCCGGTGTCGAACGGCGGGTGGCGGTCGAGGTCAACGACGTGCACTCGCTGCTCGACTTCGTCGGGTTCGGCCTCGGGGTGGCGCTAGTCCCGCAGTCCTTCGCCGTCAAGACCGACAGTGCGTGCTTCGTCGGCCTTCGCGGGGACCTGCCCGTTGCCGAGACGGTGGTCGTCACCAGCAACACCGTCAGCGCTGCCGCGAGCGTTCTGCTCGACATGGTCGCCGAGGCCAAGTCCGGCCGCCTCCGTGCCGTCGGTTAGCTGCCAGCCGGTCGCGGGTGCGCGGAACTCGGTCTCCTTCAACACCGTCATCTCACCGGTCTGCTCGGCGGGCGGCTTCGGCGACGGGTGGAAGAACCGGCCGACCTTCGCGACGCCGATGTCCTGCTTGCTCAGCTCGACCTCGCCGGCGAACGTGACTTCCTGGAAGGAGACCCCGCCTTCGAAGTTGCCGTTGGACAGCTGCAGCCTGCCGTGGAACGAGCCGCCGGAGAACAGCGCGACGCTTTGCACGTGGACGTTGCGCAGGTTCGTGATGCCGTAGAACTGCGCGCGCCGGGCGACCAGCCGGTTGACGTGCCTGCCGTCCAGCGAGAAGTACTCGAGCGTCGCGCCCGTCAGGTCCAGGTTGTAGTGCTTGTACCTGCGCTGCTTCCGCCACGACAACGTGTCCTTGATCAACCGCTGGGCGGTGAGCCGGACCTGGTGCTCCAGCTGGATCGCGTGCTCCACGTCGAGGAAGGCCTGGTCAGGATCGTCAGGGCGCTTCTTGTGTGCGGGGTGCACGAACGGCCGCCGCAGGTACGCGCACAGCACGTCCAGCACGGTCTGCCGGTAGCGCGGCGTGGATTCCGCCAGCCACGCCAACGCGTGCATGGCGCCCACGCGCACCTGGTCCGCCTCGTTGCCGAGCAGCTCGACCGAGCGCGCGAACCGTTCGTCGGCGACCTTCTCGCTCTCCAGGAAGTGCTTGCGGTCGTTGAGCCACAACGCGTACAGGGCGACGATGGCGCCGCCCGCCACCCCCGCGGTCTTCACCAGCTCGATGGCGGGGGCGTCGACGAGGTACAGCGCGTAGCCGGTTCCCACCGTCACGAGTGCGGCCATCAGCACCGCGGTAAGCCACTTCACGTCAGTTCCTCCACGCTTCCGGAAGATCGGCTTCCAGTGCGAACGTACGGCCGTCGGCCTTCACGTCCGCCCACTCCGAGCCGGTGAACTTGGTCTCTCCCAGGAACTTCGTGTCCGTGAAGATGGCGAGCCCCCGCGACTTGAACCGGCTGAACCAAGCCTTGCCGCGGATCTCGGTGTGGTGCATGTGGAACCGGCCGTTCATCTCGGCCTCGGTCACGTAGAAGTGGCCGTGGATCTTCATGTGGTGGAACGAGTTGGAGTCCTCGAAGCGCGCGACCCGCATGTACAGGTCGCCGACCTGCCGGTACGACAGATCCATGAACTCCAGGTGGGCCTTCGTGAGGTTGAGATCATAGAGAGGCGGGTTCTCCTCCTCGAGGCGCGGCAGCAGGTCCTCGATCAGCCGCTGCGAGGTGAGCCTGACCTCCAGCTCGATCTCCTCGGGGTCGTTCTTGGTCTTCGTGTACGGGCGGCGCAGGTACGCGCAGAGGATGTCGAGCACGGTCTGCGCGTACTCGACCCTGGACTTCGCGAGGCCGGCGAGAGCGTGCATGGCGCCCACCCGCACCTGGGCCGCTTCGTGCCCCAGCAGCTCCACGGCGCGCGCGAACCGTTCGTCGGCCACGCGGGACCTGTCGTGTTCGATGCGCTGGCCTTCGAGCTCCTGGCGGGCTTCCTCGACCTTGCGGCGCCGGTCGTTGAGCCACAACGCGTAGAGCGCGATGATGGCGCCGCCCGCGAGGCCGCCGGTCTTGATCGCCTCGTGCTTCGGCGCGCCGGGGTCGATCAGCAGCAGCGCGCCGCCGACCAGCAGAAACACGCCAATTGACGCGAGAATGGTCGACAGCAGCAATCTTTTCCTCACGAGGTCGGCATTCTGCCAAGTCAGCGGTGCACAATGTGCTGGAACGGTCCGGACGCGGATGAGGTGAGCGGGTGGAGCGGCCGCACTGGGCGCCGGGCGACATCGACCTGGAACGGCCGAGTGTCGCGCGGGTGTACGACTACTGGCTCGGCGGCGCCCACAACTTCGCCGCCGATCGCGCGGTCGCTCAGCAGGCCATGGAGAAGATGCCGGACCTGCGCGGCATCGTCCTGAACCACCGCGCGTTCCTGGGCAGGGCCGTCCGCTACCTGCTCGGCAGGGGTGTCCGGCAGTTCCTCGACCTCGGTTCCGGCATCCCGACCGTGGGCAACGTGCACGAGATCGCCCAGTCCGTCGACCCCGCGGCCAAGGTCGTCTACGTCGACATCGACGCGGTCGCCGTCGCGCACAGCCGGTCGCTGCTCGACGGCAACAAGCAGGCGAGCGTGCTGCACGCGGACATCAGGGACCCGGCGGCCGTGCTGGCCTCCGTCGAGGTGAACGACCTGCTCGACTTCGAGGAGCCGATCGGGGTGTTGATGATCGCGCTGCTGCACTTCGTGTCGGACCAGGAGAAGCCGCTGGACATCATCGGCGGCTACCGCGACCGGCTCGCTCCCGGGAGCTTCCTCGCCATCTCCCACGCAGGCTACGAGGCCGAGGAGGAAACGGACGAGTGGCGGGAGGCGCGCCGGCTGTACGAGCGCAGCGTCACGAACACGACGTTGCGCAACGAGGTCGAGGTCGCCCGCCTGTTCGACGGTTTCGAGCTGGTCGAGCCCGGTGTGGTGCGGTTACCCGCCTGGCGTCCGCAGTCGCCGGACGATCTCGACGGGGCCGAGAGATCGTTTCCCGGGTTCTGCGCGGTAGGCCGGAAGGTGTAGAGGTGACTCCACACGGCGACCGCCCGTATGCTGCGCGTTCGTGGCGTTAGGGCCGAACAGATGACCGAACGGGTTGACCACCGGGTGCGTGACGACCGCTCGCCTTTGGACCCGGCCGTGTTGGCCGGTGCCGAGTCGTTCGCGCGCAGCTGGGCCACGGCCGTGATCGGGTCGAGCTACGTGCCGATGACCCGCGCCGAGGTCGCCCAGCACCTGCAGGATCTCACCGAGATGCTGGTCGAGGCGCTGTTCGCGAGCCCGTTCCGCACGGCGCCCGGTTACGAGATCGGCTCACGGCTGGTCGACGCGCACTTCACCGGCACGGACACGCTGGGCCGCACCATCCAGCTCCTGGGCGACGACCTGCTGGTCGAGCTGGACGCCGCGGCCGATGAGCGCCTGCACTCCCGCCTGGCCGCCCTGCAGGGCGCGCTGGCCGCCGGGTACGCCCGCGCGCTGCGGGAACGCACGCTCGCCGAGCAGGAGGCGATCAGGGCGGCCGTCCTGGACGCCCGCGACCAGGCAGAGGCGATGCTGCGCGCCTCGGAGGCCCGGTTCCGCGCGATGTTCACCGAGGCCGCGATCGGCATCGGCATCGCCGACATCGACGGCCGGATCCTGGACGTCAACCAGGCCCTGCAGGACATGCTCGGGTTCAGCGTCGAGGAGATGCGCCAGTACAACGTGCGCGACCTCATGCACCCCGAGGACGCGGGCAGCGTGTGGCGGCTCTACGACCAGCTCATCGCGGGCGAGTGCGACCACTACCGGGCCGAGAAGCGGTTCCACCGCGCCGACGGCGAGCAGGTGTGGACGCACCTGACGCTGTCGCTGGTCCGTGACGACCACGGTGAGCCGCAGTACCAGGTGGCGATGATCGAGGACGTCACCGATCGGCACCTGCTGCAGAACCGGCTGCGCTACCAGGCGCTGCACGACCCGCTGACCGGCCTGCCGAACCGGGCGCTGTTCCTGGAACGGCTCGGCCGGGTGTTCAACAACCGCGGCAGGCACCTGCGGGCCGGCCTCTGCTACCTGGACCTGGACGGCTTCAAGGTCATCAACGACTCGCTCGGCCACGACGTCGGCGACCAGTTGCTGGTCGAGGTCGGGCGCAGGCTCGACCACTCCGTCTCCGGCGAGGGCAAGCTGGTCGCACGCATGGGCGGCGACGAGTTCGTGATCCTGGTCGAGGGCTCGTCGGGCGAACGGGACATCGTCGACGTCGCGGACCGGGTGCTGACCGAGCTGGAGGCGCCGATCCGCATCGCGGGCCACGAGCTGTCCGTGTCGGCCTCCATCGGCATCGTCGAACGGCAGCTGTCCGGCACGACGTCCGCTGACCTGATGCGCGACGCGGACATCACGCTCTACTGGGCGAAGGCGGACGGCAAGGCGCGCTGGGCGTTGTACGACCCGGAGCGCAACGCCCGCGAGGTCGCCCGGTTCACGTTGTCCGCCACGATGCCGCGGGCCCTGGAACGTGGCGAGTTCTACGTCGAGTACCAGCCGCTGGTGCGCCTGGAGGATTCGACGGTCACCGGCGTCGAGGCGCTGGTCCGCTGGCAACACCCGGAGTTCGGGCGGCTCGCGCCGGACCGGTTCATCGAGCTCGCCGAGGAGACCGGCCTGATCGTCCCGTTAGGACGGTGGGTGCTCCGCAAGGCGTGCGAGGAAGCACGGCGCTGGCTGGTGGAGTTCGGTGACGCGGCACCGTTCGTGTCGGTGAACCTGGCCGTGCGGCAGTCCCGCGACCCCGAGCTGGTGCGCGACGTCAAGCGCATCCTGGACGAGTGCGCGCTGCCGCCGCACCACCTGCAGCTGGAGCTGACCGAGTCGGCGATCATGGGCACCGCGGACGAGCCGCTGGAGGCGCTGCGGTCGTTGTGCGACATGGGTGTGCGCATCGCGATCGACGACTTCGGCACCGGCTACTCGAACCTGGCGTACCTGAAGCACCTGCCCGTGCACGAGCTGAAGATCGCCGGCTCGTTCATGGAGGGCCTGCGCGCCGAGAACGAGGAAGACCCCGTCGACTCGCAGATCGTCGCCACGCTGGTGCAGCTCGCGCACGCGTTGTCGTTGGGCGTCACGGCCGAGGGCGTGGAGACGCCCGCTCAGGCCGCACGACTGTTGAGGCTGGGATGTGACACGGGCCAGGGCTGGTTCTTCGCCCGCCCTGGCCCGCCGGAGAACATCGACAGCCTCCTGCGTGGAGACCTCTAGCTGAAGGACTTCTTCGCCACGTTGTGACCGGAGATCTCCACGACCGGCTGCGCGGAGCCGAGCGAGGAACTGCGGTACTCGGCCTTGAGCGTGAGGGTCTCGCCAGGCCACAGCGTCACGTAGTTGTCGCTCCACTGCGTCGGCAGCACCTCGGCACCGCCCTGGCCCTTGCGCAACGACGCCCGCACGAAGAACGCCACGGAGTTGCCGGTGTTCTTCACCGTCACGGTCGTCACCTGCTTGTCGTCACCGGCCGGTGCGGTGGACACGGTGGAGGACACCGTGCCGGGCTTCAACGTGTTGAGGCCCTTCAGATCCGCGTAGCCGGACTGCGGCGTGTGGTACCAGGTGGAGCCGCCGTAGTTCAGCGTGTCGGCCTTGGTCGACAGCCAGTAGACGTTGCGGTCCACCACGTTGCCGGCCGCGTCCTTGAGCAGCAGGCGCACGAAGTACGTCGTGGACAGACCGCTCGGCTGCGGCAGCGAGCCGACCTTCGTGGGGCCGTTCGCCGTCGCGTTCACGTTGCGGGTCTCGTCGGCCTTCTGCGTGCCGTCGAGGTTGAACAGCGTGACCTGCAGCTTGTGGTTGTTCGCGGTCTGCAGGCTGGTGTTCATCACGGCCAGCGACTTGTCGTCGTAGGAGTACTGGGCGTGCAACGGACGCAGACCGGTCTTGGCGCCGAAGTACGAACCCGCCGTGGCGAGGTAGTAGTCGTACAGGTGCCAGTACAGCGTCGGCCACGCGTTGTTGAGCATCCAGTAGATGACGCCCGTGGACGGGTTGCTGGAGTCGTTGAAGTTGTCGCCGAACGCCTCGAACTGCGAGCGGTTCGTCTCGTAGTTCGCGAGCTGCGCCTTGCGGACGAAGTCCTCGACGTTCGACGGCTTGCCGTAGCGGTTGTCGAGTGCGGTGCCCCAGAAGGTGAGCTTGTTGAACGTCGACGACGGCGACAGGTGGTACTGCGTCGCGTTGTAGTCGGTCAGCTTGTTGATCTCGCCCTGGGACAGGAACTTCTTCAGCTCGTCCATCTCCGGGATGGTCGCGCCGGGGCCGATCTCGGACGCGAACCCGGCCGCGCCGCCCTTCTGCTTGTTGAACCAGTAGACCGGCGGCTCCCACCAGTACGGGCCGTCCATCTTCATGCCGGGATTGCCCAGCTGCGGCGAGCTGACGTTCTTCGCCGACGAGATCACCGGCAGGTTCCACTCGGCCCGCTTCAGCGCGTCGAGGTAGATCTTCTCCAGGCCCGCGCGAGGCGCGTCGTCGGAGCCGATCATGAAGCCGATCATGCTCGGGTGGTTGCGGATGCGCTTGGCCTCGCTCTCCGCGGACTCACCGGCGACGCGGTTGTCCTCGGCGTCGAACGAGTCGTACTTCTCCCACTTCGAGCAGCACTCCCAGCCGGTGAGCAGCATGATGCCCTTGCGGTCGGCCAGGTCGTAGAGCTCGTCGTTCTCCGGCTTGCCCTCCAGCCGGATGGTGTTCATGCCCATCGCCTTGACGAGGTCGAGCTGGTCCTCGATGTAGCGCAGGTCGGTGCGCAGGAACAGATCCGACGCCCAGCCGCCGCCGCGCACCAGGAACGGCCTGCCGTTGACGGTGAACTGCCGGCCGCTGCCGCGGATGCTCGACGTGACCTCGCGGACGCCGAAGGTCGTCTTCGCGGTGTCGGACTCGGTCGTGCCGACGTTCGCGGCGAGCGTGGCCAGGTAGAGCGGCTGCGCGCCCATCTGGAACGGCCACCACACCTGCGGGTTCTGCAGGTCCTGGGTGAACGTCACGGTCTTGGTCTGGTTCGCGTTCAGCTGCACCGGCTGCTTGAACACCTGGCCCGCGATGGTCGCGGTGACCTCGGCGTTCACCGGCTGGCCGGTGTTGTTGCGCGCGTCGACCTTGGTGGTGATCTTGGCGCTGCTCAGGCTCGGCAGCGGCAGGTCGGAGTCGACGCGCAGGTTGCGCAGCGACACCGGGCCGCTCGGCGCGAACTGCACGTCGCGGAAGATGCCCTGGTTGCGGTCGGGCGGCAGCTGCGCCCAGTCGATGAAGTGGATCGCCAGGTCGTTCTGCGGGTCGGACGGCGACGCCTTGATCGCCAGCGCGTTGTCACCCTTGCGCAGCAACGAGGTCACGTTGAACTCGTGCGTCGGGTACGCGCCGACGACCGTCTCGGTGCCCGCGACCTTCGTGCCGTTCAGCCAGATCTCACCGCGCGAGATGATGCCGCCGTTGAGCTTGAGGAACGTGTTCACGCCCGGCTGCGGGTCGGCGGTGAACACCTTGCGGTACCACCAGGCGACCTTGAAGTCGTTGGGGTTGGCCTGTTTCAGGTTGTCGGAGTACCGGACGTCCGGGTACCTGTTGTTGGCGATCAAGCCGGCCATCACGGTCGACCTCGCCGGCACGGACAGCCAGCCGGCGTCCGAATAGGCCGGTCCGGAGATCACGTTCCCGGCCTGCGTGGCCGTGGCGCTGCTCTGCATGCGCCAGTCGGGAACGGTGGAGGTCGCACCGGGGCCGGCTGCCACCTTCAGCGCCGCTCCCGTGCCGGGTACAGGTCCCGCGTTGGCCGTGGTGCCTGGCACGAGCAAAGCCAGGCCCATCGCCGCCACGACCAGTGTTGGCAGTGGTCGGTTGCGCAGCATGTCGCTCCTCGACGCATCGGTGGCGGCGGCGCTCGGGGTATCGTAAAGAAGGTTTCCTTTTTGTGAGGTGACCGGCAATGCGCCTAATGGGTGATGCGTGCCACATCAATCGGCACACTCCGTGCGTGGTGATCCGATACGTTGGCCCGCATGCGTCGACTTGCCGTCCTGTTCGTGCTGGCAGCGGTCCTGAGCGGGTGTTCTTCGAAGGAATCCGGTACGCCGTCCGCGGGTGACCAGACCGCCACCGCACCGACCGGAACTTCCACAAAGAGCACCCCGGTGAACAGGCCGAAGGCCGTCGACATGAAGACGCTGGACCCGTGCTCGCTGGTCACGCCGGAGACGAAGACGGCACTCGGCATCCGCACTGTGGAGCCGGGTAAGCCGGACGCGGACTACGGCGAGGGCAGCAAGGGGTGCGGCACCAGCTACGAGGACCGCAAGTTCATCTGGAGCATCGACACGCTGGTCAACGGTGGCGTCGAAAGGCTGAAGAGGACGGTCGGCAAGGAGAGCGAGCTCACCGAGCTCAAGGTCGCCGGTTACCCCGCCTACCTCACCAAGGGGACGTCCGGGCTGAGGACCCCTGAGTGCCAGATCTACCTCGACTCGAACGACGAGCAGATGTTGCTGGTTTCGGTGACCGTGTCACTGGGTAGCGAATCGACTATGGACAGTGCTTGTGAGCGGGTCAAAGGGCTCGCTGAAGCGGCAGGTGCCGTGCTCGCGACGAAGTGAGTAGAAGTACTCCGCTTTTACCGGGAACCGGTCACTCGCGTCATGCATCAGAGCTAAAGTCGTTTCAAATGCACACGAGGCCCACTGGGGGCCGTACTGACGGAGGGTGTGCCGTGCATCTCGTGGATGGTGGGGGCGGTACTTCGCTGCCCCCGGACTTCGGGCAGCGCAAACTGAAGGTGGAGCCGTCCGCCATCCCGGAGGCCAGAAAGGCCTTCGAGCACGCACTTGACCAGTTCGACGCCAAGATCGAGCAAGCCGTTCGCGAGCTGCCCACGAAGCCCTGGGCCGAGGACCCGATCAGCAGCGAGACCTCCAAGGCGTTCAACGAGCAGACGACCGAGAAGGCGCTGGCCGCTCTGATCTTCTACAAGAAGCAGCTCGTGGGCGTCATCGATCAGCTGAAGATGATCGAGGAGCAGTACCGCCAGGTCGAGGGCGACAACACGGCCATGTGGGGCAAGCATCTGCGGGACCGGGACTGAGAGGGGGACTGACCGATGTCCGACCACCGTTTTCAGGGGTACGACCACCCCGAGCTGTACAAGATGATCAACTCGGGCCCCGGCGTCGCCGTCTCCATCCCGGTCGAGGCCGGTTGGAAGACCATCGCCACGACGCTCGCGCAGATCGACAGCGACCTGCACACCGCGCTCACCAAGATGGGCGCCGGCTGGGAGTCGGATGCCGCCGACGCTGCCCAGGGCGCATTGTCGCCGCTGGCCGAGTGGGCTGGATTCGCCGAGCGCGGCGCGAGCACCATGGAGAGCTCCGCCCGTCTGCAGGGCGAGTTCATCGCCGACGCGCGCAAGAAGATGCCCGAGGTCGTCCCGATCACGACCGAGAAGCCCGGCTTCATGGACTACGCCGTCGGCAGTCTCGCCGGTGGCATCGGCGTGGCGCACGTCGTCGGCCAGCAGCTCGACCACGAGCGCCAGGAAGCCGCCGCGGACAACGCCGCGGCCCAGGCCGTGAAGGTCATGGAGGACTACCAGTCAGACAGCCGCTGGAACTCCTCGACGCTCGGCGAGTTCCCGGACCCGCCGCAGGTCGTGATCGACACGCCGCCTCCCGGCGACACCGGCACCGGCAGCACGCGCGTCGGCTACACGTCGACCGGCCCGTACTCGCCGTCCGGCAACACCGGCACGACCTCGCCGTCGTGGACGCCGCCGCCGTCGGGCCCGCCGGTCACGCCCACGCCGACCTGGACGCCTCCCGGCACCGACACCCACGTCTCGTGGACGCAGCCGACGCCCACGCCCACCCCGACCCCGCCGCCGACGAGCCTCCCGCACCCGACGCCCACCCCGACGCCGACGCCGACCCCGGTCGCGCCCGGCCCGGTGTTCACCCGGCCGTCCACGGGCGGGCCCGGTGGTGGCGGCTCCAACGGCGTTCGCGGTGGTCAGCTCGGTGGCGGCAAGTCGTTCGGCCCGATGTCGGGTTCGCTCGGCTCGTCCAGCCAGAGCGGCATGAAGCCCGGCGGCATGCCCGGCATGGGCTCCGGTCCCGACGCGATGCGCGGCGGTGCCATGGGCGCCGGTGCGGGTGGCGGCAAGGGCGGTGCCGCCGGCGGCATGGGTGCCGGTGGCGCGCAGGGCCAGAAGGGCGAGGGCGAGGACGACATCGAGCACAAGGCGGCCGACTACCTGGTCGAGACCGACGACGTGTTCGGCGACGAGCGCATGGTCGCGCCCCCGGTCATCGGAGGCCTTCCGGAGTGAGTCTGTTCGGCAGCCCTTCGGAGAGGGAGCCGATCACTCTCTCCGCAGAGGAGTTCGACGTGGTGTGGGAGCGGCTGAACGTCGGTCCCATGCCACTCGTGCTCAAGGTTCCTTCGCCCGGCAAGACGCGCGACGAGCGCATCGCGCTGGAGAACCGCGTCCACCAGCAGCTCGACCAGCGCCGGCTGGGCAACTCGCGCGGGCTTTCCGCCGAGCTGGACGGACTGCTGCGCATGTTCGTGAAGCCCGAGCGGGAGGCGGACGGCCGCCTCTGGCTCGGCCACAGCTTGCGTGTCCTCGCGGTCGCGAACGGCGACTTCGGCGCGCTGGCGACGTTGCAGGACAAGCAACTGACGTTCCAGCCGTGGGCGGGCTCCGGGCTCGCCTCGGCGTTGCTGTCCGTGCTGCCCGCGCATCCCGCCGGCACCGGGATGTCGGTGACGGTGCCGAGCGAGGACATCGAGAAGGCCCTCGGGAACACCGACGGGTCGCCGAAGTCGATGGACGCGGCGTTCCGGAACATCGGTCTGCGCGAGGACGACGCGAAGGCGCTGGTGAAGATGTTCACCGGCCTGGAGCGCACCGGGAACTTCGGTGCCGCCGCCCGCGACAAGTACGGCAAGCGTTGCCGCCCGGACCGCGTGGTGTCGTTCTTCGACACAGAAGAGGGCCGCTACCTGCAGCAACGCCGTGCCTCGAACGGTCAGCCGCCGTGGAGCACGTTCACGCCGACCGACGCGCGCCGGCTCATGCACCAGGTCGACGAACTCATCGCCGAAGCGGTTCGTTCCGCCGGCGACTGATGTCTGGTTTGATCTGAGCACCGCCGCCGTGGCCAAGACCCCTTGGAGACGGCGAAATGAGCATCGACAGACGGCGGTTCCTGCTGGCTACAGGGGCTGCACTGATCGGGACGTCAGTGTTGACGGGGACGGCGTACGCCGAGCCCTCCGCTTCGCTGTGGCAAGAATTCGTTGCCAACCCGTACAACCACCCGCAGATCCCGAACATCGCCTTTGCCGGCTACCGCACGGGTGAGCGCCCGCCGCGCAGGCCCGTGCTCGCCAACGTCCTCTTCTTCGGCGCCCGCCGCGATGGCTCGGCCGACGCCTCCGGTGCGATCAACAAGGCGATCGAGTTCGTCGGCCGATTGGGCGGAGGCACCGTTTTCGTGCCGCCGGGCCGCTATCGGATCGACGACATCATCCGCATCGGCTACGACAACGTGGTGCTGCGCGGTGCGGGTAGCGCGAAGACGACCTTCTACGCGACCCGCTCGCTCGAGGAGATCGTCGGCATCAACCGCAGCCGCTACGGCTCGGAGAACTCGGCGTGGAGCTGGTCCGGCGGCCTGGTGTGGGTGTGCCACCGCGCCCGCTACCAGCCCCTGGTCGACGCCATCAAGGCCAAGAAGTGGCCGTTCGAGGGCTGGACCGGCAACGAGCTGGAAGCCGGTGAGACCCTGACGACGGTTTCCGGCTCCGCGGCACGGGGTGCGTTCGTCGTGACCGTCGAGAATGGACGGAAGCTGCGTGCCGGCCAGCGCGTGCTGCTGCGGCTGGACGACTCCGAGTACTCGCTGCCGAAGCACATGTGCGGTGACGTGCCCGGCACGACGACCTACCGGTGGGACGACAAGACCAAGCTCCTGTCGTACTTCCCGTTCCTGTGGCCGGTGCGCGTGGAGTGGGTGCGCGGCAACAGGGTCAAGCTTGCGCAGCCGTTGCCGCTGGAGATCCGCCCGGAGTGGAAGGCGCGCCTGACCACCATGGCACCGGTGATCACCGGCGCCGGTGTCGAGGGCATCAAGATCGAGATGTTCAAGGTTCCCACGCCGAGGCACCTGCAGGACAAGGGGTACAACGGCGTCGCGTTCCAGTGCGCCTGGGACTGCTGGGCCGACGACGTGCACGTCCAGGACGTCGACAACGGCTTCCTGCTGGTGTCCGCCAAGGGAATCTCGCTGCTGAACACGAAGGTCTCCGGCCGCGGTCACCACCACGCGTACGCGACCCGCGAGCAGTCGCACGACAACCTCACCGACGGCTTCGTGATCGAGGCACCGTCCGAGCCCTCACAGCCTGGCGCGGGCAACCACGGCCTGAACGTGGAGGGCCTGTCCTGCGGCAACGTCTGGACCCGCGGCCGGATGGACCACGACGTCTTCGACACCCATCGCGGTCTCCCGTTCGCCAACGTCCGCACCGAGATCACCATCAACAACGTCGGTGCGCACGGCGGTAGCGCAGACGCAGGACCCTTGTACGGCGCCAGGTTCGCGCACTGGAACGTCACCGTCACCAACCAGCGTGCCGGCAACGTCCGCATCGACCTGGTCGCCCCGTGCAGCGCCACCGTCGCCATCTCCGAGGTCCGCGACTTCGGCCAGATCGACAAGCCGGACTTCGCCGGAGCGCTGAACTCCCGCCTGGAGCTCTACGGCTCGACCGAGGTCACTCCTCGCAACCTCTATGACGCGCAACGCAAGCTGCGCCGCCACTCATGAGGTAATAGCGATCCGCACCTGTTGCTTCTGGTGCACGCAGAGGCCCGTGCCCGGTCGATCGGGGAGATCCGCCTGCCGGCGTTCATCCACGATCGACCAGGTCGGGTCCGTCAGCTTCAGCTCGACGCCCCACGCCAGGCTGTCCCTGACGAACTGCGGCACCTCGGCCCACGACGACGCGGTGACGACGACGTGCTGAGCCTCCGGGCGGCCGTACAGCGGGCCGTCCTCCAGGTGGAAACCGCTGGTGGAGCCGAAGGTTCTGGTGATCGACTCGGTCAGCGTGCGCATCGCCGTGGTGCGCCCGGAACCGGGCTTGCCGACGATCGCGCCGTGCCGGCCGGTGCCGCCGAAGTTCGCGTCGAACACGTCGACCCGGTGCTCGAACGGGTTGTCGCGCAGACCCACCGGCACCGTCCTGTGCTCCGGGGCGATCACGGTGAACTGGTCGAGCGTGATGTCGGTCCACTTGTGCAGCGGTGGCGGCAGGAGCTGGTCGCACACGGCTTCGACCTGACGCATCGCGTGCGGCAGCGACTTCGTGGTCTCGTCGAGATCTGGTGGGAGCGCGAAGCTCTCCACCGACCTGCCGATGCGCCGCGTCCAGTTCTCGCCGGTGAGCTCGAAGTGGTACGCGAGGAAGCTCTTCAGGTCGGCCGCCGGAGCCGTGTCGGACAGCAGGAGGTGCTGGCCGTAGCTGCGTCCGACTCGTCCGAAGGTCTGCAGGACCTCGAGGAACTCCGGGTGCTGGTCGATGAGGCCCTGCACGCCGTCGATGCAGACGAGCACCTCGGGCAGCGGGTCGAGCGGGGCGCCGTTGACGCGTGCTTCGCGGTAGTCCCAGGTGGTCTGGTAGTTGCCGCCGCCGACGAGCACGTTGGTGCGCCGCTCCTGTTCGCCTTGCAGTGCCTCGAGAATCCGGCTCGCGGTGGCCGCCTCCACGCGGTACGACCCGTACACGTGCGGTGCGCTTTCGAGCCCCGCGAACACCCCCGAGCCGTGGAAGTCGATGAGGATGAGCTGAAGCTCGTCCGGTGAGTGCCACAGGATCTGGCCGAGCAGCATCGCGCGGATGACCTCCGCGCGGCGTGCGGCCGGCGCGACCACCTCGCCGTGCGGCCCCATGCCGTCCTGCAGGCTGGCCGACTTGATGTCGATGTCGATCGGCTGACCGTGCTCGTCCGTCCCGACAGCGACCCGGTACTGCTCGCGGACCGGGCGCATCCGCCACGCGTGCTGCCGGTCGAAGCCGTCGGGCAGTCCGTGCAGTGCGAAGAAATCCGGTACCGGTTCGGCCTTGTTCATGAGCAGCGGCAACGACCTGGCCACCTCGTCGAGGTTCGCGGGCACGGTGCAGCCGGGAACCTGGTGCGGTGCCAGGTCGTGCGGGCTGTCGAGCAGCAGCTGCATCCCGGACTTGCCGACGTCCTGGGCGATGGTCGCCAGCGCGGTGCCGAACTCCGGTGCCGCGGCGAGGATGTCGTCCAGCCCGTTGACGCAGATCAGCAGCTGCGGCAGAACCTGGTCGAAGCCGCGGTGGTGGAAGATCGTCCAGGTGTTGCCGACGACCTCGAGGCGGCGTTCCGACTCGGCCAGCAGGGTCCCGGCGACCTGGCCGGGATCCGTTGCCACGCCTCGGTAGTGCGCGTGTACGTGCGGTGCTTGGTCCAGCCCTGCGAACGTGGTGGTGTCGTGGGCGTCGATGAACACCGCCTGGAACACCTTGGGCGAATGGGTCGTCATCAGGCCCAGCACCAGGCTGCGGAAGGCTTCCGGTGCGGTCGCGCAGAGATGCGAACCTCTCCGGTACTGCTCGTCGGAGTCGGTGAGCTCCACGCTGACCGGGTCGCCGTCCCCGTCGACACCGATCGGAACCGTCCCCCACTCACCCTTCCACGCTTCCGCCCTGGTGAAGCCACCCAGGCCGTGCAGAGCGAGGAAGTCCAGTCGTACCAACGATCGCAGGTATTCCGGAACGTCGTTCGGCGAGCCCGCCGTGATGATCACCTCGACGCCGCGGGCCATCGCGGTGATCCACCTGAGCGACTGGGCGAGGCCGGGATCGGCTTCCTCGCAGAGCTTCCAGTTGTCGATCAGCAGGGTCGCGCCCGGCTCGCCGCCGCGTTCGAACCACGTCAGCAGGTTCTGACACCGGCGGTGGTCGGTGGGGTCGAACGAGACGTTGACCGGTCCGGGCGGGGCACCTCGGCCGATGCGGTAGATCTGCTGGGTCACGGGATCGCGATCTGTACGGCGGTCTTGTCCCGCACGGACAGCCCGATGCCGGGCTGGTGCGGCACGTGCGAGGCGCTGCGGGCGTTGATCAGTGAGGTGGTCGGGTCGTCCAGGCGCAGCTCGATGCCGAACGCGAGGCTGTCCCTGATGAACGACGGTACCTGGTCCCACGACCGCGCGGTCACCACGATGTGCCGCTGCTGGTCGAGGGGCTCGCCGGGCCCGTCGAGCAGCTGGTACGCGCTCAGGTCGCCGAGGACAGCGGCGAGGGTGCGCATGGTCGCGCTCTTGCCGGTGCCGGGCGCGCCGACGATTGCCCCGTGCCGCAGTTCCTGGCTGAACTGCGGCACGAGCAGGTCGCGGCGGTGCTCGTAGGGGTTGTCGATCAGGCCGAGCGCGCCCTGCGGCAGCATGCCCAGCGTCAGCGGTTCGCCGTCGTAACCCAGCGGCGGAAGCATGATCTGGTAAGCGATTCCGGCGCCCGGCACGTTCGGGAGCCTGTCCGTCATCTCGGCCAGGTCGTGGGTCGGCGTCGCGAGCGGCCACTCCGGCAGCTCGTACGGGATGCCCTCGGGCACCTCGCCGACGAACAGGACGTGCATGCCCACCCCACGTCCGCCGCGCATCGCGGTCAGCAGCGCCGGGAGGTACTTCGGTTCCCTGGCGAGCAACGCCTCCGCGCCGGTGACGCAGACCAGGAAGTCGGCGACGGGCTCCAGATCCGCGCCGTCCAGCATCGCCTCCCGGTACTCGTGGAGGTTCTTGAACCCGCCCTTGTGCACGGTCTCCTGCCGTCGCGCGATCTCGCCGTAGAACGCGTCCAGCAACCGGATCACCATCGCGTCGTCGGCCGCCGGCGTCATCGTGTGTGTGACCTGCGGTGCGAATGCCAGCGGGTCGAAGACCCCGCTGCCGTCACCGTCGATGAAGAGGTACTGCAGGTAGTCCGCCGAGTGCGTGACCATCAGCCCCAGCAACAAGCCCTGCACCTGCTGCGGCAGGCCGCGGTGCACGGCGCTGCCGATCCCGACCTCGACGTGCACCGGCCAGCCCCGCTCGTCGACCCCCGCGGCGGCCGTGAAGTCGTTGCGCTGCCACATACCGCTCAGATCGGCCTCAATGCCGTGCAACGCCAGGAAATCCGTCGGCTGACCGAGCAACTGCCGCCGCAACCGAGGGGACAGATCGGTCCACTTCCGCGCCGTGACCACGACCTGCACGCCACGCGCGGGCCCGAAGCCCGCGATCCACTCCACGACACCGTCGAGCCCGGCGTCCTGCCCGGCGCACAACGCCCAGTCGTCCACCAGCAGCACCGCCCCGGAGGGCGCCCCGCGCTCGAACCAGTCCAGCAGACTCCGGCACCCGGCCTGATCGGCCGGATCGAAGGTGGCCGCGACCGGCAACGGGTCCGCACCCCGCCCGATCCGGTAGACGGCCATGTCCGGCGCGGCCGCGAGAGCCGCCGTCAGCCGCTCCCTCGTCGCCTGCCCGGAACCGACCACGGCGAAGTTACTGATCACCGCCCAGATATACCAACAGCCCCGAGACGGCCGCTGTCACTTCGCTAATGTGGGCCACGTGCCAGCCAGAGCCGTCGACCCCGCCGAAATGCGCGCCGCGGTCGAGGCCGTCCTCCCCTGGCTGCGCGGAGAGGCTGACCAGCCAGAACGCCCCACGCTGGCCGCAGCCGTCCGCCTGAGCCTGCGCACCCTCGAACAGATCGCGCCGGGCCGCAGCGTCGAGGTCCGCGTCCCGCCGTTCGCCGCCGTGCAGTGCGTCGAAGGCCCGCGCCACACCCGCGGCACGCCCCCGAACGTCGTCGAGACCGACCCCCGCACGTGGCTGGAACTGGCCACGGGCACCCTGGGGTGGTCCGCCGCGCTGGACGGCGCTCGGGTCACCGCTTCCGGGACCCGAGCCGACCTCTCAAGCCTGCTACCTATCGTGAAGTTCTAGAACCACGACCCGATCGTCGAGCCAACGCCCTTGACGATGTTCACGCCACCCTCGACGACGTCTCGCCCGGCCTCGATGGTGTTGCCCACCGTGTCGGCCACGACGTCGACCGCATCGCTCGCCACCTCGCCGACGGTGTCCACCGCGTGGCCGGCCGCGTCACCCCAGTTGCCCTTCGAGATGTCGTCGACGACCTGACCGCCACCGCGCCAGATGTCCTCGCCCATGTCGACGACCTCCTTGCCGGTGTTGACGCCCCAGTCGATGATCGGCCCCGCCACCGGCAGGTCCGAGCCGGGCACCTCGACCGGCGTAGGCGAGTCCTGCCACCGCTGCTCGCTGACGTCGCCGCCGTGACCGGTGGCGATCTTGGCCAGGTTGTCCAGCGACTCGCTGCCCTTGTCGTAGTAGGAGGAGTGCGCGTGCCCGACCCAGTCCTGGCCGGACGTGCCGAACTGCTTCGCGCCGAACGACGAGTCGTAAGGCCCGGTCGACGACCCGTCCTTGGTGAACCAGTCGCCACTCGTCAGCTGGATGATCGGGTCGTGCTCGGCACCGCCGACGTACACGTGGCCGCGACCTGGCGGGATCTGGTCCACATTGGACGCACCGACGCCCGGTGAGCCGACGAACGCGATGTCGTCCGCCTTCAACCCGTTGTCCATCGCCGAGTAGCCGACGACCGTGCTGCCGTAGCTGTGGCCGACCACGGTGACGTGGGCGCCGGGGTTGCGCTCGCGGTAGTTCGCGACGTCCTGGGCCAGGAGCGCCCCGCCTTCCTTCGCCTGTGCCGGGTCGTCCACCTGGCCGGGCATGAACTCCGGAGCGTCGTAGCCGAACCACTGGATGGCGGCGCCGTCGGCGCCCATCGCGGCGCTGAGCTGCGCCGCCTGTTCCATGCTGAAATCGTCCAGACCGGATCCCGTACCGGGCACTGTCACCGCGAGGTTCTTGGCGGTGTCGGGGTCACCGAACGCCACCGCCATCGTGCCTTCCTTGGCACCAGGTCCGTCAGGGCTCCACTGCAGGACGTAGGCCTTCTTGCCGGTCTCCGCGCTGAGGGTGTTCGCCTGTTCCAAAGCAAGCGTCGCGTCGGTGGCGTTCTTGGCGCGGCGGGCGGCATCGTCGTAGTCCGACATGAGCTGCGCGGCCTGTGGGTCGTTGCGCAGGGCACGCTGACCGTCGGACGTGTTCGGGTCGATGCCGAGTTCGCGAGCTCGGTCCGCGAGTTGCCGCTGCAGGTCCTGCTTCTGCGCCTCGAACCGATCCTTGTCCTGCCGGATGCGCTCGCGGTTGGCCATGTCCAGGCCCTCGGCGGGCAGGCCCTTGATCTTGCTGAGCTCTTCTGGCTTGGCCTTGGCCAGCGCTTCCTTTTCCTCTTTGCTGAGCTTGTTCCACCAGTCGCGCACGGCCTGCGGGTCGCTGCCCGGCGGCGGAAACGGTGGCAGCGCGCCGCCGGGACCCGAGCGCTGGGCGGCTCGGTCCCAGCCGCAGTCGGTCCGCGCGGACTCCTCGAAACCTGGCGGGATCTTGGTGAGGGCACTCGCGTAGGAACGCAACACGTTGTCGTAGCCCGACTTCACCTTGTTCAGCGAGTCGTTGACCTGCCTTGCCAGCGTGCGGGTCTGCTCCTCGTCGAGGCCCGGCGGACGGCTGCGCCACACGCCGATCGCCTGGTCGGCGGCGCCCCGCATCTGGCCGTAGGCACGGGAAGCCGCCTGCACGATGTCGACACCTGCGCCCAGGCGTTCGCCAACGGCCTTCGCGGCGCTCGCGGACAGCTCAGCACGTGCGGTGAACTTCGTCGCCGTCTCGCCGACCCAGTTGCTGACCGCGGTCTTGCCTCCCTTGGCGACCGATTCGCCCGCACGCCCGACCGCGCTGATCGCGCCGGTGATCGGGTCGGCCGCGGCCGCGATGCGACCGGCGTCGCCGGAGGCGAGCCTGCCGTAGATGCTCTCCGGATCCGGGTAGCTCACTTGCCACCCCCGAGTCCCTGCATCAGCTTCGTCAACGCGGACGCGTGGTCGTCGTCCGTGCGCTGGTAGGCGTCGGCATTCGAGGTCAGGCCCTCGGCGGCGTCGGTGAACCAGGAGGAGCCGCGCTGGAGGTCCTGGGAGTGGGTGCCGACGAACTTGGACAGTGCGGCCGCGAACTCCGCCGCCGCGTCCACCTCACCGAGGGCGCCCGCGTCGAGCTGGAGCATCGAGATCATCTCCGCCGCCTCACGCACCGCGTCGGAGCCGTTGCCGAACTCCTTGGACGCGTTGCGCAGCAGCTCTGGCTCAACGCCGAACATCGCCACCCCCTGTTGGTCTTTGATCTATGCGACGCAGAAGCATCATGACCGGTTCCTCACTCATGCGTGGACCGTTTCGGGCACGATGTCGCCCATGGCGCAGACAGGGTGGACGGCTCAGCGGTGGACCGCTGTGTTCATCGAACAGGCAGAGATGTTCCGCAAGGCAGTGGCGGACGCGGACCCCACCGCCGAGGTGCCGACGCGTCCTGGATGGACCGTGCAGGACCTGGTCATCCATCTCGCCCGCTTCCTGGAGACGTCCACCGCGTACCTGCGCACCGGAAGCCGCGCCCCTTTGCAGCCGCCGTCCGCGCCCACCGGCCTGTCCCCGCTGGAGTACCTGGACCTGCAGCTGACAGCGGCCAACGAGATCCTCACAGCTGTGCCGGGCAACCGCCCTGTGTGGACGTTCTCGCCGTCCGCGCCGGACCTGGCCTGGGTGTGGCACCGCCGGATCGCGCACGAGACGGTGCTGCGCAGGTTCGACGCCCAGGCGACCGTGCGGCAGCTCGTCGCCACCGACGCCGACCTCGCCGTCGACGGCATCGACGAGGTGCTGACCACGATCGTCGCGGCCAAGGTCGCGGGTGACGTCCCGAGCGACGCGTCCGGCAGCGCCGTGGTGCGACCGACCGACGTGCCCGAGTCGTGGCTGATCTCGCTCGCAGCCGGCGAGGTGCCCGAGGTCCGCGCCGCCGCCCCTGGCGAGGAAGGCGACGCCCAGGTCGCCGGCGACGCCGAGCTCGTCTACTTCTGGCTCTGGAACCGGATGAACCTCAAGGAGATGACCGGCGACCGGCGCGTGCTGGACGTTCTTCAGGTCGGGCGGGGGCATTGATGCGCAAGGTCGCTGCGGTAGTGCTCGGTTGTCTGCTGCTCACGGGTTGTGCCGCGTCCTGGCAGGGAGAGGAAGTCCGCTACAAGATCGTCTCCCTCGACCACAGCAGCCCGACCGAGATGTTCAAGGTCGAGCTGGTGGGAGACGCCCCGAAGGGCGCGCTGGATCCGAAGGCGCTGACACCTCGGTTCAAGACGACGAGCGAGGTCAGCGGTGGTGCCGCGGTCGGCGACGAGATCGTGTGCACGGCCCGGCAGGAGAAGGGGAGCGCGTTCGAGAACTCCAACGTCCGCACCTTCCTGACGGACTGCCGGAAGGCCTGATGCGCAAGATTGTTGGGGTGGTCGCGGGCTGTCTCGTGCTGACCGGATGTGCCTCCGACTGGCAGGCGGAGGTCACCTACAAGGTCATCGAGGTCTACGACTACAAGATGGCGCCGAGCTCGGACCCGGAGAAGCGGGTCCGGATGGAGCTCGCCGGATCGGCGCCGAGCGGTGCGCTGGCCAAGGACTCCCTGTCCGCGCAGAACGTGGCGTTGGCCGCCGTCAGCGGCCCGGTCGAGGTGGGTGACCAGGTGACGTGCACCGCGAAGCAGCACTCGCGGGGCGCGACGCAGACCAACCCTGTCCAGACCGAGCTGAACGGGTGCAGGAAGGCTTGATGCGCAAGATCCTTGTGGTGGCCGCAGGCTGCCTGGCACTGACCGGATGCACCTCCAACTGGCACCAGGAGGTCACGTACGAGGTCACCAACGTGGACGAGTTCAAGATCTCGCCGACCACCGGCCCGGTGAAGCGGGTCCAGCTGGAACTCGTCGGATCGGCGCCAAGTGATGCCCCGGCGAAGGACTCCCTGTCCCCGCAGTCGGTGGACATGTCCGAGATCAGCGGCGGCCCGGTCGAGGTGGGCGACCAGGTGAGGTGCACCGCGAAGCAACACTCGCGGGCCGCGACGCAGACCAACCCGGGCGTGACCCAGCTGAGCGGGTGCAAAAAGGCATGACGAGAAGGAAAGCTTGATCGTCCGGGTCATCCCGGGTCACAACGCATGAGTTTGGTCACCCCACCAGGGGTTCGATAGGGGTAGTTCCCCTAGTACTCCACTTACACTCGGGAAGTAGCCAGCCCCGTCGTGAGGGAGCCAACTCGGTGGTCGCCGACCAGTCCCAGCCCGAACAGGATCCTCGTGAGGAGTGCGGCGTCTTCGGCGTCTGGGCTCCAGGTGAAGACGTCTCCAAGCTGACCTACTACGGGCTCTACGCCCTGCAGCACCGCGGCCAGGAGGCTGCGGGCATCTCGGTCGGAGACGGGGCTCAGGTCGTCGTCTTCAAGGACCTCGGGCTCGTCAGCCAGGTCTTCGACGAGCAGGTCCTGCAGAGCCTGAAGGGCCACGTGGCCGTCGGGCACTGCCGTTACTCCACCACCGGGTCCACGACCTGGGAGAACGCGCAGCCCACGTTCCGCACCACGGCCGCCGGGTCGGGGTTGAGCCTCGGGCACAACGGCAACCTCGTGAACACCGCCGAGTTGCGGGACAAGGCCAAGGGGCTCGGCATCGTCGAGCGCAACGGCGCGACGACCGACTCGGACATCCTGTGCGGGCTGCTCGCTCACGCGGCGGCCGACAAGGGCATCGAGCAGGCCGCGCTGGAGTTGCTTCCCACGGTCAAGGGCGCTTACTGCCTGACCTTCTCCGACGAGTCCACGTTGTACGCGGCGCGTGACCCGCACGGTGTGCGGCCGCTCGTGCTCGGGCGGCTGGAGCGCGGCTGGGTCGTGGCGAGTGAGACCGCGGCGCTCGACATCGTCGGAGCGAGTTTCGTCCGCGAGGTCGAGCCCGGTGAGCTCATCGCGATCGACGGTGACGGCCTGCGGTCGACGCGGTTCGCGAACCCCGAGCCCAAGGGCTGCATCTTCGAGTACGTCTACCTGGCTCGGCCGGACACCACGATCGCCGGGCGCGGTGTGCACGCCACCCGTGTCGAGATCGGGCGCCGGCTCGCCAAGGAGCATCCGGCCGAGGCCGACCTGGTGATCCCGGTGCCGGAGTCCGGCACGCCGGCCGCCATCGGGTACGCGCAGGCCAGCGGCATTCCGTACGGCTCGGGTCTCGTCAAGAACGCCTACGTCGGCCGGACGTTCATCCAGCCGTCGCAGACCATCCGCCAGCTGGGCATCCGGCTGAAGCTCAACCCGTTGCGCGACGTCATCCGCGGCAAGCGGCTGGTCGTCGTGGACGACTCGATCGTGCGCGGCAACACCCAGCGCGCGCTCGTTCGCATGTTGCGCGAGGCCGGTGCGCTCGAGGTGCACGTGCGGATCGCGTCGCCGCCGGTCAAGTGGCCGTGCTTCTACGGCATCGACTTCGCCTCGCGGGCCGAGCTCATCGCGAACGGCCTGGACGACGACGGCATCCGGCGTTCGGTCGGTGCCGACTCGCTCGGGTACGTGTCGCTCGAGCAGCTCATCGCCGCGACCGAGCAGCCCAAGACGCGGCTGTGCTCGGCGTGCTTCGACGGCGAGTACCCGATCGAGCTGCCGCCGGACGCGCTCATCGGCAAGCACCTGCTGGAGGGCCTCAAGGGCGTGTCGGGCTCGGCGGCTCCGGTCCTGGCGAACAGCTATGGTGCCGAAGACGCCCTGCGTCGTCCCTGAACTCCCAGATCCAAGTGGAAGAAGTTGTTGACGTGACCGACAGCGCCAAGGCCACCTACGCCGCCGCCGGAGTCAGTATCGCCGCAGGTGACGAGGCGGTGGAGAAGCTCAGGCCGTGGGCGGCCAAGGCGCATCGGCCGGAGGTCCTCGGCGGGATCGGCGGCTTCGCGGGTCTGTTCCAGCTCAAGCTCGACCGCTGGAAGGAGCCGATCCTCGCGTCGTCCACGGACGGCGTCGGCACCAAGATCGCGGTCGCGCAGGCGCTCGACAAGCACGACACCGTCGGCATCGACCTGGTCGCCATGATCGTGGACGACCTGGTCGTGTGCGGGGCCGAGCCGCTGTTCGTGCAGGACTACATCGCGGTCGGCAAGGTCGTGCCGGACAAGATCGCCGCGCTGGTCAAGGGCATCGCCGAGGGTTGTGTCCAGGCCGGTTGCGCGCTGCTCGGCGGCGAGACGGCCGAGCACCCCGGCCTGATGGGCGACGACGACTACGACATCTCCGGCACCGGCGTCGGCGTGGTCGAGCACTCCAAGCTGCTCGGCCCCGACCGGGTCCGCGACGGCGACGTCGTGATCGCGATGGGCTCGTCCGGCCTGCACTCCAACGGCTACTCGCTCGCCAGGCACGTGCTGCTGGAGATCGCGCGCATGCCGCTGTCCGGGCACGTGGAGGAGTTCGGCCGCACCCTCGGCGAGGAGCTGCTGGAGCCGACCAAGATCTACGCCAAGGACTGCCTCGCGCTGATCGCCGAGACGGAGGTCCGCGGGTTCTCCCACGTCACCGGTGGTGGCCTGGCGGCGAACCTGGCCCGCGTGCTGCCGGAGGGCCTGCACGCGACCCTCGACCGCGGCACCTGGACGCCGTCCGCGGTGTTCCAGCTCATCGCCCAGCGCGGCCGCGTCGAGCGCGAGGAGATGGAGAAGGCGTTCAACATGGGCGTCGGCATGGTCGCCGTCGTCGCGCCGGAGGACGTCGACCGCGCGCTGGCCGTGCTGACCGCGCGCCACGTCCCGGCGTGGGTGCTCGGCGAGATCACCAAGTCCGAGCAGGGCGGCGCCGCACTCGTCGGCGACCACCCGCGATTCTGAGGCAACCTCCCGGCACGGTCGTCGCGTACTAAGCGGCGACCGAGGAGGGGACTTGGACCGCGACAGCGAATTCGGGGAGTTCGTCGACGCACGCGCTCTCGTCATGCGCCGCACCGCCTATCTGCTGTGCGGCGATTGGCACCGCGCTGAGGACATCGTCCAAACAGCACTGATCAAGCTGTACGTGGCCTGGTCGCGCGTGCGCAAGGACAGCGTCGACGCCTATGCGCGCAAGGTGCTCGTGCGCGCCGCGATCGATGACGGCCGGCGCGGGTTCTTCCGCCGTGAGCGGAGCGTCGACGCCGTGCCGGAGCGTCCGGTTGCCGATCACGCGGCCGATCTCGACCTCAGGATGGCGCTGGACGCGTTGCCACCGGGGCAACGTGCCGTCGTCGTGCTGCGGTACTGGGAGGACCTGAGCATCACCGAGACCGCCCGCATCCTCGGCAGGACGGAGGGCACGGTGAAGAGTCAGGCGGCCAAGGGGCTTGCCGCGTTGCGCGAACTGCTGGAGAACGAGCCGGTGTCGGCGATCCACACCGCGGACGTCATCCGGGCGGGCAGGACCCGGCTGGCCCGCAGGCGGACCGCGATCGCCTCCGCGCTGGCCCTCGTGCTGGTGTTGCCGCTGGGCTCGGTCGTGTACCTGAGCCGGACGATGACCACGAAGGACCAGGGAACGGCGGTCTCCAGCGCCGATCACAACGCTGAACTGACCGCGCTCCTGCGCGCCGCGAACATCATCCCCCTGGGCGTCACCGCGCAGAAAGCGGCGGAGCGGAACCCGTTGGAGTTCTACACCTACGACCAGGCCCGGTATGCGGTCGCACGCCTGGTCGATGCCCAGGGCGCGAGCGGCCTCACGATCGGTCTCTTCCGCACCAACGAACCCGGCTACGACTCCTGTCCCGACCGGCACAAGGACCGGGAGTGCCGGATCGACGTGGTGAACGGCATCAAGGTCATGACCTACCGGGAGCGCGACGACACCAACGGTGGCGTGATCTGGTCGGCGGAGGCGGCTCGGCCGGACGGCACGCTCGTCCAGATCACCAGCGACAACTACGGGAGCTTCCCCGCGAGCCCTCCCTTCCATCCAGACATCGGCGTCAGTGCCGCCCGGCCGGAACCGGTCCTCGGCCGGGACGCATTGATAAAGATCGCGACATTGCCGGGTCTCACCTTCTAACCTTGAAGGCATGAACGACGTGACCGTGACTCGGACGCTGGTGATCCCGGCGTCTGAGTTGCGCGAACGTTTTTCCAGGTCAGGTGGGCCGGGCGGGCAGGGAGTGAACACGGCGGACAGCCGCGTGGAGCTCTCGTTCGACCTGGCTGCCTCGCCGTCGATCCCCGAGCACCTCAAGCGCAGGATGCTCGACCGGCTGGAAGGCCGGCTCGTCGAGGGCGTGCTGACGATCGCCGCCTCCGAGCACCGCGCGCAGCTGCAGAACCGCGGTGCTGCCAGGGAACGCCTCGCCGCGATCCTCCGCAGTGCCGCTGCCCCGCCGCCGCCGATGCGCAGGCCGACCAAGCCCACGAAGGGCTCGCAGGAACGCCGCATCGCCTCGAAGAAGCGCCGTGCGGACACCAAGCGCGGCCGTGGTCGCTCAGGCTCCTGGGACTAACGCGTAGATCCGTTCCGGCCTGCCGGTCCCGCCGTAGCGCAACCGGACCTCCGCCCTGCCGATGGACACGAAGTGCTCCAGGTACCGGCGCGCACTCACCCTCGCGACCCCGGTCGACGAGGCGCACTCCGAGGCAGACAGCCCTTCCGGGTGCGACCGCAGCGCGGTGTCCACGAGCCGGGCGGTCTCCGGTGTCAAACCCTTCGGCAGCAACGGTTTCGAGGTCGGCCGTGCGCCGAACACCTGGTCCACGTCCGCCTGCCCGGCCGAACCGAGCCGGTGCAGCTTCTCGCGCAACGACGCGAAGTGCGCGAGCTGGTCGCGCAGCGCCGAGTAGTCGAACGGCTTGATCAGGTAGTGCAGCACGCCACCGCGCATGGCGCTGCGCACGGTGTCGACGTCGGTTGCCGCGGTGATCACGATGACATCCACGTCCTCGTTGGCGCGCAACGACTTCAGCACTTCGAGCCCGCTCTGGTCCGGCAGGTGGATGTCGAGCAGCACCAGATCCGGCTTCAACGACGAGGCGAGCCTCAGCGCGTCACCGCCGGTGTGCGCGACCCCGGCCACCTCGAAACCCTCGGTGCGCGCGACGTAGCCGCTGTGCACCTTGGCCACCATGAAGTCGTCGTCGACGACGAGCACCCGGATCACCAGGGCAGCCTTGCGGTGAAGACAGAGCCCGACACGCTCACCGAACCTCCGCGCCGCAGGCACGCGCGCCTGATCAGTGCGAGCCCGATGCCGCGTTCGCCGTGCGATGCCGCCTTGGTCGTGAACCCGTGCCGGAACACCTCTTCCGCGAGTTCCGGCGCCACCCCGGGACCGGAGTCACGCACCACGACCTGGACCTCGTCGTCCATCTGCATCACACCCACCTCGATCCACTTCCCCGCGCCGTTCGTGTTCAGCGAACTCAGCGCGTCCAACGCGTTGTCGACGAGATTTCCCAGCACCATCACCAGATCCGAGGACAGCGCGTCGTCGACGCGGCCCAGCACGCTGTCCGGTCCCATCCGCAGCGCCGTGCCGCGTTCGGCGGCCAGCGACGCCTTGGCGATCAGCAACGCGGCCACGGCCGGGTCGCCGATGCTCGAGCCGACCTCGGCCCGCCACTGGTCCTGCGCCGAGCTGATCTGGTGGATGTAGTTGCTGACCTCGTCGTACTCCTTCAGCGCGATCAGCCCGGCGATGGTGTGCAGCCGGTTCGCGAACTCGTGCGCCTGCGCCCGCAGCGTGTCCGTCGCGTGCTGCGACGCGTCGAGTTCGTGTTGCAGCGCAAGCAGTTCCGTGCGGTCCCGCATGGTCACGACCGCACCCGCGCCGTCGATCGGCATGCGGTTCAACGTCAGCACGATGCCCTGCCGCAGCACCAGCTGGTCGACACCCGTCGCGCGGCCGGTGAGCACGTCGCGCAGCCGTTCGTTGAGCTCCAGCTCCTCCACGGTGCGGCCGACCGCGTCCGCGGGCAACGCGAGCAGGTCGCTGGCGTGGTCGTTGACCAGCGTGATCCGGTTCTGCCCGTCGAGCCCGACGACGCCTTCCCTGATGCCGTGCAGCAACGCCTCGCGGTTCTCGACCAGCGCGGTGATCTCGTGCGGCTCCAGCCCGAGCGTCTGGTTCTTCACCCTGCGCGCGAGCAACAACGAGCCGGTGACGCCGATGACCAGGGCGATCGCCAGGTAGCGCAGCACGTCGACCGGCTGGTCCAGCGCACCGGCGAAGAGGCCGGGCTCGACCACGCCGGCGACGACCATCCCGTTGACCCGCCGGGTTTGTTCGTCGAACACCGGTACATGGGCCTCGATCGAGTCGTTGACCGTGCCGACCCACGCCTTGCCGTCCAGCGCGGTCGTCGGAGTGTCCAGAGTGGACCCGATCTGGGCCGGATCGGGTGACGCGATCACGACCCGCCGAAGATCGACGATCAGCACGTAGGTGGCACCGGACAGGCTCCGCGCCGTCTCGGCCGGGGCCGCGAGGATCCGCCAGTTGCCCATGTTCGTCTGCACGACGTTCGTGGCCGCGACGTTCTCCGCCACGGACAGCATCCGGCGTTCCTCGTTTGAGCGAAAGTTGCTGCCCGTCTGGACGACCGTCAGCGCGCCCACCGCGCACAGTAGCAACGTGACGACTACGAGTTGCCATACGAGAAGTTGGCTGGCCAGGGAACGGCGGCGGCGCATGAGACCTCCCGTGACCAGAAAGACCGAAAGAAACCTTAGAAGCGCAACGAGGACATCCAGGTTTACACCAGTGCAACATGTCCAACCACGCGGATGAGAGGCGGGGATCACAGTGTCGGTGAAGGTGTGGGTGGCGGTGGCGGCGGCGTTGCTCGCTGTCCTGCTGGTGCCACCGCTGCTGACGCCGGGTGCGGACAGCGGCGAAGGCAGCCAGGTGCGGACCCTGCGCGTGCTGGTGCCGAACCAGCCAGGCGGCGGGTATGACATCACAGCACGCACGGCGGCCAAGGCCATGGAAGACGCTGACCTGCTGCGCAACGCCGAGGTGTTCAACCTCCCCGGCGCCGGTGGCACGGTCGGGCTCGGGCGCACGGTCGGTGAGCGCGGCAACGGCAAGCTGATCATGTCGATGGGTCTGGGCGTCGTGGGCGCGGTGTACACGAACAAGTCGCCGAACTCGCTGCTCGACACCACCCCGATCGCGAAGCTGATCGAGGAACCGGACATCGTCGTGGTCGCGAAGGACTCGCCGTACACGTCGATGCAACAGCTCGTGGACGCGTGGAAGGCCAACCCCGGCACCGTGACCGTCGGCGGCGGTTCTGCCCCCGGCGGGCCCGACCACCTGGCGCCGATGCTGATCGCGAAGGCCGTGGGCCTGCAGCCCAAGAGCGTCAACTACATCCCGTTCGACGGCGGTGGCGAGCTGCTCGCGTCGGTGCTCGGCGGCAAGGTCGCGTTCGGCGTCTCCGGCGTCGGCGAGTACCGCGACCAGATCCAGGCCGGCACGTTGCGGGTGCTCGCGGTGACGAGCAAGGACCGCATCAAGGGCATCGACGCGCCCACGCTCAAGGAGTCCGGTGTGGACGTCGAGTTCACCAACTGGCGCGGCATCGTGGCTCCTCCCGGCATCACGCAGACCGACCGCGACAAGCTGGTCGACCTGCTGCAGCGGATGCAGAAGACATCGCAGTGGGCAGAGGCGTTGCAGCGCAACGGCTGGACCGACGCCTTCGCACCGGGAGATCAGTTCAAGACCTTCCTGGAAAACGAGAACAAGCGGGTGGCAACGGTGCTCAAGGACTTGGGGCTCGCATGACGACCGAGACGAAGACGGGGTCGAGGAGCTGGCTCCGCGAACGCTCTGAGCTGGGCATCTGCGCCCTGCTGGTCGTGCTCGGCGTGCTGGTGCTGACCGACGCGCTGCGCATCCCCACGGACTTCGCCCAGCGCGGCCCGGTCGGCCCGAAGGCCGTGCCGATCCTGGTCGGCTCGCTCCTGCTGGTCGTCGCGGTGATGCTGGCCCGTGACGTGCTGCGCGGCGGCCGCGGTGAGGCGGAGGGCGGCGAGGACGTCGACCTGTCCGCACCCGCCGACTGGCGCACGGTTCTGCTGCTGTGCGGGGCTTTCCTCGCCAACGCCGCGCTGATCGGCGTGGTCGGGTTCCCGATCTCCGGCGCGATTCTGTTCTGGGGCGCGGCCTACGCGCTCGGCAGCCGCAACCTCGTGCGCGACCCGTTGATCGCCGCGGGGATGTCCGTCGCGACGTTCCTGGTGTTCAACAACCTGCTCGGCGTCCCGCTCCCCGGTGGCCCGTTGATGGAGGTGTTCTAGGTGGAACAACTGCTCGACGGCTTCGCGACCGCGCTGACGCCGACCCACCTGCTGCTCGCCGCGATCGGCGTGCTGCTCGGCACCGCGATCGGTGTCCTGCCGGGCATCGGCCCGGCGATGGCGGTGGCGTTGCTGCTGCCCGTCACCTACGGCATGGAGCCGACCGGCGCGTTCATCATGTTCGCGGGCATCTACTACGGCGGCATGTTCGGTGGCTCGACCACGTCGATCCTGCTGAACACACCGGGCGAGAGCGCCGCGGTCGTCGCCGCCTTCGAAGGCAATCCCATGGCCCGCAAGGGCCGTGGTGCGCAAGCGCTTGCCGCTGCTGCCATCGGCCACTTCACCGGCGGCATCATCGGCACGATCCTGATCGTCCTGCTGGCGCCGTTCGTGGCCAGGCACGCGGTCGACATCGGTGCGCCCGACCTGTTCGCGATCATGGTGCTGGCGTTCATCGCGGTCACGTCGGTGCTGGGCACCTCGCGAGTCCGCGGCGTGGCGTCGCTGCTGATCGGCCTCACCATCGGCCTGGTCGGTCTCGACGAGATGACCGGGCAGCAACGGCTGACGTTCGGGTCGCTGCACCTCGCCGACGGCATCGACGTCATCGTGGTCGCGGTGGCGCTGTTCGCGGTGGGCGAGGCCCTGTGGGTCGCCGCGCACCTGCGGCGCAAGCCCTTCGAGCCGATCCCGGTCGGCCGCCCGTGGCTGTCGCGCGCCGACCTCAAGCGGACCTGGAAGCCGTGGCTGCGCGGCCCGATGATCGGGTTCCCGTTCGGCGCGATCCCCGCCGGTGGCGCGGAGATCCCGACGTTCCTGTCGTACGTGACGGAGAAGCGGCTCTCCAAGCACAAGGACGAGTTCGGCAAGGGCGCCATCGAGGGCGTCGCAGGCCCGGAGTCCACGGCGTCAGCGTCCGCGGCGGGCACACTCGTCACGATGCTGACGCTGGGCCTGCCGACCACGGCGGTCGCGGCCGTGATGCTCGCGGCGTTCCAGCAGTACGGCATCCAGCCTGGTCCGCTGCTGTTCCAGCGGGAATCGGGCCTGGTGTGGGCGTTGATCGCCTCGCTGTTCATCGGCCTGACGCTGCTGCTGGTGCTGAACCTGCCGCTGGCGCCGTTGTGGGCGAAGCTGCTTCGCATCCCGCGGCCGTACCTGTACGCGGGCATCCTGTTCTTCGCCTCGGTCGGTGCGTACGCGGTGAACGCGGACATCTTCGACCTGCTGCTGATGTTCGTGATCGGCCTGCTGGGCTTCGGGATGCGCCGCTACGGCCTGCCGGTGCTGCCCGCGATCATCGGCGTGATCCTCGGCCCGGCCGCGGAACAGCAGATGCGCCGGGCACTCCAGCTCTCCGACGGGTCGCTGACCGGCCTGGTCAACACGCCGATGTCGATCATCGTCTACGCCGTGATCCTGATCATCGTCTTCTTCCCGCTGATCAGGAAGTTCCTGCCGAAGCCGACGCCTCCCGCGGCCGCGGCGCCGGAACGCGAGAAGGTCGACGCCTGATCATCTGAGCAAAGCCCCCGCTCATCGTCGAGCGGGGGCTTTCTCATGCGCTGACCACGAGTTCGGTCTGCTCGCGCAACGTCGCCCACAGCTCCATCACGCGGGCCACCCGCGACTCGGGCAGCCCGCAGATCGTCACGAACGCCCGCACCTGCTCGGGTTTTGTCGGCAGCTTCCCGCGCTTGAGCAGTGAGTAGATCTGGCTGCGCGGCAGCACCCGGCCCGCCCTGCGGGCGATCTCCGGCAGGGTCAGCCCGGACCGCACGTGGATCGTGCGCAGCAGGTCGATGAACTCGGCCGCGGTCGCGGCCCGCAGCTCGGTGGCCGGCGTCGGGATCAACGGCAGCGCCACCTCGGGGTCGATGCCGAGCTCGGTCCCGAGGATCACGCGCACCTCGCGGTACGCCGCGAGTGCCTCTGCCCGCCGGCCCGATCTGGCCAGCGCGCCCATGAGCTGCGCCCACAACCGGTTCAGGCGCTCGAGCGGATCGCCGCTGGGCTGGGTCATCGCTCGTCGTCCCGCCAGATCACCATCGGGTTGGCCGGTGGCAACGGGCCGAATCTGGCGGTGAACGGCCTGCTCCGGCTCAGCGTGGTGCTCACGGCCAGCACGGCGCTCGCGGTGCAGACCGAGACAACCGGTGAGTGGCCGTGGGCGAGCATCCAGCCGGTGAAGAGAAACGCGGTCATGACCAGCGGGACGGTGCTGGTGGCGGACGAGGAACGACGCTTGCGTGAGTGCGGTGCCCCGCTGTAGGGGGTGGTCATGCGAACTCCTGAGTAGAGAGAGCCGGTGCGGTGCGGCGCCGTGAACCGGGCATGCCAGCTGATTGGCGGAACAGCGGAAAGCCGCTTGCGCGGAAAGAGTCCACTTCGGTTTTCGGTTGCCGAGAGACCCGGCGGCATTGCGGCTGGCGACGATCCTGTCACTCACACGGGTGATTGCCAACCGAATCGGCGTCCAGCTTTTTCGCGTGTCGCGAACGGATGCGTCCAAATGCGTCCAACGAAACGCCGATGGCCATTATTTGTCATCTTTCTGACGGGGTCCAATGCCGGGACCGCAGCCGCAGCCACTGCTCGACCCACCCGTCGAACCTCTCGGCGGCCTCACCGCAGCCGGTCAGGAACGCGCGCAGCTGGTCTTCCCGCTTCGGGAACCGGAAGGTGCACAGCGCGTGTGCGCTGCTCTTCGGCAGCACCAGGTCGCCGGCGTTGGCCGACACCTGCTGGTACGACAACCCCTTCGACCGCCGCAGCCGGTTCAGCGCGCAGATGAATGCGGAACGGGTGGTGGCGCGGCATGCCGTCGCGAACGGACTGTCGTCCTCGCTGGGCGACATCGTGTTGGATCCTCCTGCTGCGGCGTTCTTCGCTCTTTCCTGCGCTGTTGTAACGAACTGGACGGGCCTCGCGAGAAAGAGAGCGTTGTTCGACTGTGCGAACGCGGATACTACCGTCGTGTCCAGCACCTATGTCGAGCCGATCAACCACACCCGGATATTCCATGATCAATGGCTTGGTCGCACCAATTGGTTCGTACCAAATAGAAACGGCCGCTCTGTCCGCGCAATTGCGGACAGAGCGGCCGTCAGCCGAACGGATCAGCCGTGGGTCGGGAAGCCCAGGTTCACGCCGTGCTGCTGCGGCCACCGGGCCGTGATCGCCTTGGCGCGGGTGTAGAACTTCACGCCTTCGGCGCCGTGCACGTGCGTGTCGCCGAACAGCGAGTCCTTCCAGCCGCCGAACGAGTAGTAGGCCATCGGCACGGGGATCGGCACGTTGATGCCGACCATGCCGACGTGCACGCGTCGCTGGTACTCGCGGGCGGCGAGCCCGTCGCCGGTGTAGATCGCGGTGCCGTTGCCGTACTGGTTCGCGTTCACGAGTTCGAGGGCGTCCTCGAACGTGTCGACGCGGACGACCGCCAGCACCGGGCCGAAGATCTCGTCGGTGTAGATCGTCATGTCGCGGGTGACGTGGTCGAAGAGCGTTGGGGCGAGCCAGAAGCCGTTCTCCGCACCTTCCGGTGCGTAACCGCGGCCGTCGACGACCAGCGCGGCACCGGCGGCCTCTCCCGCGTCCACATAGGACTTGACCTTGTCCCGGTGCACGCCGGTGACCAGCGGGCCCATCTGCGCGTCCGGGTTCGTGCCGGGCAGCACCGACGGGTGCAGGTCGCGGGTCCGCGAGGCGATCTTCGAGACCAGCTCGTCGCCCGTGTCGCCGACCGCGACGACGACCGAGATCGCCATGCAGCGCTCACCGGCGGAGCCGTAGCCGGCGGACACGGCGGCGTCGGCGGCCACGTCGAGGTCGGCGTCCGGGAGCACGACCATGTGGTTCTTGGCGCCACCCAACGCCTGCACGCGCTTGCCGGCCGCGGTGCCGCGTGAGTAGACGTGCTTGGCGATCGGGGTCGAGCCGACGAACGAGGCGGCCGACACGTCCGGGTGGTCGAGCAGTGCGTTCACCGCGAAGGCGTCGCCCTGCAGGACGTTCAGCACGCCGTCGGGCAGCCCTGCCTCCCCGAACAGCTCGGCCAGCCGCACCGACGCGGACGGGTCGCGCTCGGAAGGCTTGAGGACGAACGTGTTGCCGGTCGCGATGGCGATGGGGAACATCCACATCGGCACCATCACGGGGAAGTTGAACGGCGTGATGCCCGCGACCACGCCGAGCGGCTGGCGCAGCGAGTACGCGTCGACCCCGCGCGAGACCTGCTCGGAGTGCTCGCCCTTGAGCAGCTGCGGGATGCCGCACGCGAACTCGACGACCTCGAGACCGCGCTGCACCTCGCCGGCCGCGTCGGAGAGCACCTTGCCGTGCTCGGACGTGATGATCTCGGCGAGCTCACCCCGCGCCTCGTGCAGCAGGTGGCGGTAGGCGAACAGGATCCGGCTGCGGGTCGACAGCGACGACTCGGACCAGGACTGGGCGGCCTTCAGCGAGGACGACACCGCCAGGTCGACGTCCGCCTGCTCGGCCAGCACGACCTGCGCGGCGACCTCGCCGGTGGCCGGGTTGAAGACGTCGGACGTGCGGGACGACACCCCCGTGGTGCGGGCGCCGTCGATCCAGTGGGGGATGGTGCTCAACGCGGTCCTCCTGGGGGAGCTGTCGTGTTCCGTACGACGAGAGATGGGTTCAAGAGATGGCGCACGGGTTCGGTGCGCTCTTCGCGGACCCGTTGCAGCAGGGCGTCCGCCGCCAACCGGCCGAACTCGGCACGGGGCTGGTCGATCGTGGTCAGTGAGACATGGCGCAGAGCCGCCAGCGAAGTGTTGTCGTACCCCACAACGGAAACATCCTCGGGCACGCGCAGACCGGCGTCCTCGAGCGCGGAAATGGCGCCGACGGCGTTGAAGTCGTTGCAGGACAGGATGGCCGTGGGCAACGCGTCACCGGCGATCAACCCGCGGATCGCCCGTGCGCCGGCGACATCGGTGTACTCGGAATCCACGATGTGCGGCTTCAGTCCGTGCGCCTCCATCGCGGTGACGTAACCGCGCCGCCGCGGTCCGGCCTGGGTGCCTTCGCCGCCGTCCAAATGCGCGATGTGCCGGTGCCCCAGCGAAACCAGGTGGTCGATCGCGAGCCGGGCGCCCTGCTCGCCGTCGTCGTTCACGGTATCCACAGTGGACACCCGCGACGACCGGGCCACGAGCACGATCGGAAGTTGTTCGGCCGCCTTGGAGATCGCGGTCGCGGGCACGACGGGCGACAGCAGGATCAAACCGGCGGGGCGGAAGGACAGCAGCGATTCCAGCGCGCGGCGCTCACGGGCGGGCGAGCGGCCACCGGTGTTGATGATGACGTCGAACCCCTGGTCGCGCGCCACCTCGTCGATGCCGTCCACGACCTCGGCGAAGAAGGCGTTGTGCAGGTCGGACACCATCACGCCGAGCACCGTCGACGTGCGCGAGGCCAGCGACCTGGCCATGGCGTGCGGCGAGTACCCCAACTCCTCCGCGGCCTTCAGCACAGCAGCGCGTCGCATCTCGCTCACCTTGGGTGAACCCCGCATCACCAGTGACACCAGTGCGCGGGACACGCCCGCCCGCAGAGCCACGTCCTCCATCGTCGGCCTGACCACCTGGAACCACCTCCCCTCTTGACACCCTGTGGCCGAAGTTACAGCATTAGAGCGCTCCAACCAATAGAGCGCTCTAATCCATCACGGCCACGAACAGGGGAAACCTGCGATGCGGATCGGAGTAGCGGGTGTCGGCAGGATCGGCACCATGCACGCGACCAACCTCGCCGCGCTGGATCGAGTCGACGAGGTGGTTCTCTTCGACCCGGTGCCCGGTCGTGCCGCGCAGGCGTCGGCCGAACTGACCGGGACCAAGGCGGTCGACGATCTCGACACGTTGCTGGGCAACGTCGACGGCGTCCTGCTCGCCACCCCGACGAACACGCACCCGGAAATGCTGCGCGCGTCGATCGCCAGAGGTGTCCCCACGCTGTGCGAGAAGCCGATCGCGAGCGACGTCGCCGAGATGGCCGCACTGATCGAGGACGTCGAGAAGTCCGGAGTCGAGGTCCTCGTGGGCTTCCAGCGCCGCTTCGACCCGGCCATCTACGAGCTGAACCGCCGCATCCGCGCGGGCGAGGTCGGTGACATCTACCTGGTCAGGGCGGTCGGCAACGACGCCAACCCGCCGGACTTCTCCTACCTGCCCGCCTCCGGCGGCATCTTCCGCGACCTGCTGATCCACGACCTGGACTGCGTGCCGTGGCTGGTCGGCGAGCCGGTCGTCGAGGTCTACGCGAGTGGCTCGGTGCTGGTGCACCAGGCGTTCGCGGACGCCGACGATGTGGACAACGCCGTGGTGATGCTGAAGTTCGCGGGCGGCGCGCACGCCACGCTGGCCGGCGGCAGGCACGACCCGGTCGGCTACGACCACCGCATCGAAGTGCTGGGCAGCAAGGACTCGCTGGTCGCGGGCGTCGACCCGCGCACGCCGCTGAACTCGCTGGAGCCCGGCGGCCACGTCGCGGGACCCGACGCCTACCCCGGCTTCCCCGAGCGTTTTCACCGCGCGTACGTCAACGAGATGAACCTGTTCACGCAGGTCATCAGCGGCGAGGTCGCGAACCCGTCACCGGCGCGAGAGAGTTTGATCAGCCTCCGCCTGGCTGAAGCGTGTGAGCAGTCGCGCCGAAGCGGCGCACCGGTTCGTATCGAGGGGAACTAGGCATGGCGAAGATCGCTGGGGCACCGATCTCCTGGGGCGTGTGCGAGGTTCCTGGCTGGGGCAACGTCCTGCCTCGCGCGACGGTGCTGAACGAGATGCACGAACTCGGCCTCGTGGCCACCGAGCTCGGCCCGCCCGACTACCTGCCCGCCGACCCCGGCTCGTTGAAAGCGCTGCTCGGCGAGTTCGAACTGACGCTGGTCGGCGGCTTCCTCGCCGTCACGCTGCACACGGGCGTGCAGTCCACTCTGGACGAAGCCGACCGCGTGGCCGCGATCCTGAAGGCCGGTGGTGCCGAGGTGCTCGTGCTCGCCGCCGCGACCGGCCTGGACGGCTACGACGAAACGCCCCAGCTGACCGACGACGAGTGGAACACCCTCGTCGGCACCTGCGCGAAGATCCGCGAGATCGCCGCCACGCACGGTTTGAAGACCGTGCTGCACCCGCACGTGGGCACCCACGTCGAGCGGGAGGCGGAGGTCGTCAGGTTCCTCGCGGACTCCGATCTCCAGCTCTGCCTGGACACCGGCCACCTGCTCATCGGTGGCACGGACCCGGTCGAGCTGGCGCGCCGCTACCCGGACCGGATCGGTCACGTGCACCTCAAGGACGTGCGTGACGAGATCGCGGCGAAGGTGCGCAGCGGCGAGCTCAGTTACACAGATGCCGTTGAACAGGGCATCTACGTGCCGCTCGGGGACGGCGACGTGGACGTGGAAGCGCTGGTGAAGCTCGTTCAAGAGGCGGGCTACACCGGTTGGTTCGTGCTCGAGCAGGACACGCAGCTCAAGGACGGAAGTCCAGTGGACAAGCCACTGACGGACACCGCGCGCAGCCTCGCGCACCTCAGCAAGATCCTCTGAAGGGACTGGAGACGATGAAGTCTCGTCTGGTCATCCGTGCGGGCGTTGCTCTCGCCGGTGTTGCTCTACTCGCCGCGTGCAGCGGTCCCACGGGAACCAACACCCAGAACACGCAGAACAACAGCGCTCCGGCCACCGGTGACCTCAAGGTCGCCGTCATCACGCACGGAACCGCGGGTGACGCGTTCTGGAGCGTGGTGAAGGTCGGTGCCGAGGACGCGGGCAAGCAGCTCGGCGTCGGCGTCACCTACAACTCCGACGGCGACCCCGGCGCCCAGTCGAAGCTGATCGACAACGCCGTGTCGCAGAAGGTCGGCGGCATCGTGGTGTCGATGGCGAACCCCGAGGCGTTGAAGACCTCGATCGAGTCCGCGGTCAAGGCGGGCATCCCGGTCATCACCATCAACTCCGGTGGCGGCAAGAGCGCGGAGTTCGGTGCCATGGCGCACGTCGGCCAGGAGGAGTCGATCGCCGGTGAGGAAGCCGGCAAGAAGCTCAAGGCGGCCGGCAAGACCAAGGTGCTGTGCGTGATCCACGAGGCCGGCAACACGGGCCTCAACCAGCGCTGCGACGGTGCCCGCACCGGCTTCGGCGGCACGGTGGAGAACCTGCAGGTCGACATCAGCAACCCGACCGACGTCGAGGCCCGCATCAAGGCCAAGCTGCAGTCCGACACCGCCGTCGACGGCGTGCTCGCGCTGAACCCGCAGGTCGCCGTGAACGCGGCCGCCGCGGCCAAGGGCGCGAGCTCGAAGGCCCAGGTCGCAACGTTCGACCTGAACGCGGACGTGGTCACCGCGATCAAGTCCGGCGAGGTGCTGTTCGCCGTCGACCAGCAGCAGTACCAGCAGGGTTACCTGCCGATCGTGATGCTCAAGCTCTTCCGCGACAACGCCAACACCCTCGGTGGCGGCAAGCCCGTGCTGACCGGTCCCGGCTTCGTCGACAAGTCCAACGTCGACAAGGTCGCGGAGTACGCCAAGAACGGCAAGCGCTGAGGCTGAGGAGGAATCGGAGAGATGACCGTGACGGCCAAAGCACCACCGCTTGCCGATGAACGGGTGGGCAAGCCGAAGCTGACCGACCGGCTGATCGTGCGGCCGGAGATCGGCGCCATGCTCGGTGCACTGCTGGTGTTCGTGTTCTTCTCCGTGGTCACCCAGCAGTTCCTGAGCCTCGGAGGCGCCGCCACCTGGCTCGACGACGCGTCGACGCTGGGCATCATGGCGGTGGCGGTGGCGTTGCTCATGATCGGCGGCGAGTTCGACCTCTCCGCCGGTGTCATGACCGCGTCCACCGCGCTCGTCACGGCCATCCTCTCCACCCAGCTGGGCCTGAACGTCTGGCTGTCGTTGCTGGTGTCGCTCGCCTTCGCGTTGTCGGTGGGCGCGTTGAACGGCTGGCTCGTGATGCGCACGGGCCTGCCGAGCTTCATCGTCACGCTCGGCACGTTCTTCGCGTTGCAGGGCTTGAACCTCGGCGTGACGCGGCTGGTCACCGGCAGCGTGCAGGTGACCGGCATGCGCGGGGCCGACGGCTACGAGTCGGCCGGCTTCCTCTTCGCGTCGACGTTCCAGATCGGCGGCCAGGCGTTCTACATCTCGATCCTCTGGTTCGTGCTCTTCACCGTCGTCGCGTCGGCCGTGCTGGTGCGCACCAAGTTCGGCAACTGGATCTTCGCGGTCGGCGGCTCCGCGCACAGCTCGCGCGGCGTCGGCGTGCCGGTGCTGCGCACGAAGGTGTTGCTGTTCATGACGACCGCGTTCGCCGCGTGGCTCGTCGGCTCGGTGAACATCCTGCGGTTCGCGAGCGCGCAGGCGAACCAGGGCATCGGCCTCGAGTTCCAGTACATCATCGCCGCGGTGATCGGCGGCTGCCTGCTCACCGGCGGGTTCGGGTCGGCGGTCGGCGCCGCGGTCGGTGCGCTGATCTTCGGCATGGCCAGGCAGGGCATCGTCTACGCCAACTGGAACAGCGACTGGTTCCAGCTGTTCCTCGGCGTGATGCTGCTGGCCGCCGTGCTGGTGAACAACGTCCTGCGCCGTCGAGCGGAAAGGGTGCGGCGATGACGGCACTCATCGAGACCGAGAACATCGGCAAGACCTACGGCAGCGTCATCGCGTTGAGCGATGTGTCCACTGTAGTCAACGCGGGTGAGGTCACCTGCGTGCTCGGCGACAACGGCGCCGGCAAGTCGACCCTGATCAAGATCCTGGCCGGCGTCCACCAGCACGACCAGGGTTCGTTCAAGGTCGAGGGCAACGAGATCCGCTTCTCCTCGCCGCGCGAAGCCCTGGATCACGGCATCGCGACCGTGTACCAGGATCTCGCGGTCGTGCCGCTGATGTCGGTGTGGCGCAACTTCTTCCTCGGCTCCGAACCGACGAGCCGGTTCGGCTTCCTGGACCGCAAGAAGGGCCGGGAGGTCACCAAGAAGGCGTTGTCCGACATGGGCATCGACCTGCGGGATGTGGAACAGCCCGTTGGCACGCTGTCGGGTGGCGAACGGCAGTGCGTCGCCATCGCCAGGGCGGTGCACTTCGGTGCCAAGGTCCTGATCCTCGACGAACCGACGGCCGCCTTGGGTGTCAAGCAGGCCGGTGTGGTGCTGAAGTACGTCGCTCAGGCTCGTGATCGTGGTCTCGGCGTCGTGCTGATCACGCACAACCCGCACCACGCCTACCCGGTCGGCAACCGGTTCCTGCTGCTCAAGCGGGGCCGTGCGCTCGGCAGCTACGAGAAGTCGGAGATCAACCTCGAGGAGCTCACCCGGCAGATGGCCGGTGGGGCCGAACTCGAAGCGCTGGCGCACGAGCTGCGGGGTGTCGAGGCGTGACGTCGCTCGAAGTGCTGACCGTGGGCCGGGTCGGGGTCGACCTCTACCCGGAGCAGTCGAACGTTCCACTGGCTCAGGTCAGCACGTTCGCCAAGTCGCTCGGCGGCACCGCGACCAACGTCGCGGTCGCCGCCGCGCGGCTCGGCCGCCGTGCCGGGGTGCTCACCAAGGTCGGCCCCGACGGGTTCGGCACCTACGTCCGTGCTGCGCTCGAAGACTTCGGGGTGTCGTCGGCGCACGTCGGCACCTCGCCGGATCTGCTGACACCGGTGGTGTTCTGCGAGCTCAACCCGCCCGCGGACCCGCCGCTGCTGTTCTACCGGCTGCCGATCGCGCCGGATCTGACGCTGGGCGAGGACGACGTGCCGTGGGACGTCGTGCGCGACGTACCGCTGCTGTGGGTCACGGGCACCGGTGTCTCCGCCGAACCCGCCCGCGGGACCCAGCGGATGATGCTGGCCAGCCGGGGCCGCAAGTCCCACACGGTGCTGGACCTCGACTACCGGCCGATGTTCTGGCCGGACGTCGAGACCGCGCGGACCGAGATCAGCTGGATGCTCGACCACGTCACGGTCGCCGTCGGCAATCGGACCGAGGTCGAGGTCGCGGTCGGCACGTCCGACCCCGACGAGGCCGCGTCACGGCTGCTGGACCGCGGGTTGTCGCTGGCGCTGATCAAGAAGGGCGCCGAGGGCGTTCTCGTGGCCACGCCGGAGGGCCGGTGGACCGTGGAACCGAACCTCGTCGAGGTGGTCTGCGGGCTGGGCGCCGGTGACGCGTTCGGCGGTTCTTTGGTGCACGGCCTGCTCTCCGGCTGGGACCCGGTGAAGATCGCCCGCTACGCCAACGCGGCCGGCGCGATCGTGGCGTCCCGCCTGGCCTGCGCGGACGCGATGCCCGACCAGAAAGAGATCGAGGAACTGCTGTGATCACCGATGGGCAGTGGCGCGAACTGTTGTGGCGGCGGGCCGAGGATCCTGGCTCGATCAGACGGGCCTATCAGGCGCGCAAGCGGCGCAATTCGTTGCTGAACGGCAAGTCCACGCTGTTCCTGGTCGCGGCGGACCACCCGGCGCGAGGTGCGCTGGGCGTCGGCGGCGACCCGCTGGCGATGGCCGATCGACGGTCGTTGCTCGCCCGATTGCTCACGGCGCTGGCGAACCCCGAGGTCGACGGCGTGCTCGGCACGCCGGACGTGATCGAGGACCTGCTGCTGCTCGACGGCCTGAACGAACGGGTCGTGATCGGCTCGATGAACCGCGGCGGCCTGGCCGGCGCGGACTGGGAGATCGACGACAGGTTCACCGCCTACGACGCCTCGTCCATCGCGACGTTCGGTCTGGACGGCGGCAAGATGCTGCTGCGCCTGGTCGACTCCGACCCCGGCACGATCCCGACGCTGGAAGGCTGCGCGCGAGCCGTCACCGAACTCGCCGAGCACGGCCTGATGGCGATGGTCGAACCGTTGCCGTACAAGCGTGATCACAACGGCAAACTGGTGCTGCAGAAGGACTCTGCCGCGCTTTCGCGCGCATCGGCCGTGGCCGCGGGACTGGGCGCGACCTCCGCCTACACCTGGCTGAAGCTGCCCGCGCCGGAGGAACCGGACATCGTGCTGGACACCACCGCGTTGCCCGCACTGGTGCTCGGCGGCGTGCCGTCCGCGAGGCCTGAGGACGACCTCGCGTCGTGGGGCCGCTCGTTGCGCCACCCGACCGTGCGTGGCCTGGTCGTCGGCCGTGCGTTGCTCTACCCGCCGGACGGTGATGTCGCCGCCGCCGTTGCCGCCGCCGCCGAAATCCTGCGTACCGCAAAGGGAGTCACGGTATGAGCTTGCACCGTCCACACGGGATGCTCTCGACTTCCACCGACGTCATCCACCTGACCCCGGAGGACGCGAGCTGGATCTACACCGGTCTGCGGGTGCTGCGGATCGAGGCAGGCTGGGTGCGCACGATCGAGACCGGCGAGTTCGAGGCGTTCGTGCTGCCGCTCGCCGGGTCGCTGACCGTCGAGGTCGACGACGAGCGGTACGAGCTGCAGGGCCGTGACTCGGTCTTCACCCGCGTCACGGACTTCGCGTACGTGCCCAGGGACGCCTCGGTGAAGCTGTCCTCTGTGGACGGATGCGAGGTCGCGCTGCCCATGGCCCGGTGCTCGCGGCGGTTGATTCCGAAGTACGGCCCGGCCGACGGCGTACCGGTCGAGGTTCGAGGCTCCGGCAACGCCACCCGTCAGGTCACGAACTTCGGCGTGCCCGGCGTGTGGGACCACGCGGACAAGCTCAACGCGTGCGAGCTGATCACCCCGGACGGCAACTGGTCCTCGTACCCGCCGCACAAGCACGACTCCTCGGAACCGTGTCTCGTCGAGAACGAAGAGGTCTACTACTTCCGGATCGCCGACCGCGATGGCGTGACTCCGTCGCGAACCGGGTTCGGCTTCCACCGCACGTACACCGACGACGGCACGATCGACGAGGACGTGACGGTGCGGGACGGTGACGTGTTCCTGATCCCGCGCGGCTACCACGGTCCGTGCGTCGCGGCGCCGGGATACCCGATGTACTACCTGAACGTCCTCGCCGGACCGGGCGACGAGCGCTCGATGGCGTTCTGCGACGACCCGGCGCACACCTGGGTCCGCGACAGCTGGGCGACGCAAGAGCTCGACCCCCGTTGTCCGGTCACGACCGCAGAGGGGCGGGTCAAGTGAAGCTCACGACCGCGCAGGCACTGGTCCGCTGGATGCTGGCCCAGCGCACCGAGCTGTTCGACGGCTCGCACGTCCCGCTGTTCCCCGGCGTGTTCGCGATCTTCGGCCACGGCAACGTGCTCGGCCTCGGCAACGCACTCGAAGAGGTGCGCGACCGGATCCCGGTGTGGCGCGGCCACAACGAGCAGGGCATGGCGCTGGCCGCGGTCGGCATCGGCAAGGCCACGCACCGCCGCCAGGTCGGCGTCGCCACGTCGTCGATCGGCCCCGGCGCGCTGAACATGATCACCGCGGCCGGCGTCGCCCACGCGAACCGCCTGCCTCTCCTGCTCCTGCCAGGCGACACCTTCACCGGCCGAGCCCCGGACCCGGTGCTGCAGCAGGTCGAGCACTTCCACGACCCGACCGCGACGGTGAACGACGCGTTCCGCGCGGTAAGCCGCTACTTCGACCGCATCACCCGCCCCGAGCAGCTGCTGTCGACGCTGCCGCAGGTCGCCCGCGTCCTGACCGACCCGGCCGACTGCGGCCCGGTGACCCTGGCCCTGCCACAGGACGTCCAGGCGGAGTCCTACGACTTCCCGGCGTCGCTGTTCGCTCCGGTCCTGCACCGCCCGCTGCGCCAGCGCCCTGACCGCAACGCCCTGGCCGAGGCCGCGCGCGCGATCCGTTCCGCCGCAAGGCCGTTGCTGGTCCTGGGCGGCGGCGTGCGCTACTCGGGCGCCGCGGGCCGCGCGCTGCGGTTCGCCGAACAGCACGGCATCCCGATCACCGAGACCACCGCGGGCCGCACCCTCGTGCCGCACGACCACCCGCTGCACGCGGGCCCGCTGGGCATCACCGGCTCGACGTCGGCGAACGTCCTGGCGGGCGAGGCCGACCTGGTGATCGCGGTGGGCACGAGGTTGCAGGACTTCACCACGGCGTCCTGGACGGTCTTCTCGCCCGACGTGCACATGGTGTCGCTGAACGCAGCCCGCTTCGACGCGGTGAAGCACGGCGCGTTCGCCCTGGTAGCCGACGCCGACGAAGGCCTGCGCGAACTGACCGACGCCCTCGGCGCCTGGCAGGCCGCACCAGACTGGGCCCGCCGCGCCCAGACGGAGCGCGCGAAGTGGGACCAGCACATCACCAAGCTGCGGGTGCCAGGCGACGGCCTGCCGACCTACGCTCAGGTCGTCGGCGTCGTGAACGACGTCAGCGGCCCCACCGACTACGTGATGACGGCGTCCGGCGGCCTGCCCGGCGAGCTGATCGGCGGCTGGCGAGCGGCCGGCGAGGCCACCATGGACGTCGAGTACGGCTTCTCCTGCATGGGCTACGAACTCGCCGGCGCCTGGGGAGCGGCCATCGCCCGCCCGGAAGGCGTGGTCACCACACTGCTGGGCGACGGTTCGTACCTGATGCTGAACTCCGAGCTGTTCTCCGCGGCCTTCGCGGGCCACGGCTTCGTCGCGGTCGTCTGCGACAACGACGGCTATGCGGTGATCCACCGCCTGCAGACCGGGCAGGGCGGGGCGGGCTTCAACAACCTCTACGCCGACTGCACTTCCAGCCACGCCGAACCTCCGCGCACGGACTTCGCCGGTCACGCCGCTGCGCTGGGTTGTGCGGTGTTCGCGGTGGACTCTCTGGGTGACCTTGAAGGGGCCTATCGGAAGGCTCGTGAGGTGGCGGTCGACGAGCGTCGGCCTGCCGTTGTTGTGATCCGGACGCATCCCTCGTCCTGGACCGAGGCCGGGGCCTGGTGGGAGGTCGGGGTGCCGGAGGTCTCGCATCGGGCCGAGATCGCGGCTGCTCGCGACGAGGTGCTGGAGGGCAAGGCCAGGCAGGTCCGCTACCTGAGCTGAGCAGGACACCAACAGCGGATACCGCCTGGCCGGGGCCTTCACGAGGATGGCCCGTCATGGGACAGCGGACGTTCTGGCTCGGGGCCGCCGGCGTTGCCGTCGGCCTGATCGCTCTCGGCGTCATCGTGTTCGTGCCGCAGGTGATCTATCCGTTCGCGACCGGTGTCGACCTCCAGCACCTGACCGAACCTCAGGCCAAGATCATGCTCCAGCGGGAGCAGTCGCAGACCAACCTGCGTACGACGCTGCTGCAGTTCTTCGGTGCGTTCTTGGTCGTGGCAGGAGCCGCGGCGACCTGGTACCAGGTCCGGGTCAACAGGGACGGCCAGATCACCGATCGGTACGGCCGCGCTGTCGAATACCTCGGCAACGAGGACGTCAACATCCGGATCGGCGGTCTCTACGTGCTGGAGAGGATCGCGAACAACTCCGCGGAGGACCGCCGGTTCGTCCAGCTGACGATCGGCAGTTTCCTGCGCAATCGATCACCTTGGCCAGTCGGGTCACCGGACGGGCCGCAACACCCGACCCCGTCCGTCGACGAGACACTGCCGTGGTTGCGGATCCGTGCTTCGGACGTCCAGACCGCGCTGGCCGTCCTCTCCCGTCAACCGAAGGCGGGCGACGCCCCGCCGATCAGCCTGTCCCGGGTCGACCTGCGCAGTGCCTATCTGGAGAACGGCGACCTGAGCGAGGCGAAGATCCGTTGGTCGAACCTCGCCAGGGCACGGTTGCGGGGCACGCGGCTGGACGGCAGCGATCTCCACGGCACTGACCTCCGTCAGGCCAACCTGCAAGGTGCGAGCCTCCGGAAGGCTTCGTTGCGCAACGCCTACCTCGAAGGCGCCGACCTGCGCGGAGCGGACCTGGAAGGAGCGGATCTGCGCGGCGCGCACGGTGACGCGAAGACCATCTGGCCGCCGGAGTACACCCCGGAAGTGCTGCGCGAGCGCGGAGCGCAACCGCCCAAGAACTGAGACAACTCACAACCGGGAACAACACGCCACCGCCCACACCTTGAACAGTTCGTAGGCCTACGAACTGTTCAAGGGAGCCCCAGTGAGCTTGCTCTTCTCCCCACTGACCCTGCGCTCGGTCACCCTGCCCAACCGCATCGCGGTGAGCCCGATGTGCCAGTACTCGGCGACCGACGGCATCCCGAACGACTGGCACTTCGTCCACCTGGGCTCGCGCGCCGTCGGCGGCGCCGGTCTGGTGATCGCCGAGGCCACCGCCGTCGAGCCGCGCGGCCGGATCTCGGCGCAGGACGTCGGCATCTGGAACGACGAGCAGGTTGAGGCCTGGAAGCGGATCACCACGTTCATCAAGGAGCACGGCGCGGTTCCCGGTGTCCAGCTCGCGCACGCCGGGCGCAAGGCGTTCGGCGACTGGGTGCCGGTCGCGCCGACCACCGAGCCGTTCCCCGGACTTAACACGCCGGAGAAGCTCACCAACCACACTGAGATCGTGAAGGCGTTCGTGGCCGGTGCGCTCCGGGCGATCGAGGCGGGCTTCGAGGTGCTGGAGATCCACGCGGCCCACGGCTACCTGCTCCACGAGTTCTACTCGCCGTTGACGGACGAGGGCAGCATCGAGGAACGCATCGCCGTCCCCGTCGAGGTCACCGCGGCCGTGCGGGCAGCGGTCGGCCCGGAGGTGCCGGTGATCGTGCGGATCAGCGGCAGCGACTGGGTGGAAGGCGGGTGGACCGCTGACGACAGCGTTGTGCTGGCGCAGGCGCTCAAGGCCGCGGGTGCGGACCTGATCGACGTGTCCAGCGGTGGCAACACCGCGCAGGCGGAAATCCCGATCGGGCCCGGCTACCAGGTGCCGCTCGCCGAAGCGGTGCGACGCAAGGCAGACGTGCCCACGGGTGCGGTCGGCCTGATCACCGAGGCGGCTCAGGCCGAACAAGTGTTGACGGACGGTTCCGCCGACCTGGTGCTGCTCGCGCGCGAATTGCTCCGCGACCCGTACTGGCCGCTGCGCGCGGCACAGCAGCTGGGTGTGGAGGTCAAGGCGCCTAGGCAGTACGCCAGGGCGTTCTGATAGAGCCCTCAGAGTCCAAGGGCTGGGCACCGATGATCCGGTTACCCAACCCTTGGACTCTGAAGGCTGAATTCAGCGACGGTAGTCGTCGTAGTCGTCGTACGGGTCGTCGTGTGGCACTTCGCCACCACCACTCCCGTTCGGCGACCTTTCGTCACCAGACAGCTCGCGCTGCAGCGCAGCGAAGTCGGTCTCATGAGAGCTGTACTTGAGCTCCCTGGCGACCTTCGTCTGCTTGGCCTTAGCTCGGCCGCGCCCCATGGCTCGACCCCCTCGCACAGGGACGGGGGCGGCCGGGGGAACGGCGGCCCCACTCGTCTCGACAACTAGTTCCTGGTAACTACCGTACCGTGCCGATGGGGTTCCTCGCGACGCGGTAGGCGTGACACGTACCGCCAAATCTCGCGGCCGCCCTCGCGTGGAAGGATGCACAGGTGCCCAGACCGTTCGTCGCCTACCTACGGGTGTACGAACCGTTATCAGTCTTGGACGCACCGCTAGCGGACAAGATCCGAAAAGCCCTGGAAAACGGCCCGATCCCCCGTGCGGAGGTCGGCGACCGGGAGCGTGAGCTGTGGTTGCGATCACAGTTGTCGAAGAAGCTCCTTCCCGGCGAGGCGTCCTTCGACGTGATGACGATCAGCCCGGCCGAGGTCCCGACGTCTGACGCCGCGCGTGTCGGCCCGGCACCTCTCGTCTGCCCTCTCGACCTTCGCGCCCGTTCCGCGGCCGCTCTGGTGGGCTTCCTGGCCTCGTCGCCGCCGATCCTGCAGGACGCGGCCCTCAACATCGCCCCGGAGACGGTCCGGTCGCGTGCCTCGGCCGTGATGGCCGAACTGGCGGCGGGGGCCGTGCACGTGATCTCCACGACCTGGACGGTGCCGCTGCCGTGGTTCGCCATGGTCGACCCGGCGCAGCGCCGCGTGGTGCTGGCGAGCGCGCAGGACGACCCGGAGAGGCAGGTCTCGTGGCGGGTGGCGATGGCCGACGCACGCCGCCGGGTCGCGCGGGCGTTGAAGGTCGTGAAGACCTCGCTGGGAGAGGACGGGCCGGCCAAGGTCCTCGCCGACACGGGTCGCTGGCTGGAGCACTTCCACCCGCACTCGGCCGTCGAGCTCGACTACGGCGGCCTGGTCCAGCTGCTCGAGGACAAGGACCTGCTGGAGGACACCTCGGCGGTCGATGTGAACGCCATCATCGACGCGCTCGAGGCGGACAACTCCGAAGAGGTGGCGTTGCGCTACGAGACGCTGCGCGAGTTCTGGGGCGAGTTGGCCCGCAGAGAACGCCACGGATGAAGTAGGAACCTAGCCACCACCGCCGCTAGGGCTGCCAGCAGCATCGCCGCAGGCCATGACACGGACACCGCGACCCAGCCCGCGATGAACGGGGTGACGGCCGCACTGAGGTAGTTGGCCGAGTTCTGCATCGCGATCGCGGTGGCGCTGCGGCCGTCCGGAGCGAGCTCACCCGCCTCGGTGACCGCCAGGCCGTTCCAGCACACCGCCAGCGCGGTCGTCGGCACCAGCACCGCGAGCAGCACCGGCAGCGGCGCCTGGTCGAGCACCGCGACCAGCACGAACCCCACCGCGGTCGCCACGGCGACGATCTTCAGCGGTCCGATCCGGCTGCGGACCCGGTCCGACCACACGCCGACGACCAGCCTGCCCGCGCCGCCAACCGCCTGCGCGATGCCGAACACGATCGCCGCGGCCGTCACGGTCATGCCGCGGTGGTCACTCAGCATCGCCACCAGCAGCGCCGTAGCGGTGAACTGGGGCACCACCAGCAGGCCGCTGGCCAGCGACAACCTGAGCAGCTTCGGATCTTTGAGCACCAGCCCGTGGTCGCTGCCCCCACGGGTGGCGCCAGGAGGTTCGCGGACCAGCAACGCCACCGCGAGCGCCACCAGGGCGGTCACCGACGCCAGCGCCACGAACGCCGCCGGCACTCCCGAGGTGATCGCGATCCCCGGCAGGAACGCGGCGGTCAGCGCTGCTCCGAGAGGCGTCGCCGTCTGCCGCACGCCCATCGCGAGGCCCCGGCCGCCGGAGCGGAACCAGGACATCACCGCACGGCCGCTGGCGGCGTTCACGCTCGCCCCGAAGAGACCGGCGCCCAGCAGGGCCAGCCCGGCGATCCACGCGTTGCCCAGCGCGACCGCGAGCAGGCAGGCGGCCGCACCGACGCCGCCGACGGTCATGGCGAGCCGTTCGCCGCGCTTGTCCGCGAAGAACCCCCACGGGACCAAAGCGATCATCGTGCCGAGGTTGACCGCGCCCAGAAGCAGCCCCACCTGGGGCAACGTCAGGCTGAAGTGATCACGGAGCTGCGGGCTGATCGCCGACAGCCCGAGGAAGACCGCCGCGTTCGTACCCTGCGCCAACGCGCCGATGAGCAGCACGACCCAGCGATACCCCATGGGGGCACGCTAGGTCGGCTGCTCAGAAAGTGGAACGCTCGTCTTATCTCTTGGGACGGTGGTGTCCGCGCTCGGCCGCCAGCAACTCGTCCACCGACGCGCTTCCGCGCTGGTAGCGGGCAGCGATCTCGGCGTTGAGCCGGTCCACGACCACCTGCACCTCGCGCCGGCGCACCGACACGGACGCCTCTTCCGAGATGAACGTCTCCAGCACCTCGCCCAACCGCGGGTCGGACAGCGAGCTCACGTCGGAGATGTCGACGTCGGAGATGAGCGCCTCGACGTGGCGTTGATGCGCGTCGGCACGTGACGGCTCATGGGTCTGATAGCGGCCTAGACCGGTTGCCGGTCCGACCGCGTTGGTGGACAGGATCGTCGCCAGTTGCTCGACCACCGCCGATCCGCCTGAGCTGCGGCGTTCCTGTTCCGCACGCACGATGTCGATCCGCGCGTGCAACAACCGCCGCAGGTAGGACAGGTCGGTCTCTTCCTGCGCTGCCTCGTCGCGGAGTTCGCGCACCTCGACGAGCGGGCGCTGCTCGACGCCCTCCGTGTAGTCGGGGGCGAGCACCCGGTCGATTCGGCGGCGCCCGCCAGGACGCACCTCGATCACGTGTCCATCCTGCGGTAGATCCCCCTCACCCGCCAACACATCCCATGCACCAAACTCGTCTCAAATGTGCACACCCAGGAGCTTTCGCGCCTCGTCGGGCGTCAAAGCAGGTCGCTGAGCGATCTTGGAAAGGCCTGCGGCACGTGCTACGAGCTGTGCGTTGTCCCGCACCGGCACGCCTCGTGAGTAGCTGATGGTGTCTTCCATGCCGACCCGGAGGTGGCCACCCGCACCCAGTGCGGTGAACATCACCGGCAGGGTGGTCCGGCCGATTCCGGTGGCGGAGAAGCTCGCCCCGTCCGGTAGCGCGTTGACGGCGGCGACCAGCGTGGCCGCGTCACCGGGCATACCGCCGGGCACTCCCATGACGAAGTCGACGTGCACGTGGCCGCCCGCGGGCAGGCCGTGCTGGTCGAGGAGACGCTTCAACGACGCCAGCTGGCCGATGTCGAAGATCTCGTACTCCGGCACGATGCCGCGTTCCTGCATGCCCTTGTGCAGCGCGACGATGAACTCCCAGCGGTTCATGAACACGTCGTCGCCGAAGTTGACCGTGCCCATCGTGCAGGACGCCGAGTCCGGCATCGCCTCGAGCACGCGCAGCCGGTCCGACTCCGGGTCGTGCACCGACCCGCCGGACGAGAGCTGCACGACGAGGCTGGTCTGCTCGCGCAGGGCCTCGACGGTCGCCTTCAACCGGCCGAGGTCCAGGCTCGGGCGGGCGTCCTCGCCGCGGATGTGGACGTGGATCATCGCCGCGCCGACCTGCTCGCAGCTCTGAGCCGTCGAGACCAGCTCTTCCAGGGTCACTGGAAGCTGCGGGACGTCGGCTTTCGCGTGTTCCGCTCCGGTGGGAGCGACCGTGATGAGCGTGCCCTGAGACATGCGCCGAACTCTAGGGGGTCATCCCCGCAGGTTGCGAACAGCTTCCCGGCCCAGACCGGGGGTGTCCGGCGGCACCGAGTCCGGGTCGATCCGCGCAGGCACCGCACGTTCGGGAGCACCCGCGAGGAGGTCGGAGTCGATCGGTACGGACCGCTTGACCAGCGCCAACGCGATCGGGCCCAGCTCGTGGTGCTGTGCCACGCTGCCCACCCGGCCGACGGTCTTGCCGTCCAGCGTCACCGGGTCGCCGGTCTCCGGCTCCCCGTCCGCAGAACCATCCAGGTGGAGTAGGAGCATCCGGCGCGGCGGGCGGCCCACGTTGTGGACCTTCGCGACCGTCTCCTGGCCGCGGTAGCAGCCCTTGTTCAGGTGCACCGCGGGCTCGATCAGGTTCACCTCGTGCGGGATCGTGCGCTCGTCGGTGTCGATCCCGATCCGGGGCTTGCGCGACTCGACCCGCAGCGCCTCGAACGCGAAGCTGCCGGCCGGGCGCGCGCCCGCGTCGGTGATCCGCTGCCACCACGAGGTGAGCTCGGCGCGCGGGACCAGCAGGTCGACCGCGTTCTGACCGGGCCACGACATCTGGCGCACGAAGCCCTCGCCCAGCGGTGCGGCGTCGGCGGGCAGCGGGATGTCCAGCTTCTCCAGCAGAGCGGAGGCGTCCGGCCCGACGATCGTGAGCAGCGCGAACTCGCCCGTGGCGTCGCGCGGCTCGACCTTGGACCAGAAGACCATCTTCTGCAGGTACGACAGCAGGTCGTCGACCTTCTCGACGTCGAGGAACACCGTGCCGCCGACGTTCGCGACGACCATGTGGTGCTCCAGCCGGCCCTGCGCGTCCAGGACCAGCGCCTCGGTGCTCGCGTTCTCACCGAGCAGCTCGAAGTGCTGGCTCGTGAGCGTGTGCAGCCACTTCAGCCTGTCTTCGCCGGGCACGGCGATGATGCCGCGGTTCGAGCGGTCGACGACCACTACGGCACGGGCGGCGGAGCGTTGCTCGGCGAACGGGTCGCCGTAGTGCCAGGCGACGCCTGCGTCGGTGGAATCGTCGGGCGGCGGGACGGCTCCGGGGAGGGTCACTCGGTCTCCTGCTTCATGCAGTCGCGGCAGGTGCCGGACAGCGCGAGATGGCTTGCATCAAGTTCGAACCCATCGCGCTCCCGCAATGTTCCGACGAGCGGGTCGAGCAGCTCGTTCGGGATCTCTTCGATCCGGCCGCAGACGTGGCACACGAGGTGCACGTGCTGGTGGTCGTCGGCCGAGTAGCTCGGCGCGCCGTGGCCCAGGTGCGTGTGCCGCACGAGTCCGAGCCGGTCCAGCAGGTCGAGCGTGCGGTAGATCGTCGTGATGTTGACCGTCGGCGCCGTCTCCTGGACGCGCTGACAGATCTGTTCCGGCGTCGCGTGTTCCAGCGACCTGACCGCGTCCAGCACGAGCTGACGCTGCGGCGTCATCCGCATGCCGCGGTCGTGCAGCGTTTTGCGCAGCCCTCTTGCGGTCTCCACACCACCGATGTTAGTAGGCTCGGCTCATGCGCGTGCTGGCACTGCTCGACGGAACCCTCGCTGACCCCGATTCGCCGCAGATCCGCGTCGACGACCTCGGACTCATGCGCGGTGACGGTGTGTTCGAAACGATCCTGGTGGTCGACGGGAAGCCCCGCGAACTCACGCCGCACCTCGACCGGCTGGACCGGTCCGCCGCCATGCTCGACATGCTCCCGCCGCCGCGCGCGGAGTTCGAGCGCGCGGTCGAGCTCGTCCTCGGCAACTGGACCGGTGGCAGGGAGTTCGCCCTCAAGCTCGTCTACACCCGCGGCGTCGAGAGCGGCGACGGCACGCCCACCGGGTTCGCGCTCGGCATGGAGATCGGCGCGAAGGTGCTCAAGCAGCGCGCCGAGGGCCTGTCCGCGGTGACGCTCGACCGCGGCATCGACCCGGACCTCGCCGACCGCGCGCCGTGGTTGCTGCTCGGGTCCAAGTCGCTGTCGTACGCGATCAACATGGCGGCGCTGCGCGAGGCCGAGCGCCGCGGTGCCTCCGAGGTCGTCTTCACGACGTCGGACGGCTCCGTGCTGGAGGGCCCGACCTCGACCGTGATCCTGGTGCGCGGCAAGACCCTGGTGACGCCGCCGGCGAAGCTCGGCATCCTGCCCGGCACCACGCAGTACGCGTTGTTCCGCGCCGCCGAGCGCGCCGGCTGGACCGTGCTCGTGGAGCCGATCCAGACCGGCGAGCTCTACGACGCCGAGGGCGTGTTCCTCGCCTCCAGCGTCCGCAAGATCACGCGGGTGAACACGCTGGACGGCAAGCAGCTGCCCGACTCGGCGGCCCTGCTGACCGAGCTGCAGGGCCTGTACGAGTCCGAGTACTGAGTGCCATGAGGGTGACCTTCATGGACCTCAGGTCCATGAAGGTCACCCTCATGGCAGTTACCTGAGTCCGGCGTCGACCGCGGCCATCAACGGGCCGCGGTCACCGGACATCTCCCAGAACATCGCGCCCAGCAGGTTCTTCGACTTGAGCCACGCGGTCTTGCGCTGGATCGACCAGGCGTCGTCGAAGGTCCACCACTGGTTGCCGGTGTAGCAGGACGTCGCCACGGCGACTTCGTCGTGGAAGACGGTGCAGTTCGGCACGGACGCGACGAGGTTGGCGTACCCGCGGGTGCCCGACTCCTCAGGGAACTGGCCCGGCGCCGCACCACCCGCGGCCTGCCACTCACCGTTCTTGCCGCCGTTGGTCACGTTCTGCCAGCCGCGGCCGTAGAACGCGAGCCCGAGCGTGATCTTGCGTGACGGCACCCCGGCGTCGAGGTAGGCCTGCACGGTGCTCTCGACGCTGAACTTGGTCGTGTACGGGTCGTCCGGGTCCGGGTACAGGTTGCCCTGGTGGCCGGTCCGGTTCGGCTCCCACGAGTTGTCGCTGCCGGAGCCGTGGAAGTCGTAGCCCTGGACGTTGAAGATGTCCATCGACTGCGCGACCCGAGCGAGCTCCCAGCCCGCCGCGATCTTGGCCGGGTCGGCCGGGGTGAACGCGGTCAGCTGGTAGCGCTTGCCCGTGGTGGTGCTGTACGCGTCCATCTGCCGGCGGAACTCCTCGATCAACAGGCTGTTGTTGACCTTGTCCTGCGGGCCGAAGTGGTTGCCGGCGTGGCCTTCGGCGCCCGGCCACTCCCAGTCGAGGTCGAAGCCGTCGAAGATGCCGGCCGCGGTGCCGGGGCCGCCGGCGCCGTTGTAGACGGGCAGGTTGCCCTTGAGGTAGACGTCGATGCACGACGACACGAACTTCTTGCGGGCCGCGTCAGTGGCCGCGACATCGGAGAAGTACTTCGAGTACGTCCAGCCGCCGAGCGAGATCAGCACCTTGAGGTTCGGGTGGCGCGCCTTGAGCTTCTTGAGCTGGTTGTAGTTGCCGCGCAACGGTTCCCAGCCCGAGTCCGCGACACCGTCCACGGACTGCGCCGCACTCATCGGCCTGCTGTAGTCGGCTTCCGCGTCACCCGCGCCGTCACCCTGGTTCGGGTCCTGCGGGTTCGGGCTCGTGCCCTTCGTGACGCCGTGCAGACACGTCAGGTTGACCGGGTCGATGTTGCCGAACGCGTAGTTGACGTGGGTCATCTTCGCGGCGTCCATGTCCTTCACGAAGTACTGGCGCCCGTAGATGCCCCACTGCACGAAGTACCCGACGCGCGCATATCCGCCGACGATGTCACTTGTGCGCTCGGTCAGCGCGGTGCTCGGCGCGGAGACGTTGTCGTAGATGTCGCGCGCCCTCACGGTGAAGGTGTAGCTCGTCGACGGCGCCAGGCCGGTGACGACGGCGGTGGTGCCGCTGACCGTCTGCTTCAGGGTCGTGCCCACGTAGACGTCGTAGTTCGCGACACCGCGGTTGTCGGTGGACGCGTTCCACGCCAACGTGATGCTGCCCGCGTCCTTCGCCGTGGCGCGCAGGTTGCCCGGCACGGTCGGCGGCGTGGTGTCGTCCGCCGGGTTGTTGGTGGTGACGCTCAGGGCCCCGCTCGGAGCGCTCTGAGTGCCCCTGGTGTCCTTGGCCCGCACCGTGAACGAGTACGCGGTGTTCGGGTTCAGGCCGGTGATGATCGTGGACGTCGTGGTGGAGCTGCCCGCGAGCGCCGAGCCGTTGTAGACGTCGTAGCCCGCGATCGGCAGCGAACCGGCGGTGGAGGCGTTCCACTGCAGCGTCACCGTGCGCGTGGTCTTCGACGGCGAAGCCAGACCCGTTGGGGCGGTTGGTGGAGTGTCCGCGGCGCCGTTGCAGTTCGCGTTGTTGATCCGGCAGGTCACCGGGTCGACGTTCGAGCTGATCGAGAACGTGGGGCTGTACGGCTCGGTGGAGCTGCCCGCGGCCACGCTCTTGTTGTAGTGGGCCGGGGTGAGCGTGACCTGGTTGCCGCTCTGGCTGAGGGTGCCGTGCTGGCCGTTGCTCACCGTCACGCCGGCGGGCAGCGTGAAGACGATCGACCAGTCGGCGACGGCGGCGCTCGTGTGGTTGCGCACGATGAACTTCGCGGTACCCCCGGCGACCGAGTAGTCGGCCGTCACACCGGTCGGCGCCGGTGCGGGATCACCGCTGCCGTCGCAGGCCATGTTGTTGATGGTGCAGGCGGTCAGGTCGGCCGCGGCGCTCAACGTGAACGTCGGGCTGTACGGCTCGGTGTTGCGTCCGGCAGGGATGTTGTTGATGTAGAAGGCAGGAGTGAGCGTCACTCTTGTGCCGTTCTGGGTCGTCGTCGCGTTCTGAACGTTGCTGACCGTGACTCCGGCCGGCAGGTCGAACTTGACCGACCACCCGTTGAGCGCGGTCGTGCTCGCGTTGGCGACCACGAACTTGCCGCTCGTGCCGGTGCGGGAGAAGGTCGCGGTGATGCCCGTGGCGGCCTGTGCGGGCACGGCCAGGGCTATTACCGCGACCAGAACCGCCAGCAGGGCAGGGATTCGGCGCATGCGGAACTCCAGGTTGGTAGAGATTCCGCGGCGGCCCGGAGATGACGTTATGTGGTCTGGACCACTTCGTCAACGGCGTGGGCCTCAGCCGATCGGGCGGAAACGCACGCTTGTGCCAGGTCGCGCCTGGCCGAGAAACCGCAGGTGATCACGGTCGACCACGCCGATGACGGGATAGCCGCCGGTGGTCGGATGATCGTTCAGGAAGACCACCGGCTGCCCGTCCGGCGGCACCTGGACCGCGCCGGTGATCATGCCCTCGCTGGGAATCTCGCCGTCACGACGATTCAGAGCGGTGCCCTGCAGTCTCGTGCCGACCCGGTTGCTGCGGTCCGACACCGTCCAGGACCCTTGCCGCAGCTGGGTTTCCGCGTCGGCGAACCAGTCGTCGCGCGGGCCGAGCGTGATCGGGATGACCAACGTTTGCAGCGCCCGATGCGGCGGCACCACGTCCGCGCCCGCTGCCGCGCTCGGGGTGCCGAGGTGGAGCACGTCGTTGTCCCGCAACGGTTCTGGGCCGATCCCGGACAGCAGGTCGGTGGACCGGCTGCCGAGTTCCTTCGGCACGTCGATGCCTCCGGACACGGCGAGGTAGCAGCGCAGGCCGGTGTCCGGTGTCCCGATCTCCAGGGTCGAGTTCTCAGGAAGGTGGATCGGCTGGTGGGAGTCGACGAGCTTCTGGTCGAGATGCAGCCGGACCGCGGGCCCGGTGACCGCGACCGTGCAACTCGCGTCGGCGCGGACCGTGAGGCCGCCCAGCAGCAGTTCCAGCCCGGCCGCGGTCTCGTCGTTGCCGACGAGCCTGTTGGCGAGCTTGAGGGAATCGGGGTCGACCGCGCCCGACGGCGGCACACCGAGGTGCGCGTGGCCGGGCCGGCCGAGGTCCTGGACGAGTGCCTGAGGGCCGGTGCGAAGGACGGTGATGCTGCGTTGGTTCATGCGACCACGAACCGGACCTGGTCACCGGGCTGCATCAGGGCGGGCGGCTCGGCCTTCGGGTCGAACAGCGTGACCTCGGTCCGCCCGATCAGGCGCCAGCCGCCCGGTGTCGCCCGCGGGTAGGCGGCGGTGAACTCGCCCGCGATGCCGACGCTGCCCACCGGGACCTTCGTGCGCGGGGATTCCAGACGTGCCTGCTGGAGGCAGTGCGGCAGGCCGGTGAGGTAGGCGAAGCCAGGAGCGAAGCCGCAGAACGCGACCTCGTACGTGGCCTCGGCGTGCAGCTTGACGACCTCGTCGGTGGTGAGTTTCGCGGTCTCCGCCACGAGGTCGAGGTCCGGGCCGTCGTAGCTGACCGGGATGGTGATCTCACGGGGGTGCGTGGTGGGCGCCTTCGTCAGGTCGACGCCCTTGAGGACTTCCCTGACCTGCGGCAGCGCACCTTTGACCAGCACGGTCCTGGCGGCCGGCACCAGCTCCTCGATGCCGGGCACCTGCTGGAGCGCCGCGCGGACCGCTGCGACCTCGGTCAGCGAGTCGACCTCGACGAGGAGCGCATCGGTTCCGCAGCGCCGCAGGAGCATGCGCCCATGCTACGGGGAATCGTGGGATTGTTGAACAATCCCACGACCCTGAGTTTCCCGCTTCTAGCCGACCACGCGCTTGAGGTGCGCAGACGCGTGCGGCTGCAACGGCTGCCCCACCATCGCGCGCTCCTCGACGTACGCGAGGTCGCCGTTGTTGACGATCCCGTACAGCCGGTGCGACGCCTGGACCTCTTTGGCGGTCGCGGTGCGGATGATGGCGTCCGTCTCGAATTCCCACGACGTCTGCGTGCGCGGCTTGCCGTAGTACATCTCGATGATGCCGGTGTTGTGCGTCAGCAGCAGCTCGATCGTGTCGTCGGGCTGCGGGCGCCAGAAGCCCTGCTCGCGCGCGGCCGGACGGATGACCTCGCCGGCCTCGTTGAGCAGCCACGACCTTGCCTCGTAGACGAGGAAGGGGCGGCCGTCGTGCGCGAAGGTGATCTGCTGGCCGTACCGGAACGGGCCCTCGATCGTCGGGTAGACGATCTCGCCCTCGCCTCGCCACACGCCCACCAGGGGGAGGACTGCGAGGAGGGCGTCGTTCAGGTTCGCGCCTTCGCGCAGGTTCGCCGTGTCGCCTGGGATGGGCATGTCGGTGAACTGCGGGAGGTTGCGGGCACGGGTGGCCGCGGCTCGCTCTTCGGCCAGGCGGATTGCTTCGTCTCCGCTGCCGGGGACGGGGCTGCCGGGGACGGGAGCGCCGGGGACGGGGCTGCCGGGGACGGGCGTGGTCATCGCTGGTCGGAGTAGAGGCGGTAGACGACGTAGCCCGCGAACCACATGACTGCGATGGTCACGAGCACCAGGAGTCCGGTGAAGATGTGTTCCACCTGGAGAGGATATCTCGGCTGTTCAGACGTGCAGTGTTGTGGTGGTGCAGGACACCGGGGTGGCTGGGTTTCGGGGTCGCGTGCGGTCCGTAGGTGGTTGGGTTGCGCTGGCGGGTTCCTGGTGCGTGCTTCCCCTGGGGGACTCCGTCCCCCAGACCCCCTGACAATCTGATCTGGGGGTCCGCGCCGCTCGCGGGTTGATGGCACGCCTGTTGGGTTGGGCGGCTGCCGGTTGCGTAGGTGGTTGCGTTGGCGGTGGGGTCCCCGTCACGAGTCGCACGGGAGGCGGCCACACCTGGGGGATGAGGTCAAGTCGACGAAAAGCGTGTCGACTTGACCTCATCCCCCAGGCGCGGCAACAGCATCCATGCGACTCGTGACGGGGACCCCACCGCCGGGTCTGTGTGACTAAGAGCGGGCGGACTGCTCGCCTTCGGCATCGCTTGCTTACGCGGAAGACCCCCGGCAGTTGTCACCGCCGGGGGTCTTCGTCATACCAGCTGGTACTAGGCGACCGCGATCTCCACTGCGTGGATGCCGGGGCCCGAGGCCGACACGTCGGCCTGGCCGTTGCCGGTGCGGTGCAGTGCGCGGACGGTCCAGGAGCCCGGCGCCGCGAAGAAGCGGAAGTCACCCTCTGGGGAGGAGACGACCTCGGCGGTGAACTCGCCGGTCGAGTCGAGCAGGCGGACGTATGCGCCGCCTACGGGGGCTCCGGCCGCGATGACCTTGCCCTGCAGGACGGTCTCCGTTGTGGACACTTCCACTGTGCCGCCCTGGGCGGGCGCGCCGCATGTGTCGCTCATGATTGTCAGGCCTCCTTGCCGGAACCGAGTTCGATCGGCACGCCGACCAGCGAGCCGTACTCCGTCCAAGAACCGTCGTAGTTCTTGACGTCGTCGTGGCCGAGCAGCTCGCGCAGGGCGAACCAGGTGTGCGACGAGCGCTCACCGATGCGGCAGTAGGCGATGGTCTTGCGGGAGCCGTCGAAGCCCGCTTCGGAGTAGATCTCGCGGAGCTCTTCGTCCGACTTGAACGTGCCGTCCTCGTTGGCTGCCTTGCTCCACGGCACGTTCACGGCCGAGGGGATGTGGCCGCCGCGCTGGGCCTGCTCCTGCGGGAGGTGGGCGGGGGCCAGCAGCTTGCCGGAGAACTCGTCGGGCGAGCGGACGTCGACCAGGTTCTTGTTGCCGATGGCTTCGACCACCTCGTCGCGGAACGCGCGGATCGTGAGGTCCTGCTCCTGCGCGGTGTACGTGGTCGCGTCGCGGGTCACCTCGTCCTTGTCCAGCGGGCGGCCGTCGAGTTCCCACTTCTTGCGGCCGCCGTCCAGGAGCTTGACGTTGGTGTGGCCGTACAGCTTGAAGTACCAGTACGCGTAGGCGGCGAACCAGTTGTTGTTGCCGCCGTACAGGATCACCTGGTCGTCGTTGGAGATGCCCTTGGCCGAGAGCAGCTTCTCGAAGCCCGCGCGGTCTACGAAGTCGCGGCGGATCGGGTCCTGCAGCTCGTTCTTCCAGTCGATCCGGACGGCGCCGGGGATGTGCCCGCCGTCGTACGCGGTGGTGTCCTCGTCGACCTCCGCGAACACGACGCCGGGCGTCTGGAGGTTCTCCTCGGACCAGGCGGCCGAGACCAGCACGTTCTCACGGCTCATGGGAAGTTGCTCCTGTAGTAGTGCGTGTTTTATTGCGGACGTGCGAGCGCGGGTGCGTACCGGCGCAGCAGCAGGTACATCTCGCACCCGAGGCACAGGCCGAACGCCGCGTTGAGCAGCGCTGCGACCAGTGCGAGACCGGTTGCCACCAGGCCGAGCGTGGTCAGCCCCGTGGCGTAACCGAGGGTGCCGATCAGCGCGAAGACGAACCCGACCCCTTGCGCGAACCGCAGCGGGGCGGCTTCCTCGCGTTCGGTGGTCTTGGGCAGTCGCGGCTGGATCGCGTAGCGGTAGACGTGACCCCACGGGTTCAGCTTCAGCGAGATGAACGCGCACATCGCGAAGAGCACCGTCTGGGCGGCGAGCAGCCGCCACCAGCCGGTGAGCAACACGATCGCGAGGATGATCACGGTCATCCAGGCGGAGAAGCGCGGTCCGCGCGGGTCAACTGGGGCATCTTTGGGCACGACGACCTCCGGGCATTCGGACGAGGAGATATTCAGTCCGGCAGAGGTAGCTGATGGGCGTCAAGCAGCCCGGATCAGCTCGTCGTGCGACACAGGCTGCTGCGCACGCGGCACAGGTCCACCGCGCGTCGCTTCGTGAGCAGCATTGTCATGTCAGCGAGGGTAGTACGCGATCCCTCGGTGCGGGAGGTATGTCCACTTGGTGGAACAACCCAGGTTCACTCGACCGGATTACCCGCCAAATGGGGTCGCAGCGCCTCCAGCAACGTGTCCCGTTTCGGCACGCCACCGACTCGCAACACCTCTACGCCATCGGCCGTGAGGGCCAGCGTCGTCGGTGTGCGCATGACGCCCAGCGAGGCGGCCACGTCCGGCAGGTTCGTCACGTCCAGCTCGGCGTGCTCGAGGCCGTCGGTGCGGTCCGCGATGTCGCGCAGGATCACCTTCGCGTGCCGGCACGGCGCACAGAACGTGGTGGACAGCTGCACGAGCGTCACGCCTGGAGGCGCGAGCAGGTCGCGCACGGCCGGAGGAAGGTCAGCGGAAGAAGCAGAAGTCTTGATGCGGCCCTCGCGGACCTTGAGCAGCACACCGATCACGCCGGCCACAGCCAGCGCGCCCAGTAGCGCCACTACACCAGTCATCGTTGGACCAACGGTACATCCGTGATCACGCCCCGAAGGATGAACGCACCGCTCTCCACCTCAACGGAGGTAGGCGCCGCGTTGAACGGCAGCGTGCCGGGCTCGATCTTGATCGCGAGCGCCTGGCGCAGCTGCGGGATGATCTGCTTGAGCGAGGCGTCTTCCAGCTCGATGTCGTCGACGTTGATCTGGATGGCCCCGCTGACCAGCGCGATCTGGCCGTACGCGGTGAGCGTGACGGTCTTGCCCGCGACGTTGGTCTGGCCGGAGAGCTTGATCGCCGCGGTCGTCTTCGGCGTGCCGGCCGGGGGCGGCGTGGTCGTGACGCGGTTGTCGGGCTCGATCGAGAGCTTGTCGAACGGCGTGACCTGGTTCGCCAGGCGGTTCAGGTCCAGCGCCTTGACCTTGATGCTGCCCTCGACCTTGTCGATGGTGGCCTTGGACACGTTGCCCGCGAGCAGGTCGGCCAGCTCGACGCGGGTGTTGTAGAGGTCGGCCACGATGTCGAGGTCGCGCAGGTCGACGCCCTGCTGCTCGTTCTTGATCGGCACGCCGACCGCCTCGATCTTGACGTGCGTGTAGTCGCCGCGGATCGCCTGGGTCATGAACGGGAACCCGTTGATGCGCACCGACGGGTCCTCGTCGAGCTGCAGCTTCTCGCGCATGCGCTGCGCGATCTGGTACTCGCCGGCGGCGGCCAGTGCGAAGTCGGCGGCCACGAGGAGCACGCCGAGCACGATCACCGTGATGATGAGGAACTTCCCGCGCCGGGACTTCTTCTTCGGCCGGGGACGGGTCTGGGCCTGTCCGGAATACCCTGCAGTCATTCCTCGTCCTCGATCTTCGCGGCGATCCATGCCGCCATCCGGTCTACCAGGTCTGGAGTCGTGGCCGATTCCGCGTGCCGCATGCCGGGCTCGATCCACAACTCGGCATGTCCCAAGGACGCGCGGTGCAGTGACACGGCGTGCTCCGGAGCGAAATAGTGGTCCAGGTCACCGTGCACGAGCAGCAGTGGGGTGGGCGTGATGCGTCCCACCACCTCCAGCGGACTCTCCGGCGGTTGTACCCAGCTCTCCCCGAGCCGAACCCCGATCGCCCGTGCCGCGAGCTTGCCGTGGGGCTGCTCCAGCAGCCAGTGCACCCGCCGCATCGGCGCGGTCTCCCGCGACCACCACCTGGCCGGCGCGCTCACAGAAACGACCGCGTCCGGCCTGGTTTCGCCGAGTGCGGCGTGCCGGATGACGACCGAGGCGCCCATCGAGAACCCGACCGTGGCGATCCTGCGGTACCCGAGCTCGCGTGCGGTCCGGACGGCCGCCTCGATGTCGTGGACCTCGTCCATCCCGACCGTGGAGCGTCCCTCGGAGCGTCCGTGCCCGCGGAAGTCGAACGCGACGACGCCCGCGTGCGCGGCGAACCGGGCCAGCACCCGAGCGACGTACGGCTTGGCCACGTGGTTCGTGAATCCATGTCCCACAACGAAAGCGAGGTCGCTCTCGCTCTTGTGGTGGACTCCGTGCAGGCCCACCCCGTCATGTGACATGGATGTAACAGGCGTGACGCTTGTGGAAACAACTGTGAGCACGACTTCTTGACCTGGGACTTTCTCGGGTTGCACCGGTATTGTCTCCGTCATCCGCAGGCAACGGGGCCCGGTCACCGTACGCCGCTGGTCTGGTCGAGGTGACCTGACCACGGCCGATTTGGAGGGCGCCGCGATGAGCATCGACGTGCTTCTGCTGACGACAGACCCGGACCCGGAGGCCGTGCTTCCCGCACTGGCACTCCTGCCGCACGCCGTGCGTCCGCTCCGTCCCGAGGTCTCCGCGCTCCTCGAAGCGGGACCCCACGACATCGTGCTGGTCGACGCCCGCACGGACCTGGTCGGCGCACGTTCGCTGTGCCGCCTGCTCGACTCTTCCGGCGTGGACGTGCCGGTCGTCGCCGTGGTCACCGAGGGCGGCCTGGTCGCCGTCAACTCCGACTGGTCGGTCGACGAGATCCTGCTGCCGAACTCCGGCCCCGCCGAGGTCGACGCCCGGCTGCGCCTGGTGCGCTCGCGCCGCGGCGCGACCCAGCCCGGTGGCGACGGCGCGCTGCAGCTCGGCGACCTGGTGATCGACGAGGCGACCTACACCGCCCGTCTGCGCGGCCGCCCGCTCGACCTCACCTACAAGGAGTTCGAGCTGCTCAAGTACCTCGCCCAGCACGCAGGCCGGGTGTTCACCCGCGCGCAGCTGCTGCAGGAGGTCTGGGGCTACGACTTCTTCGGTGGCACGCGGACGGTCGACGTGCACGTGCGACGGCTGCGCGCCAAGCTCGGCCCCGAGCACGAGGCGTTGATCGGCACGGTCCGCAACGTGGGCTACAAGTTCGTCCGCCCGCCACGTCCGGGTTCCTCGCGCCGTCCGGCCGAGGTCACCGAGGTCGACGACTCGGCCCAGTACCTGGATGACCATTTGATCGCGCGGTAGGTTCGCCTGTGTGGCGCAACTGAGCTGGTACGACGAGCTGACGACCGATCAGGCTGCCGAAGCTGGGCAGCTGCTGGCGGCTGCGGAGAGCACCGACGGCGTGGCCCCGGTCGGCGAGGCCGTGCGACTGCGGATGCGCCCTGGCGCCACCGGCAGCAGGCACCTCCTCGCGCACCTGAACGGCGAGCTCGCCGGATACGCGCACGTTGACATGCTCGGCGACTCCGGCGGCCACAAGGTTGCCGAGTTCGCCGTGCACCCGCAGTACCGCCATCAGGGCATTGGCGAGGCGCTGGTGAAAGCACTCCCGCAGGAGTCGCTGCGGATCTGGGCGCACGGCGGGCACCCCGACGCCGAGGAGCTGGCGGGCAAGCTCGGCTTCCGCAAGGTGCGCGAGCTGCTCCGGATGCGCCTGCGGGTCGACCACGACCTGCCGGAGCCCAAGCTGCCGGACGGCATCACCATCCGGGCGTTCGTGCCCGGCAAGGACGAGGCCGCGGTCGTCTACGTGAACCACCGCGCCTTCGACTGGCACCCCGAGCAGGGCTCCATGTCCATCGAGGACGTCCGCCTGAAGGAAGCGGAGGACTGGTTCGACCCGGCCGGCTTCCTGCTCGCGTTCGACGCCGACGACCGGCTGGCCGGCTTCCACTGGACGAAGGTGCACACGCCGGAGCTCGGCGAGGTGTACGTCATGGGCGTGGACCCCGACCGGCAGGGCGGTGGCCTGGGCAAGGCGCTCACGCTGGCCGGGCTGCGGCACCTGCAGGAACAGCAGGTCAAAGAGGTCATGCTCTACGTCGAGTCGGACAACGCGGCGGCGGTGCGCGTGTACACGAAGCTCGGCTTCACCCTCTGGGACGCGGACGTCCAGTACGGCCGGTAGTCAACGGATCGTCACAATACGCATACGCGCAGGTCACGCCATCACTCTTTCGGTCGTGTGACCCGTCACTTCCCGTTCGGTGTTCACCTCCCGTTCACCCCGACAAGGGGGGATGTCCACCATGGATACCTACCTTCCGAAGCGAGCGGCGACGTCCGTCGCGAAACCGCTAATGCTTCCGCAAGGTGGAGGACCAAGGTGAAGATCCAGCGGCACGGCGCCGTGCTCGGCCTCGTCGCGGCCAGCGCGCTTCTGCTCGGTGCGTGTGGCAGTGACAACAACGCGGGCGCGGGTGGCACGAACACGCCCGCCGCCTCCGGTGTCGAGTGTGGTGGCAAGACCAAGCTGAACGCCGAGGGCTCTTCCGCGCAGAAGAACGCCGTCGACGCGTTCGTGCAGGCCTACCAGGCCGCCTGCCCCGGCACCGACCTCGCCTACAACCCCTCCGGTTCCGGTGCGGGTGTCAAGAACTTCAACGCCGGCCAGGTCGACTTCGGTGGCTCCGACTCCGCCCTCAAGGAGGGCGCGGAGACCGAGGCCGCCGCCAAGCGCTGCCAGACGAACCCGGCCTGGAACCTGCCGCTCGTCTTCGGTCCCGTCGCCATCGGCTACAAGGTCTCGGGTGTCGACAGCCTCGTGCTGGACGCCAAGACCACCGCCGCGATCTTCTCCGGCGCGGTCAAGAAGTGGAACGACCCGGCCATCAAGGCGCTGAACGGCTCCGCGACCCTGCCGGACAAGGACATCGCGGTCATCTACCGCTCGGACGAGTCGGGCACCACCGACAACTTCCAGAAGTACCTGAAGGTCGCCGGCGGCTGGACCAACGGTGACGGCAAGCAGTTCAAGGGCGGTGTCGGCGAGGGCAAGGAGAAGTCCGCCGGTGTCGCGCAGGCCGTCGGCTCCATCGACGGTGCGATCACCTACGTCGAGTGGTCGTTCGCGCAGGACAACAAGCTCTCGATCGCCAAGATCGACTCTGGTGCCGGCGCTGTCGAGCTGACCGCCGAGTCGGCCGGCAAGGCCATCGACGGCGCGAAGATCAAGGGTGAGGGCAACAACCTCGTCCTCGACCTCGACTCGATCTACGGCTCCAAGGCCGCCGGCGCGTACCCGCTGCTCCTCGCGACCTACGAGATCGTCTGCTCCAAGGGCTACGACGCCGACACCGCGAAGGCCGTGAAGGCGTTCCTCACGGTCGCCGCCACCACGGGCCAGCAGCAGCTCGCCGAGGCCGGCTACGTGCCGCTGCCCAAGGCGTTCCAGGACAAGCTGCTGACCGCTGTGAAGGCGATTGCCTGAGGTTGATGCGAGACTTCGGCTGACGCTGACGCGATGAACGATCCCGTCGTGGCCAAGCGCCCCGCCGGCTCCGGTGACCCCGGAGCCGAGCGGGGCGTTGCGGCTGCTACCAAAGCCACGGAGGCTCCGATTCCCCCGACACCGGAAGCTTCAGCACCACCCGAGAAAGTCCACGTTCGGCCAGGCGACCGGATCTTCCGGGGACTGGCGACGGGTTCGGGCGTCTTCACCGTCGTGCTCATCGGCGCGATCGGCCTGTTCCTCATCCTGCAGGCGATCCCGTCACTCGGCCTCGACCAGATCAACTTCCTGACCAGCCGCGAGTGGAACACCACCGATCCCGCGAACCTGCGGTTCGGCATCCTCGATCTGCTGCTCGTCACGGTGGTCGTGTCGGTGCTCGCCCTGCTGATCGCCATGCCGGTCGCGCTGGGCATCGCGCTGTTCCTCACGCAGTACGCGCCGCGCAAGCTCGCCCGGCCGTTCGCCTACGTCATCGACCTGCTCGCCGCCGTGCCCTCGATCGTCTTCGGTCTCTGGGGCCTGTTCGTGCTCGGGCCGGTGCTGTACCCGTTCTCGCAGTGGCTGATCGAGAACCTCGGCTGGCTCCCGATCTTCGCCAAGGGCAACGTCAACGTGCAGCTCGGCGGCACCGTCTTCACCGCGGGCATCGTCGTCGCGGTGATGATCCTGCCGATCATCACGGCGGTCAGCCGCGAGGTGTTCGAGCGCACGCCCACGATGCACATCGAGGGCGCCATCGCGCTCGGTGCGACCAAGTGGGAGGTCGTGCGCACGACCGTGCTGCCGTTCGGCAAGGCCGGTTACGTCAGCGCCTCGATGCTCGGCCTCGGTCGCGCTCTCGGTGAGACCATCGCCGTCGCGATCATCCTGAGCACCGCCACCCAGGCGTTCGGCTGGTCGCTCTTCGACGGTGGCTCGACGTTCGCGTCGAAGATCGCGCTCGCCGCCCCCGAGTTCAACGACCCGCGCTCGGCCGGTGCCTACATCGCCGCCGGTCTCGTGCTGTTCGTGCTGACCTTCGTGGTCAACGCCATCGCGCGTTCGATCGTCGCCGGCCACAAGGAGTACGAGTGAGCACCAACCTGGCGGACCCCACCCGCCTCGCGACGCCGCCTACGTTCCAGGCGGTCAGCCTCCCGCGCCGGATCAAGAACGGCGTCGCCACCGCGCTCGTGTGGGGCGCGTTCCTGGTCGCGGTCATCCCGCTGGTGTGGGTGCTCTACACCGTGGTGCAGCGCGGCTTCCCGGTCGTCCTGGACGGGGACTGGTGGCAGAAGTCGCTGTCCGGCCTGCTGGCGCGCCAGCAGGGCGGCGGTGCGTACCACGCGATCTACGGCACCTTGGTCCAAGGCCTGGTGTGCGCCGTCATCTCCGTGCCGATCGGCATCATGATCGCGATCTACCTCGTCGAGTACGGCGGCCGTTCGAAGCTGTCGAAGGCGACGACGTTCATGGTCGACATCCTCACCGGTGTCCCGTCGATCGTCGCGGCGCTGTTCGTCTACACGGTGTGGATCACGACCTTCGGGCTCAGCCGCAGCGCGTTCGCAGTGTCACTGGCGCTGGTGCTGCTCATGGTCCCGGTCGTCGTGCGGACCACCGAGGAAATGCTCAAGATCGTCCCGGACGAGCTGCGCGAGGCCTCCTACGCGCTGGGCATCCCGAAGTGGAAGACGATCGCCAAGATCGTCATTCCGACGGCGCTCTCCGGCATCCTGACCGGCATCATGCTGGCCCTCGCCCGCGTCATGGGCGAGACCGCGCCGGTGCTGGTCCTCGCGGCGTACGCCCCGTTCATCAACTACAACATGTTCGACGGCCCGATGGCCTCGCTGCCGTTGATGATGGTGAACGAGCGCAACAACCCCACCCAGGCGGGCTTCGACCGCATCTGGGGCGCCGCGATCACGCTGGTGCTACTCATCACCCTGTTCAACCTGCTGGCCACCGTGATCTCGCGGGCGCTGGCGCCGAAGACGAAGTGAGCGGGCGGACATGGCCAAGCGACTCGACATCAAGGACCTGAACCTCTTCTACGGCAAGTTCCACGCCGTCGAGAACGTCGCACTCGCGGTGCCGCCGCGCAACGTGACCGCGTTCATCGGCCCTTCCGGTTGCGGCAAGTCCACTGTGCTGCGGTCGCTGAACCGCATGCACGAGGTCGCGCCCGGTGCGCGCGTCGAGGGCAAGGTGCTGCTCGACGGCGAGGACATCTACGCGTCCACTGTGGACCCGGTCGAGGTGCGTCGCACCATCGGCATGGTGTTCCAGCGGCCGAACCCGTTCCCCACGATGTCCATTCGCGACAACGTGGTGGCCGGCCTGCGGCTGTCGGGCGTGAAGGACAAGAAGAAGCTCGACGAGGTGGCGGAGCGCTCGCTGCGCGGCGCCAACCTGTGGAACGAGGTGAAGGACCGCCTCGACAAGCCGGGTGGCGGCCTCTCCGGCGGTCAGCAGCAGCGTCTGTGCATCGCGCGTGCCATCGCGGTGCAGCCGGACGTGCTGCTGATGGACGAGCCGTGCTCGGCCCTGGACCCGATCTCCACGCTGGCGATCGAGGACCTGATCACGGAGCTGAAGAAGGAGTACACGATCGTCATCGTGACTCACAACATGCAGCAGGCGGCGCGGGTCTCCGACCAGACCGCGTTCTTCAACCTGCTGGGTGTCGGCCAGCCGGGCCAGCTGATCGAGGTGGACGACACGGAGAAGATCTTCTCCAACCCCAGCCAGAAGGCGACCGAGGACTACATCTCCGGCCGTTTCGGCTAAGTTCCCTCGGGTGAGCCCGCAGAGCAAGTCCCGCAAGCGCAAGCTTGGCAAGGCACCCGGCCGCCGGCCGGAGCAGCGGTCCCCGTACGGGGCGCTGCTCGAGTCGGCGGCCGCGTTGCGTTCGGAGTCCTGGCTGCTCGCGGACGCGTGGGCGAGCGAGCTGTACGCCACGCTCTGGCTCGCCGGATCCGGGTACGCCCCGATGGTCGAGGCGCTCAAGGCGATGGACGACCCCGCCGCGCTCACCGCGTTGCGCGCGCTGGCCGGTGTGGGTGACGCGGAGACCAGGCAGTCCGCCGCGACGGCGGCGGAAGCGGTGGCGGCACGCGGTGTCGCCGAGCCGGACTGGTACTCCGCGGGCGCCGCGCTGGAGTTCCGCGATGCGTTCCTCGTCACGAACCTGTTGGGGGACGTGGAGGTCGTCGCGATCACCCAGGAACGCGCGGGCGCGGCGGAGACCGTGCTGTTCATGCGGCAGCCCGTGCTCGGGGCGACCGCTATCGAGCTGTTCGCGACGCCTGACGAGGGCACCGTGGCGTTGCTGGAGGACATGATCGCCTCGACGCCCGACGCGTTCCGGGACGTGATCACGCCGTTGAGCGCCACCGACGTGTACGACCGCGTGTGGCCGGACGTCGAGCAGTTCTGGGAGGACGGGCCGGACGAGGAGGCCGAGGAGGGGCTGATCGGCTCCGAGGACGTCCGCCACCCCGTCCAGCTGATCGCACTCGCCGATGCGCGCGTGAGTGCGTTGGTGCCTCAGGGTTACGAGATTCCCGCCGTCAGTCCGGAAAGGACGGACGAGGTCGTCGAGGCGTTCCTGGCCTCCGATCACGGGGTGGCCGACGTCGAGGCCGCGCGGGCGTTCGCGCGCATCGTCGCCGCCGCCGCGGTCGAGCAGAACCGGGATCCGGTGGTGTACGGACCGGCGTCGCTCACGGCGGTGCTGATCCTGAACGTGGCCGCGCGCGTGCACGTCTCGGACGAGGATCTGGCGCTGTTGCCGGAAATCGTGCGGGCGTGGGCCTACTTCACCGTCGACGCGCGGGATCTGCCGCGTGACGAGGCGCGGGCGGCGTGGGACGACGAACTGCCCACCGTGCTCGCCGAGTTCTCCGAGGCTTACGTCGATCCGGAGCTCGTGGCCGAGCGCGATGGGCAGTTTCGTTGAGTGACTAGAGGTTCTCGTCGCCGCTGTAGCCGGGCATCCGGCCGGTGACGACGAAGACCGTGCGCTTGGCGACCGACACGGCGTGGTCGCCGTAGCGCTCGTAGAAGCGGCCGAGCAGCGTCACGTCCACCGCGGCGGCGACGCCGTGCTGCCAGTCCTTGTCCATGATCACCGAGAACAGGTGGCGGTGGATGTCGTCCATCGCGTCGTCCTCGTCTTCGAGGTTGCGTGCGCGTTCGACGTCCTTCTCGCGGATGATCACCGCGGCCTCGGTGGCGAGCTTGACCGCGATCCGGCCCATCTCGGCGAAGTACGGCTGCACGTCCTCCGGCAGCGCCGACGCCGGGTGCCGACGCCTTGCGGCCTTCGCCACGTGCAGGGCCAGGTCGCCCATGCGCTCGACGCTCTCGGCGGCGTGGATCACCGCGAGCACGGTGCGCAGGTCGGTCGCGACCGGTGCCTGCAGCGCGAGCAGCGCGTACGACTGCTCCTCGATGCTGGAGCGGACGTCGTCGACCTTCTGGTCACCGCTGATGACCTGCTCCGCGAGGCCGAGGTCGGCCTGCAGCAGGGCGGCGGTCGCGTTCTCCATCGCCTCGGCGACCATGCCGGTCATGTCGGCCAGTCGGTCGGCGAGCTGTTCTAGCTGGTCATGGTAGGCCTCGCGCATGGCGCTCAGCCTACGTCGCGACCATCGCGGCAGCGACATGCCAGGATGAACCCGAGGTGAACCCCAGGCGAATCACTTCGCGCAGGGGTCCTGTGCCGCGTTCACAATGGACAGATCATTTCCGGCTTGTCCCTGGTTACCGGCCTGGGTGCCACCCGGTGCCACGACCTTGTCGTCGAAGTTCGAGCCGAGGGTCAGCAGGACCGCGCCACCCATCTCGGGTGCCTCCACCAGTTCCGCGCTGGGCACCGCGGCCCTGAGCGTCGCCGCCCAGTCCTCACGCCCCTTCGCGAACTTGATGGTGGTCTTCGCCTCCTTCGGCGCATCACCGACCTTGACGACCTTGAATCCGTTTTCCTGCAACGCGGTCACCGTGCGACCCGCCGCGCCACCGTTGGTCGGATCGCCGTTGACGACCTGGACGGTGACGCCCTTGGGGTCGACGATCGAACCGGGCTTGGCCGGCGTGGGGGTCTCGCCGGGCTTCGGCTCGGTCGGCTTCTCCTGCGGCAGCGGCGTTCCGTCGATGATCGTCTGGAACAGCGACTTGACGTCGTCGTCCTTCAACCGCTCGATGTTGTCGTTGTTCGACTTCGTGGGACCCTCGTCGGTCCAGTGCGGCATCGTGACGAACGAGACGCGGCCGGCATCGAGGCTCTGCAACGAGTTCGCGAGCTCCAGCAGCGAGGCCACGCCGATGTTGTCGCCGACGGTGGACTTCGTGAGCGCGTTGATGAAGTTGTTGAGCTTGGTCGGGCTCAGCAGCACCTCGTTCGACAACGCCTGACGAAGCATCGCCGACAGGAACTGCTGCTGCCGCTTGATGCGGTCGAAGTCGGTGCCGCCGTCGCCGGCGACCTTGCGGGCGCGCACGTACTGCAGCGCCTGGTCGCCCTGCAGCGTGTGCTTGCCGGGCTTGTCGATGACGACGCCGAGCTCTTCGTCCTTGATCGCGGTGGGCGTGCAGATCTGCACCCCGCCGATCGCCGTGGACATCTCGCGGAACCCGACGAAGTCGATGCTCACGAAGTGGTTGATCTTGAGGCCGGACATCTGGGTCATCATGTTGGCCACGCACTCGGGTCCACCGTCGTTGTAGACGCTGTTCGCCATGACTGCGTCCGCGGCCGCCAGAGGGCCGCCGTACTGGCCGTTGTCCGGGTTCCAGCTGCGGCACGCGGGCCGGTCGACCCGCACGTCGCGCGGCAGGGACACGACGACCATGCGCTTACGGTCGGCGGGGATGTGCGCGAGCATGATCACGTCCGAGCGCGCACCACCCTGCTGGGCCTGCGTGCCGACGTTGTCGCCGGCCTTCGCGCCCGCGCGGGTGTCCGAGCCGACGAGCAGGAAGTTCTCGTCGCCGAGCTGCTTCTCCGCCTGCTGCACGGCCTGCGAGTTGCCACCGAGCGCGTCGATCTTCTGGATCTTCGAGTCGGCCCACTGCATCGCGGCCCAGCCGATGCCGGTCGACGCGAACACCACGGCCGCGGCCGCGATGGCGCCGATCTTGGCTCCACGCATGAGCTTGCGTTGCTGGGGCGTGCGACCGACGACCTTGGGCTCGTCGTCCTCCTCACCGAGCAGAACCGGGTCGGCGAACTGGGTCGCCTCCACGTTCTCCTCGTCCCCGTCCTTCACCCACGGCATGAGCTTGGAGCGCCGCTCCTTGCGCTGGCGCTCCTGCTCGAGCAGTTCGTCGTGCACCGCGGAGAACCGGGCAAGCGTGTGGTCGACCTCGCGACGCTTCTTGACGTCGTCGCCGATGGCCTCCATCTCGGTGGTGAGACACGTGGGGCCCATCTCGTCGCGCGTCTCGACCTTGGCCACACCCGCCGCCGGGGCGATCTGGGTGGCCTCGGGTCCGGGCGCCTCGGCCTCTTCGGCGGGGGCGCCACCGAGCCGGTTGGCGATGACGGCCTGGGGAGGCATGGGCCGGGGTCCGCTGGACTCCGCGCGGGACGGCATGGGGTGCCTGCCGGTCATGTCCCCGTTCGGGAGCGCGGGAGGGCGCGGAATGCTGGTCGAGGACGGCGCGTCACCGGGCAGGAGCCGCCGTGGGGCAGCGTCGGGCGTCCCGCCTGGGGGACGCGGCATGCCGTTCGACGTCGCGTCGCCGGGTGCCGGCGGGCGCGGGATGCCGTTGGAGGAGGGTGCGTCGCCGGGCGCGAGCCTGCGCGGCGCACCGTCGGGTGCTGGGCGGCGCAACGTGCCGCTCGCCTCGGGTGGACCGTCGGGCCGGCGCAGTGTGCCGTTGGCGTCGGGTGCACCGTCGGGCCGGCGCAATGTGCCGTTGGCGTCGGGTGCACCGTCGGGTCCGGGTCGGCGGAGCGTGCCGCCAGCTTCGGGTGCACCGTCGGGTCGGCGCAGTGTGCCGTTGGCGTCTGGCGCACCGTCGGGACCGGGTCGGCGCAGCGTGCCGTTGGCGTCTGGCGCTCCACCCGGACGGCGCGGAACGCCGTTCGACGACGGGGCGTCACCAGGAGGCATCCGCCGCGGGTCGCCGGGCGCTGGTGGGCGCGGCATGCCGTTGGACGTCGCCTCGCCTGCCAGGGCCCGCGAGATGCCGTTCGACCCGTCGCCGGGCGCCGGTGGGCGTGGCATGCCATTAGAAGCGTCGCCGGGGGCCGGCGGGCGGGGCATGCCGTTGGACGTCGCGTCGCCGGGTGCCGGCGGGCGCGGGATGCCGTTGGCAGAAGGTGCGTCTCCGGGGGCGAGCCTGCGCGGCGCGCCGTTGGGACCCATCTCGCCGGGTGCCGGCCGCCGGACCGTGCCGGTCGGCTCGCCGGGAACCGGCCGCCGCTGCATTCCAGTCGCGTCGGGCCGTGGGCGCTGGCCGGTCTGCTCACCGGGCGCCGGATGTGGCCGCTGACCGGTCTGGTCGGCGGGAGCCGGGCGTGGGCCGGTCTGCTCACCTGGCGCTGGACGTGGCCGCTGACCCGTCTGGTCGGCGGGAGCCGGACGTGGGCCGGTCTGCTCACCAGGAACCGGACGCGGTCGCTGACCGGTCTGCTCGCCAGGCACCGGACGTGGCGCCGGGCGCGGCCCGGTCTGCTCACCAGGTGCCGGACGCGGTCGCTGGCCAGTCTGCTCACCGGGCGCGTAGGCGCCGTTCTGCACGGGACTCTGCACCGGCCCCTGGGCCGGGTTCTGCGCAGGATTCTGGGCCGGCCTGGGCCGGGTGCCGGTCTGCTCGGCCGGGAGGTCCGCCCTGCGGCGCCTGCCGGTCTGCTCGCCGGTGAAGTTCTGCGGTGGCGCTTGCTCACCCATCGGTGGCCGCGGGCGCGTACCCGTCTGCTCACCAGGACGGTGAGCTGCGGGCGGCTGCTGCCGCGGGTCCACGCCGGGGCGAGGTGGCTGCGGGTCCGGCAGGGCACGCCTGCCGGTGGGAGGAGGTGAGTCGGGCAGGGCACGCCTGCCTGTAGTGGAAGCGTCGGGCGAGCCTGGCGGGACGGGTCGGGGGATGTTCGTCCTGCTGTGCTGCTCGATGAGGTCCGAGACGCTCAGGCCCCCAGAGCCTTCCATCGAGCGACGTCTACGGCCGGTCGGCTGGTCTTGGTGCTGGGGATCCTGATCACCACGGGAAGAGGGGCCGCCACGTCGGGGGTCGTCGGGCACCCAATCTCCCTTCTGGGTCAGAAGCAGAAAAGCGGTTCGTCATTACGAAGTGACGACGACCGGGACACAAGGGTTGCATCACCGGCGTGTCAGTTGCGCCCGCGATACTACGGATGTAGCCGACTTCTGACGACCACTCCGGGTGATACGCCTGCGATCTATACGCGATTACGCGCAGTCCGCTTGCCCTGAACGGGTGAGCTGGCTCACTCAGTAGTAACCGAGAACACGTGTCTCGGCGATGGCCCGCCGCCCCGCCGCTGCGCCTGCAAGGCGCACCCGGCCATCCGCACGGTACGCCACCGCGTTGCGACCCGACTGCTTGGCCGTGTACAGCAGACTGTCGGCCCGCAGCAGCTGTTGCTCCGCCCCGACAGCCGGACGATCAGGGGCCACCTCGGCGGGCGGCTCGTAGGCGAGGCCCGCGCTGACCGTCACGCGCAGCCCCGGCGCGATCTCCTGCCACGGGTGACGCTCGACACGTTCCCGGGCCGCTTCGGCGATCTCCACGGCGCTGGCCGCGTCCACCCGAGGCAGCACGAGCACGAACTCCTCGCCGCCGTAGCGGGCGCAGAACGCGTCCTCCGGCAGGTCCAGCTGCAGCAGTTCCACCACGCGCTGCAGCACCCGGTCACCGAGCAGGTGGCCGAAGGTGTCGTTGACCTGCTTGAACCAGTCGAGGTCGATCAACGCGATGGCGAGCCCGTCGCGGCGCGTGCCGTGCTCGGTCAGCAGGCCGATCAGCCGCTGGTCGAGGTACCGGCGGTTGTAGGAGTCGGTGAGGCTGTCGCGCAGGCTCTGTTCGCGGGCCTCCGCGTGCTCCCGGCGCAGCCGGTCGACCTCGCGGCGCAGCTGTTCGGGAACCTGCGGCTCCTCGTCCTGGTCGGCGTACACCAGGTCGAGAGCGGAGCGCAGGTGCTGGTAGGCCTGCCGCCACTGGCCGCGGGAGGCGAGCAACGCCGCGATGGATTCGTGCAGCCCGACCAGCCTGGCCCCCTGCTGGTCGACGCTGGCGTCGGCCTGCTGGGTCTCTGCGATCTCGGGTTGCAGCGCGGTCATCGCGGTCACCTCCTTACTTGCCAGGTGTCGTCCCATAAGAGGCGGCGCTTGAGCTAGAAGGACGCGTGGGGGCGGGATTTCCCCCGTCCGGTTGACCGTTAGCTGCTCCGAACTAGTGAGCGAAAGTGATCAACAACCCGCTCAGCCACCGAGGCAGGGCGCGAACCCGTACACCTGGTCGTCGAGCATGACGACGTGCAGTGATCCGATCTGGCTGCCGATCACCTGGTCGTCCTGGCGCAGCGTGACCGTGACGGCGAGTACGTAGACGTGGCCACGCGGATGCGCCTTCTCACCAGGGGGTGCCCAGTCGGCGTCGATCCGAAGGGTCGACCAGGTCGGCTCGACCTTGATCGTCGCGCCGCGCAGTTCGCACGTTTTCTGCCGGAAGTCCGGATGCTGCGTGTCCTTCAACAGCGTCTGCTGCTGGGACGCACCCTCGTCGCCCGCCTTGTTGAGGCGTTCGTAGAACTGCTTGAACTTCGTGCGGTCGTCGTCGGTCAGCTGGACCGGGCGAGCGGTGCCCGCGACCGGGCCGGTGCAGCCCACGAGCAGCGCGAGCGAGGCGAGCAGAACCGCGACCCGTTCAGCCACCGGAATGCATCACGTCCGCGCCGGCGGGCACCGTGGCGTCCTCCGGATCGTCCAGCCACCCTTCGGGAAGCACGACCTTCGCCGACGATCCCTGCCTGCCGCGCGGCCCCTCGGCGTTCTCGGGGAACGGCACGGTCTTGTCGAGCGTGCCGATCAGGTCGTCCAGCTCCTGCAGGCTCGACACCATCGCGAACGCCCGCCGTGTGTCGCCGCCGACCGGGAAGCCGTGCCAGTACCAGGCCATGTGTTTGCGCAGGTCGCGCAGGCCCTTGTGCTCGCCGTCGTGGGCGGCGAGGAGCTCGGCGTGCGTGCGCAGGACCTCGGCGACCTCCCCGAGGTTCGGGCCTTCGGGGATCTCCTCGCCCCGGAACGCCGCCTGCAGGTCGCGGAACAACCACGGCCGCCCGAGGCACCCGCGCCCGACGACCACGCCGTCGCAGCCGGTCTCGGCGACCATGTCGAGCGCGTCCTGAGCGCTGAAGATGTCGCCGTTGCCCAGCACGGGAATGCTGGTCACGGCCTCTTTGAGGCGCGCGATGGCCGTCCAGTCAGCCTTGCCGGAGTAGCGCTGCGAGGCCGTGCGCGCGTGCAGCGCAACGGCCTGTGCACCCTCGTCCTGCGCGATACGTCCCGCGTCGAGGTACGTCAGGTGGTCGTCGTCGATGCCGATGCGGAACTTGACGGTGACCGGCATGTCTCCGGCGTTGCGCACCGCAGCCCGCACGATCTGCCGGAAGAGCTCCCGCTTGTACGGCAACGCCGCCCCGCCGCCCTTGCGCGTCACCTTGGGCACCGGGCAGCCGAAGTTCATGTCCATGTGGTCGGCGAGGTTCTCGTCCACGATCATCTTCGTGGCCTCGCCGACGTTGCGGGGGTCGACGCCGTACAACTGCATCGACCGCGGGCTCTCGCCCTCGTCGAACGTGATCATGTGCATCGTCATGGGGTCGCGCTCGACCAGCGCCCGCGCCGTGATCATCTCGCACACGTACAGCCCGGCCCCGTAGCGACGGCACAGCTGCCGGAACGCCACGTTGGTGATGCCGGCCATGGGGGCGAGCACAACGGGCGGATCGACGGCGTACGGGCCGATTTTGAGGGTGGCTGGAACGGACACGCCCCTCAGGTTACGGCACTGACCAGCCGCGATCTTCACCGAGCGTGACCGTCACGACCCCGCACACCGCGTGAGTGCGTCGTAGGTCTCCCGGTCGAACGCGACCAGCCGGATCCGGTCGATGATCGGCAACGACCGCACGGCCCGTACCGCGATCTCCGCCGCTCTGGGCACCGGGAAGCCGTAGACCCCGGTCGCGATGGCGGGGAAGGCGATGCTGCCGACGCCGAGTTCGACCGCCAGTCGCAGCGAGTGCAGGTAGCAGTCGGTCAGCACCTGGTCCTCGCCGTGACCCCCGCCCTCCCAGACCGGTCCCACCGTGTGGATCACGTAGCGGACCGGGGCGAGGTCGAACGCGGGAGTCGCCACCGCCTGTCCCTGCTCACACGGAGCCAGCTCCGCGCCGGCCGCCGCGAGCCGTGGCCCGGCAGCGCGGTGAATCGCGCCGTCGACGCCACCTCCGCCCATCAGCGACTCGTTCGCGGCCGTGACGATCGCGTCCACGGCCTCGGTCGTGATGTCGCCCAGCACCACCTCGATCGTCCCCATGCCTGAAGCGTGGCACCGTCGTGCCCACTCGGCGTGCACTTTCACGCCGGGTGAACAGGGTGATCTTCACCAAGCGTGACCGCGATGGCTTCCTCGATCGCGATCTGGGTGCGGCGTTCGTCACGTTCACCGTTCGTCCACCGGTGCTCGTTGTCGGCCGTGCACTCCCAGTACGGATCCGTGCCGTCACCCCGCACCAGGCAGCCGTACATCACCACCAGCCCGGCACTAGCGGCCTGCCAGACGCCACCGGTCCTCCGCCCGTACGCGATCGGCCGCGCCTTCGCCCCGCAGGTCGGGCAAAGCTCGACGATCGGCTTGACCAGGTTCGTCCTGAGCGCGTCGCAGGTCTCCTGGTCGGGCGCGACGAGCCGGATCGTGTCGATGATCGGCAACGACCGGATCGCCGTGGTCGCGATCTCCGCGGCCACCTCCGTCGGGAAGTCCGTCGCGATGGGGCCGAACGCGATGCTCCCGACCTCGAGTTCTTCCGCCACGACCAGCGAGTTCGCGTAGCAGTCCGAGAGCTCCTCGTCCTCTCCGCCGCGACCGTTGAACCAGGCAGGAGCTGCCGTGTGGATCACGAACGGCCCGGACGTCCGGTCGCACGCGATCGCATGGCCCGGCCTTCCCGCCCGTGCGGCGACGACGATCGCCTCCACGTTCTGGTCCGTGATGTCGCCCAGCACCACTTCGATCGTCCCCATGACGCGAAGCATGGCAGTGCCCCGATCGGGTTCAAGAGCCTTCTGCCACGATGCCCGTTGAGACGTGAGGTGAGGCGTGGGGGCGGTTGAACTGATCAGGACCGGGTTCGAGCGGTTCTTCGTCGACGGACCGGTCGGCAAGCCGACCGGCGGCGGCGAACAGCAGGTCGTCAACGTGCAGCAGGTGGGTGAACTGGCCCTGCCGACCGGCAGACTCGTCGCGGCCGACCCGTTCGTGCTGTGGCCGGAAGACGCGGAGGCGTTCACCGAGACGGTCGAGCCGGGCACGTACCCGGTGTCGGTCTCCCTGGTTTCGTGGATCGACGGCGACGGCTTCCCCGACCTGCGGCAGGGCTACCGCGTGGCCGCCGCCAAGGTGACGGTGAAGGACGAGCCCGCTTACTCGTGGCGGCCGGCCGTGGTGCCGGGCGAGCACGTGCCGATGCTGCCGGTGATGCCGGAGTTCGGCTACGACGTGAAGTCGAGCACCGGCGCGTTCTTCGACCTCTCCGCTGCCGACGCCCTGGATCGCCTGGCCGCCGACGACGAGGTGGGCAACTGCGACCTGATCGACGCCCTCGGCGCGGTGGGCGGCGGCCGCGGTCCGGCCAACGTCACCGACCCCCACTCCGGCCTGAACGTCGTCGCGTTCTCCACGGGCTGGGGCGACGGTGTCTACCCGACCTGGGTCGGCCGCAACACCGCGGGCGACCCGGTCGCGTTCGTCACTGATTTCTTTGTGATCAACCGCTAGAAGTCCACGTTTACGCAAGCTAGCCGCGGCCCGGCGGTTCCGGCTTCACCGGGCTTCGTGTGCGTGTGTTCGTTGTGCAGCACCACAGATTGCGCGTGCCGGTCGGTGAACTGCCAGTCCACAGTGGACGAGGTGTAGGCGAACCCGTTGCCGTCGGTGTGGACGTCGAGCCAGATCTCGTTGCCGGGGTTGGCATACGCCGGATCGACCGACGGCTGCACCGGATCCACGACGTGCTGGAAGTGCGGTCCCGAATCAGCCGGCGCCGCACCGCACTTCTTCACGTGCACGTGCGCCCCGTACGCCCGATGCGGCAGCAATCCGTTGAGCTTCAACAACACGGTCGTGCCGCCGCTGATCGTCGGCACCGACACCACGGTCACCTTGGCCTTGTCCGGCACCTTGGCCGCGTCGTACGTGACAGCCTCAGCCGTCGGGCTGTAGCTCCCGAACGCCCCGAACGTGACCGCCGTATTGGCCGCGTGCGCCACACCGCTGGTTGCCGTCAACAAGAGCGCGGCACCGACCACAGCTGCAAACGTCTTCATGGATCACTGCTTAGTCCTGATGGCCGCACTCCGCCATTTCTGGGACACGAACGGAGTTTCAACCGGCCCTCAGCGGGTACGTGGATGACGTGAGTGAAGCCGAGGAATCCGACCAACGCAGGCTCGCCCGCAACGTCAACGAGCTGCTGCAAGAACTACGGGTGGCCCAGGCAGGCGTGCAGATCCTGTTCGGCTTCCTGCTCTCGATCGCGTTCACCGAGAAGTACTCGTCCGTCGGCGCCTACATCCGCGTCACTCACCTGGTCACGGTCCTCTGCGCCGCCATCGCGGTCGCCTTCCTGACCGCCCCGGCCGCCTGGCACCGCGTCCTCTTCCGCCAGGGCCGCCGGGAGGACGTGGTCACCTCCGGCAACACGTTCGCCCTGATCGGCCTGGCCTTCCTGGCGCTGGCCATGACCGGCACCGTCCTCCTGCTGGCCGAGGTGATCATCGGCGGCTGGCCGTCCATCGTCGTGGGCGTGATCGCGTTCGCCGTCTTCGCGGGCCTCTGGTTCACCTGGCCGCTCTCAACCAAGCGAGCTGAGCAGCGCGAGCGCCCCTAGCCCGACCGCCACCGGCACCGCCGTGATGACGCTCCGCCTGCTGGGCCGCGGCTGCCTCCTGAGGGTCCGAATCCCCAACGGCACCAACGCGACGCACAACCCGACCGTCCCCACGATCGACAACAGCTCGGTGCCCTTCAACACCCCGAGCGGCAGCAACCCCATGCACCCCAACGCGACCGCCCAGGGCGCCTTCAGCACTCCGCCGAGGTAGGCGGCGATGGCCAGCACGAACCAGCCGAACATGATCGTGAAGGACAGGAAGCTGAACAGGTGCAGGTCCTGGTACCCGCGCGCCACCAGATCCGTGGCTCCCTGAACACCCAGTTGACTGGTAGCGCTGAACGCCGCCTGATCCACCCCGGCGTGAAACGTCCGCTCGAACAGCCCCACTGTCACCAGCACGCCGGCCCACGCGGCCCACCCAGGCCTGCGCACCCCGATCTCCTGGGCGAGCACCGCCACCGCCGGCCACATCACCACGTTCCCCGCCAAGAACGCCGTGTAGGCCGCCTTGACCAGCGTCGGATGCTCGGCCACGGCCAGCAACTGGTCTGGGAAGAAGAAGTTGAAAGGCGCCCTCAACAACGTGCCCACCAGCAACAACACCGGCCCGAGCACCAGCGCCGTGCCGCCCACCCACCCGTTCGGGAACTTGTACGTCATGGCTGAAAAGCTGCCAGCGTTGCGACTGCGGCGGATCGGCCCGCGGTCCGAGCCTCGTTGTCGGACCACGGTCTGAGGCCCCTTAGGGGAGCGCCCTGCTTTCTCCCTGATTAGCGAATCCGTCCAGGTGCAAACAGTCGCAGCAGCCCTACCGTCACCCCATGAGAGCCGCCGTGCACACGAGGTTCGGCCATCCCGACGTCGTCCAGGTCGTCGACGCACCACTACCCGTCCTGCGCGCAGGGGACGTCCTGATCAAGGTCCACGCCACCACCGTGACGTCGGCGGAAACCGCGATGCGCCGCGGCGAACCGTTGTGGGGCCGCGTGATCCTCGGCCTCCGCCGCCCGCGCCGAAGACTCCGGACCCTGGGCCTGGAGGTGTCCGGCGTGGTCGAGTCGACCGGCCCGGCCGTGACCGGCTTCCGCCCAGGCGACGAGGTCTTCGGCTTCACCGGCTTCGCAGTGGGCGGCCACGCCGAATACGTCCGCCTGCCGGCCAACGGTTCCCTGGCGAGGAAACCGGCCAACCTGACGTTCGCCGAGGCAGCCGCCGCAGTGGACGGCGCTTCGACCGCACTGTTCTTCCTGCGCGACAAGGCAAAGGCGCGCCCCGGCCAGCGCGTGCTGATCAACGGCGCCGCAGGCAGCATCGGCACCTACGCCGTCCAACTGGCCAAGCACCTCGGCGCGGAGGTAGTCGGCGTGTGCGGCCCGGCCAACGTCGACCTGGTGCAGTCCCTCGGCGCGGACGAGGTGATCGACTACACCGCCCGCGACTTCACCGCCGACCTCGACTCCTACGACGTCGTCTTCGACACCGTCACGAAGAGCTCGTTCAGCAAAGCGCGCCACGCACTGCGCAAAGACGGCAAGTACATCCCCACCACGGGCCTCACGAACAACCTGTGGGCCCTGTACACATCCTTGCTAGCTGACAAGCGAGTCGTCACCGGCATGTCGGTGAACAAACGCGCGCTGCTGCCCGTGATCAGAGACCTGATCGAAGCCGGGCAGCTGCGAGTCGTCGTCGACCGAACCTATCCGCTGGCGCAGATCGCCGAGGCACACCGATACGTCGACTCAGGCCACAAACGCGGCAACGTGGCCATCACCGTCGTCGACTGAGCCTCGTCGTCACCGTCGCGGGGCAGCGTGAGCCGCGGCCCGGTACTCGCCGACGAGCCGGAAGAACACGTCGAGCGGGTCGTCCATGCCGGCGTTCTCCTCGATGGCATAAGCCCAGCCGCTGGCCATGCGCCAGCCGTAGCGGGCATAAAGCCAGTCGCCGAAACCGCCACGAGGACCGAACGGGAACGGTTCAGTGATGCCGTGGACTTCCAGGGCCATGCCATAACCCCAGAGCGTGGTCTCGAGCTCTCGGAGCTGGCGACCCCGAACCCACACCCCAGGTCTGAGCCGGATCTGTTCGAGCAGGTCGTAAGCGTCGACGCACTCGCTGAGGGGCGCAGGTCTAGGTCGGTCGGTTGCAGACACAACCAGAGTCTACGGAGGAGCGACAGCCCTGAGCAGGCCCGTCAGCTAAGACCTCGTACCGGGCTGTTCAGATCCCTTCGGATCAAGTGTCGATTCGCGGCCTCGCCGTTCGACGAGTTGTTAGACGGACAAGGACCCGGTCCGCCAACGGCGAAAATCGGGTGAGACGGCGCAGCGATTGCGGAACACTCAGCAAGACCGATGAGTTCCGCCAGATCTGCCGGTCTCTACCGGTGTCACGAAGAACGTTGACGCCGGCGGCCTTGGCCGCGACGCGACTGCCAGAAACCTAGTGAGGTCCTGACATGCCTGCTGCGATCCAAGACCGACCGACCGCCCAAGCGGGCCGAACACCACTGGTGGTCCGCCTGCTGGTGCTGGCCACGTTCGTCGTGATCCTGAACGAGACGCTCATGATCAACGCGATCCCGCGGTTGATGGAGTCGTTGCACGTAACCGAGCAGGCCGCGCAGTGGGTGTCCACCGCGTTCATGCTCACCATGGCCGCAGTGATCCCGGTGACCGGCTGGTTCCTGCAACGGGTCACCACCCGCCAGGGCTACGCGATCGCGATGGGCGTGTTCCTGACGGGAACGGCCCTGTCCGCCGCAGCGCCGACCTTCACCGTGCTGCTGCTAGGCCGAATCGTGCAGGCAGCGGGCACGGCCGTGATGATGCCGCTGCTCATGACCACGCTGATGACCGTCGTGCCCGAAAACGACCGAGGCCGCGTGATGGGCAACGTGACGCTGGCGATCTCAGTCGCCCCCGCACTGGGCCCCGCCGTCTCCGGCCTGATCCTGCAACTGGGCTCCTGGCGCCTGCTGTTCGTGGCCGTCCTGCCGATCGCGGGTGCCGTGACCTACTTCGGCCTGCGCCAGCTGACCAACATCGGCGAACCGCAGGTGAGCAACATCGACTGGTTCAGCGCGGCCGCGGCCACCCTCGGCTTCGGCGGCCTGGTCTACGGCCTGAGCCTGTTCGGCGAACGCGACGCCAACCTCGGCCCGAGCATCGGCATCACCATCGCCGGCGCCGCGACCATCGCGATCTTCGTGCGCCGCCAGCTCAAGCTCCAGCGCACCGGCGCCCCGTTGATGGACCTGCGAACCCTCAAGCACCGCACGTTCGCCCTGGCGCTGACCCTCATGTGCGTCGCGTTCCTGGCGATGATGGGTTCGATGATCCTGCTGCCGCTCTACCTGCAGAACCTCCGCGGCCTGACCCCGTTGCAGACCGGTCTGCTGCTCATGCCGGGTGGCCTGGCCATGGGCGTGCTGGGACCGACAGTCGGAAAGCTGTACGACCGCTTCGGCAGCCGGCGGCTCGTGCTGCCCGGATCGATCGGCATCGTGCTCTCCCTCGCCGGGTTCACCCAGGTCTCGATGTCGATGCCGTACTGGCAGGTGCTGGGCCTGCACGCGCTGCTGATGGTGAGCCTGGCGGCGACGTTCACCCCGATCTTCACCGTCGGCATGGGCGCGCTCCCGCCGAACATGTACCCGCACGGCAGCTCGATCCTCGGCACCTTGCAACAGGTGGCGGCGGCTTTGGGGACTGCGCTGGTGGTGACTGTGATGTCCGCGCGGACTGGGCAGTTGGTCGCTGACGGTGCCGGTGCGGTGGCTGCGCAGTTGAGCGGGATGAAGGTGGCCTTCGTGGTCGCGACCGTTCTCGCTGCGGCGACGATCGTGGTCGCGGCCCTGCTGCCGAAGCAGGCTGCTGCGGCCTCCGACGCCTGAACGCGGGTGGGGCCCCGGACATGTCCAGTCCAGGGCCCCGGTTGGCCGCCCATTTGCGCACACCAGCGACGTTTAAGAGTCGGATCAGTCCTTAGGTCGCCGCGCTCTGCCGTTGAGCTACGGCCGCATGATGAAGCGGCCAGCAGGATTTGAACCTGCACCTCGGCGAGTCTTGTCCGTTCTCGGGCGATCTGGCGTTCGGCGGAAATGCTGATCCTGGAGCGAGAGTCTGAGCTTGATCCCGGCTGCCTCTGCCATTTGGGCTATCCCGGCGCGATGGTGCCGGGAGAGGGATTCGAACCCCCGCTGTGACCGAGTGGTTCAGGCTGACGTTTCAGTTTCAGCTTTCACGCTCCCATTGGGAGCGCAACCCCCGCGCTCCAGCGGGGGAGTCTGTCGACGCTACCTAAACAGGTAGCCGAAGACCACCTCACCAACACGCTGGTCGGTGATCTCCATGTTGTTGGCTTCCTCGCGGGCGAACTTCACCGCGTGCTGCAACTTCTCCACCCGGTCGACGAGTTCGTTGACCCGCCGGGCAGGCAGCGAACCGGAGAACTTCACGGTGTTCCAGTAGCCCACCGGAATGTCCTCGTAGTACACCTCGACCTGAGCCGGGTGCTTCTCCGTGGCCTCGGCCTTGACGTGGTTGCGCGGCACCTTCTTGGTGCGGATGGTCCGGACCTGCTCGGTGCGCCAGTAGTCAGCGGACTCGTCGAAGTTCCAGTCCTCGGCCGCATCCAGCAGGGGCAGCTTCTTCACGAAGGTGTGCAAGTCGGTCAGCTGCTTCTCGAGGAAGAGCAGGTACGACACGGGCACATCGCGAAGCAACGTCTGCCCGTCGACGACGACATCAGCCTTCGCAACGCAGTTGGCCCAGTCCTTGGTAGCCGTGACGTCGAAGAGCCGAGTCATCACCGCGGCGGTCTTCCGCAGCACGTCCTCGGCCTTGACCTGCACGCGAGTGGACTCCGGCGGCAACACCTCGCCGTCCTCGTCCTACGGCTGGTACGTCCGGGAGATACCGGCCAGCAGCGCGGGCTTCTGCAGCCCGTGATGCGCGTCGGTGAGGTCCCGAAGCGTGCCTCCCTTGACACTCTTCTCCACCGCGATGATCTGGTTCAGCTTCGTCATGCCGCACCCCCCTTTGGTCTCGCGCACCCTACTCAGTGAAAAGCCATGCCTGCACCCGATTTTGGCTCGCTGCAGCGTCGCTGGCCGTTGTCATGCTGGCGGCGTCGGGGTGACGCTCGCCCTGAAGTCAGCCAGCCACTCAGCTATCTGCTCGTCGTCGTGCAAGTAGGGCATGTCGGGCCCGTGGCGGAGATCAACGCCGTGGAGTCGTGTGACCGCAGTTGTGACCGCGTCGTCGGCGATGTCGACGTCATCAGCCATTTGGGTAGCGGCCCACCGGTCGACCTCGTCGCGGCTCGCCTCACCTTTGAGAAGGCGCACAAACTGCAACTCGACATCGGCGCCGGACGGACCGGTGGAGTTCATGGGGAGCAGTCTGTCAGGGCATCGTCGCTGCGCTCCGACATGCGAAACCCCCAGGCCTGTGACCTGGGGGTTTGGTGGGCCGCCAGGGACTCGAACCCTGAACCCGAAGATTTTCGGAAGTCGGTCGGCGTTGTTTGCTGATCTTCGCCGACAGTGCTCGCTACCTGCACGGATGCGGTCTTGAACTGAGCACTGTGGACAGTCGCTTCTCGATCTTTGCCATCGTTTTCTGAGACTAAAGTGTGCCGTCGATCTTGGTCCTCTGATCGTCCACACCTCTGCCATCATCCCGACACTGAGCCTAGAACGCGGCCGGTGGCGTTGGGTCAAGGTACTCGTTCCAGCCTTGACGCAGCGTCGCCGGCCGTTGTCATGCTCGCGGCGTCGGGATGGCTCGGCCTAGTGCTCGTTGAGCGTCCCCGCGGCTTCGTCCTGGCCCCGATTCGGTGGCAAGGCGGCGCAGCCGTCGCGGCAGTCGAGCGCCGTGCCCAGCAGCCTCCGGTGACTCTGCTGGCGCTCGTAGGGAGCTGCTGGACGGCTCAGTTCTATGGGGTGGGCTCGTCGGTTGGGGCAAGGCCGGAGGACGGCGCGCAGCGCCGCCCGGCCGACCGGCGCAGCGAAGCGGATGCCGGGAGTGCCGGGATGGATGTTGTTCGCCGGAGGGACCGGGACGCGCCGCCAGCGGCGGCGCCTTGATCCTGTAGAGCCCAATTCGGCAGCAACTATCTGAAGTCTCGGCGCCGCCTAATAACGATCATGAAGTTGCTGGCCCGAACAGCACCGTCGGGTGCTGATGCGATCTCATCAGGGTGCTCCGCTACCCTGCTGTGCCTAGATGACGCGGTGATCTGCGATGGGAACGCGGGCTGCTGACCCATTGATGGATCGAATCTCTCAAGCCATTTGCCCTCTCTTGCATCCTGCGGTGCCTCTGACCACCTGAGCTGCGACTTCATGATGACCGGACTCGTGCGGCGCAATTGGTCTAGTCATCAAGATGGCTGATGTCAATCGTGCCATTAATGATCATCCGTCCGGGGCGGACGCCTGGCGTCAGAGCATGGCGGTGAGCTGCGGCTATGTGACGCGATCAGGCATGGCTTGCCTTAGTTCGACCGCTTCAATGGCACGGTCGCGGTGTGTCATGTTGCGATCATGAAATTGGTAGAAGTAGCCTGATGCCCTCGGAGTAGTGGAGTGATGCAATGGACGTAAGCGAGACGCTGAAGAAGGCGTGGGCGGCCGTGCAGGAAGCCGACTTGCCCGAAGTGATGCACGAGGTGGCGTTCCGCGAGGCAGTTCGACTCCTCGTGCCGACAGGGAACGGTTTGGCCGTTGTGCCGAGGGCGGGGAAGCTCAACGGCGATGCAACTGCTGAGCAGGCTGGCCGTTCGAACGGTGAGAACGCGAACGATAGTGGAACGCCGGGCGTGACTGAGAACGAGATGTACGACCTCGTTGTGCAGCAGACCAGTGTCGACCGTGAGAAATTGGAACGTATCGTCCATTTGGACGTCGATGGTCCTAGGATCAGCATTGCTGGTATCAAGCTCGGTAAGAACAACGCCGAGCGGACGCGGGTCGTCGCTCAAGTTCTGGCGATCACTCGCGGATTCGGCTTGGGTGAGAGTGACACTCCCCTAGAGGTTATTCGTGCTGAGTGTGACCGACTTAAGGTCTACGACTTGAACAACTTTTCTGCGCAAATGAAGGCCCTTAACGGCTACGTAATTACAGGTACAGGTCAGGGCCGGCGCCTGCGCGCGAAGGGGAATGGCATTTCGGCGTTCGCTGGTCTTGTGGACGACCTTGTGGGGACTGCCTGATGACTGACCCAGAGATCGGCGCCATGTCGGCGATTGCGGAGGCGATTGCTGATCTTGACGAAGCTGCCAAGGGTCGTGTCCTCAGGTGGGCGGCTGAGCGATACGCCGTGCCTCTGCCGACTGGTAGACAGCTGGCCGTCAGCGGGAATGGTGTTGGGGCGGGTATCGCAGAGGGACCTGCTTCAGTCTCTCGCGAGGAGGTCATGGAGGACGAGCCGGCCTTTGAGCACTTTGCTGAGTTGTTCGCGCTAGCGCAGCCGAAAACAGAGTCAGACAGGGCCTTGGTGGCTGCCTACTGGGTGCAGGTGCATAAGGGGCTAGGGCAGTGGGCGTCCCGGCTTCTCAACATCGAGTTGAAAAATCTCGGTAAAACCGTGCCGAACGTTACTGACTCGCTTACTCAGAACATGAGGAAGAAGCCGCCGCGTGTCATACAGCTGACGAAGTCAGGAAGTAGTAAGCAGGCCAACAAGACGTACAAGGTAACGAACGAAGGCATTGTCTACGTTCAAGGCATGCTGAATAGCGGGAACGTTTGACATGGGAATCGCGCCCGAGGATGCCTTCTCGGTTCTGCCTGTCACCCTGCGAGACGACCTGTTGTCGGCGTTCAATGAGATTGTGAAGAACTATCGAGAACGCCGCTGGGAGCCATCGGAGCTGAATGGCGGAAAGTTGTGTGAGGCTGTCTATACCATCTGTGTTGGATGGCTGGAAGGAGGGGCTTATCCGGCTCGGGCAAGTAAGCCGACGAATTTTCCTGACGCCTGCTGGAAGATGGCTAGTAACTATCCAAAAACCTCGACAAGTGGATCTGCGCGCGTCCTGATTCCCCGGATGATGCTCGGGCTATATGACATCAGGAATAATCGTGGGGTTGGTCACGCGGGCGGAGATGTTGACCCGAATCACATGGATGCCACGGCCGTTTTGTATACAGCTAAGTGGCTCGTAGCCGAACTTGTGAGGCTGCTGCACACGCTCACTACGGAGGACGCCACGGCCGTTGTTGAAGGCCTAATCGAGCGCGAGGTCGCATGGGTGTGGGCGCATGGTGACAAGAAGCGCGTATTGCGTACCGGTATGACGTGGAAGAATCAAACGCTTGTGCTGATGCTCACTGAAGCAGGTGACGTCGCTGAAGCGGACTTGGTCCGGTGGCTAGAGCATTCCAGTGTGGCAATCTTCCGCAGAGACGTGCTGCGGCCGATGCACAAGGCGCGAATGATCGATTACGACGCTGCTGGGCGGATGGTTCGACTGCTCCCTCCTGGTCTTTCGGCTGCTGAGGCTCTCGTAAACGGCTCTAGGTGAAGTAGGGTTCGGAGCGAGCTTCGAATCCGTGTTGCAGCCGCAGCCTGATCGAAGGATGGACGTTCAGCTCGTCGATCTGCTGCGGCTTAACCCAGAGAACCTCCTTGGATTCGCTGCTGATGGTCAAATGGCCGCCACGAAAGCGAGCTCGGAAACAGATAGAAAACTCTTGCCGTATCTCACCGTCGTCATATTCGATGACATGATCGGGATTCGAGTAGAGACCGATCAATCCGGTGACCTCAATGTCTACCCCGGTCTCCTCCTTAACTTCTCGAATCGCCGCTTGGGTCAGGGTTTCTCCGGCTTCCTGTTGGCCGCCAGGGATCGCGTACATGTCGTTGTCTGTGCGGCGAATCATCAGCAGCCGGCCTGTGTCGTCTTGGACGAAAGCGCTGACAGCGGGCCGGAGACTGTTGGCTTTCGGGGCGTTGGGGTCGTGGAAGTAGTCCACGCGGGCCATGTGGCTCCCTCAGAACGTTGCTGGCTTGGACAGATTCCAGACGTGCTCGAAGCTTTCAGAGTAGGTCTCGAAGAGATCGCCCGCAGCGAGCCGACGCAGATGTAGCGCCGGGGCGTGCGCGGCCTGGAAGCCGTAGACGTGTGTGTTTACGACCATCTCGTCGTCGAAGCGGAAGATCGAGTTGTAGAGCGTCGTCTTGTGGAAGCGCATCTCCACGCCATCCACATCGATCAGCGGGCGGTAGAACGCCAGCGCGTTGCGGATGCGGGACCCGAGCGTGCCCTTGCCAAGCTGCTCCTCGTCGCTGCGCTTGGCGACTTCGCGGCTGGCTGGATCGCCGAAGATCAGCCGGATGCGTGCACCGTTCGCGGCCTTGTTGGCGAGATCGCGCATGAACGTTGGCCGCTCCACCAGGAAGATGCCGGCGTGCACTAGCACCTCCACCTGCTGAGTGGCGTTGGTGATGAGGTGGTCCCACAGGTCCGCGGGGATCGAGTTCCGGTGTGGGTAGAGCTTGACCACCTCGGACTCGGTGATCTCGGCCTTCCTCTCCGGCGCAACCGCGTCTGGCCAGAGGTACGTCTCGGTCTCCTTGACCATCGATGCGATGGTGTTGCGGTGGCGCGGGTACGGCGCGCGGCCCTTCGTAATCCAGCGCTCGACGGTCTTCTGGTCGACGCCTGTGGCCTTCGCTACCTGCTCGTATGTAAGTCCGTTGCGCAGCAACGCATCTCGTAGTCGCTCGTTCGCCATGATCGCTTCCTGGGGGACGTCAGGGACGTCTTACGTTAGCCGGGACGTCTCTAGAAGTCCTGCTGTGCGGTGCTCCCGTCCTCGTTTTCAGCCGAAAGTCGTAGTCGTCGAGAACTTCAGGCAACGGGCCTGGACGACGTACACGACAGGAGAGCCACGATGGCGATCACAGGTGGGAGCAGGCTCCCTGCGGGTCACGACTTCGTGTTTCCCAGGGGCGCGCTCGTGATGGGCGTGGAGCCCGTGCTCAAGTTCCAGTCCGCCGACGAGCGGGCGAAGGGCCTGCCGGTGGAGCAGGAGAAGGACAAGGAGACCGGTCTCCTTGTGTGGTCCGTGCTGGTGATCGACCAGGCGGCGGAGCGCAAGACAGACGCAGTGGTCACCGTGAAGATCTCCGCGCCTCACCAGCCGGTGCCGCCGGAGGCTATCCCCGGAACGGACGTGCGGCCCGTGCTGTTCGAGGGGCTGACGGTCACGCCGTGGATCGATGACAAAGGTTGCCGCGCCACGCACGCTGGTGAGCGTCACCGGTGCCGGGCGAAGCTGGGCTACAGCCTGCGGGCGTCTGGCATGAAGCCGGTCGTCAGCAAGCCAGCCGCTAAGGCGGCGTGATGCCGGACATGGTGCGTGTCCATCTCACCGCCGGCGTGCCGATGCGTCCTCTCGCGATGCCGTTCGCCGATCGGATCGAGATTCGCCTCGGCAACGCCTTCCCCGCAGTGCTCGTGATCGACCGGGACGTCGTCCCGCAGCTGCGGGACGTGCTTGACCAGGCGTGGCGGGCACTTCAGGCATCGGCAGCTCGGCAGGACGGGCGGCACGCGCTCGCGGAGGAGGCGGGCGATGTCCGCAGTTGACGCTATGAGCTGGGGCGTCGCGGAGAAGGTGACGACGCTGAGCGAGGCGCACGACGTGCTGAGCAAGCTCATGCCCAACCCGAAGGCCGCGCCTGCGGTGCTGCGGGACTACTACCTCCGCTCCGCCGCCGTCTACGCGCGGGTCGCCGAGACCGATCGCAGCCATCACCACGAAGCCCTCTACTGGGCCAACCGTGAGCGCGAGAAGGGGGAGGAAATCCCGGCTTCCAAGCGCTAGATCAGTCCTGTTTAGACAGAACGCGTGACTCTGCTGGGTCATGCGGCGATGCCGCACATCTTGTTGCGGCGCAACGAGAACGTGAGACGCAGGAGCGGAACCCGGCTACCAACCTCGCCGCTCCTGCGTTGTCCACCCAACTGGGAGTGAACAACGATGAGCGTAGAGCCTGGGCGCATTCCTGCGCCAGACAGGGCCACGAAACAACTGCTGTGGGATCGGATGATCGCCAGCAAGCAGACCGTCTCCAGCTACGTCGTCATGCTCGACGGTGGCTCCTTGGAGACGCTGGAACTCACCGCCGCACAGGCCGAGGGTTTCGAGTGCCTGACCTGCAAGGCGCAGTGCACCACGGGCGCAGGCGCGTTCCAGCCTGTTGGGCGCATCCCGAGCGTTGGCAGCGTCTTCCAGTGCATCAAGTGCCTCGGCGGTGTGCGATGAATGGAAGCCGTTGGATCGACCCAGCGCCGTTCGAGGGCGCACGTCCTCAGTTCCCTTGGTGGGTATGGCTTCCCGGCTGGGTCAAGGCTGTGCTCGCACCGTTCGCTCTGCTGTGGCTGACTGGTCGCCTCGCTGTGAGGCTCGTGTTCCTCGCGGTCCGGTATCCGGTCGCCGTCACCGCCGGTCTCGGCAGCTACGCTGGCTATCGCCAGTTCGGGCTTTCGCCGCTGGTCCTGGCCCTGCTGTCTCTCGTGTGCGTGCTGGTCGTCTGGTACGGCCTCGATCGAGACTCGTTTATGAGGCACGGCTGGTATCGCGTCCTGACGGAGTGGCGGCGCTTGACGGTCTACGTGCCGCAGTGGCGCACGGTGGTGAGGCTCGCGGAGCTGACGAAGGACAGCCGCGGGAGGGAGTACCGCCCGAAGCTGCGCCGCGTCCGGTCTGAGGGCTGGCGGGACAAGGTACGGGTGCGGATGATCCCGGCGCAGTCTCCAGAGCAGTGGGAAGCGCGGCGGGACAACCTGGCGCACTCGTTCAACGCCCGGTCCTGCCGGGTTCGCGTGGTGCGGCCGAGCGTGCTTGAGCTCGACTTCATCCACTCTGATCCGCTCGCGCGTCCGGTTCCTGTTCCGCCGCTCGCGGAGGTTGGAGAGATTGATCTCAAACGCGTGGTCGTCGGTCGCACCGAGACCGGGAAGGCTTGGCGGCTGAGGCTGCTCGGCTCGCAGGTGCTCGTGGTCGGCGTGCCCGGCGCGGGCAAGGGCTCCGTGCTTTGGTCGATCGTCTGGCAGCTCGCCCCGGCCATCAAGGCCGGCGTGGTCCGCCTTGTCGGCGTCGATCCCAAGGGCGGCATGGAACTGGGGCAGTGCCCGGATGCGTTCGAGAAAGTCGTCTATGACAACGGGCCGGAAGCTGTTGCCCTGCTTGAAGAAATCGCCGCAGAGGTCAAGGAACGCGCCTCCCGATACCGGGGCATCCGGCGACTCTGGGTGCGCAACACTGGTGAGCCATTCACGGTCTTGATCGTGGACGAGCTGGCCGACTTGATCGCCTACCAGTCGGACCGAAACCTCCGCGAACGTGCCACGCGCGCCATCCAGACGATCACCTCGCAAGGTCGCGCACCCGGCTACGCCGTCGTGGGCCTGGTCCAGGACCCGCGCAAGGAGATCGTGGGCTTCCGGCACCTGTTCACCACCCGCGTGGCGCTTCGACTCGATGAGCCGGTCCAGGTGGACATGGTGCTTGGTGATGGTGTTCGGCAACGTGGCGCGGCTGCTCACGAGATCAGTGAGAACACGCCCGGTGTCGCCTGGCTCAAGGAAGACGGACAGCGCGAACCGGACCGAGCACGGGCCTTCCATGTCACGGATGCGGACCTGGTCGAGCTGGGCGCGTACCTCGCCCCCGCCACCGTGCACGAGTTCCCCGAACTGTCCGAGGGGAGCGCAGCAGCATGACCGAGTACCTGAACCGCTCGGAGCGGATGAAACAGCCGGCCGCGCTCGACGTCGCTCGGGCTGTCGCCGAAGAACACGGCGTCTGCGTCCGGCCGCTGGCCAAGGAACGGATCGACCTCGACACCGGACGCGTGGACATCGTGCCCGTGCCGTGCGGCTCGACGGTCGCCAGCGTGTGCCCCACGTGCGCAGAGAAGAACCGTCGCCTGCGGATGGCGCAGTGCCGCGAGGGATGGCACCTGACTGAGGAGCCGGACTTCACGCCGAACGCCCCAAACGACGATCAACGCGGATTGGCCGCGTACCGGGCTGACCTGGTCAAGGCCTTCCGCCTGGCTCTCGATGAGGGCGACGAGGTTGGCGCTGAGGAAGTGCGGGAAGAGGTCGCCGAGGTCGACGAAGAACTTCGGCAACTCGGAGTCCGCGGTTCACTCCCGTCTCTGGAAGCTCCGCTCAAGGCGGTCCGGAAGCGGTCGACCAAGCGGCGGCAGGACGCGGCCAACTTGCCTCGTCGGCCGGTCAGCAAGCGCACGGTCGGCAAGGTCTTCGGAGGCAAGTACCAGCCCTCGACGTTCCTCACGCTGACCCTCGACACCTACGGCAAGGTCCGCAGCGACGGAACGCCCGTCGACGCCTCGAGCTATGACTACCGCCGGGCTGCGCGAGACGCGGTGCACTTCGCGGCACTGCTGGACCGGTTCGTGCAGAACCTTCGTCGCTGTGTCGGCTGGGAGGTTCAGTACTTCTCCGCCGTCGAACCGCAGCGGCGGTTGGCTCCGCACTGGCACGCGGCGGTCCGCGGGAGCATCTCCCGTGCAGAGCTGCGGGCGGTCGCTGAAGCCACTTACCACCAGGTCTGGTGGCCTGCGCACGACGAGATCAAGTACAGCGGCGACAACCTGCCGGTGTGGGATGTCCGGGCCAAGGGCTTCGTTGATCCACAGACCCGAAGGGCCCTGCCTACCTGGGAAGACGCGCTTGACGCGGTCGAGCGTCCGGCACACGTCGCGCGATTCGGCATTCAAGTCCACTCCAAGGGCATCCTCGGCGGCACTGAGGAAGCCGGCCGCCACATCGGCTACCTCACGAAGTACCTGACCAAGAGCATCAACGAGTGCTTTGAGGCGCAGACGGCACGGCAGGAAGACCACGCCGAACGACTCTGCGCTGAGCTCGCGGTCACGCCCTGCTCACCGCAATGCCCTGTCTGGCTGCTCTACGGCGTCCAGCCTCGCGGAGCTCGGCTCTCGACGGTTCCAGGCAAGTGCAAGGGCAAGGCGCACAAGCGAACCACGCTAGGCGTCGCCGGTCGTCGCGTCCTGGTGTCGCGCAAGTGGTCCGGGAAGTCGCTCGCCGACCACAAGCACGACCGCAAGGCGTTCGTTCGGCAACTGCTCGCGGACGTCGGGATCAAGCCTGAGGACCAGGCCCAACGGGTCGTATGGAACAACGTGCAGCCCGGTGACCCGAACGTGCCGCCAAGGGCTCACCTGCTTCTGAGCGCCGTCGCAGAGCGCCGCAGGTGGAAGGCCGAATACACGGCCGCGCTGCTCGCATCAGCCGGACCGCCGGGGAGTTCGGCAACACCACAAGCTGCTTGATCTAGGGGGAAATATCATGGATGCACAACAGTTTGAGCCACTGTGGACAATCGGCGACGTTGCACTCTTCCTGAACATCCCGGTCCACACGCTCTACGGCTGGCGAACGAAGAACTACGGCCCGCCCGCACGGCGCTTGGGGAAGCACTTGCGGTACCTGCCGTCCGAGGTGCGGAGCTGGTTCGAGCACCTGCTTGAGGAGGCTGCCTGATGGGACGGCCACCTCTCGACATCGGCACCTATGGCGCGATTCGTTGCTACCAAGAGGCAAAGGGCTGGCGCGCCCAGACGAATTATCGCGACTACGACGGCCACACGCGGCCGGTGCAGCGGCGCGGGAAGACCAAGGCTGAGGCGGAGAGGAACCTCAAGAAGGCGTTGGCTGAGAGAAAGGCACCTGCCGGTGACGGGCTGACGCCTGACAGCCGGTTCAAGGAAGCTGCCGCTCTGTGGTTCGGCAAGTTTCAGGCGCTCGCCGATGCCGGCAAGAGGTCACCTGGCAGCGTCGACACTTACCGGAGCATTCTTGATCGGCACGTGTTGCCTGGCCTTGGTGAGCTGCGAATTCGTGAGATGACCGTGGCTCGGATCGACGCGTTCCTTCAGGCGTTGTGGCGGTCGGTCAGCGTCGATACTGCTAAGACGGCTCGATCGGTGCTCTCCGGGGCGCTGCGCATCGCGGTGAGGGACAAAGCGCTCGACACCAACCCGGTCCGCGAGACGGATCGGCTGGAGGCTGGGCGCAAGAAGAGTCCGCGGGCACTCACGCTGGAAGAACGGCTCTTGTGGCTCGAAATGCTGGAGTCGGACGAGCAAGCGGTGAAGTGGGACCTTCCTGACCTGTCGCGCTTCATGATGGCGACCGGTGTCCGGATCGGTGAGGCGCTGGCCGTCTACTGGGAGGACGTCGACTTCGAGGCGGGCACGGTCGCGGTGAACTACACCGTGATCCGGGCCAAGGGCATCGGGCTCATCCGGAAGTCCACGAAGACGGAGGCTGGAGAGCGCACGCTTCCGCTGCCTCGGTGGGCGCTGGACATGTTGAAGCGGCGGTATGCAGCGACCCTGTTCCCGAACGGGCCGGTTTTCCCGAGCAGCCTCGGAGGCCTGCGTGATCCGTCTAACGCTCGGAGGGACCTCCGCAAGGCTCGCGGCGGCGAACAGTTCGCGTGGGTCACCTCGCACGTCTTCCGGAAGACGGCGGCCACCATCCTCGATGAGGCTGGACTCTCCGCGCGACTGGTCGCGGACCAGCTCGGCCATGCCCGGCCCTCGATGACGCAGGACGTCTACTTCGCCCGCAAGGTGGTGGACAAGCGGGCTGCTGATGCTCTTGAGGGCGCGCTCGACAAGCCGAAACAGGACGCTGAAAAGGGCGAAGAAGACCAGGTCGACGACGGTCCGCCTGATGCCGCAGCTTGAGAGTCAGAGGGGTAAAGCGTGCCAAAGGTGTGCCAGCGCTCCGGACATGCGAAACGCCCAGGCCGTTGACCTGGGCGTTCAGTGGGCCGCCAGGGACTCGAACCCTGAACCCGAAGATTAAAAGTCTCCTGCTCTGCCAATTGAGCTAGCAGCCCTCGCCGGGACAGCCTACCGATCTCGACAGCCCGATGTCCTCCGGGTTGCCAACCTCACGGTTGACACCCCACCCCACCGCAACCAGAGAGGATCAGGCAAGAACCAAAGCGGATCGTCGTACCGCCAGAAACCACCACAGACCAGGCTCGAAGACGTCAAACAAGACGACGTCAAGGAGCCAGCAAGATGCCGCTCGACCACTACGAAACCCTAGGCCGCTCCGGACTCCGGGTAAGCCCCTTCGCACTAGGCGCGATGACGTTCGGCGAGGACCCAGGCGCCGCCGGCTGCAGCGTCGAGGAGTCCGAGAAGATCCTGCGCACCTACCTCGACCGCGGCGGGAACTTCATCGACACCGCCAACTTCTACACCAACGGGCACTCGGAGCGGATCCTCGGCGACTTCTTCGCCACGCACGGCAACAGGGATCGGGTGGTGCTCGCCAGCAAGTTCTTCGGCAACATGCACCCCGGCGATCCCAACGGGGGCGGGGCCGGCCGAAAGGCCATCAGGGACCAGTTGCACGAGACGTTGCGGCGGATGCGGACGGACTACCTGGACCTCTACTGGATGCACAACTGGGATCGGAACACCCCGATCGAGGAGACGCTCAAGACGCTCGACGAGTTGGTGGGATCGGGCAAGGTCCGGTACATCGGGTTCTCCAACACGCCTGCCTGGGTCACGGCCCAGGCGCAGACGATGGCGCTGCTCAACCGGTGGACGCCGTTGATCGCGTTGCAGGTCGAGTACTCGCTGCTGGCGCGGACGGTGGAGGGGGAGATCGCGCCGATGGCCACTGACATGGGGATGGCGCTGGTGCCGTGGAGTCCGCTGAAGAACGGGTTCCTGTCGGGCAAGTACCGGCGGAACGTGCAGGTCAGCGACTCGGAACGGGCCAAGTTCGTCGGAGGACCCACGGAGGACGAGTTCAAGGTCATCGACGTCGTGAACGAGATCGCCGCCAACCTGAACACCACGGCGGCGGCTGTGTCGCTGGCTTGGCTCAAGGCCAAGAAGACGGTGCCGATCATCGGGGCGCGCCGGCTGGAGCACCTGGAGAGCAACCTCGAGGAGGTCACGCTCACCAGCGAGCAGGTCCAGGCCCTGAACGACATCTCCGTGCCGGACCTGAACTACCCCGCACCGTTGCATGGCGCGACCAGGGCGATGCTGCAGTTCGCCGGCACGACGGTCGATGGCGAGGCGTCGACTGTGTATCCGTCGTTGTTGCAGAGCAGCGTTCGGTACTGAGGTGGAGCCTGCTCCACCTGGAGAACGGGAGCGTGCGTGACTGCGCGCGGCACCCGGTGATTGAGAGCGTTTCCTCATCGACGAACGGGGAGGCAGAGGATGAGGAAGACGCTGGTAGGAGTGCTGGCCGTGGCCATGTTGTGCACCGGCACGGCCATGGCCGCACCGGAGACTGCGCAGAACCCTGTGCAGCAAAGGCTTGACGGGCTTGTGAAGCAGCACGAATTCCCGGCCGCGCTTGCCACCACCACGGCGCCGAACGGCAGGACAACGTCGTTGACCTCCGGCACGTCCGAGCTCGGCAAGAACACGAAGGTGCCCAAGGACAGCCAGGTTCGCGCTGGCTCCAACACCAAGGCGTTCGTCGCCACCGTGGTCATGCAGCTCGTCGGGGAAGGCAAGGTCGAGCTCGACAAGCCGATCAACCAGTACCTGCCCAACGCCATCAAGGACGATCGGATCACCGTCCGGCAGCTCCTCAATCACACCAGCGGGCTCGCGAACTACAGCAACTACATGGGGCTGGACAAGTTCGAGGAGCTGCAGCACCGCTACTACGAGCCGCGGGAGCTGCTCGACATCGGCAACGCTCACCCGCCTACGCACGAGCCGGGCGCGAAGTTCAAGTACAGCAACACGAACTACGTGGTGCTCGGGCTGCTGATCCAGAAGGTCACCGGGCGGCCGGTTGCCGAGAACGTCGATCAACGGATCCTCGACAAGCTGAACCTCAAAGACACCTACTGGCCCGGCATCGGTGAGCAGGGCTTCCGGGGCAAGCATCCGCACGGGTACGCCAAGACGAGCAACGGCGTAAAAGACGTCACCGAGCTCGACCCCTCGTGGGGGTGGGCGGCCGGTCAGCTGATCTCCACCACGAAGGATCTCAACACCTTCTACCGTGCGCTCCTCAAGGGAGATTTGGTGCAGCAGAAGGAACTCAACGAGATGCGCAAGACCGTCGACACCGCGGGCGAGCTGTGGCCGGGCGCCGAGTACGGGCTTGGGATCGCCAGTTCGCCGCTGAGTTGTGGTGGCCGGTCCTGGGGTCACGGCGGTGACATCCCCGGCTATGAGACTCGTGGCGGGGTCACCGAGGACGGCAGGGCGTTCTCGGTCGCGGTCACCGCGCTGCCCGGCACCTTCCAGGACACGCCGGAAGAGGCGGCCAAGGCGCACGAGGCCGTTCTGGCCACTGTGGACAGTGCGTTGTGCGGCGCCAAGTGAAGGTCACCCCGCTCTGTGAGTGACGATCAGTCGCGGGCGTACCGGAGCACCCAGAGCATGTCCTGCTCGGTGACCGGTCCGTCCGCGACGCACGCCAGGAGCCAGTCCGTCAACGACTCCGGATCGATGCCCGCCCCGATCAGCACCAGCTGCGTCGGGGCGTCGTCGACTCGCGTGAACGAGACGGCGGCGCCGACCGTGTGCAGCATGAACGTGCCGCCGGCGAACCGCACGAAACCTTTGGTGCGGAACAACCCGGAGGGTCGAGCGGCCAAGAAGTCCATGAACAGCTTGGGATGCAGCGGCTCGTCGCACTCGAACGTCACGCTGTCGTAGGAAGCGTGGGCGTGCGTCGAGTGGTCGTCCAGATCGTCGAACGACAGCTGTCGTGGTCCCAGATCTGGCGGCCGCACCTCGAACAGCAACGCCGGGTCGATCTGCCCGTACGACACCGGAAGCACCGGCACGGAGCACGGCAGGGACGGCGGCTCGGACACCTGGTCGACCTTGTTCAGCACCACCAGATCCGCCAGCGAGAGATCCCGCGACAGGTGAGGCACGGCCGCGAACTCGACGGCGTCGACCACGTAGATCAGCCCGCCGTACGAGACCCCCGGCGCCTGCAGCACCATCCTGACCAGCGTCGACGGCTCGGCCAGCCCGGACGCCTCGATCACGATGACGTCCAGGTCCGCCGCTGAGAGCTTCGACAGCATCTCGTCCAGTTCGGAGCCGTCGACCGCGCAGCACAGGCAGCCGTTCGACAGCGACACCATCGAGTCGACCTGGGCCGACACCGCGAACGCGTCGATGTTGATCCGGCCGAAGTCGTTCACCACCACGCCGATCCGCGTGCCGCCGGATGTGCGCAGCAGGTGGTTGAGCAGTGTGGTCTTGCCGGAGCCGAGGAAGCCGGCGAGGACGACGACGGGGATCACGACGACCGAGGCTAGCCGGTGAACTCCGCATTCCTCTTCAGGACCTCGTCCACCGAGCCGTCGAACATCGGCGGGTAGATCACCAGTTCGTCCACGCCGAGGTCCGCGTACTCCGCGACCACGGCCGGAGTCAGCGGGACCGGCGCCGAAACGGAGATCCGGAAGCCGGAAGGCTGCTCGGGGAATCGTGAGAGGTGGCCGCGGATGTCCGATGGCGTCCCGATGCCGAACCAACCCTGGGCACGCGTGGCCGCGCGCCGCAGGGCCGCCGGGCTGTGCCCGCCGACCACCACGCGCACGTTCGACGGTCGCGGGTACGCGTCCACCCCGGAGAACGACACGAACTTGCCGGCGAACGACGGCGCCGGGGCGTGCCAGAGCTGGTCCATCGCGTCCAGGTACTCGTCGGTCCGCGCGCCCCGATCGTCGAACGACACCCCCACGGCGGTCATCTCGGGCTCCACGTAACCGGCGCCGACGCCCAGCGTGAACCGGCCGCCGCTCAAGTAATCGAGCGACGCGACCTGCTTCGCCAGCACCAGCGGATTGCGCTGCGGCAGGATCACGATGCCGGTGGCGAGCTGGAGCCTGGTCGTGGCCGCCGCCACGAAGCCCAGGTGCACGAGCGGATCCACGATCACGGTGTCCGGTTCGGACGGTGACGGGTCGACGCGCGGGCTCGGCAGCACCACGTGATCGGACGCCCACCACGAGTGATAACCGAGCGATTCGGCCAGCTGGGCGAGGCGTCGCGTCTCGTCCGGTCCTGCGGTGTCACCGATGTTCAGCCCCTGCACCCCGATGTCCATGATCAGAGCAACCATCGATTTGCATCGATCATTCCCGAAAACGCAACGGATTCGCTCCTCAACGCATCAGAATGTCGAGAAGGGGGTGATGATGACCGAGTTCCTGGCTGCCGCTTTGGCCTTCCCGACTGTCCTGTTCAGCCTCCTGGTGCTCGTCGTGCTGGCCTACTGGCTCACGGTGGTCCTGGTGGGCATCGACTTCGACGCCCCGGTGCTGCCGATCTCGATCTCGCTGTTCGTCGTGATCACGTGGTTCCTCGCGCTGGTCGGCACGGTGCTCACGCCCGAGAACAAGCTGCGCTGGGTCGTGCTGGCCGGTGCGCTGCTGCTCGGCGCGCTTGCCACGAAACTCGTGCTCATCCCGGTCAAGCGCTGGACGCGGCCGGAGAAACCCGCCTCTCGCAACGACTTCGTGGGTCGCACGGCGATCGTGCGGACGAGTCGCGTCACGGAGAACTACGGGCAGGCAGAGGTCACCGCCGACGACGGCGGCACGGCGGTCGTGCAGGTGCGGGCGGCTACGAGCACCGACCTCAAAGCGGGGGAAACCGCGCTGATCTTCGACTACGACGCCGAAGGCGAGTTCTTCTGGGTCGTCGACATCTCCACAGGGGGCTGAACACATGGGTGCGATCTCGACAGGGCTGCTGGTGTTGATCGGGGTGAGCGTCGTCGTCGTGCTCGCGGCGATGATCGTGATCAGCAGGCTCTTCAAGAAGTGCGAGCAGGGCAAGGCCCTCATCGTCTCGAAGATGCGCAAGGTCGACGTGACCTTCACCGGCACCGTCGTGCTCCCGGTGCTGCACAAGTGCGAGACGATGGACATCTCGGTGAAGACCATCGAGATTCGAAGAGCCGGCAACGAAGGCCTGATCTGCAAGGACAACATCCGCGCGGACATCCGGATCACGTTCTTCGTGCGCGTCAACAAGACCGTCGAGGACGTCATCAAGGTCGCGCAGGCTATCGGCACCGAGCGCGCGAGCCACGAGGCCACGCTGCAGGAGCTGTTCAACGCCAAGTTCTCCGAGGCCCTCAAGACCGTCGGCAAGCAGCTCGACTTCGTGGACCTCTACACCCACCGCGACGAGTTCCGCGACCGGATCATCCAGGTCATCGGCACCGACCTCAACGGCTACAGCCTCGAGGACGCGGCCATCGACTACCTGGAGCAGACGCCGCTCAAGCAGCTCGACCCGGCGAACATCCTGGACGCGCAGGGCATCCGCAAGATCACCGAGCTGACCGCGATCGAGCACGTCAAGACGAACGAGTTCACCCGCAACGAGGAGAAGGAGATCACGCGCCAGAACGTCAGCGCGCGTGAGGCGATCCTCGAGCTGGAACGGCGTCAGGCCGACGCGGAGATCAAGCAGAAGCGCGAGATCGAGACCGCCCGCGCGCAGCAGGAGGCCGAGACCCAGAAGGTGCAGGCCGAGGAACGCCTCAAGGCGAACACGGCGTTCATCCGCACCGAGGAGCAGCTCGGCATCCAGACCGAGAACAAGGCCCGCGAGATCGCCGTCGCCGAGAAGAACCGCGAGCGCGTGATCGCCGTCGAGACCGAGCGCATCGAGAAGGACCGCCTGCTGGAGGTCATCGCCCGCGAACGCGAGACCTCGCTGCGCATGATCGAGAAGGACAAGGAGCTCGAGCACGAGCGCCGCGCGATCGCCGACCTGATCCGCGAGCGGGTCGCGGTCGAGAAGACCGTGGCCGAGCAGGAGGAGCACATCAAGCGCCTGCGCGCGGTCGAGGAGGCCGAGCGCGAGCGGCAGCAGATCATCATCAGGGCCGAGGCCGAAGCGCAGGAGTCGCTGGTCAAGGACATCAAGGCCGCCGAGGCCGCGGAGCAGTCCGCGCAGCACAAGGCGCGCGAGGAGGTCGTGCTCGCCGAGGCGCGCAACCAGGCCGCCGAGCTGGACACCCGCGCCAAGATCCGCCTCGCGGAGGGCACGCAGGCCGAGGCCGCCGCGAAGGGCCTGGCGGACGCTCAGGTCAAGGAACGCGACGCTGCCGCGTCAGAGAAGCTCGGCCGCGCCGAGGCCGTCGTCGACCGCGAGAAGGCGCTCGCCGACGCCGATGGCATCCGCGAGCGGCTGAAGGGTGAGGCAGAAGGCCTGTCGCACAAGGCGGAAGCCATGGCCGCGCTCGACGACGCGACCCGTGTGCACGAGGAGTACCGCCTGCGGCTCGAAGCCGAGAAGGAGATCCGCCTCAAGGGCATCGACGTGCAGCGGCAGATCGCCGAGGCGCAGGCCATGGTCCTCGCGGCCGGGCTGGAGAAGGCCGACATCGACATCGTCGGTGGCGACACGATGTTCTTCGACAAGATCGCCAGCGCGATCACCGCGGGCAAGCAGGTCGACCAGTTCGTCGGCAACTCGGACGTGGTGCAGGCGTTGGGCCACAAGTGGATGGACGGGACCGAGAACTTCCCGGAGGACCTCACCAAGATCCTCAGCTCGTTCACCACGGGTGACGCGCAGAACCTCGCCGCCGCGATCGCGCTGACCCAGATGGCCAAGAACAACGGCCAGAACGCATGACGCAACTCGACGCGGGCACCTACGAGGTGCTGCGGGCCCGGCTGGCCGAACAGGCCGCCGGGCTCGCCCGGAGCACGGAAGCGCTGAACGCCCAGCGCGTCGAGACGTTCGGCAGCACCGCACTGGAACTCGTTGCCACCGAACGCATCCGTACCGAGAACAACTGCGTGCCGCGCGACATCGTGGCACTCGGCGACGTGATGCTGTTCGGTTACAACGTGTTCATGGGCCTCAAGCCCGAGACCACGGTCAACGACGTCTTCGCCGCGCACGGCAGGGACTTCGGCGCGGTCGAGGCGTCGTTCCTGCAGGACTCGAAGTTCCGCAACGACTTCGCCGAGCTGTACCGGTACTACCGCGAGACCCGGTTGCTGCAGCTGCGGGTAGTCGAGTCACGGCTGCTCGCGGTGTTCCAGACGGGTGCGCGGATCGAGGACATCCGCGTCCTGCGCTGGGACATCGCGGTCGACGGCACGGTCACCTACGTCGACAACCGCGGCGACCGCGACCACGTCTTCCCGCCGTCGCACGACTTCACGTGGGTCGAGACGACCCGCGAGCAGCACGTGCTCGGCCGGCACCCGCACATCGCGATCGAGAACGAGGTCTTCGTCGAGACGGTCGGCGGCACGCTGACCGTCAAGGTGGAGAACAACACCGAGACCGGCGAGGGCGTCTACGAAGAGCCCGTCGACGAACCGTTGCAGAGCCTCGCGGACGCCGAGATCCACTACGCGCGCGTCGGGCCGTTGATCCTCCTGTGGATCCTGCCGTACAAGGAAACCGTGGCGCGGCACCTGGTGTTCAACACGCGCACCAAGGCCGTGGCCAGGCTCGACGGCATCGGTCAGGCCTGCCAGCGGCTGCCGGAGGACCAGGGGATCATCTTCCCCGGCGGCTACTACCTGGTCACCGGTGCGGACAAGACGTTCGACGTCGACACCGACGACCTGGAGTTCGAGCGGGTCATCAGGTCCGCGAACGGCGAGGACGTGCTGTACGTCTTCCACGCCCGCCGCGAGGGTCGCAGCCTGCTGTTGCCCTACAACGTGATCCGCAAGGAAGTCGCGACCCCGCTGGTGTGCCACGGCTACTCGCTCTTCGCCGACGGCACGCTGGTGATCTTCCGGGAGACCGGCGACGAAGCCGTGCGCGTGCACCCGATGCAGGTGTGGCGCACGCCGTTCCTCGCGGACGAGGTGCTGCCGGAGGAAACCGGTCCGCTGGCCCGCATCGGCAACGCCGAGCTGGTCCGCGGCATCTCGGACTGCCTCAGCGTGACCAGGATGGCCGCCGGGATGACGCCGAGCGCGCCGGTGTTCGAGGGTCTGATCGCCCTGTGCACCAGGGTGATCGACAGCGTGCACTGGCTCACCGAACTCGGCCTCAGAGAAGACGTCCTGGCCGTCCGCGCCACGGCAGAGCAGGTGCTGGACGAGTTCGAGGCGGTCCGCACCCTCACCGAGCACGCCGCCGAGCAGCTCACTACCGCCGCCGAGAAGCTCGCCTCGCTGATCAGGCTGGCGCGGTCGGCAGCACCGCGCAGCGCCGACGAGTGGGTCCGGCTGCTGGCCGATCTGCGGTCCGCGCAGGGCCGGCTGATCACCCTCAAAGAGCTGAAGTACGTCGACCTGGAGGAGGTCGACCGGCGGGAGGCGGAACTCGTCGAGGAACTCGGCGCCTCGGCCCGCCGGGCAGTGGCGTTCCTCAGTGGTGAGGGCGCGTTCACGCAGTACCACGAGGAGATCGACCGGATCGCGGCCACGGAGCTCGCGACCGCTGCCGAGGCGAAGCCCCTGCGCGAACGGCTGGCACAGCAGCAGACCGGGCTGGAGGTGCTGACCGAGGTCGTCAGCACCCTCGACGCGGCGGACACGACCACCCGCACGGCGATCCTGGCGAGCATCGGCGAGGTGCTGGCCGCGGTGAACCGCGCTCGAGCCACTGTGGACGGTCGACGGCAGACGCTCGCGAACGCCGAGGGCAGGGCCGAGTTCGCCGCGGAGTTCGCGTTGCTCGGCCAGGCGATCACCGGCGCTCTCGCGGTCGCCGACACGCCGCAACGGTGCGACGACCAGCTCGGCAGGTTGTTGCTGCAGCTCGAGAACCTCGAGTCGCGGTTCGGCGAGTTCGACGACTTCCTGGCCCAGGTCGGCGCCAAGCGCACGGACGTCTACGAGGCGTTCTCCGCACGCAAGCAGACGCTGCTCGACGAACGGGCGCGCAAGGCCGACCGGCTCGTGCAGTCCGCGGAACGCGTGCTCGGCACGATCCGCCGTCGCATCGGGAAGCTCACCTCGACCGACGAGATCAACACGTACTTCGCCGGCGACCCGATGGTCGCGAAGGTCCGCAGCGTGGCCGAAGAGCTGCGCGGGCTGGGCGACGTGCGGGCGGACGAGCTCGACGCGAGTCTGCGCGATGCCCGGCAAGAGGGAGGCCGGGCACTGCGTGACCGCGCCGATCTGTTCGACGGCGCGTCGATCGTGCTCGGTCGTCATCGCTTCCCGGTGACGACCGAGCCGATGAACCTGACCCTCGTACCGCGGGACGGCCGGCTGTTCTACGCGGTGACCGGCACCGACTACCGCAGCGAGATCACGGATCCGGCGTTCGCGACGACCAGGCCGTTCTGGGACCAGCTGCTGGTCTCCGAGACCCAGGACGTGTACCGGTCGGAACACCTCGCCGCGTGGCTGCTCGCCGAGGGTCGCACGGATGTCGCGACCGCCGCCGCGGAACGGTACGACGAGGGCTACGAGAAGGGCGTCCACGACCACGACGCCACCCGGATTCTCCAGGTCCTGCAACGGCTTCACGCCGGTGCCGGCCTGCTGAGGTACCCGCCGGCCACCCGTGCCGAGGCGCAGCTCTTCTGGGCCGCCCAGCCTGAAGAGCAACGCGCGGTGTGGGCGCGCAAGGCCGAGTCGCTGGCCCGTGCGCGCACGATTTTCGGTGGCACGCACGGAATTCCGGAGCTGACCAAGCAGTTCGGCATCGACGATCTGGCCGCCGAGTACCTGTTCGAGGAACTCGCCTGCGAGCCGCGCGGGTTCGTCACGAGCAAGGCCGCCCGCACGGTGATCGACAGGTTCCGCGCGGTGGTGACCGAGGAACTGCACGACCGCGATCTGATCGAGGCCTGGCTGCACGCGTTCCTCGGCGACGAGGACTGCCCGGAGCTGCCCGAGGTCGTCGCGGTGCTGCTGTGCGACCTGCCGCGCTACGACTCCAGCGCGGCGCTGAGCGAGACCGTCACCGGCCTGCTCGGCACGCACCCGCGCGTGCACAACCAGTCGCTGGACCTGCGTCTGGACGAAACCCTCACCAGGCTGCGGAGGTTCCGCGCCGAGCAGGTGCCCGCGTTCCGCGCCTACCAGCGCCGGCGCGACGAGCTGCTGGCGGAGGAACGCAAGCGGCTCAAGCTCGACGAGTACCGGCCCGCGGTGCTGAACACGTTCGTGCGCAACAGGTTGCTGAACGAGGTGTACCTGCCGCTGATCGGCGACAACCTCGCCAAACAGCTCAACGACGGCACCGGCCTGCTGATGCTGATCTCCCCGCCCGGCTACGGCAAGACGACGTTGATGGAGTACGTCGCGAACCGGCTGGGCATGGTGTTCGTCAAGGTCAACGGTCCGGCGCTGGGCAGCGGCGTCACCTCGCTCGACCCGGAGGAGGCACCGAATGCCACCGCACGGCAGGAGGTCGAGCGCATCAACTTCGCGTTCGCCCTGGGCAGCAACGTTCTGCTGCACCTCGACGACATCCAGCACACATCACCTGAGCTGCTGCAGAAGTTCATCTCGCTGTGCGACGCACAACGACGTGTTGACGGCGTGTGGGACGGCGAGGCACGCACGTTCGACCTGCGGGGCAAGCGGTTCGCGGTGTCGATGGCGGGCAACCCGTACACCGAGACCGGCCGCGCGTTCCGGGTTCCCGACATGCTCGCGAACCGCGCGGACGTGTGGAACCTCGGCGACGTGCTGTCCGGTCGCGACGCCCTCTTTGCGTTGAGCTACCTGGAGAACGCGTCCGCCTCGAACCCGACGCTGGGCGGTGTCGACGTGGAACCGCTGGTGCGCTTGGCAAACGGCGAGGCCGTGCAGCACGAGCACGACACCGTCGAGCTCGATCGGATGCTGTCGGTCGTCCGCAAGCTGACGCGGATCCAGGAGGTCGTGCTCAAGGTCAACCAGGCCTACATCGCCTCGGCCGCGGCAGGTGGGCAGTTCCTGTTGCAGGGCAGCTACCGCAACATGAACCGGATGGCGGCCAGGATCGTCCCCGCGATGAACGACGACGAGGTCGAGGCGTTGATCGACGACCACTACCTCGGCGAGGCGCAGCTGCTCGGTGTGCTGGCGGAGGCGAACCTCACGAGGCTGCGGGAGCTGAAAGCCGGCTAGTCGCAGTGGAGGTCGAAACCGTCAGGGCCGCGGACGTCGACCGGCTTCAGGTGGTGCTCCTTCAGGAGGTCGCACAGCAGGTCGTCGTTGAACGGCCACTCAAGGCACCGCTCGAAGTCGTCGAGGTACTCGTAATCACAACGCAGCAGGTCGAGCAGGCCGCGCGGTTGCGACGAAGAGGGTGCGGCAGGGGTGGCCGGCGGCTTCTGCCGGGGTAGCGGCTTGGCGGCCGGAGGCGGCGGCGGTGGAGGCGGGGCCGGCACCACGGGACCGACGGCGGAGACGGTCGTGGTGGCGGTCGCGGTGACGGTTTCGGCGGCCGGGGGCGGCGGGGCGACGAGGCGGATGTCCACCGGTCTGTCCGGTGGACTCGCCAGCAGCGCTGTGAGCAGCGCAACGCCCATGATCGCCACCGCGGCTGTGAAGTAGCCGCGGCGTCTGACACCAGTCATCGCACTTGCTCCCCAGGTTCCGCCTGCCCGGTAGCCGCCGTCCCCGTGGAATCGTTTCGTCCGCTAACGGTGTTACGAACTCGGGTCAACCTGTCTTGTCTGGTCCCGCACCGGTCAGCGAGATGCGCAGAATGACCCGTTGCTCCCGCTTCATCGCGGCCCGGTAGTCGTCCCAGTCGGAGTGCTCACCGGAGATCGTCCGGTAGTACTTCACCAGCAGTTCCATCGCTTCCGGCAACGGCACGACCGTCGCCGTGCCGGTGATCTGAATCCATCGCCCGAAGAAGCTGTCCGGCAGCACGCACAGCCAGACGTTCGGATCGCGCTGGACTTGCTTCGTCTTGTACGCCGTGGCTCGCGTCGAAACGAGCACATCGCCGTTCTCGTCCAAAGCGACGAGCACCGGCGACATGGCCGGCGTGCCGTCCGACTTCAACGCGCAGAACACCGCTCGGTGCTGGCTGCGGAGCACTTCCCGTGCCTGGTCCAGGTCCATGGTCTTCATCATCGCGAGGCGGGACGATGCTCGCATGCCCGATCCCAACTCCGTGAGCTGGCAGATGTACGCAGACCCGATGATGTGGATCGCCGGGATCGCGAGCCTCTTCGTGCAGGCCCTGCACCCGAAGGTCGTCGCGGGCGTCGTGCAGAACTCGAACTTCCAGGCAGATCCGCTCGGCCGGCTCAAGCGGACCGCGGATTTCGTCGGACTCGGCGTCTACGGCACCGACGCGGAGATCGCCGCGGCTGCGGCACGGGTGCGCGCCACGCACCGCACCCTGCGCGGGGTCGTGGACGGCCGGTCGTTCCGCGTCGACGAGCCCGAACTGCTCCTGTGGGTGCATTGCTCGGAGGTCTACTGCTTCGAGACCGTGCTGGACCGCGCCGGTTATGGGTTAACAAACCGGCAGAAGGACCGGTACTACGCAGAGCAACGATTCGCGGCCAGCCTGGTCGGTCTGCACGAGGACGAGGTGCCGGGATCGCGGCGCGAGATGGCGGACTACTTCGAACGGATGCGTCCTGAGCTGCGCCGGACGCCCGATTCCGATGTGATCTACGACTTCCTGCACGGCCCGCCGGTCCAGGGCTGGACCCGGCACGGCCTGCCCGTCTACCGGGTTCTCGTCGGCCACCTGGCCTATTCGGTGCAGCCCGACTGGGCGCTCGACCTGTACGGCCGGCCGCCGTACGCGCGGGCCGATCTGTGGCTGCGAATGATGCGCCGAGCTGCGGTTTCAGTGCCGGGCAAGATCAGATGGATGGCTCCGCCCGGCCACATCCGGCGCGCCATCGCCCGCGACGGCCGACATGTGACACCCAGTAAGGCCCGACTCCCGTAGTTGTCATACATCACAGTTGATCATCGCCGCAGGTCCGTAGCATTGCGCAGGACTCCCAAACACCCCCGGAAGGCCTGTCGTGATCCGTTGTGCTGCGCTCCTCACTGCCGTAGCGGTGCTCGCCACCGCCTGTGGGAGCGGTGACACGAGCACAGTCATCGGACGTGCCGACTCGGGCAAGCTGACGATCGGCATCCGCTACGACCAGCCGGGCCTGAGCCAGAAGCGCCTCGACGGCCGGTACGTCGGCTTCGACGTGGACGTCGCCAGGTACGTGGCGAACGAGCTCGGCGTCGAGGACAGCGGCGTGACCTTCAAAGAGGCCCGCGGCGCGGTGCGCGAGTCGATGCTGGAGACCGGCGAGGTCGACCTCGTCATCGCCACGTACTCGATCACCGACGCCCGCAAGGAGAAGGTTGCCTTCGCCGGCCCGTACTTCGAGACGGGCCAGGGCATGCTGGTCCGCTTCACCGAGTCGTCCATCCAGGGCCCGGAGACGCTGAACGGCCGCAAGCTGTGCTCGGTCAAGGGTTCCACCTCGGCCCAGAAGGTGAAGGCCGACTACGCCCAGGGCGTGGAGCTCAAGGAGTACGGCCAGTACTCCGACTGCGTGATCGCGCTGATGGCGGGCAACGTCGACGCCGTCACCACCGACGAGGTCATCCTGGCCGGCTTCGCCGCCGAGAACCCGGAGCTGCTGAAGCTGGTCGGCAAGCCGTTCTCCAAGGAGCGGTACGGCATCGGTGTGGCCAAGGGCGACGGCAAGAGCCGTGACGCGGTCAACGAGGCCATCGAGAAGATGATTTCGAGCGGTGAGTGGAAGCGGGCGCTGGAACGCAACGTCGGCCCGTCGGGCTACGAGATCCCAGCGCCGCCCCAGATCACGGAGAAGAGCTAGGACGTAGCGGCGGACTTGGCGGTCCAGGCTGCCCAGTCCAGCGTCCAGTCCCAGTAGTCGCGGTCGGCCGGCCCGAGCGGGATGGTCGATCCCACGACCTCGACCGGGTCGCCCATCATCGTCAGATCGAAGAAGATCTTCGCGTTCGGGCCGGACAGGTTCGCGCACCCGTGCGAGACGTTCTCCTTGCCCTGCTTGGCGATCGTCCCGTTGTTCTCGTGCACGAACTCGCCGTTGCCGGAGATCAGCACCGCGTACGTGACCGGGATGTTCTGGTACTTGAAGAAGTCGCTCGACATCGTCCGCTCGGCCCACTTCTGCTGCACCACGTGGATTCCGGACCGCGTCACGGCCTGCGGGATGTGCTCCGTGCCGTACGACGCCGGGAAGTCGTGCAGCAGCACGCCGTCGCGGTAGATCTCGAACCGCTTGGTCTGCGTGTTCGCCTTGGCCACAAGTGCTCGGTCCGCGATCTTGAACTGCGCGTGCACGTCATCGGCGCCGTACGCGCCGCCCCCGAACGGCACGCCGTACACGTCGACGTCGAGGGAGACCTCGGTGTTCGGCTTCCAGTACTCCCGCGGCCGCCAGTGCGCCTCGGTGTCGGTCAGCCACGCCCACGCGCCCTCGGTCGGCACGGAAGTCTTGACCGTCATGGCCTTCTGCACCGACGCCTTGTCCTGCACGGCCGAGCTGAAGGTCACCTTCAACGGCATCGCGATGCCGTACGTCTGGTTGTCGCCGACGTTCAGCTTCGCGCTCGTGAGCCGCTGCGGCTTGAGCGTGCGGAACGAACCGCTGACGGGCACGTCCGCGCCGTCCGCGCCCTTAGCCGAACCGGACCACGTGTAGGCCTTGTCGTAGCCCAGATCCTCGGTGGCGACCCACCTGTCGGCGGTCAGTTCCCCCTTGACCACCGTGCCGTCCGCGCCCGTCAGTGCGACGGCGGTCAGCGAACCTCCAGTCACCCCAACCTGAAACGGTCCCGCCGGGCTGACCCCCTCGCCCGACTCCGGCGTCACGGTGAGTGCCGCCTTCGCCTTCTCCTCCGCGACCCCAGCAGCCGGTGACGACGGTGCGTCAGGCACAGCGCTGCAGGCGGTCAACCCCAGTAGTGCAGCCAGAATCAGTGGCCGAATCACGTGCTCTCCCCAAGATCCCCCGGTCCAATGCTCATGAGGACGCACGGGTCACCTACACGTTGCTTGGGAGAACGCGATCACCCACCCGGACCAGCGGGTTTCCTCCTATTGAGGCACGCAACTGGCCAGTAATGACCTGTAGTGCTATGACGCATCACACGTTAGGCTGATCCGCGCAGGCCGTGGTTTCTGTGTTCGTGCTTCACACGCTCGCGGAACGACACGCGGGCGTGCTGTGCGCTCGAGACGAGCGAGCTGAACGCCCCCGGGACGGCCGGGGTTGCACGGTGCAGCCCCAAGCTTTCCTGCGATGGAGGCAGGTACATGGCACAGGGCACTGTCAAGTGGTTCAACTCCGAAAAGGGCTTTGGCTTCATCGCCCAGGACAACGGCGGCGCAGACGTCTTCGTCCACTACTCGGAGATCCAGGGTCAGGGCTTCCGCACCCTGGAGGAGAACCAGCGCGTGGAGTTCGAGGTCGGACAGGGCACCAAGGGCCCTCAGGCGCAGAACGTCCGCGCGGTCTGATCCGCCGCTCATGAGTTGAGTCGTACGTGAGAAGGACCCTCAGCCGGGCTCGGCTGAGGGTCCTTTTTCGTCTGCGTGGAGGACTAGTGGCCGCGCTGGCGGGCTTCCCACTCCAGTCGCTGCATGACCCACTCGGTGGCGAGCGCCTGCGGGGAGGTCTGGCGCTCCGCGGCCAGCTCCTTGAGCTGCTCGTTGGCCATCAGCTGCAGCCGCAGCTGGTACACCTGCGCGTTGCCGAAGCCCGAGGCTGTGGTCTCGTTGTCCGAGTCCGGGGCCAGTGCGGCCAGGTAAGAGGTCAGCTCCTCGTCGGGCAACGTCTCCTGCGGTTCGTCCGCTGGGCGGTGACGGCCTGACTTGGAACGTCCGAGGGATCCGATAGGCACCGGGCAACGATAACGGTTCGGCTACGGAACCCCAACACCTGTGACCTGAGTCACTCCATGGAGTGGGTGAGCCCACTCCCAGTTGACCTGCCGCAGACGCCTTGCGGTACAACGCCGGGGGTCCGGGGGCGGAGCCGCCCGGCTGGGGTCTGGGGGCTTGGCCCCCAGAAGACACCCGCAGCCCGCGGGCGGCGAGGCGCAAGCCGAGCAGCCTGGGTCAAGAGCTGCGGAGGCCCCCGCGCCAGGGGGAGGAACGCGGGGGCCGGAGGGGATCTCCACAGGCGCTGACCGGGGGTGTGTCAGCAATCGGATTGTTGCACGCGCACAAGGCAGTTGGGGAGTGTTCCCACCGAGATTCTTACGTTGCCGATGGACGGAATCCCCGTAGTCGCAAGCTGTTGGTAACAACGAACACGCTGCTGAAGGCCATTGCGGCCCCCGCGATCATGGGGTTCAGCAGGCCGAGCGCCGCGAGTGGAAGTCCAGCGACGTTGTAGGCGAACGCCCAGAAAAGATTCCCCTTGATCGTGCCCAATGTCTTGCGGGACAACCGAATGGCGTCCGCCACGACCCGCAGGTCGCCGCGCACGAGGGTCAGGTCGCTCGCCTCGATCGCGACATCGGTGCCGGTTCCCATGGCCAGCCCCAGATCCGCGGCCGCGAGGGCGGGCGCGTCGTTCACGCCGTCACCGACCATCGCCACAACTCGGCCCTGTACCTGAAGATTCCGCACCGCGTCGACTTTCCCGGCCGGCAGGACGTCGGCGATGACCTCGTCGATGCCGACCTCGGCCGCGACCTCGGCGGCCACGGACGCGTTGTCGCCGGTCAGCAGCACCGGGCGCAGCCCGAGTTCTTTCAACTCGCGAATCGCTTGTGCGGACGTGGGTTTCACGACGTCCGACACCACGACGATTCCGACAACCTTGTCATCAAAGGAAACCGCGACGACGGTGCGGGCTGTCTGTGCAACCAGGGCCTCAGTCAGTTCGGCCGGCAGCGAGACGTTCCGCAACCGCCCGACAACAACGCGTCGACCCTCGACGGTGCCGCTGACGCCGACGCCGTCCGTCGAAACGAAGTCCGACACCGGCAGAACGTCGGGAACCTCGCGCACGATCGCCGCGCCGATCGGATGTTCGGACGCGTTCTCGACCGCCGCCGCGTACCGCAGCACCTCGTCGCGCGGCACGCCGTCCGCGGGGATCACGTCGACCAGCGTCAACCGGCCTGTGGTCACGGTCCCGGTCTTGTCCAGCACCACGGTGTCCACGCGCCGCGTCGACTCCAGCACCTCGGGACCCTTCACCAGGATGCCGAGCTGGGCGCCGCGCCCGGTGCCGACGAGCAACGCCGTCGGCGTCGCCAGGCCCAGTGCGCATGGACACGCGATCACGAGCACCGCCACGGCGGTCGTCACCGCGAACTCCAGCGGCCGGCCGGCGAGCAGCCACGCGCCGAGCGCCGCCAGGGCGATCAGCAGGACGACGGGCACGAACACCGCCGACACCCGATCGGCCAGGCGCTGCACCTCTGCCTTGCCGGCCTGGGCCTGCTCGACGAGCTTCGCCATCCTGGCGAGCTGCGTGTCCGCGCCGACCGAAAGCGCCTCGATCACGAGCCGACCGCCCGCGTTGACCGTGCCGCCGACCACCGAATCGCCGGTGCCGACCTCGACCGGCACCGATTCACCGGTGACCATCGAGCGGTCCACAGCCGAGTTGCCCTCGACCACTAGGCCGTCAGTGGCGATCCGCTCACCCGGACGGACCAGGAACCGTTCGCCGACCCGGAGCTGACCGACCGGAATCCTGGTCTCCAAGCCGTCACGCAGCACCGCGACGTCCTTGGCGCCGAGCGTGAGCAACGCCCGCACCGCCGCGCCCGCGCTGCGCTTGGACCTGGCCTCGAGCCAGCGTCCGAGCAGCAGGAACACGGTCACGCCGACCGCGACCTCGAGGTAGATGTCACCCGAGGTGGTCGGCCGCGGCAGCAGGCTGAACTCGTGCCGCATGCCGATCATCCCGGCCTCGCCGAACACCAACGCGTAGAGCGACCACAGGTACGAGACCGTGACGCCCATCGAGACGAGGGTGTCCATCGTGCTGGCGCCGTGCCGCGCGTTGACCAGGGCCGCGCGGTGGAACGGCCAGCCGCACACCCAGACGACCACGCTCGCCAGCGCCAGCGACACCCACTGCCAGGTGGGGAACTGCAGTGCCGGGACCATCGAGAACGCGATCACCGGCACACCGAGCAGCGCGGCCAGGCTGAACCTGGTCTCCAGCTCACCGGCCTCGTCGTCACCGGACGCCTCCGGGCGGGGCTCCTCGGCGTCGTAGCCCGCCGCACGCACGGTCGACACCAGGTCGTCCACGCGCATGTCGTCCGGGAACTGGACGCTGGCCTTCTCGGTCGCGTAGTTCACGGTGGCGGAGACGCCGTCGAGCTTGTTCAGCTTGCGTTCGATGCGCCGCGCACAGGAGGCGCAGGTCATGCCGCTGATGCTGAGCTCGACGTGACGAGGCTCGGTCGTGGTCATCAGGCGACCTGGTACCCGGCCTCGGTGACGGCGGCGACGACCTCGGCGCGGTCGAGCTCGCGATCGCTGGTCACGGTCACCGCGCCGGTGTCCAGGACGACGTCGACGCCGGTGACCCCGGAGACCTCGGACAGCTCTTCGGTGACCGAGCTGACGCAGTGGCCGCAGGTCATGCCGGTGACGGTGTAGGTCGCAGTGACGGACATCGGGGTCCCTTCCTCGGTACGGGCCACCGATCATACCCCCCTGGGGTAAGAGGTCTACTGAGGACCTTCCTGTTTCGGCTGGTCCAGGTTCTGGATGTCCTGCTCGATCTTCTCGACCAGTGAGTCGAGTCCCTCGAGCATCTTGTCCAGCTCGGCCATCCGGGCGCCGAACGCGGACTCGATGTCGACCTCGATGGCGTCCAGGTTGATGCCGCTGATCGCCTTCAGGATCTCCTGCGGGTCCACGGGCGGAGGCACCGATTCCTGGTCCGCGCCCTGGTCCGGCTGCTGCGCGTCCGGTATCTGGGCGGCGTTTTGCTGCTCTGGTTCGGGGGAAGGCTCCGGCGTGGGGTCGGTCATCGGTCCATCTTCCCTTGGCCACTTCCCCACGGGACAGGCACCACACCAGTACAGAAAGTAACGCTGGGTGTCGGTGGAATCACTCTGCGGGGGGCTGCGGCCGTTGTCCCAGGTCGCTTAGCCTCGCGCCAACCTCAAGTCGGGGAGGGTGCTACATGAGCGGGTCACTGGAAGTGCGGAAGTTCCTGTTCACACAGGACGACAGCGTGTCGCGACAGGGCGGGCCGAACGTGCCGGCCCAGCGCAGCGGAGAACCCTCGCGGATCTCCGACGAACAGGTCCACCGGGCGAGGCTGGCCGTCGCCCGCAGTGCCCTCGGCACCGAGGACTGCCGGATGCTGCTCGACATGCTGGGCCTGTCGCCAGGCGAGGACGGCGGGGCGCCACCTGCTCAACGGTGACGTGATGCGAAAGCGGAAGCGGCCCTGACCGAGACGCGCACCCCCCGGAAGCGCGTCTCAAGACAGGGCCGCATCCCGAAACATACCCACGGGTCTCTTTAGCGGCAACGGCTAACCTTTACCCATGCCCCAGCAGGACCGGGCGTATGCGACACGTGAGGCGATACTCCAGGCCGCGGCGGAGGAGTTCGACCGGCTCGGTTACGACCGCACGTCGCTGACCGCCGTGCTCGCGCGCACCGGGCTCACCAAGGGTGCGTTCTACTTCCACTTCGCGTCGAAGGACGCTGTCGCCCGCGCGTTGATCGACCACCAGAACGATCAGTGGACCGATCTCCGGGAACGGTGGCGGGCCCGCGGCCTCGATCCGCTGAGCACGCTCTGGGGCCTGTTCGCCGAGTCGGCCGACCGGATGGCTGCGGACGTCGTGCTGCGCGCCGGCGTGCGGCTCAACGCCGAACGCGAGGTCGGTTATCCCGGCGTGCCGAACACGCACGTCCTGTGGGAGAAGCTGATCACGTCCTACGTGGCCGAGGCCGGCGAGTGCGGGCAACTGCGCGAGGGCGTCGATCCCGAGGCGGTCGCGCGGACGTTGTGCGGGGCGGCGCTCGGTGCCCGGCTGATCTCCTCGGCGACCACCGCGTGCGCCGACTTCCCCGCCCGGATCCGCGAGGTGCTCGGGTTCGTGATGCCCTCGATCGCGCCAGATGGCTGGAAGTTGTCTGGATCACAAAACGCGGGTGACGGGCCGATCAGGCCGTGAACAGGCATTTGATGTTCCCGGTGCCCTGGCGCCGCAGGTGGTTTGGGCAGGTCAAGGCATAAGTGGGACCCCCGTTTTGGAGGTGCGCGCACCCATGCCATATGCTTACGATGCTTCCAGAGACCAGCTAGTCCCCATCATCTAGCGGCCTAGGATCCCGCCCTTTCAAGGCGGTCGCGCGGGTTCGAATCCCGTTGGGGGCACGCAGTAAAGTACGGTACGGTAAGACTGCAAGAGCAAGGCCCAGTGGCGCAGTTGGTTAGCGCGTCGCCCTGTCACGGCGAAGGTCGCGGGTTCGAGTCCCGTCTGGGTCGCTTTTCCTGTGGTTTGACAGCCACGGTTCATGGCCAGGTAGCTCAGTTGGTACGAGCGACCGCCTGAAAAGCGGTAGGTCGGCGGTTCGACCCCGCCCCTGGCCATCCTTCTTCGAAAGAAGCCCCGCAGCATTCTGCGGGGCTTCTTTCGTTATGCCGTGATGCGGGCGATCGCCTGGTCGTCGTGCGTTTTGTAGCGGGGCCAACGCTTGTGCTCCGAATCTCCCCGCTCGGCTTCCCGGATTCGGTCGAGGACTTCGCCCAGTGGCAATTCGGCGAGGTCCTCCCACGAGAAGAGCCCGTACTCGGACACTCCACATGAGACACCGTCGGTGGCGACGATCAGCTTCGTGATCTCCGCGCGCGGCCAGGTCGCGGTCAACGCCTGGTGCGCGGCAACGGGTTCGGCCTCGGCGACCCAGTAGCCGCCCTGCTTGTTCTTCCACGCCAGGATGTCCGGGTCCGGTCGCCGATCTTCGAGCCGGGTGTCCTCGAGCACGTGCGTCGTCTGTCCGAACGCGACGATCGGGGTGTCGCACAGCACCAGCGCGTCGATCGTCTCGCTGGTCCACCGCACGATCGCCGCGGTGGCGGACGGGGAGTCGCCGGGCACGAGGTCGTGTTCTGCCACGAGATTCGCGATCGCCGTGGCCAGCAGGTCCGTCAGCGGGTCGGTGTCGTTGATCAGTCTGGCCAGCTCGTCGGCGAGTTTCGTGGCGTACCAACCGCCGTTGCGATCCGGCGGCCTGGTGCGGGAGGTGACGCCGTCCAGCACCACGACGGCGTTCGGCAGCACCCTGATCCGGTCCTCGGTGATTCGGCCTGGAGCCCCCTGCTCAGCAGTCTCGATCTTCACGGCTCCACGGTACGTGTCAACGTTGGTTGACGGATCGACGTTGTCAACGTACGTTGACATCATGACTGAAGCGACGGATCTCGCCACAGCGGCTGGGGACCGCGACCCGAAGGTCGGGTTGCGGGCCGTCAGCGCGTTGCGGCGATTGCTGGAACATCTGGAGGCCGCCCAGGTCCGCAGCGCGCGGGCGCAGGGCTGGTCGTGGCAGGACATCGCGGATGAACTCGGGGTGTCCCGCCAGGCGGCACACAAGAAGCACGGGGGGCGATGATGATCGGCGAGCGGTTCACCAAGGAAGCCCGCGAGGCGGTCAAGGCCGCGGTGCGGGACGCGGAACGGATGCACGCGGCCGAGGTGGGTGTGGAGCACCTGCTGCTGGCGCTGCTCGACTCACCGGCGCTGGCCGGGTTCGACCTGCCGCGGGACGAGCTCGAGACGACGTTCCGGGACTACCGGCGCCGGGGCGGGCTGACGAAGGCCGACCAGGAAGCGTTGCGGGGCTTGGGGATCGACCTCGACCACGTGATCGACTCGGTCGAGCAGTCGCTCGGCAAGGGCGTACTGCGGCCAGGGCCGCGCCGGCGGTGGTTCGGGATGCCGCTGGAGGCCGCGTTCAAGAAGGCGCTGGAGAACAGCCTGCGCGAGGCCCGCGACCTCGGCCACAACTACCTCGGCAACGAGCACATCGTGCTGGCTCTGTTGCAGGGCAAGGGAATCGTGGCCGAGGTGCTGACCGAGCGCGGTGTCACCTACGAGGAGATCAGGAAACGGGCTGCGAGCGCTCGCGCCAGGTGAGGCCGGGCAGGAACAGCTGGGAGAGCGGGCCGATGCCGAGCGCGTAGAGGATCGTGCCGATGCCCACCGTGCCGCCGAGCAGCCAGCCGGCGGCCAGCACGAGCAGTTCGACGACGGTGCGGGTGACGCGCAGGGAGATGCCCGTGCGACGGCAGAACCCGGTGACCATGCCGTCGCGCGGGCCCGGCCCGAGGCGGGACCCGACGTACGCGGCGAACGCGATCGCGTTCAGCACGATGCCCAGCGCGAGAAGCACGATGCGCGGCAGGAGTTCCTGCGGCGCGGGGATGATCGCGAGGGTCACGTCGACGCTCACCGCGATGAGCACCACGTTGGCGATGGTGCCGACGCCGGGCTTCTGCTTCAGCGGGATCCACGCGAGCAGCACCAGCACGCCGGTGATCGCGGTGATCAGGCCGAAGCTCAGCCCGGTGCGTCTGGCCAGGCCCTCGTGGAGCACGTCCCACGGATCGAGGCCGAGGGTCGCGCGGATCTGCATGGCCATGCTCGCGCCGTAGAGCCACAGACCTGCGAAGAGCTGGGAGAGGCGACGGACGGGGGCGATCCTCACGGGGACCTGGTGGAGTGCGGTCAAGGTGGCCATGTGGCCATCCTGAGGTGCGATTGGCCTGGTAATCCATAGCCAATTCGCGATAATTGGCCTCATGCTCCCACCTGGCGGACGTATCTCCGGTGCCCGGCTCGCGCGGCAGCTCGGGTCGTGGCGCAAGCGCGGCGCTCGGCAGGGGTCGGCCGACCTCGCCGCGGCGCTGAAGCTGCTGGTCGCGGACGGCCGGCTGCCGGTCGGGACCAGGCTGCCGTCCGAGCGCGAGCTCACCGAGGCGCTGCCGGTGAGCCGCACGACCATCACGGCCGCGCTCGACCAGCTGCGGGACGAGGGGGTGGTGGCGTCGCGGCGCGGGGCCGGGTCGTGGATCAACGGACCGGTCGGTGCCGGCGGTGGCATCACCGGCACCGACGACACGTTGATCGACCTGTCCCGCGCCGCGCCTCCCGCGTTGCCGTCGTTGCGACTGGCGATGGAGGTCGCGATGAGCCGAATGCCGGAGCACCTGATGTCGCACGGGTACGACGAGCGGGGATTGCCGGTGCTGCGGCAGCGGATCGCGGACCGGTACACCGCACGCGGCCTGCCGACCTCTGCCGACCAGATCGTGGTGACCTCCGGCGCGCAGCACGCGTGGGCGCTGGTGCTGCGGCTCTTCGTCGGACCGGGCGATCGCGTGCTGGTGGAGCAGCCGAGCTACCCCAACGCGCTGGAGGCGGTGCGGGCGTCGTTCGGCATCCCGGTCCCGGTGCCGATGCTGGCGGAGGGCTGGGACGTGGACGGGTTCGACGCGGCGCTGCGGCAGGCAGGCCCCCGTTTGGCCTATCTGATCCCGGATTTCCAGAACCCGACCGGGCTGCGACTGTCCTCCGAAGGGCGGGAAACGCTTTCCGCCGTGCTGCGCAAGGCGCGGACGCCGATGGTGGTGGACGAGACCCTGGTGGAACTCGCGCTGGACGACGCACCCGCGCCGTTGCCGATGGCCGCGTTCGGCGGGGACTCGGTGGTGACACTGGGATCCGCGAGCAAGTCGCACTGGGGTGGACTGCGGATCGGGTGGATCAGGGCGTCCGCGGACACCGTGCACCGGCTGCTGTCGACGCGGGCGGCGATCGACCTGGGCACACCGGTGTTCGAGCAGCTGGTGCTCGCCACGTTGCTCGAGGAGCCGGAAACCGTTCTGCGGCAACGACGTGCGGAAGCCCTGCGGCAACGGGACGTGGCGGTCGCGGCGTTGCGCACCCATTGTCCACAGTGGAGCTTCGAGGTGCCTGTCGGTGGGCTGGGGGTGTGGTGCGCACTCGATGCGCCCGTGAGCACCCGAATCGCCGTGGTGGCGCAGAACCACGGACTGCGGCTCGTCCCCGGCCCGCGGTTCGCGGTGCACGGGGGGTGCGAGCAGATGCTCCGAGTGCCGTACACGCAGTCACCCGAAGTGCTGCGCGACGCCATCCGCCGTTTGGGTGTGGTGGCTGCATCTGTTGCCGGAACAGGGTTTCCGGCGGATGCCGACCTCTCGATGCCGGTGGCGTGAGACACGTCGGCCCGGCCTCCCACAGCGGTGGAGACCGGGCCGACGAACTTGCCACCGGGTTGACCTGCCGCGGGGGACGTCCCAGGGATTGGCGTCCCCCGCAGGCAGGTTTTCCCGTGCGGTCCGAGAACTGCGGGGGCAGCGCGGCACTCGGACCAGACCCGACCTGCCAGGGCGCGGTTGGCAGGTCAGGAAGACTGGGTTCGTTGCGTACAACGGGAAATGTGAGGCGGAGTTACTGCGCGCGACGGAGAAGAGAGGTCACAAATCGCGCAGAGGGCAGAGATGTCCCGTCTGACTCAGTCGGGTGACGTGCTGGGCAGGCCTGGAAGGCTGCCGGGCGAGCGTCCGTCGCTGCGTTCCTCCACCGACCACGTGGACGGCGGGAACAGCGCGTTGTGCGACGTCAGAACGGCGAGCACGCCGCGCGTGCCGCCGGAGTTGTCGGTGTGACCGGACGACGCGGAGGCCGTCGCGACGACCGGTGCCTGCTGCGGAGCGGGCAGCGGCGCGTCCTGGCCGGGTGCGGTCCAGTTGTAGTCATTTGCCGGAGCCGGCTCGGTCTTGGCGATGTTCAGGACCGGCAGCGGCTGCGGTGCGGCCTTCTTGACGGCGACGACGACGGGCGGCGCGGGCGGCGGAGGAGCCGGCAGTTCGGCGGCGGCCTTCGCGGCCTTCTTGGCGGCGCGAATCTCCGCCTTCGCCTGGATCACCTCGGGCGGGGCCTCGTTCGACACCGTGCCGGAACGCGTGTTGCTGTGCGAGCCGCCGCTGAAGTCGACGACCGGACCCTCGTCCTGCTCGGCCGGCTCTTCGGGGTCCGGTTCCCGCGGCTGCGTGAGGACCGGCGGCTTGTGGTGCCTGGCCGGCTGGTGCCGGTCGATCAGGGACGCGGTCAGCGACTGGGTCCACGCCACGGGATCGTCGAGCAGCTGGGGAGCCTCTTCGAGGAGGTTCGGCGTCTCGATCGCGATCTCGACCGGCGGCGGTTCCTCGGGGCTCGCGGACGCGGACGTCCCGCTCAGCAACCAGGCGGCGGCGGTGAGCCCGCCGAGCGCGGCAGCCCGTAGCAGCAGTGCACCAGCTCCACCACCAGCCACAGGATCACCACCCGTCCACCGTTCAGGTCACCGCCAACGCACAGTGCCGCCGGAGGTCGACGTTGAGCTATGTCTAGCACTGGTGAGTGACTTTGCGAACCGACTCGCCACAAAACACTCGGAAGGGCGTTCCCGTGCGGCTGACCGGGTTGCCCTGATCAGGCATGAACACCCTCAGTGTCGTCATCGGATCGAGTGATGTTGTGCCTCGCTCCCCTGTGGACCGTGTCGCGGCGGGGGATGGTGTCCGATGTGGACGCACTGAAGCAGGTCAACAGCCTCTCTGAGCTGGTCGATCACGCGCGTGCCGCCCTCGGCCCGGTGCACGTGCACGATCCAGAAGGCCCAAACGAATGCTTGGTCCGTTCGGGCGAACTGGTCGTCCTCCCGGCGGACGCACCCACTGTGCGCAAGCGCTTGCGAGGGGTCTACTCCCACGAGGAGATCACCGCGGGAGTCATTCGCATGTACACGAAGGCCCCTGACCGCCTGCGCACCGTCGAGATCGCCGCAGCGGTCGGCGCCACCCCGAACCACGTCCACCTCGCCTGCCCGATCATGATCGGCACCTCCCGCCCGGTGGTCGGCGAACGCCTCCCCGAACTCCGCGGCGAAGGCACCGTCGCCCTGCTGGACACCTCGCTGGACGCCCCGCACGGTGCCCTGGTCGCAGGCGTCCTGCGCCACCACGGAGCCTTCGTCCGGCCGTTCCCCGTGCTGGGCCCCACGGGTTTCGGCGACGACCTGACCCTGGCCGCCGCCCTGCGCGCCACCCGCGACCTTCCGGTGGTGCTCGTGGCTTCAGGCACCTATTCGTTCAACGACGAATGTCCGCCGGTGCTGGCTGCCTGCGGCCGCAACGTGGTGGCCGCGGCGGGCAACGGCGGCACCACCCGCCCGTGGTGGCCTGCCGCTCTGCCCGCGGTGATCGCTGTGGGTGCGGCGGCCCCGTTCTCCGGGCACGGGCCGTGGGTCGACGTGGTCGCCGGTGGAGTCGACGTGCCGGCCACCGTGGGCTCCGGTCAGGCGTTGTGCACCGGAACCTCGTTCGCGGCCGCCCTGCACGCGGCGACCCTGGTCCCGGTGCCGTAACAGCTGAATCCCAGGTGGGCCACGGCTTTCGCGGCCTGGGCGGGATGGCCGACGAGCCGGTGCACCTCGGCCATGGCGGCGCTGACCCGCGCGTCCGGCACCGGGAGGACGCTCGCGATCACCGCCCGCGTTCCCGCGTCGAGGAACGCCCGGGCCAGGCCCGACTCGCACGCGGACAGGACGACGATCTCGGGCGGGAGCTCGAGGCGGGCGATGTCGTAGCCGTAGAGCGGGCCGTCGCCCAGTTCCAGGTACGAGAACAGCGGGTTGTCCGGGTGGACGTGCCCGTGCGCCGCGATGTGCGCGATCCCGGCACCTTCGAAGGCGGCGAGCGCTCCCTCCACAGTGGATCCGACGATTCTTCCGCCGTGTTCGCGTTGCAGTGCAGGCACTTCCGTGTGGGTGAGTGTCGGTCCGCTGATCCACACCCGCTCTGCTGCGCCGCCCGGCGGGTGCCAGCAACTCAGTCGTGGCAGGACGTGCACCTTGGGCCTGAAGGCTGCCCACGGCATGTCGTGCAGCACGCCATCCGGAACGACGATGACCTCGTCGGCCTCGGGCAGGAGATCGGTCGCGACGGCGCGGCCGGCTCGCAACGCGAGTCTGGCGGTGCGGACGAGCTCGGCCGGTTCCGGGATCGCACGCAGGCGGGCTCGCCCGTCGACCACCGTCACCGCCCGCATGTGTCCTTTGTGGAACACGAAACTCACCAACGGGAGGTCAGGGACCGCAACGGTTTCCTTGGTCTCCCGAGGGCGCGTGGCAAGTGCGAGCCGTCGAACGTCCCGCTCCAGCGCCTCGACTGGACCGCCGAGCGCGCGCGTCCGGCGCAGCGCGGTCAGTGTTCGGGCGAGCTCGGCGTTCGGTGGTGGCAGCGGTGAAGGCGGGATCGCCCGATGCTGTTCAGCCCAGTGCAGCACCTCACGCGCCGTGCGGGCGAGTCCGAGCGCGTGTCCGGTCAGCTCGCGCCGCGGCCAGTCGCCCGTGAGCATCGCGCGGTGTTCGTCCAGCAACCTGAGTCCCGCGCGGCAGGCGGCCAGCGCACCACGCCGGTCGGATCGCCGGGCCTGAGCGAGCCAGCCGAGCGCCCGCGTCTGCACCGGGCCACGAAACCGATGTGCCGCAACAGCATCGAGTTCGCCGGCGGCCAGCATGAACTCGACGTCCGTGCGCTTGCTCCGCAGTGCCGGCGCAGGATCGCCATCGCGCAACGCACACCGAGCGCTCAGGACGGCCAGCTCCGGCACGTGCCGGTTGCACCGCCGCAGCAGTTCGAGTGCCGGCGTCAGGAGTCGCCGCGCCTCGGTGGTCAGCCCGGCGGCGAGCAACGCCTCCGCCCGGTCGACGAGCGCTTCCGGCCGGCTCGTCGAGTCGAGGCCCGCCTTCGCCGCGTCCTCGTACCGGCGGAGGGCGAGCGGCAGATCGCCGGTGAGCATCGCGACGAATCCCCTGTTGTGCAAGCACATCGCCGCACGTCCGGGTTCACCGATCGCCTGCAGCACCGTCTGCGCCGCGGCGAAGTCGGCTTCGGCCTCGGTCAGTTTCGTCGCGCTGCACCGGGCGATACCGCGCCCGACCAGCGCGTTGGCGAGCCACCGCTCGTCGCCGTACCTCCGCAACTCCCTGATCACCGAGGTGAGTTCCGCGATCGCCAGCCTGGGCTCGGCCGACCCGCACAGGTGGAGCCCGCGCAGGCACCTCGCTCTCGCCAGCTCCCGGCCGCGCAGGTGTGGGGTGGCGAGGTCCAGGTGACGCAGGCTCTGGCCGCGGCGCCCCCGGTCGAGGTCGATCCACGCCAGCGTGAGGTGGAACCGGGCCTCGCCGCACAGCCGCAACCCGCGCCGGGCGAACCTCGCGGCGACGTCGAGGTGCCCGAGTTCGACGTGGGCGATGCTGAGGTCGTGCAGGGCATCGGCCCGTTCGGCGCGAGTGCCCCGGACCTCGGTCGTCGCGATGGTGGCCTGCGGGTCGGCGCTGGCGCTCATGCGACGAACCACCCCGTCGTCAGGCCGAGCGCGGGCACGGTGACGCAGAGCGGGCCCGGCGTGACGTCGGCGCGGAACCAGCCTTCGGCGTCCGGCAGCAGCTCCTGACCAGAGCCGGGCGAGCGGACCTCGACCGCGACCCGGTCGTCCAGGACGCCGGTCAGGCGGAGTCCCGCCGGCGCGGGGTCCAGCTGGAGGTACAGGCGGCCGGCGCCGACGTGGAACACGAGTTGGCGGGACGGGCCGCGGACCGGTTCGTGGACGGCCTCCATCGGTGCGAACCCGGTCGGCCGCGGAGCCAGGACGGGCGGTGGCACGTCCGCGTCGAACAGCGCGGCGATCTCGTCGAGCAGCGAGTCCCTCATCGCAGGTCCTCCAGCTTCCGGCGCAGCGCCGTCAGGCACCGGCTGCGGGTCGAACCCACGGACGCCGTCTTCATCCCCAGGGCATCGGCGATCTGTGCATAACTCAGTTCAGGGCTGTGGGCAGCGATGCGGAGCAGTCGCTGGCAGCGTTCCGTCAGCTGGGCGAGGCCGGACCACAGCCGCCGCTCGCGTTCGGTGGCCAGCACCACCTCGTCAGGCGTGGGCAGCGTCGACTCCGGTTCCCAGAGGTCGACCGGCACCTCACGGCCACGCGCACGGACAACCCTGATGCTGTGATGCGTGGCGGTACGGACCAGCCATGCCGCCAACGATTCGGGTTGGCGAATGCGAGTCAGGTGTTCGGCCAGGCAGAGCCAAGTGCACTGGTAGACGTCGGCGGCGTCGGTGTGGCTCAGCCGGAACGATCTGGGCACCGACCAGACCAGGCGGGAGTAGCGATCGACCAGGACGTCCCAGCCGGAGAGGCCGGAACGCCAGGCGAGAAGCACCTCAGTGTTCGAGTCCATGCCATTTGGAGTCGAACTCCGGAGTCAAGGCTCCACACGTCACTCGAAAGTGGGTTGTCCACAGTTGTGGAGGAACTCATCCACACCTGTGGACAACTAGTGCCATGAGGGTGACCTTCATGGACCTCAGGTCCATGAAGGTCACCCTCATGGCAAACGCACCTCAGGCGAACTACAGTTTGTGGAGCCGCTCCACGGCCTCGTCGATCACCGAGTCCTGCTTGCAGAACGCGAACCGGATCAGGTGCTGCCAGTCCGCCGGGTGGTCGGTGAAGACCTGGACCGGCACGGCGGCGACACCGATGCGGGCGGGCAGGTCGCGGCACAGGGCCCAGCCGTCCGTGTAGCCGAGCGGGCGCACGTCGGCGCAGATGAAGTACGTGCCCTCCGAGGAACGCACCTCGAAACCGGCCGCACGCAGGCCCTCGGCCAGCCGGGCGCGCTTCGAGGCCAGCGAGTCGCGCAGGGACGCGACCCAGTCCAGTTCGGCGGTCAGCGCGTGCGCGACGGCGGGCTGGAACGGCGCCCCGCCGACGAAGGTCATGAACTGCTTGGCGGCACGGACGGCCGAAACGAGCTCAGCCGGCCCGCACACCCAGCCGATCTTCCAGCCGGTGCAGTTGAAGGTCTTGCCGGCGCCGGAGATCGACAACGTTCTGGAGGCCATGCCCGGCAACGACGCCAGGGGGATGTGCGTCCGCCCGTCGAACACCAGGTGCTCGTAGACCTCGTCGGTGATCGCGAGCAGGTCGTGCTCGACGCACAGCGCGGCAACGGCCTGCAGCTCTTCCAGCGTGAAGACCGTGCCGGTCGGGTTGTGCGGCGAGTTGATCAGAACCGCGCGCGTCCGCGGCGTGACGGCGGCACGCAGCGCGTCGACGTCCAGTGCCAACCGGCCGGAGGCGTCCTCGCGCAGGCCGACCGTGACACGGGTCGCGCCGGCCATGGCCACCGAAGCGGCGTAGGAGTCGTAGTACGGCTCGACCAGCAGCACCTCGTCGCCGGCCTCGACCAGCGCCATCAACGAGGCCGCGATGGCCTCGGTGGCGCCGACCGTCACCAGGACCTCGGTGTCCGGGTCGTAGGAGAGGCCGTACCGGGAGCGGTGGTGGGCGATCGCGTTGCGCAGGACCGGCATGCCCGGACCCGGCGGGTACTGGTTCACGCCGGAGGAGATCGCCGAACACGCGGCCTGGAGCATCGACTCCGGGCCGTCGGTGTCGGGGAAGCCCTGACCGAGGTTCACCGCGTCGTGCTGCACGGCCAGCGCCGTCATCTCCGCGAAGATCGTCGACGTGAACGGCTGCAAACGAGGGACTAGCGCTGGTACCCGCACAACGCAGGATCTTCACGGACAATGGGCCTGTGGAGCAACTGACCGTCGCTGACCAGCAAAAGCGCACTGAGCTGCGCCGGATGAAGCTCGTCGCGACGAGCTTCCTGATAGGCGCGACGGTCATCTTCTTCGCCACGCACGCGTTCGAAGGAGCCTGGGTCGGTTACGTCAGGGCCGCGGCCGAGGCGGGCATGGTCGGCGCGCTCGCGGACTGGTTCGCGGTCACCGCGCTGTTCAAGCGGCCGCTGGGCCTGCCGATCCCGCACACGGCGATCATCCCCACCCGCAAGAACATGTTCGGCAAGACGCTCGGCGACTTCGTGGGCGTGAACTTCCTGAGCCCCGAGATCGTCCAGGACAAGCTCCGACGCGCGGGCATCGCGGAGCGGGCCGGTGCCTGGATCAAGGAACCGGAGAACGCCGAGCGCCTCACCAACGAGCTCTCGAACGTCATCAAGGGCGCCATCACGGTCCTCAAGGACGACGAGGTCCAGGCGGTTCTCGAGCACGCGATCGTCAAGCGGGTGACCGAAAAGCCCTGGGGGCCGCCGCTGGGCAAGCTCCTCGGCCAGGTCCTCACCGACGGCGCGCACCACAAGCTCGTCGACCTGATGTGCGACCGGGCCTACGAGTGGGTGCGCGACAACTACGACAAGGTCAGCCTGATCGTCACGGACCGGGCGCCGACCTGGTCGCCCAAGTTCGTCGACGCGCTGCTCGGCGACAAGGTCTACGCCGAGCTGGTCAACTTCGCCTGGGCGGTCAAGACCGACGTCAACCACCCGATGCGCCTCGCCGTGGACCAGTTCCTGATCGAGTTCTCCGGCGACATGCAGACCGACCCGGTCACGATGCAGCGCGCCGAGCAGGTCAAGCAGCAGGTGATCACCCACCCGGACGTGCAGCGCCTGATCGAGTCCGCGTGGGGCACGGCGAAGAAGATGCTGATCGACGCCGCCGAGGACCCGTCCAGCGAACTCCGCAAGCGCGTCACCCAGGGGTTGATCACGCTCGGCACGAACCTCACCGACGACCCCGAGCTGCGCGCGAAGGTCGACGGCTGGCTGGAGCAGGCCGCCGGGTACGTGGTCGGCAACTACCGCGCGGAGATCACCACGCTCATCACGGACACGGTCGAGCGCTGGGACGCCGAGGAGACCTCGCGCAAGATCGAACTGCAGGTCGGCAGGGACCTGCAGTTCATCCGCATCAACGGCACGGTGGTCGGCGCGCTCGCCGGCCTGGTGATCTACACCGTGGCCAGCGTGCTGTTCTGAGGCGTGTTCTGGGCTCGCGTTCGTTTTCGGAACGTGCGGGCCTTCTCCCGGTTCCCGCACACCTGCATCGAGCACCACGTGCGCGAGCGGTTGCGGGACCTGTCGAAGAACGCGCGCAGGCAGTCGTCGGCCGGGCAGATCTTGAGCCGTTCCCACGACCCCAGCACCGCCAGCCGGGCCGACGAGGCGAGCACGGCACCCAGAGCATCGCTGCTCGCGAGCATCGGCACGCCGTCGGTCAGCTCGATGTGGACGACGCCTGCCGCCGTCTGCGGGCCTGACGACCCCTCGATGGACGAGCGCAGCGCTGCCCGCGCGGCGCGCGCCTGTGCGATTTCCCCGCTCCGCCCGAGGCCGCGTTCGGTCACCCACGCGCGCCAGGAGGCTTCACTGTCCAGTACGTGTCGAGTGTTCAGGAAGTCGAGCAGCAGCTCGACGTCGTGATCCCAGCCGACAGTCAGACCAGTCACCCCACCACTGTAGGCGCCACGGCCGGTGCTCGTCAGGGCATCTGATGAATACACCGGGTGTATACATAGTGTGTATAGTGCCTCTCATGTCGATCGGACACGCACTGTTGGGGCTGCTAGAGGGCGGTCCAAGGCACGGTTATGACCTCAAGCGCGCCTACGACGAGCGCTTCGGCCAGGACCGGCCCCTGCACTACGGACAGGTGTATTCGACCCTGTCGAGACTGCTGAAGAACGGCCTCGTGACCGAGGCGGGCGTGGAGTCGGGTGATGGCCCGGACCGCAAGCGGTACGCGATCACGGACGCCGGTGTCACTGATGTCGAGCGGTGGCTGGGCACTCCGGAGAAGCCGGAGCCGTACCTGCAGAACACCCTGTACGCGAAGGTCGTGCTGGCCCTGCTGTCCGGCCGCAGTGCCGCGGAGGTGCTCGACACGCAACGCGCCGCGCACCTCACCACGATGCGCGAACTCACCAAGCGCAAGACCGACGGCGATCTCGCCGACCAGCTCATCTGCGACTTCGCCCTGTTCCACCTCGAAGCCGACCTGCGGTGGCTCGAACTGACCGCGGCCCGCCTCGACAAACTCGCCGAGGAGGTGGCCCGATGAGCCTGTTGAGAGCCGAGGGCCTGCACAAGTCGTTCGGGAAGACCCACGCGCTCGACGGGGCGGGCATCTCGATCCGCGAGGGCGAGGTCGTCGCGATCATGGGCCCGTCCGGGTCGGGCAAGTCCACCCTGCTGCACTGCCTCGCGGGCATCCTGCCGCCGGACGCCGGCACGGTCACCTATCGGGACCGCGAGCTGACCTCGATGAACGACGGCGCTCGCAGCGAACTGCGGCGCACCGAGTTCGGGTTCGTCTTCCAGTTCGGCCAGCTGGTGCCGGAGCTGACCTGCCTGGAGAACGTCGCGCTGCCGTTGAGGCTGAGCGGGATGAAGCGCAAGGACGCCGAACGGGCCGCGAACGAGTGGATGGCCCGGCTGGAGGTCGACATGGTCGCCGACCAACGGCCCGGGGAGACCTCCGGTGGCCAGGGGCAACGGGTCGCGGTGGCCCGCGCGCTGGTCACGTCGCCGAAGGTGATCTTCGCCGACGAACCGACCGGTGCGCTCGACTCGCTCAACGGCGAGCGGGTGATGCACCTGCTCACGACCGCGGCCCGCGAAACCGGTGCGGCGGTAGTGCTGGTCACGCACGAGCCGCGGGTCGCCGCCTACTCCGACCGCGAGGTCGTGGTTCGTGACGGTCGTTCGCGGGACGTGGAGTTCGTCAGGTGAACCGCGTGCTCAGCGATCTCGCCCTGGGAGTCCGGCTGGCCGTCGGGGGCAGCCGGAAGTCCTGGGTGAGGCTCGCGCTCCAAGGCGCCGGCATCGGGATGTGCGTGGCGGTGCTGCTGCTCGCGGCCTCGCTGCCGACCACCTTCGGCAACCGCGACCTGCGCACGGCCGCCCGCGAGGCCGTGACGGAGGGCTCCGGTCCCGCGCCGCTGCTGCTGGAGAACGGGGCGGTGGCGTACCGCTCGGACTACGTCCGCGGCTCCTACGTGCGCGTGCTCGCGCAGGACGCGCCCAAGCCGCCCGGCGTGGACAGGCTGCCGGCCGACGGCGAGATCATCGTGTCGCCACGGCTCGCGGCCCTGCTGGCGAGCCAGGAGGGCGAACTGCTGCGGCCGAGGTTCCCGCAGAAGGTCATCGGCACGTTCGCGCAGGCGGGCATGGACGGTCCGCAGGATCTGCGGTTCCTCGCGGGCGACGCGAAGATCGCACCGAGCGAGACCAACCAGGTCCACGCGTTCGGGCAGACGGGTCGTGGCGGAGGACTGCCGACGATCCTGCTGATGCTCAGCGTCGTCGCCGCGGTCGTGCTGCTGTTCCCGGTGCTGGTGTTCATCAGCGTCGCGACCAGGCTCGCCGCGGCCCAGCGCGACCGCAGGCTGGCGGCGTTGCGGCTGGTCGGGGCCGGTGCGACGCGGGTGCGGCTGATCGCGTCCGGTGAGGCGCTGGCCGGTGCGCTGGCCGGGCTCGTGATCGGCTTCGGGCTGATGTTCGCGGTCCGGCCGCTCGCCGACGACATTCCGCTGCCCGAGGTCGCGTCCTTCCCGAGCGACCTCACGCCGACGTTGCCGCTGACCCTCACGGTCGTGCTCGCGGTGCCGGTGCTGGCCGTGCTGACCTCGGTGTTCGCCATGCGCCGGACGATCATCGAACCGCTCGGCGTGGTGCGCGAGCAGAAGCCCGTCAGGCGCAGGCTCTGGTGGCGGGTCGTGCCCGCGCTGGCCGGCGCGGCGTTGCTGGCGAGCCAGTTCGGCAAGCTCGGCGCCCAGTCGAAGCCCGACCAGTGGCCGATCATCGCCGGTGTGGTGCTGTTGATGTTCGCCATCCCGGTGTTGCTGCCGTGGCTGGTCGAACGGGTCGTGCACCGGATGAGCGGCGCCACGCCCGCGTTGCAGCTGGCCGTGCGCCGGTTGCAGCTCGACGCGGGTACGGCGGCGCGGGTCGTGGGCGGCGTGGCGGTGGTGCTCGCCGGAACCGTGACGCTGCAGGTGATCCTCGCGGGCGTCGAGCACGAGATCCGGGCCGAGCAGAAGGTGCAGATGGGCGACCGGCACCTCAACGTCACCGTGAACGAAACGGTCAAGCTCCCGGAGTTGCCAGAAGTCCTGGCCAAGACCCATGGCGTTGTGGGTGTGCACTCCCTGTTGCGCACCTACGGGCAGACGTCCGACCGCAGGTACGGCACCGTTTCCATCGGTTCGTGCGCCGCGCTCAAGTCCACGGCCACCGTCCCGAACTGTGAGGACGGCAAGGCCTACTTCGTGCCGTTGGGGAACGGTGCCGACGAGCTCAAGGCAGGCGACTCGCTCAAGCTTCGCGAGACCGGCGCCACCTGGACGGTGCCGCCGCTGGAGGTCACGACGGGCACCAGCAGCGGCCTGTTCGTCACGCCGGCCGCCGCCAAGGGCATCGATCTCACCAGAGCGTCCGTCGAGCTGAAGGTCGAGCTCGACCAGTCCGTGCCGGACGTCGCCGAGCACGTGCGCAACGCCATCGCGCCCTACTCGTGGCGGGTCTTCACCTACTACAGCGGCCAGGACGCCTCGGCCGAGATCGAGCAGGTCTTCGGGGTCGTGCGCAAGGCGTTGTACGCGGCCGCGCTGCTCACGTTGCTGCTCGCCGGGGCATCGCTGCTGGTCGTGGGTCTGGAGCAGGTGCGGGAACGACGTCGGCCGCTCGCCGCGATGGCGGCCAGCGGGGTGCCCCGCCGCACGCTCGCCGGGTCCCTGGTGTGGCAGAACGCGATCCCGCTGGTGATCTCCACGGTGGTGTCGGTGGGCACCGGAATCCTGCTCGGTGTGCTGGTCACGCGGGTGTTCGACGCCGAGGTGGCCTACGACTGGGCTGGCATCGGGGTCGTCACCGGTATCTCGGTCGGGCTGGTCGTGCTGGTCACTGCTCTGACGTTGCCTTCGCTGAGAAGGGCGACCGGAGCACTTGGGCTGCGGACCGAGTAGTCACCTCGTGCTCTGCCAGGCGGTCCTGCACCAGTCCGTGCCGGAACTGGTAGCAGGCTCCCGCCCGGCAGAGCACGCCCAGCTTGCGTGAGTCTTCGAGGAACACCATCAGTTCCCACGGCAGCTTCCCGCGCGTGGCGAGCCAGATGCGCGCGACGGTGAACCACCACCACCGCAGGTGCAGCACGGCCAGCGCGAACCCGAGCATCAGCCCGGAGGCCAGGCCCAGCCCGACCATTCCGGTCTGGCCGGGGCCGAACACCAGTGCCGCCGCCGAGCCGAACACCACGGCCAGCACGAGAGATCCGGTCCACACCGCGATCCGGTCGCGCGACATCGTCCACTGAGGACTGGAGGCCTGGGAGAGCTCGGCCGAGCTCGACAGCGCGAACCGCAGCGCCACCGCCACCGCGATGCCGAGACCGACCACCAGACCGGCGGAAAGTCCGTACAGCGCACCGAAGACGAGTCCGGCGGCGAGTCCGAGCACGCCGGGGACGAGCAGCAGGCTGCGCCAGATTCCCAGGCGCGGCTTGGCTTTGCGTTCCTGCGACGCGGTCAGCGCGGCCGCGCCGACGGCGATGCCCGCTACCAGGCCGGTGATCGGGGCGAGCGACGGCGTGATCGAGTACGCCATCAGCCAGCCGACCCCGAACCCGCCGATCGCGCCCAGCACCAGTGCACCGAGCACGGCGAGCCAGGTGTTGCCGACCGAACGGCGCAGCTCCCACCAGGCCAGCTCGCGGATGTCCCGGTCGCGCATCTCGTGCGCGAGGAACTCGAGCCACCGGCGGGCCCGGTCACGTGGCCAGACCTGCGTCGTCTTCGCGTGGTGCGCGGCCGCCCTGTTGCCGAACGCCCGCGACACCAGCTCGTCGCACAGGTGGTCGGAGATGGCTCGCGCGTCCGGGAATCGGCCGCGGTCCAGCAGTTCGGTGGGCTCGGCCTCGGAGTCCGCGTAGACCATGCTGGCCAGCCACATCGTCAGCGGCGTGCACAACGCGTCCGCGAGCCGGCCGTCCGGTTCCTCGCGCAGGTGGATGAACACAGGCTCCCACCGCGCCGCGCTCACCGTGTCCGCGCTGGCCCGCAGGTAGGCGGCGACCTCCTCCAGGTCGAGCGGGGTCAGTTCGACGACGTCCGCGCCCGGCACGGGGCCGGCGAGGTGCACGGCCTGCTCGAACTCGGCCGTGCGGCAGGTCAGCACCAGCGGCCGGCTCGCCGGGAATGCCTTCGCGATCCGCGTCAGCGCGTCCGCGCGCTGGTGACCGGGGATGTCGTCGAGCCCGTCCAGCACGGGCAGCACCTTGTGCTGCTCGACCAGCAGATCAGCGGCGTAGCTGCCGTACAGCTCGGTGTTGCGCAACGCCGGATGGTCCTCGTACAGCCTGCGCGTCAGCCATGTGCGGATGTCCTCGACCGCCGGGTTCCACGTCGAGAGCGGCAGCAGGACCGGCACCATCCCGCCGTCGTAGCGGTCCAGCAGGCCGCACGTCAGCAGCATCGCGACCGTCGTCTTGCCGGTCCCGGCCTCGCCGATGACCACCATCCTGCGGTTGATCTGCCGTTCGAACGCGCCCACCACCGCGTCGCTGCGTCCCGGCGGAGCGTCCGGCTCGTCGCTCACGTCCAGCTCCGACGCGGTCCAGTGCAGGTCCAGCACGTCCGGGTCGGTGAGGCCGCGCGAGCGCACCTCCTCGTTCCACTGCGCCTGCAGGCCGACGGCGAGCGCCCGGCACGCCGCGTCCAGGTGCTCGTCCGTGCTCAGCTCGGCGTTGTGCCTGCGCCGCACCCACGGGTCGAGTAAAGCCAGGAGGCCCAGGAACGCCAGCGCGAGAACGATCAGCCACACGTGCGGGTTGATGCCGTGGTCGGTCACGAACAGACCGGCCGCGGTGAGCAACGCGGTCAGCACGCAACCGGCCAGCAATGCCTGCTGGCGGAATCTGGACATGCGCGCATCATGACGCACCGCATCCGCCCGGTGTCGATTCAGTGACTCGTGTCGTGACGTTCGTTGTCGATCACAGCGGCCACCTCAGGTCGTCGAGTGTCAGGAACTGGCCGTCGGGCCCCACCGTGAGCCCGAACTGGTGCCGGCGGGGCTTGCCCAGATCGCGCCATTCGACGATGGCCTGCTCGGCGAGGTCCCACAGGCGCCGCGGCCCGCCCTGGTCGACGTGCGAGCCGTGGTGGTGCACCCAGGAACCGTCCGGGTGGGCCAGCCAGTTGTGCCCGCCGACCACCTCCGGCAGCGCGATGCCCGCGAAGAACTCGAACGGGCTGGCCGCGTTGCCCACGGTGTCCAGCGACAACGTGGTGGCGCGGCGTTCGTACTCGCCGGCACCGGCGAGCATGGGCGGTGTGGCGTGGGCGCGCATCGGCATGAAGCGGCCGTCCTCGACGAGCACCTGGCCCTCGCCCGTGCCGTCACCGTTCGACACGATCCGGACGAGGCCCGCGCCGATCGGCCGGTGCAGGGTGGTGACGACGAGGCCGCCGGGTCTCGTCTGCTCCAGCCAGGCGGGTGGGATCCTCGAGACGGAACAGGTGGCGAGCAGACGGTCGTACGGCGCACGCCCCGGATGGCCGAGTGCGCCGTCGCCCGTGACGCACGTCGGGGTGAACCCGTTGCGGTGTAGGTGTTCTCTCGCCCGTTGCGAGATGTTCGGATCGATGTCGACCGTGGTCACGTTCGCCGAACCCACGGCGTGGCAAAGTAGAGCAGCGTTGTAGCCGGTGCCGGTACCGACCTCGAGGACCGTCTGTCCGTTGTGGACTTCCAGGGCCTCCAGCATGATCGCCATGATCGTGGGCATGCTCGACGAACAGGTCGGTGTGCCGCCGGTCACCGTGTCGTCGCCGTCGAACTGGGTAACCCACACCCGATCGGCGTAGACGAGTCTCAGCCAATCCGGGTGCTCTGCGGTGACGTGCTCCCAGTCACCGTTGTGCAGCTGACGGTAGAACCGCGGCAGGAACTCGTGCCGTGGTACCGCCCGGAAAGCCTTGAGCCACTTGGAATCGCGCAGCACACCGTCACCGAGCAGCTGGTCCACCAGCTCGGCGCGCAAGGCCCCGGCGTCGTCCATGTCACCCACAACGGTATCCCTGTGGCGGAGCACACGCAGCGATTGCTAGCAGGGTGCTTGCAAGAGCTAGCACTCCTCGCTAACGTAGTTGGTGGCACGAGGAACGGGAGCGGGAACAGTGGACAAGTCCATCGACAAAGCAGTCGCGGACCTCGGCCGCAACATCGGTGAGTACATCCGCGAGCAACGCAACACCGCCAAGATCTCCTTGCGGGAACTGGCAAAGCAGGCGGGTGTCTCCAACCCGTACCTCAGCCAGATCGAGCGAGGACTGCGCAAGCCATCTGCGGAGATCCTTCAACAGATCGCCAAAGGGCTGCGCATCTCGGCCGAAGTGCTTTACGTCGAGGCCGGGATCCTCCAGCAACGCGAAGGCGGTGCGTTGGCGGACGCCATCGTCGCCGCGACCGATCTGAGCGAGCGGCAGAAGCAGGTGCTGCTCGACGTTTACGAATCTTTCCGGCGGGAGAACACCGCCAAGAACAAGGAGGACTGATCTCCATGCCGAAGCTCACCCAGGACGACGTTCGCAAGGCCGCCGAGCAGGGCGCCCACGCCGCACGCCAGGCGCTGCTCGCCGCGCTCGGTGCCGGTGACCTCGCCGCGAAGGCCGTGGTCGAGGCCCTGAACAAGGCCAAGGACCGCGCCGAAGAGGCCCGCACCCAGGCCCAGGACATCCCGACCGAGCTCAAGGACCTGCGCGACAAGCTGCAGCCGGCCGAGCTCAAGAAGCTGGTCGACGCCTACACCGCCTCCGCGGTGAACCTGTACACCTACCTCGCCGACCAGGGCGAGCAGACGCTGGAGCAGATCAAGGCCCAGCCGCAGGTCAAGCAGGCCGTCGAGCAGGTCGAGCAGGCCGTCGAGGCCGCGCAGAAGCGCGCCGAGTCCGCTGCCGCCGACGCCCGCGAGCTGGCCGACGACGTGCTCGGCAAGGTCACCCGCCGCACCCGTTCGGTCGGCGAGAAGGTCGCCCACGCGGTCGACAAGGGCAGCGAGAAGCTGGCCGCCGAGATCACCGAGGCCGGTGACGAGGTCGCGCACGAGGTGCGCAGCACCGCCCGCAAGACCGCGAACCGCACCGCGCCGCGCAAGCCGGCCACCACGACCCGCAGCACCACCGCGGCCAAGAAGCCGGCGACGACCACGACGAACACCACCAAGTGAGTCGCTGAACGTCTCTGAAAGTCACTGAGAGGGGAGCGCCCGAGAGGGCTGCTCCCCTCTTCGTGTACCGGCACGTAGTCTGGGTGGGTGTTCGATCTGCCGATCTTCAGCCTCTGGTACCTCGACACCGTCGTGTACTTCTTCGCTGACCTCGCGTTCAGCATCATCGGGCTGTTCGCGTTCTTCCACGCGCTGGCTCAGCGCGTGGATGCGTACACCGCGGCCGAACGCATGACCAAGCCCGCCTGGCTGGGCATCACGGGAGGTGGGGCGGCGGCATTGCTGCTGTTCAAGCCGTACAGCTTCGGCTCGATCTTCTGGCTGGCCGGCCTCGTCGCGATCCTCGTGTACATGGTCGACGTCCGACCGAAACTGATCGAGGTGCAGCGCGGCCCCCGTTGGTGATCACGCACGCCTACGGCACCGGTTCGCCGGTGACGCTGGTCGCCCACGGCCTCGGCGCCACTCCCGGCGAGGCGCGGATCCCGGCCTCCGGGCTGCCCGGCACCCGCGTCGTCGTCACGCTGCCGTCGCACGGTGACGCGCCTGACGCCCCGCCTGGGTACTGGGACTACGGCCGGATCGCCGCGGATCTGGGTTCGGTACCGGCGGACTTCGCGCTCGGGGTGTCCCTCGGCGCCGGAGCGCTGGTCCGCCTGCTCTCCCTCGAACCTGATCGATTTCGCCGGGTGGCGCTGCTCCTGCCTGCCGTTCTGGACCAGCCGCGCCCGCCGATCACTCTGCAGCAGCTGTCCGACCTGACCGTGGGACCGCCGATCTACGTCGCCGAACGAAGAGCCGCGCTGACCAGGCTGGCGGCGGCCGCCGAGCAACTGCCCGGCCAGGTCGCGGTGGCCGACGCGGCGCTGCTGGCGTCCGTGGAGATCCCCGTGCTGGTCATCGGCGCTGTGGGCGATCCGCTGCACCCCGAGGACGTGGCCAAGGCGACAGCCGCGGCGTTCCCCAACGGCGAGCTGTGGCTGATCGACTCGCCCACGCCGATGATCACGCACCGCACCGAGCTGCGGCACAGGTTGGCCGAGTTCTTCGCCGGGTAGCCGAAGAGCATGGCTGAAAAGAAGAAGATCGCATTCCTCGTCGACACGGAAGGCATCGAGCAGGTCGAGCTCACGGACCCGTGGGCGCACGTCGAGAAGGCGGGCGGGGTACCGCGGCTGCTCGCGCCGAAGCTCGGCCGGGTGCGTGGGTTCAACCACCTCACGCCTGCTGACAGCTTCTCCGTCGACGTGACCTATGCCGACGCCTCGGCCGACGACTACGACGGTGCGGTCATCCCGGGCGGCGTGGCCAACGCGGACTTCCTGCGCATGGACGAGGACGCCGTCGAACTGGTGAAGGCCCTGGTGGAGGCCAGCAAGCCGATCGCGGCGATCTGCCACGGGCCGTGGTTGCTGGTCGAGGCGGGCGTGGTGCGCGGCAAGATGCTGACCTCGTTCCCCAGCCTGCAGACCGACATCCGCAACGCGGGCGGTGACTGGGCGGACCAGGAGGTGCGGGTCTGCGACATGAACGGGTGGACGCTCGTGACGTCCCGGACCCCCGACGACCTCCCGGAGTTCAACCGCGAGGCTTTGAAGGCCTTCGGACTCGAGTGAATCGGGGTCTGCAGCCCCCGATCCACCTACAGACGCGTCTGCGCGTAGTGCGCCATCGCGTTACGAACCCACTGGGCCATGTTGTCGCCGTCGACCTCGAAGTTCACCCGGAACTCCGGTGAGTCCACGTAGAGGTCGCCGAGGCCGGTGTAGGACTCCCGGTTGGGCGTCCAGCTCCGGCAGATCCAGCGGTAGTGGCGGTCGATCAGCTCCTGTGTCTGCGGAGCGTCGATCGCCGTGCCCGCGGTGAACAGGACACCGAGCTCACGCGCGATCTCCTGCCACTCGTTCATGAACTGGTCCGCGTCAGCACGCGTCCAGCCCTTCAGGTTCCGCCTGCTCTCGGCGAGGTGCTCCTTCACGCCCTCGCCGTAGCGCTCGACCAGCTCGGCCTCGTAGCGCTCCTGCTTCGACGCGTCGAAGCCGTCGAACAGCTCTTCCATCTTCACTTCGTCCCCTCCTTCCAGTTCGGCAATGGTGCGCGCGACGGTGCCGGCCAGCCGGTCCAGCCGCTCCTTCTCGCCCTGCAGCCACCGGTGGTGGTTGCGCAGGACGGTCAGCTGGTCCGAGCCGCTCAGCAGCTCCGCCACCACGTCGAGGCCCAGGCCGAGGTCGCGCAGCAGCAGGATCTGCTGCAGGCGATGCACCTGTTCCTTCTCGTAGTAGCGGTAGCCGTTGTCACCGATCCAGGCCGGTGGCAGCAGGCCGATCGAGTCGTAGTGCCGCAGCGTCCTGGACGTCACCTTCGACATCCGGGCCACCTGGGCGATCGACCAGGCCATTTCGGTTCCCCCCTCGCGCTGTACTTCGAAGGTAAGGGTTGACGTAGCGTCAAGGTCAAACCGAGTTTGGCAGGATGGTCGCGAAGTCGCGCCGGTCGTCCGGTCACCCCTTCGTCGCGATTCGGCGGAGCCCAATCGCGACGAAGCGGTGGCCGGATGGCCGGCTACCAGGCGACTTCGCCGGAGTCTGCGGAGCAGCGACAATGGACACCGTGTGGACCATCGCTGGATCGTTGGAAGCCGTCCCCGTGCTCTCCCGCCTCGACCTGCTGGCCGACCCGGTAGCCGCAGCGGTGAAGGCACTCCCGGACCCCGAACGCCTGGCCGTCGCCGAGATCGACCCCACCCTGGCGGACACCGCCGAGTTCTGCGCGCACTACGGCTCGCCACTCGAAGCCTCCGCGAACTGCGTCGTCGTCGCGGGCAAACGTGGCGGAGAGCTGCGTTATGCGGCCTGCCTGGTGATGGCGACCATGCGCGCGGACGTCAACGGTGTGATCAGGCGCAGGCTCGACGCGCGCAAGGCGTCGTTCGCGCCGATGGACGACGCCGTGTCGTTGACCGGCATGGAGTACGGCGGCATCACCCCGATCGGCCTGCCCGCGGACTGGCCGATCCTGCTGTCGCCCGAGGTGGCCGCCGCGCCGGAGCTGGTGATCGGCAGCGGCATCCGGGGCAGCAAGATCCTGGTGCCCGGTGACGTGCTGGCGAAACTGCCCGGCGCCGAGATCCTCGAGGACCTCGCCCGCTGACGGCGACCCACACCACCCGGTGAGCTAGGCCTGGTACTTCACCAGCAGCTCGACCGCCTCGTCGATCTCATCGGTGACGAGGATCCACTGCTCCGCCTCCCGGCCCGCCGCGAGCTTCTGCACCAGCGGCGCGGCCGGGACCTCGTCGGTCCAGAACGCCCTGCCCAGGAACACCATGGGAGCGGCTGGGCCGACGCTGGCGTAGTAGTTCTGCGTGAAGTCCTGGAAGACCTCCTGGACCGTGCCCGCCTTGCCCGGCGTGTAGACGATTCCGCCGGTCGCGACGGTCAGCAGGCCTTCCTCGCGCACCGAGTTCGCGAAGTACTTCGCGTGCAGTTCGCAGGCCGGGTTGGGCGGCTCGTGGCCGTAGAACCAGGTGGGGATGCCGATCGTGCGCGGCGTCTCGAACCTGCGCACCTCCGGGAACGCCGCCAGCCACCGGCCGATCGACTCGTCGTCGTGGCCGAACGTGGGGGCCTTCCCGATCATTTCGAGGACGTCCGTGTCGACCTCACCGAGCCGGACGCCCAGCGGGACCGCCTCCATCGCGCCGGGGCCGCCGCCGGTCAGGACCGTGAAGCCGGCTCTGCCGAGCGCGGCACCGAGCTCGACGGCGTTGCGGTAGCCGGCGCTGTCCCTGGCCAGGGCGTGGCCGCCCATCACCGCGATCGGCGAGCCGGTCAGCGTCTCGTCGAGGGCCTCGGTGATCGAGTGGTCGTGCAGACGCTCGGCCAGCGCGTGCAGCGGGTCCGGGTGGTGTCCCTGCTGCTTGCTGTGCCGGTAGATCTCCGCGTCGGGGGTGTTGGCGTACGACTTCGGGTCGGCCGGGTCGAAGCCCGCGAACAGCTCCGCGGGTGTGTACAGCCGGGAGCGGTAGACCTCGTAGGGCAGGTCGGGGATCACCGGGAAGATCAACGCGCCCGCGGCCTCTGCCCGGCGCTGCATGGTCTCGCTGAGGGTGCAGCCGAGCAGCAGCGCGCCGTCGAGCGGGACCCGCACGTCCTCGCGAGTGAGGTCGAGTCCGATGATGACGGCTTTGCGCAGGTCAGACTCTGCCCGCAGCTGATCCAGGTCGATGATTTCGGTCCGCACGAAAGAAAGCCTATGCCTGCCGCGAACCAACGCGCCGTGGAATCCGAATGAGTTAGTGGGAACTGGGGTCCGCTCGTCGTCCCGCCGAGCGGCCACGGGCCGCGCTGCCCAGGAAAGGTTCCCCGCAATGGCTACCGAACAGCTGACCGGTTGCGCCGCCCGAGGCGCCCGAGTGGTAGATCCCCACCGCGTCGAGTACCTGGACTGCGGTGGATACGGAGTCCCCCTGCTCGGCCACGCCCACCCGGCCGTCGTGCAGGCCGTGGTCGGCCAGGTGCGCCGGCCGTCGCTGCTGGACCGTCTGATGCTCGACCTGGTCACGCCGAACGGCCTCGACCACATCCACACCTTCCCGTCGGCCTCGGAGGCCGCTCAGTTCGCCGTGGCGCTCGCACAGGCCAACGGCCGCCCACGCGTGCTGACCACGGGCGCCGTCCCGTACGGCGGCATCGAGTCGTTACGTGCCGTCCTGGCGGCCGGTCCACCGGCCTGCGTCATGGTCGAACCCGTCCGCGGCATCTCCGTCCCGCCCACCGGCTACCTGCGCGCGGTCGCCCAGGTGTGCCGCGACCACGGCGCCCTGCTGGTCGTCGACGAGACCCGGACCGGCCTCGGCCGCCTCGGCGTGTGGTGGGGCGTCGACCTCGACGGAGTGACCCCGGACATCCTGCTGGTCGGAGAGGGTCTCTCCGGCGGCGTGCTCCCGATCGCCGCGGTCGTGGCCACGGCCGACGTCGAGGTACCGCTGTGGCGCGGCCACGATGCTGTGTCGCCACTCGCCTCCGCCGCCGTGAACGCGTGCCTGCGCGTCACGGCCTCCGAAGGCCTGGTGGAACGCGCCTCGCTGCTCGGCGACGAACTGCTCCTGGGCCTGCGTGCCGCGGTCGCCGGGAAGGCCTACGCGTCCGGCCGCGGCCTCCTGCTCGGCGTCGAGCTGCCGGACCAGCGCGCCGCCGACATCTTCACGGGCGAGCTCCTGCGGGCGCGGGTGCTCGCCGACTTCCGCGGCCGGACGGTGAGCTTCACGCCTCCAGCCGTCATGTCGGCCGCGGACGCCGGGTGGTTGATCGAGGCCGTGGGCAGGGCCGCGGCCAAGATCTGACCCAGGCCCGGCAGGCGCCGCGCGCCCCTGCGAAGATTCCCCGCGGGGGTGCGCGGTGCTCAGACTCATTCCGCTCCTCGCGCTGCTGCTGACCGGCTGCAGCGCGCTGGAGGGCTTCGACCCGGAGATCAACGCGGTCGGCCGGCAAACGGTCGCCGACTGGAAACAGCGCTCGGACGTGGTCGCGGCGCAGTTCGAGTACAAGCACGGCCTCGACGCCGGCGGCAGCCTGAAGCTGGAGGTCATGCTGAAGGCCGAGGACAGCGACGACTCGAAGATCAACGAGCTCGTCGAGCTCGTCGAGCGCAACTGCTGGCGCACCTGGAAGTCGTGCAACGCGAGCTACACCATGTACACGACCGCCGACCCGCCCTACGCGGACGTTCAGGGCTCGGGCAAGCCGGTGCGCGAGGGCCGCGTCACGCTCACGGGCGAGATGGAATCCAGGTACGGCCCGCGTCCGACGAGGCCGGCCAAATGAAGCGACTGGCATTGATCGCCCTGCTCGCCCTCACGGCGTGCGGCACCGGCGACGACACGGTCGAAGCCCTCGGCAACCGCATCGAGGCCGACCTCAAGGCCCTGGACGGCGTGTCGGACGTGGTCGTGCAGTACCGGTCCGACCTCGACAACCGGCAACGCCTCACCGTCACCGCCACGACCCGCAACCAGCCCATCGCCGACCAGGCGCTGGAGATCGTGAAGCGCGACTACTGGACCGGCACCGGGCGCAGGGTCGACTTCAGCGTCCGGTTCGGCAACCCGACCGGGGTCGAACTGCGCAAGTCCGACGTGACGTTCAAGCTCGGCGACGTCGTGGAGATGGAACGCAAGTACGGCAAGCGCTCCGAGGCCGGCGAACTGGATCCTGGCCGCTAGGACGTCGTCTTGTTCCACACGAGGACGTCGAGGCTGAGGCTCTCGTACGTCCTCTCGCGCACCTTGATCCGCGCGTGGTGGCCCTCAGAGGTCTTCACACAGAACCAGTTGCCAGCCACGAGCTTGTTCGAACCGTATTCGGGGTGGTAGCCGGCGTGGACACAATCCTCCTGGGACGGCTCTTTGTCGACGAACGCGAGGTCCTTTCCGGCGTGGAGGGTCCCGTATCGGTAGTAGATGTCTTCTGTTGCCGTCGTCTCGGCGGTGGTCGGCACAGAGATCCAGGCGGCCGCAGTCGAATCGAGGTCGAGGCTGTAGTCGTTGGTGAGCGCCATCGGCTTGTTGCCGGCCGTCTCTCGACGGACGTCCGGGGACGACGCTGGAGGCAGGGAGACCGACGGTTTCGTGCTCGGCGCAGGGGGAGTCGTCGCACCGGTCGGTGAGCTCGGGGTTGTGCTGTTCGGCTGGCTTGAAGTGGTCGAGCCGGAAGCCTGTCCCGGCGTGTCAGGGAAGGACCGGACGGCCCCAACCGTGAGCGCCACCGTCCCCAGCACGATCCCCACAACGGCCAGCAGCACCATCGTGTCGACCGGCTTGCCGAACTTCAGCACCACCTGGCCCACCCCGAGCAGCAGCGCCACCGAGCCCAGCACCAGCCACAGCACCGACGCCGATCCGGCCAGCACCGTCACGACCGCCGAGACGTCGGCGACCAGGCTGATCGGCAGCAGCCACTGCCACCCGCGATTGCTCTCGTTCTCCGACACCGTCACCCCCCAGTGGCTTGGACGCTAGAAAATCACCGTCTGGTTCCCGTGCACCAGCACCCGATCCTCGAGATGCCACCGCAACCCGCGCGCCAGCACCACCTTCTCGATGTCACGCCCCTTGCGCACCATGTCGGCGACCGAGTCCCCGTGCTGCACCCGCAGCACGTCCTGCTCGATGATCGGCCCGGCGTCGAGGTCCGCGGTCACGTAGTGGCACGTGGCGCCGACCAGCTTCACGCCGCGGCGGTGCGCCTGGTGGTACGGGCGGGCGCCGATGAACGACGGGAGGAAGCTGTGGTGGATGTTGATCGTGCGGCCGGCCCAGGCCGCGCACAGCTCCGGCGGCAGGATCTGCATGAAGCGGGCCAGCACCACGGCGTGCGGGTCGTGCTTGTCGACCAGCTGGCGCAGCTGGGCGAAGGCTGCCTGCTTGCCCTCCGGGTCGTTGACCGGGAACGGCACGTGGTGGAACGGGATGCCGTGCGCGCGGGTGATGTCACCGAGTTCCGGGTGGTTGCCGACGACGGCGGACACCTCGACGTCGAGCTCGCCGGTCGCGACCCGGGCCAGCAGGTCGTAGAGGCAGTGGCCTTCCTTCGACACCAGGATGACCACGCGCTTGCGGGAACCCGTGTCGGTCACCGTCCACGTCGACTGCGCGCCCAGCGAGGCGGCCACGTCGGCGAAGCGGGTGCGCAGTTCGTCCACGCCGAACGGCAGGGAGTCCGCGCGGACCTCCTGGCGCGTGAAGAACCAGCTCGTCTCGGGGTCGGTGTGGTACGCGGCCTCGACGATCCAGCCGCCGTTGTCCGCGAGGAACGACGAGATCCTCGCGATGATGCCGGTGCGGTCCGGGCAGCCGAAGGTGATCACATAGCGACGCTCAGGCGATGACACGCCGCGAGAGTATTCCCTGCGGCGTTCAGGGCCTGCGCAGTCCGTCCAACAGCGCCCGGTTGCCGGAGACGATTGCGTGGCTCGGACGGCCCCACACGGCGCGATAGATGGCATCCGCCGTGCCTGCGACGGTGGCGTCTTCGTCCACGGCCGCGTCACGCGCCGGACCCACGTGAACGGGCTCGCCCGGCGTCAGCCGCACCTCCCAGGTCCGGCCCGCGTCGGCCGCGTGGAACAGGATCGTGCCGCTCACGTCGACCGGCACGCGCTTCACGGCGCGGGGCATCAGCCGGGAGAAGTACTCGTCGACGCCGTCGGCCGCGAACTCCGGCGACCACAGCAGCGACGGCACGTCACCCAGGGCGTGCAGCGCGTCGAGGTGGTGGATCGAGGTTTCGTGCGCCTGCCGCTGTGCCCAGAACGAAGCCACGTTCTCGCCGCTGAACGTCCACACTGGAGCGTCCGGGTCGGTCGTGCGGAGCCGGTCCAGCAGCAGTGCCAGCTTGCCGTCCCACCACGTCAGCAGGTCTTCCCACTTCGCGGGACCACCGGCCGCCGGCATCTCCTCCGGCCGCGGCGGACGCGCGCTCGGCGGCGTCACCAGGGCTTCCGCCGCCCAGGCGTGGATGCTCGACTGGTGCCAGACCAGGTCGTGCACGGTCCACTCGGGACAGGTTGGCACCGGTGCCTCCGGACCCGCCGTGACAGCGGCGGCACGCAACCCCGAAGCCTGCTTCTCGATCTCCGCGACGAAGTCCACAACACGACCCTACGGCGCTACGGCAGCCCATTCGAGCGAGATTTCCCCCAGCCGCCACCGCCGCCGGTCGTCCACCACCGGCCAGCCGCGCTCGACCAGCAACCTGGCCGCCTCCACCCACCGGGCGCGCGGTCCGAAGGGGGCGAACGGGGCCGCGGTCGCCCAGCAGGCGTCCAGCTCGGCCAGCAACGCGTGCACGCGCTCACCCGGCACGTTCTTGTGGATCAGCGCCTTGGGCAGCCGCTCGGCGAGATCGGACGGCACCTCGATGCCGGACGGCTTGCACGCCAGCGTGAACGTCTGGGGCCCGTCCGAGGTCAAGGTCACCCACGTGCAACGGCGGCCGATCTCGTCGCACGTGCCCTCGACGATCAGCCCGCCGGGAGCCATCCGGGACAGCATCGTGTCCCACGCCTCGAACGCCTGCTCCTCGGTGTACTGGCGCAGCACGTTGAACGCGCGCAACAGCACCGGTCGTGCACCGGCCAGCTCGAAGCCACCACGCCGGAAGTCCAGGAGCGGAGGTGAGGCGACGGCCTTGCCCGCGTCGACGCGTTCCTGGTCGATCTCCAGCCCGAGCACGCGCACGTCCGGTCGCACGACCCGCAACCGGGCGGCCATCTCCACGGTGGTGATCGGCGTCGCGCCGTATCCGAGGTCGACGACCAGCGGATCAACGGCGTCCAGCAGGAACGAGCGCAGCGTCCCGGTCATCCACCGGTCGACCCGGCGCAGGCGGTTCGGGTTGGTCGTGCCGCGGGTCGGAACACCGAGCGCACGCGCCCGGCCGGCCGCTAGCCGCGGTTTGCGAGCCATTGCGAGGTGAACTCGCTCTCCTTGTCGAGCAGCACGATCACCTGCTCGGCGATCACCTTCTCGAGCTTCCCGCCCATCAGCGGGATGCTGACCTTGACCTCCCCCGTGAGGGTGACCTTCGAGCCGGAACCGTTGTCCGTGATGGTGAACGCGCCGTCCAGCCGGCCCGGCACGCCGCCCAGCGTGACCTCGACCGTGCCCGCGCCCGCCGCCCAGTTCTCGACGCGCTGGATCACGAGGTCGCCGCCCAGCAGCGACTTGGCCATCGAGGGCAGGTGCTCCGCGGGCACGCCCTGCTTGAGCTGGTAGGACGTCCGCTCGCCCGATGTGGTGAACGACACGAGCTCGGCGTTGTTGCCGCCGATCTCGGCCAGCCGGTCCCGCAGATAGGTCTCGTCGACCATCGCGCCGAAGACCTTCTCCGCCGAATGGGGTGACGTGGTGTGGTGCTCGATGCGGCGTGCCATGTCGCGGAGGCTACCGTTGACGCCTGTGACCACCACGCAGTCCGTACCTCTGGCCGAGCGCACCACGCTCCGACTCGGTGGCCCGGCCGCGCGGTTCGTCCACGCCACGACCGCAGCTGAGCTGGTCGAAGCCGTGCGAACAGCCGACGCCACCGCCGACGAGAAGGTCCTCCTGCTCGGCGGCGGATCGAACCTCGTGATCTCCGACGGCGGCTTCGACGGCACCGTCGTGCACGTCGCCACCAAGGGCTTCCGGCTCGACCCGCTGGGCGGCGGCATCGTCCAGTTCACCGTCGAGGCGGGCGAGGAGTGGGACGCGGTCGTCGGCGAGGCGGTCGCGCAGGGGCTCGGCGGCCTCGAGTGCCTGTCCGGCATCCCCGGCCTCAACGGCGCCACGCCGGTGCAGAACGTCGGCGCGTACGGCGTCGAGATCTCCCAGGTGCTGCAGTCGGTGGATCTTCTCGACCGGCGCAGCGGCAAGGTGCACCAGGTGCCGGCCGCCAAGCTCGGCCTCGACTACCGCACCAGCGTGCTGAAGAACACCGACCACGCGGTCGTGCTGCGCACCCGGTTCTCGCTGACCGCGGGCGGCATGTCCGCGCCGATCCGCTACGCCGAGCTGGCGCGCGTTCTCGGTGTGGCGCAAGGTGATCGCGTGCCCGCCGACGAGGCCCGCAAGGCCGTGCTGGAGCTGCGCCGCGGCAAGGGCATGGTGCTCGACGCCACCGACCACGACACGTGGAGCGCCGGCTCGTTCTTCACGAACCCGATCATCGACGAGTCCACGTTCACCGGCGTGCTGATCAGGATCTCCGAACGCCTCGGCGCCGACGTCACCGTGCCGACCTACCCGGCGGGGCCCGGCCTGAGGAAGCTCTCCGCCGCGTGGCTGATCGAGCGGGCCGGCTTCCGAAAGGGCCACCAGGGCCCCGGCGGCCGGGTGTCGTTGTCCAGCAAGCACACGCTGGCGCTCACCAACCGCGGCGGCGCCTCCACCGAGGACCTCCTCGACCTGGCGCGCGAGGTGCGCGACGGGGTGCGGACGGCGTTCGGCGTGGAACTGCACCCGGAACCGGTCTTCGTAGGCGTTCAGCTGTAAGGCCGTTCGGGTGACTCCATGTGACCAACCCGCTACCTGGCGTGTTTCATGGAAACAAGGGTGGAACGGAGGTCGCTATGGGCTACCTCGACGACAACGTGCGAGCGGTCATCCGGCCGGTCAAGCGCATGGTGGAGGACGAGTTCCTGTCCCGGCCGGGCGTGATCGGCGTCGACATCGGCGAGAAGTACACCGGTGGGCGCCCGACCGGCCAGGCCGCGATCGTGGTCTACGTGTGCGCCAAGGGGCCCGACCACCCGCAGCAGATCCCGCCAGAGGTCGGCGGCGTGCCGACCGACGTGGTCGCGGAGACGATCGTGCTGCACCGGGCCAGGGTCTCGCGCACCGATGACGAGCACCCCCTTGTGGCGGAACGGCATCCGGTCCTGCGCGGCGGTGTCGGCATCGGCCCGGCCAGGTCGTTCCGGGTCGTGCCGCCGGAGGTGGAGAAGGCGGGCGAGTACGTGATCGCCGGCACGCTGGGCGCGTTCGTGACGACCCTCGACCAGCCCAGGAAGGTCTTGGGGCTCACCGCGTTCCACGTCGGCTGCGTCGACGACTCGTGGTCGGTGGGCGACGAGTTCGTGCATCCGTCCAGAGTGGACGGTGGGATCGTGGGTGCGGACATGGTGGCGGTGCTGGACCGGGCCGCGCTGGCCGGTTCGGTGTGCGCCGCGGGCCTGCGGATGGGCGCCCGGCCGTTCCGCGCCGAGGTGCTCGACATCGGCGCGCTGACCGGGACCGCGCGGGCCGTCACCGGTTCGACGGTCCGCAAGTACGGCCGCACAACGGGTCTGACCCACGGGATGGTCAGGTCTGCCGACGCGACGCTGCGGCTGGACTTCGGCGACGGCATCGGCGTGCGGACGTTGCGCGACCAGATCCGGGTGGACTCGGCCGAGCGCTTCGGTGACCACGGCGACTCGGGCGCGGTGCTCGTCGACGCCGACAACCGCGTGGTGGGCCTGTACGTCGCCGGGACAGGCCCGACGGGGTTCGCGAACCCCATCGAGCCCGTCCTGCGTCAACTGGACGCGGAACTGATCACTCCCGGTGTCCCTGAGTCAAGAAGGGCTCATTAGCCGTCACGGCGGCACCCTGCCCAGGGTCCGCGCACCCCGGAAGTGACTGCGGGATGCCGCACTCGTCCGCGGACGCGTGCGGCGCGACGGCGATCGCCAGTGCCGCGGCAGCCGCAGCGGCGATCGCAAAATTCTTGATCATGCATTCCCCCAACGTGATCGTGCGGAGCCCCCATGCCCCGCAAGATCAGGTTAGAGGCTTCGGTCCGCCCGCGTCGCGGAAGCCTGGGCCCTGGGCTTGAGCACGATCGTGTCCAGGTTCACGTGCGACGGCCGGGTGACCGCGAACGAGATCACGTCCGCCACGTCGTCGGCCGTGAGCGGCGTGATGCCCTGGTAGACCTTGGCCGCGCGGTCGGCGTCCCCGCCGAACCGGTTGACCGAGAAGTCGGTCTCGACCATGCCCGGCAGGATCTCGGTGATCCGCACCGGCTGACCCAGCAGTTCGCCCCTGAGCGTGCGGTGGAGCGCCGATTGCGCGTGCTTGGCGCTCGTGTACCCGGAACCGTTGTCATAGGCCTCGTACGCCGCGATGGACGTCACGGACACGATGTGCCCGTCGCCGGACTCGATCAGCTTCGGGATGAACGCCTTGGTGACGAGCAGGGTGCCGAGGACGTTCGCCTCCCACATCCAGCGCCACTCCTCCGGATCACCCTCGGCCACGGTCGAGAGCCCGCGCGCACCACCCGCGTTGTTCACGAGGACGTTCGCCTGGGGTACCCCCTCGGCGAAGGCGGCGACGGAGGCGGCGTCCGTGACGTCCAGCTCGATCGCGGTCCCGTCGATCTCCTTCGCGATAACGTGGAGACGATCCAGACGACGTGCACCGAGCACGACGTGGAAGCCCTCGGCGGACAACCGCCGCGCGGTGGCCTCGCCGATGCCCGCGCTTGCTCCGGTCACAACTGCGACAGGTCGATTCACGACTGTGATCGTAGGCTGCCGAGCGGGGTGTGACTGACGTCACTCGCACCGTCCGGTACTCCCGGACGTCTTGCTTTGTGGAGGTCAGAACCGTGAAGAGAACCATTGGTGCGTTGCTCGCCGGCCTGATGCTGCTGTCCGCGTGCTCGAGCGTCGAAGCAGGGTCCCCGAAGCCGGACAGCTCGCTCCCGTCCGCGAAGGTCACGCTGTCCCCGGTGGACGCGACCAAGGATGTACAGGTCACGACCCCGGTCCAGGTCACCGTGGTGGACGGCAAGATCGAGTCGGTTGCCCTGAAGGGCCCCGACGGCAAAGAGGTCAAGGGCACCCTCACCGAGGACAAGTCCGGCTGGACCACCGCCGAGCCGCTCGGCTACGGCAAGACGTACAGCTACAGCGGCAAGGTCGTCGGCAGCGACGGCAAGCCCGTGGAGCTGAAGGGCTCGTTCACCACGGTCGCGCCCGGCTCCCAGACCCGCGCCACGCTGTGGCCCAGCGACAACCAGACCGTCGGCGTCGCGGCGCCGATCATGGTCAAGTTCGAGGCGCCGGTGGAGGACAAGGCCACCGTCGAGAAGGCCCTGAAGGTCACCAACTCCGCGAACGTCCAGGGCACCTGGGCGTGGCTGAGCGCTCAGGAAGTGCACTACCGGCCGGAGAAGTACTGGCCGGCGAACACCACGATCAAGGTCGAGGCGAAGCTCTACGGCGTGAACTACGGCGGCGGCGCGTTCGGCAAGGCCGACGTGACCTCGGACTTCACCGTCGGGCGCAACCAGGTCGTGAAGATCGACAACCCGACGCACCGGCTCAAGGTGTTCCGGGACGGCGCGCAGGTGGCGGACTACCCGGCCTCCTTCGGCAAGGACGCCGACCCCGAGCTGACCACGCCGAACGGCACGTTCGTCGTCATGTCGAAGAACGACACGTTCTCGTTCGACAACCCGCGCTACGGCTACACCAACGTCGTGAAGAAGTGGGCCGTCCGGTTCTCCAACCACGGCGAGTTCATCCACGAGAACAACGACAACGCGGGCAACATCGGCTCGAACAACACCTCGCACGGCTGCGCGAACCTGCTGGAAGCCGACGCGAAGGCGTACTACGACTCGGCACTGGTGGGCGACCCGGTCGAGGTGACCGGTTCGATCACCACGCTGCCCGCGCAGTTCGACTGGTACGACTGGCAGATCCCCTGGGCCCAGTGGAAGGAAAAGTCCGCGGTCAAGTAAGCGGTCCAGACGGCACGCGGGGGCCCCGCGTTTCCCAGGAGGAAACGCGGGGCCCCCGCGTTCCCTTTCGGGCCGGCGGGAATGCGTCCCCCGACCAGGTCGTTCGTACTTGTGTGCAGCTGACACACGTGACGGCGGCCGGCGGGGGACGACTGGCCGTTCGTGAGGCAGGACCGCCGGGCGCGCCGCCGGTGGTGCTCGTCCACGGATGGGCGCAGACGGGCGAGGTCTGGGACCTGCCCGATTTTCACACTTACGCCGTTGACCTGCGAGGACACGGCGAATCAGACGACTTCGGCGACTACCGCGATTCCGCCCAGTGGGCCGCGGATCTCAAATCCGTGCTCGACCACACCGGACCGGCGACGGTCGTCGGGTGGTCCTACGGCGGGCTGGTGATCACCGACTACCTGCGCTCGCACGGCACCGCCGGCATCAACGCCCTGGTGTTCGTGAGCGCGATCACCGAGATCGGCCGCGGTCGCCCGGGAGGCGAGACCGGGCCGGTGATGCGGGCCGCGTTGCCCGCGGCGATCACCGATGACGCCGCGCTGGCGACGTTCTGCCGGGCCATGGCACCCGCGCTGCCTGCCGCGACGGTCGACAAGCTCACAGCCGCTGCGACCGCCGTGAGCCATAAAGTGCGAGGTGAGCTGTTCCGCAGGGACGTGGGCAGCGCTGACGTGCTGAAATCCGTCGACGTGCCGACGCTGGTCGTGCACGGAACTCAAGACGAGGTGGTCGCCCCTGCCGCCGCCGAGTACTCCGCCGCCCTGATCCCCGGAGCCGAGTTGAGCCTGTATCCCGACACCGCGCACGCGCCCTTCCTGGAGCAGCCCGTGCAGTTCGCCCTGGACCTCAAGCGGGTGGCGCGATGAAGCGCCCGATAAGGCGTGCGGCGGTGCTCTCGGTGCACACGTCGCCGCTGGAGCAGCCGGGCACGGGTGACGCGGGCGGGATGAACGTCTACATCGTGCAGACGGCCACGCGGATGGCGCAGCGCAACGTCGAGGTGGAGATCTTCACCCGCGCCACGTCGTCGGACCTGCCGCCGGTCGCCGAGCTCGCGCCCGGTGTCCACGTCCGGCACATCGCGGCCGGGCCGTTCGAGGGGCTGGGCAAGGAGGAGCTGCCCGGTCAGCTCTGCGCGTTCACGGCGGGTGTCCTACGCGCCGAGGCACGGCACGAGCCCGGCTACTACGACGCGATCCACTCGCACTACTGGCTGTCCGGCCAGGTCGGCTGGCTCGCCCGGGAACGGTGGGGTGTGCCGCTCGTGCACACCGCGCACACGCTGGCCAAGGTCAAGAACCTGGCGCTGGCCGAGGGCGACGCGCCGGAGCCGCGGATGCGGGTGATCGGCGAAGAACAGGTGGTCAACGAGTCGGACCGGCTCGTGGCCAACACCGACATCGAGGCCGCCGAGCTGATCAAGCTCTACGACGCGGACGCGTCGAAGGTCGTCGTGGTGCCGCCGGGGGTGGACCTCGATCGCTTCACGCCGGGTGACCAGGCGCAGGCCCGGCACTGGTTCGGCATCCCGCAGGACGCGATCGTGCTGGCGTTCGTCGGCAGGATCCAGCCGTTGAAGGCTCCTGACGTGCTGCTGCGCGCCGCCGCCGAGATGCTGGTCCGCGATCCCGGGCTGCGGTCGCGGCTCGTGGTGCTGATCGTCGGCGGACCGTCGGGCAGCGGTATGGAACAGCCCAAGGCGCTCGAGGAACTGGCCGTGCAGCTGGGGATCGCGGACGTGGTGCGGTTCCTGCCGCCGCAGCCGGGGCCGACGCTGGCGGGGGTCTACCGGGCGGCGGACCTTGTCACCGTGCCGAGCTACAACGAGTCGTTCGGGCTGGTGGCGCTGGAGGCGCAGGCCTGCGGGACGCCGGTGGTCGCGGCGGCGGTCGGCGGGTTGCCGGTCGCGGTCAACGACGGGGTGTCCGGGGTGCTCGTCGACGGGCACGAGCCGGCGGCGTGGGCCAGGGCGATCGGCGCGGTCGCGTTGCCGCAAAGGGAGCACCTGGCGAGCAACGCGGTCGGGCATGCGCGACGCTTCTCCTGGGACCGCACGACTGACGCCCTGCTGGCGGGGTATCAAGAGGCGGCAGATGTGTTCCGCCGGGAGGTTTTCATTTGAGCGTCGACGCCGTCATCAAGTCCTTTTTGGACGAACGGGAGCTGAAGTACGACCGGCGCGAGCCGGGCAGGTTCTTCGTCACGCTGCCGGGCACCAAGAAGCTGCAGACCAACGTGTGGCTGGTCGAGACCACGCACGCGCTGCTGGTCGAGGCGTTCGTGTGCCGGCGGCCGGACCAGTCGTTCGAGGACGTCTACCGGTTCCTGCTGCGCCGCAACGCGCGGCTGTACGGCGTGCACTACACGATCGACGGCGAGGGTGACATCTACCTGGTCGGCCGGGTCGGCAAGCACGCCGTGACCGCCGACGAGCTCGACCGCGTGCTCGGTCAGGTGCTGGAGGCGGCGGACGGGGACTTCAACCCGCTGCTGGAGATCGGGTTCGCCGACGCGATCCGGCGGGAGTGGGCCTGGCGGGTGTCGCGCGGCGAATCGCTTGCGAACCTGCAAGCTTTCCAACATCTCGTTTCGGAATAGGCGGCAACCCCTGGTCTGCCCTGCAACGTCCGACAGGCATGGGCAGACCAGTGCTGTGGGTGGGAGTCGCGTTGCTGGCCCTGGTTTCCGCGGGGTGCAGCAGCGCTAAGGATTCGGGGACGTCGGCGGGCTACAACGCCGCCGCACCAGAGGCAGCGACGCAGAAGGTGGCGCCGCAACAGGGAAATCCGCAGGAGAAGGCACCTGCACCGGCGGCCGTGCAGCCGGTGCAGGAGCAGGAACGGCAGTTGGTGCGCACCGCCACGGTCGACCTGCGCAGTGACGACGTGCGCAAGGCCGTCTCGCAGGTGAAGGACCGGGCGCAGGGCGCCGGCGGGTTCGCGGGGCAGGAGAACACGACCTCGACCTACGGGTCGGTGACCGTGCGCGTGCCGTCGAACCAGCTGGACACCGTGGTGGACGGCCTGGAGCAGGTCGGCGAGGTCACCCGCCGCGAGATGCGCAGCGAGGACGTCACCGACCAGCTGGTCGACGTCGAGGCGCGCATCGCCACGCAGAAGGCCAGCGTGGAGCGGTTGCGGGTGTTGTTCGAACGGGCGGGGTCGACCACCGAGATCGCGCAGATCGAGGGCGAGCTGACCAAGCGCCAGAGCGAGCTCGAGTCGATGCAGCGGCGCAGCGAGTCGCTGAAGGGCAAGGTCGCGATGGCGACGCTGACCGTGCAGGTCAGCACCACCCCGCTCGCGCCGCCGCAGGAGAAGAAGGCGGGGTTCGGCGGAGCGTTCGCGGCCGGCTGGGACGCGCTCGGGACGGCGTTCAGGTGGATCACCGTGGGGGTCGGCGGACTGCTGCCGTTCCTGCTGGTGCTCGGCGTGCCCGCGGCGGTCGTGATCTATCTGCTGCGTCGGCGGCGTGTCACCCGAACGAACGAAGCTGCGTGATCAGCTTCTACTGAGAGTGGCCCTTTTGAAGCGCGGAACGGCTCGGGAGAGAGGGGGAGTCGCTTCGAGCCGTTCCGCGTCAAAGGTCCCCGCTGCACTGGGTCCGTGGACGGGGGGTGCCTCCGGAATCCCAAGCGGGCCACGCGATTCGACGGGGGGTGACGAACCGCGCATGTGCCTCACGCTGTGTCGAGTAAGCGTGGGAGCCGACTCGCGGAGGCGCTATCAACTTCCCAGATACATCCTTGCGTTCACAAGTGCTTGGATTACGCCATTCGAGTGTAATTAGCCCCGCGAAGTAACGTATCTGTAGCGATCGAGCGGTCCTTGACCTGCCCAGTGGGCTGGATCACGATGACCCCACAGGCTGGGTGTACAGCGAGTGAATGAGGTCGCCGCATGGTCTTTCGCAGTCCGTTCCCCGATGTCGAGATCCCTGACGTGTCGCTGCACCAGCTGTTGTTCGGCGACATCGCCGACCGGGCGGAGCGGGTTGCGCTGATCGACGGCATGTCCGGTGCCTCGCTCACGTACGGCCAGCTCGTCGGTGCGATCGACAGGATGGCGGCCGCGCTGGCCGCGCGGGGCATCGGCAAGGGCGACGTCGTCGGCATCCTCAGCCCGAACACGCCGTACTACGCCGTCGTCTTCCACGGCATCCTGCGCGCGGGCGCCACGGCGACCACGATCAACGCCCTCTACACGCCGGACGAGGTCGCGCACCAGCTGCACGACGCGGGCGCGAAGATGCTGTTCACGGTCTCCGTGCTGCTGCCGAACGCCGCTCCGGGCGCCGCGAAGGCCGGCGTCACGGACGTCGTGGTGCTGGACGGCGCCGAGGGCTACCCCTCGTTGCCCGAACTGCTGGCGAACGACCACCCGGTGCCCGACGTCGAGATCAACCCGGCCGAGGACATCGCGGTGCTGCCGTACTCGTCCGGCACGACCGCGTTGCCCAAGGGCGTGATGCTGACGCACCGCAACCTGGTCGCGAACCTCGTGCAGTGCGGACCGATCTTGTCCGACGTCGGACCGCACACCCGCATCCTCGCCGTGCTGCCGTTCTTCCACATCTACGGCATGCAGGTGCTGATGAACAACGGCCTGTACATCGGCGGTGTCGTCGTGACGCTGCCGAAGTTCGAGCTGCCGGAGTTCCTGCGGGTGATCGCCGAGCACAAGACCGACCGCGTCTACATCGCCCCGCCGGTCGCCGTCGCGCTGGCGAAGCACCCGATCGTCGACAACTACGACCTGTCCGCGATGAAGATGCTCTTCTCCGGCGCCGCACCGCTGGACGAGGACCTCGCCGACGCGGTGAAGAAGCGCATCGGCTGCAAGATCGCGCAGGGCTACGGCATGACCGAGATGTCGCCGGTCAGCCACGCCATCCCGGACGGCCGCGAGGACATCTCGATCGGCACGGTCGGCGTGATCATCCCCAACCTGGAGTGCCGCCTGGTCGACCCCGCCACCGGGCAGGACGTCGGCGCGGGCGAACGCGGCGAACTGTGGTGCAAGGGCCCGAACATCATGAAGGGCTACCTGAACAACCCGGAGGCCACCGCCGCCACCATCGACGAGGACGGCTGGCTGCACACCGGCGACGTGGCCGTGATCGACGCCGACGGCATCGTCTCGATCGTCGACCGGGTCAAGGAACTGATCAAGTACAAGGGCTACCAGGTCCCGCCGGCCGAGCTCGAAGCCGTGCTGCTGACCCACGACGAGATCGCCGACGCGGCGGTCATCGGCGTCCGTGACGCGGACGGCGAGGAGATCCCGAAGGCCTTCGTGGTGCGTCAGCCGGGTTCGTCCATCGAGGGCGACGCCGTGATGGCGTTCGTGGCCGCGAACGTGGCGCCGCACAAGAAGGTGCGCGTGGTCGAGTTCATCGAGGCGATCCCGAAGTCGGCCGCCGGCAAGATCCTGCGCAAGGACCTCAGGGCCCGCGAACAGGCCTGAGCAAGCGACACCGACGAGGCCCCGGCAGGATGCTGCCGGGGCCTCTCGGCGTTGGAGGAAAGCGATGAGCGACTCGATCGACCAGCAGGTGGAGGACGCGGCGGGCAGCGGCGACCTGGACGCGTTGCGCCGCCTCGCCGCCGCCGGTTCTTCCGACGCGGAGGACGTGCTCGTGGAACTGGCCGGCGAACGCGGTGATCTCGACGAGCTGCGTCGCCTCGCCGACGGTGGCAACACCGATGCCGCGGACGTGCTGGAGGAGCTCGCCGAGGAGTAGTCAGGGCATGAGCAGTGTTGCCCGCAGCGCATCTGCCAGCCACCCCTGATAGCGGCTCGACGACCACCCCATGAGCTGGAAGACGTGTGGCGACAGCATGGTCGTCAGCACGTCCGCCACCCGTTCCGCGCCGTACTCCGGCCGCACCTCCCCGGTTCCGATCAGCGCGGTGGCCAGCGCGAGGCAGTTCGCCCGCATCGCGTGCTCGCCCTCGTCCGAGATCCGCCGCATGTCCGCGTCGGCGCCGGACGACTCGATGCCCGCCATGATCAACGCACCGGCGCGTTCGAGGATCACCGCGTTCGCCGCGACCGCCTCGTCGATCAGCTCCCGTGCGGACGACATCCGCAGCAGCTCCTCGAACGACGGCCGGTCCCGCATCGCCACCGGCAGCTCGTCGCCCGCGATCGCCACGTTCAGGGCGTCCTGGAAGAGCTCGACCTTGTTGCGGTAGTGCGTGTACACGGTCCGCTCGGACACGCCCGCCTCGTGCGCGATCTTCTTGATCGACGTCGCCACGAACCCGTCCCGCGCGAACAACCGGTGGCCCGCGTCGCGCACCAGAAGGCGCGTGGAGGCGGCCGCCTGCTCCCGCAGCGGTGAGCTGTACGAACGCTTGACTTCGCCACTCATCGAGCGCAGTCTAGCTGCATTCGTTGCGGGCATGCTGCACTCAATTGGAGCAACTCATGGCGCAGCTCAGAGGCATCAGAGGCGTGAAGATCCCGGTGACCGATCTCCAAGCCAGTACCGAGTGGTACGGCGAGGTCTTCGGGTTCGAGGTCTCGTGGGAGTTCGAGGACGCGGACGGTGTCGTCCGGGGCGTTTCGGGCTACGTGAGCAACGGAGCCGCGGGACTGAGTCTCCGGCTCAACCCGGAGAAGGCGGCCGCGCTCGCCGGCTTCGACCCGGTCAACTGGGCCGTGGAGACCCGCGCGGACCTCAACGAGTGGATCGAGCACCTCGACGAACTCGAGATTCCCCACTCGCCGGAGATCGAGGCGAGCATCGGCTGGCTGCTGGTCTTCAACGACCCGGACGGGCTGGAGATCCACGTCTACACCGACGAGTCCCATGGCGTGGATCACGGTGACCGGCCGGGGTACGGCAGGCGGGTCGGCATGGCAGGCTAGCCGCCATGTCTGTCGGAACCTTGGTGCTGCTCCGCCACGGCGAGAGCACGTGGAACGCGGAGAACCTGTTCACCGGCTGGGTGGACGTTCCCCTGTCGGAGAAGGGCGAGAAGGAGGCCCGTCGCGGCGGTCTGCTCCTCAAAGAGGCCGGCGTCCTGCCGGAGATCCTGCACACCAGCCTGATGCGCCGGGCGATCATGACCGCCAACCTGGCGCTCGACGCCGCCGACCGGCACTGGATCCCGGTCAAGCGCGACTGGCGCCTCAACGAGCGTCACTACGGCGCGTTGCAGGGCAAGAACAAGAAGCAGACGCTGGCGGAGTTCGGCGAGGAGCAGTTCATGCTCTGGCGCCGCTCCTACGACACCCCGCCGCCGCCCATCGAGCCGGGCAGCGAGTTCAGCCAGGACACCGACCCGCGCTACGCGGACCTCGGCCCCGACCTGCCGCTGACCGAGTGCCTGCTGGACGTCGTGAAGCGGATGATCCCGTACTGGGAGTCGTCGATCGTGCCGGATCTGCGCACCGGCAAGACCGTGCTGGTGGCCGCGCACGGCAACTCGCTGCGCGCGCTGGTCAAGCACCTCGACGGCATCTCGGACGAGGCCATCGCCGGGCTGAACATCCCGACCGGCATCCCGCTGCGCTACGACCTCGACGAGGAGCTGAAGCCGCTCAAGCCGGGTGGCGAATACCTCGACCCGGACGCCGCCAAGGACGCCATTGCCGCGGTGGCCAACCAGGGCCGCTGACTGCTTTGGCGCGAAAAGCACGTCCGGGCCAATAGACGGCCCGAACGTGCTTTTCGCGCCATGAAGCCGTCTCAGGACACGGTTGGGTGAACAGCGCCTGACCAGGGACGGAACAACCGTCCACTCAGGTGTCGCGGGCGTCACGGTTCACGCTCATGTACTAGGCCAAGACACCTGCCAGCTGCTTACCATTCGCCCGTGACCACAACGGGTTACCTCGCTGTGTCGATCGGCCTCGCGCTCATCGGCGCGATCGCCGCATTCCTCGTTGGCAGGTTGACCGCCCCGCGGCAGCCCAAGCAGCCGGAAGGCCTCACGGTCGCCGACCTGATCCAGCGGGTCGTGCACGACTCGCACGACGGCATCGTGGTCTTGAACCACTTCGGTGACGTGGTGCTGCACAACCCGCGTGCCGAGGAGCTCGGGGTCGTCCGCAACAACCGCGTCGACGACCGCGCTCGCAAGGCCGCCGAAGCCGTCCGGAGCAGCAACGAGGTCGTCTACGTCGACCTCTCGCCGCTCGACGGCCAGCGCGGCGGCAGGCAGCCGGAGGCCGTGCACGCGGTGGTCCGGCAGCTCATCGAGAACTTCATCCTGGTCGACGCCACGGACGAGTCCGAGTCCGTGCGGCTGGAGAAGACGCGGCGTGACTTCGTGGCGAACGTCAGCCACGAGCTCAAGACCCCGGTCGGTGCGCTGGCGCTGCTGGCGGAGGCCGTGCTGGACGCGAGCGACGACCAGGACGAGGTCCGCCGCTTCAGCGCGAAGATCATGCAGGAGGCCACGCGCCTCGGCACGCTGGTCACCGAGCTGATCGCGCTCTCACGTCTGCAGGGCGCGGAGAAGCTGCCGGAACTCAGCGACACCGAGATCGACGTCGTGATCAACGAGGCGCTGTCGCGGTCCAAGCTCGCCGCCGAGTCGGTCGACATCTCGATCACCACCGACGAGCCGAGCGGGTTCGTCGTGCCCGGCGACCGGTCGTTGCTGGTCACGGCGCTGACGAACCTGCTGGACAACGCGGTCGCGTACTCGCCGCCCGGCAGCCCCGTCAGCGTGAGCCGCCGGCTGGTGGACGGGCACGTCGAGATCGCGGTGACCGACCGCGGCATCGGTATCGCCGAGGAACAGCAGACGCGGGTCTTCGAGCGGTTCTACCGCGTCGACAAGGCTCGATCGCGGGCGACCGGAGGCACCGGCCTCGGGCTCGCGATCGTCAAGCACGTCGCCGCCAACCACGGCGGTGAGGTGAAGCTCTGGAGCCTGCCAGGAACGGGGTCCACCTTCACGTTGCGGATTCCCGCCGCGACGACCGAACCCAACCCGCCCCTCGTGCCGACCGGCGCGGGTGATCCAGGAGGAGAGCAATGACCAGGGTGCTCATCGTGGAGGACGAGGAGTCCTTCGCCGATCCGCTCGCCTTCCTGCTGCGCAAGGAAGGGTTCACCGCCGCGCTCGCGGCCACCGGCCAGGAGGCGCTGGAGGAGTTCGACCGCAACGGTGCCGACATCGTGCTGCTCGACCTCATGCTCCCGGGCATGAGCGGCACCGACGTCTGCAAGCAGCTGCGGCAGCGCTCCGCCGTGCCGGTGATCATGGTGACCGCGCGCGACAGCGAGATCGACAAGGTCGTCGGCCTGGAACTGGGCGCGGACGACTACGTCACCAAGCCGTACTCGGCCCGTGAGCTCATCGCCCGCATCCGCGCGGTGCTGCGCCGCGGCGGCGAGTCCGAGGACCTGTTGCCGCAGATCCTCGAGGCGGGCCCGGTGCGGATGGACGTGGAACGGCACGTCGTCACCGTCGCCGGCCAGGACATCAGCCTGCCGCTCAAGGAGTTCGACCTCCTCGAGTACCTGCTCCGCAACGTGGGACGGGTCCTGACCCGCGGTCAGCTGATCGACCGCGTGTGGGGCGCCGACTACGTCGGTGACACGAAGACGCTGGACGTGCACGTCAAGCGGCTGCGGTCGAAGATCGAACCGGACCCGTCGGCCCCGCGGCACCTGGTGACCGTGAGGGGTCTCGGTTACAAGTTCGAGTCCTGACGGACACGACCAGGTACCGTTTCCGGCGTGCGCCTGGGCGTTCTCGACGTGGGGTCCAACACCGTCCACCTACTCGTGGTGGACGCACATCGTGGTGCCCACCCCATCCCGATGACGTCCGAGAAGACGATCCTGCGTCTCGCCGAGCAGCTCGACGGCAAGGGTCAGCTCGCCAAGCCGGGCGCTGACCAGCTGGTTCGTGCCGTGGCCGCCGCGAAGGCATCGGCCAAGCGGTCCGGCTGCGACGATCTGATGGCGTTCGCGACCTCGGCCGTGCGCGAGGCGGGCAACTCGTCCGAGGTGCTCGACCGGGTGCGCACCGAGACCGGGGTCGATCTCCAGGTCCTGTCCGGCGAGGACGAGGCCCGCTACACCTTTCTCGCGGTCCGCCGCTGGTACGGCTGGTCCGCGGGCAGGTTGCTGTCCCTCGACATCGGCGGCGGCTCGCTGGAGCTCGCGGTCGGTCGCGACGAGAACCCCGACATGGCCTTCTCCGTGCCGCTGGGCGCGGGCCGGTTGACCAGGACCCGGTTCAAGAAGGACCCGCCCCGGCGCTCGGAGGTCCGCGAGACCACCGAATGGCTCGCCGAACAGCTCGCGCCCGTGGCGCGGAAGCTGAAACGCGCGGGTGAACCCGATCGGGTGGTTGCAACCTCAAAAACGTTCCGAACGCTGGCGCGGCTCACCGGGGCCGCGCCATCGTCTGCCGGGCCCAGGGCACGACGCGTGCTCACCGACGCGGGCCTGCGGCAGCTGATCGCGTTCATTTCCCGGATGTCGGCCGGCGACCTCGCCGAACTGGAAGGCGTGAGCACATCTCGCGCGCACCAGCTCGTCGCGGGCGCGCTGGTCGCGGAGGCAACGATGCGAGCCCTGTCACTCACGCAGCTGGAGATTTGCCCCTGGGCACTCCGGGAGGGTGTCATCCTCCGGCGGCTGGACCACACTGATGGGACGGACCAGGCGAGCGATACTGGACGTACTGGCCAGACCGGGGCACGGTGGAGTTGATGAGTCGAGAGAGCGGATCGGAGCACACGCAGCGCACAGTCGCTGAACTGCTCGCCCAATACGGCGGCAGCTCAGAGGCGGCGCCACGTCGGCGACGCCGCCGAGCGGCCGATGACGAGGACGACTCGCAGCAGCCGGAGACCGCACCCCAGACGATCATCGAACGGGTCCTGTCCGACAGCGGCAGGCTGATGGCGATCCGCGACGACGAGCCACCTCCGTCCGGTCGTCGCGCGGCCCCCGAACCTCCCCCGGTCGCACCGCCGGCTGCCTACCAGCAGAAACCGCCGGTGGCCCCGCCCGCAGGGCCGCCGCAGGTGCGCAGACCGGCGCCCATGCCCGCACCACCGCCGGCCGCTGCCGCCGAGCAGACCCGGCAGGTGCCGCAGGTCCGCGACCAGCCGTCGCGGTCCGACCTGCCCCGGCCCGACGCCCCGTCGCGCTCCGACCTGCCGCGCCCGGACGCCGCGCGGATCGACGCACGCCTCGACGCGGCCGCGCCGCCGGCCCCGTCGCGCACGAACATCCCCCGCCCGCCGAAGCCGGTGCCACCCCCGGTCCAGAAGCCCGGTCCCCCGCCCCGTGAGGCGATGACCGAGCAGCTCCCGCGCATCCCGGCGAAGGCGCCGGTGGACAAGATCGCCGCGCTGGAGACCGAGTCGGTGCTGATCGTGCCGCCGGCCCCGCCGAAGCTGCCGGAACCGCTGCCGAACGTCGAAGCCGACGACTGGTTCAGCGACGAGGAGATGAACGCGAAGACGGACCTCGCGTTGCCTCCGATGGAGTCGACCGCTGCGCACGCCGGCCCGTACGTGGATGACGACGACTCGCAGGAGTACGCCGTCTACCGCGCCGAGGACGACTACCTCGCCGACGACGACCAGGAGGACGAGGGCCCCGCGGGCCTGGACGACGCCGCCGAGGCCGACGAAGAGCCGGAGGAGGCCGAGGAGCGTTCGCCCGGCAAGGAGTGGCTGATCATGATCGGCCAGCTCGCCGTCGGCGTGCTCGGTGGTGCCGCCCTGTGGCTGGCCTTCAACTTCCTGTGGCGCACGCAGGCCGTGGCCGCACTCGTCGTGGCGTTGGCCGTTACTGTGGGTCTGGTGTTGCTGGTTCGCAAGATCCGCCGAGCGGACGATCTCCAAACCACCCTTCTGGCCATCCTGGTCGGCCTGATCGTCACTGTCTCACCAGCGGCGATGCTGCTGGTGAAGAGTTGACGGCCAGCATCCCGGTCGGGCTTTCCACGGCATCGGTCTACCCGCAGCCCGCCGGAGCGGCGTTCGAGATCGCCTCCGAACTGGGCTACGACGGTGTCGAGCTGATGGTGTGGGCCGACCCGGTGTCGCAGGACATCCGCGCGGTCGACCGCCTGTCGTCCCGATCGGGCCAGCCGGTGCTCGCCGTGCACGCTCCCTGCCTGCTGATCTCGCAACGGGTGTGGTCGCCGGACCCGGCTGAGCGGCTGCGCAAGTCCGTTCGCGCGGCACAGGACCTCGGGGCGCCGACCGTCGTGCTGCACCCGCCGTTCCGGTGGCAGCGGCGGTACGCGGACGGGTTCGCCGCGCTGGTCTCCGAACTGGAGGACGAGAGCGGCATCGCGATCGCGGTGGAGAACATGTTCCCGGTGAAGCGGCCCCTGGGGCGTGGGCGGTCGGTGCAGATGACGGCGTTCAAGCCGTCGATCGACCCGACCGACGTGGGACACCGCAACTACACCCTGGACCTGTCGCACTCGGCCGCAGCGCACGTGGACGCGCTGGAACTGGCGAAGCGGATGGGCGACGGGTTGCGGCACATCCACCTCGCCGACGGCTCCGGTGCGCCCAAGGACGAGCACATGATTCCGGGCCGTGGGACCCAGCCCTGTGCCGAGCTCTGCGAGATGCTGGCGCGCGGCGGATTCGACGGCCAGGTCGTGCTGGAGGTCAACACCCGGCGCGCGGTGTCGCCGTCGGCTCGGCGGGAGATGCTGGCCGAGGCCTTGTTGTTCGCGCGGCTGCACTTGGACTGGCCGATCGCGAGTTAGGGTTCGAGATGTGAACCCGCTGCGAGCGTTGATCATGGCCGCGTCTCGCAACGAGACTGTCCGCCACCTCGTCGCGAGTGCGCCGATCAGCCGCGACGTGGTGAAGCGCTTCGTCGCGGGCGAGAGCACCGCGGACGCCGTCGAGGTGGTGCGAGACCTCGGGCTGCCGGTCACGCTGGACTACCTCGGCGAGCACACCACGGACAAGACCCAGGCCGAGAACACCGTGCAGGCGTACCTGGAGCTGCTCGACGCGCTCCACGCGGCCGGGCTGGCCCGCGACTCCGAGGTCAGCGTGAAGCTGTCGGCGGTCGGGCAGTCGCTCGACGAGTCGCTCGCCCTGACGAATGCCTCCCGGATCTGTGCCGCCGCCGAGCAGTGCGGCACGACTGTGACGTTGGACATGGAGGACCACACCACCACGGACTCGACCCTGCGGGTTCTGCTGGAGCTGCGGCGGAGCTGGCCGTGGGTCGGGGCGGTGCTGCAGTCGTACCTGTACCGGACGCTGGACGACTGCAAGGCGCTGGCCGGGCCGGGAAGCAGGGTGAGGCTGGTCAAGGGTGCCTACGCGGAGCCGCCGGAGGTGGCGATCCAGGACCCGCACGAGGTCGACCTGAACTACGTGCGGTGCCTGAACGTTCTCCTCGCTGGAGAGGGGTACCCGATGTTCGCCACACACGACCCGCGGTTGATCGAGATCATTGGCGAGCGGGCCCGCTGGTATGACAAAACCGACTTCGAGTACCAGATGCTCTACGGCATCCGGCCGGACGAGCAGAAGCGCCTCGGGACTCGCGTTTATGTCCCTTACGGCGAGCAGTGGTACGGATATCTCATGCGGCGACTTGCAGAACGACCTGCCAACGTGACTTTCTTCCTGCGGTCGCTGGCCAGCCGCTCATGACCTTCACGAAGTCGAGCGCGGTGCGTTCCCTCGGTGACGGAACCTTCACCGCGTCCCTGCCCGCCGAGTGGACCGTAGGTCCGAAGCCCCACGGCGGGTTCCTGCTCGCGGTGATGACTCGGGCGGCCGCCCAGATCGCCGGCGGCGACCCGCTGGCGGTGTCCGCGCAGTTCCTGCGGGCGCCGGAGATCGGGCCGGTGCTGGTCAGGACCGATGTGCGCAAGGCAGGCCGGACGGCGACGGTGGTCGCGGTGGCGCTGGAGCAGCGCGGTCAGGTGTGCGTGGAGGCGAGCGTGACGACGGGGCGGATCCCCGAGCACCGCGCCGACTACGTGAACCTGCCGTCGATCCCGGCCGCGCCGCCGCCCGATTCGGTGGAGCTCGCGACGTTCCCCACCGGCGGCGTCTACAAGGTCGGCAGCCTCTGCGACCTGCGGGTGGACCGGGAGAGCGCGAAGTTCCTCGACCGGCGCACCGACGGGCCGCTGACGCTCAAGCTGTGGGCGCGGCCGACCGAGGAGCAGCCCGACCCGTACTTCGCGTTGCTGGCCGGCGATCTGTCGATGCCGGTGACGTTCAACCTCGGCCGCTTCGGGTGGTCGCCGACCGTGCAGCTGACGGCGTTGCTGCGGGCCAGGCCCGCGCCTGGCTGGCTGCGCATCCACGTCACCTGCCAGGCGGTGCACGGGCAGTGGTTCGACGAGGACGCCACGGTGATCGACTCGGCCGGGCGGCTGGTGTGCCAGGCGAGGCAGCTGGCGTTGACACCTGCCGTCTGAGAGCACTGTGTGAGACTTGACCGATGACGAAGATCGCGGTGCTCGGCGCGGGCAAGATCGGTGAGGCGCTGCTGTCCGGGCTTCTGCAGGGCGGTCGTGCGGCCGCCGATCTGATGTTCACCGAGAAGCACGAGGAACGTGCGCGCTCGCTCACCGAGCAGTACGGCGTCGAGGGCACGACGATCGCCGGCGCGGCCGCGGCGGCCGATGTGCTGATCGTCGCGGTCAAGCCGCAGGACATCGAGCCGTTGCTCACCGAGCTCAAGCCGGTGCTGCGGGCGGGCACGCTCATCGTGTCGCTGTGCGCGGGCCTGCCGACGGCCCTGTACGAGCGCAGGCTGCCCGAGGGCACCCCGGTCGTGCGGGTCATGCCGAACACGCCGATGCTCGTCGGTGAGGCGATGAGCGCCGTCTCCGGCGGTTCCAACGCGACGCCCGAGCACCTGAAGGTCGTCGAGGAGCTGCTCTCGACCGTGGGCAAGGTCGCAGTCGTGCCGGAGTCGCAGCAGGACGCGGTGACGGCGCTGTCCGGTTCCGGGCCCGCCTACTTCTTCTTCCTGGTCGAGGCCATGATCGACGCGGGCATCCTGCTCGGCATCCCGCGCGACCTCGCGTCCACGCTGATCATCCAGTCGGCGGTGGGTGCCGCGACGATGCTCGCCGAGGGCTCGTCGCACCCCGTCATCCTGCGTGAGGCAGTGACCTCACCTGCGGGAACGACCATCATGGCGATCCGCGAGCTGGAGCGGCACGGCGTCCGTGCGGCCCTGCTGGCGGCCATCGAATCGGCCAGGGACCGATCGGTCGAGCTGGGCCGTCAGCACGAAGACTGACCGAAACGATCACTGGTCGGACGTCGCAGGAGTCACACCAGTCCCGCTACTCTCAAGAGAGCACGTGCGTGTCGAACCGTCGGTGGGGAAGACCGACGGCACGACACGTGTCGAAGGATGCGGTGATTTATGCCTGCGAAGGAGAACGAACGAACAGGTCTCGCTCAGGTCCAGTTCCTGACCGTGGCCGAGGTGGCCTCGATGATGCGGGTCTCGAAGATGACCGTGTACCGGCTGGTGCACTCCGGAGAGCTACCCGCGGTGCGGGTCGGCAAGTCGTTCCGGGTGCCCGAAAAGGCGGTGCACGCATACCTCGAGAACGCGTACTTCGACGCTGGCTGAAGGCTGGCGAACCCCAGCGGGTAGACTGGTAGGCCGATCGTGCTTACCGGCGCGCCGTGCTTGACACGGCCAAGGCTGGGGCGCGCCAGTCAAAGCAACGTCTAGAGCTAAGGATCCCGCATGGGCTCGGTCATCAAGAAGCGCCGCAAGCGCATGTCGAAGAAGAAGCACCGCAAGCTGCTGCGCAAGACCCGTGTCCAGCGCAGGAAGCGCGGCAAGTAAGCCCGCATGCGCTCTCGCCACCGCCGGTCCCTCTCGCAGGGGCCGGCGGTGGTTGCGTTAGCACGGAATATCACCCACTGGGACGAGTCGCGGGGAAACACGGGAACGGTCGCCGCCGTTCGGGTGATTAGCCGGTAAAGCCTGCGTGACCTGCGTCAAGACGGCGTTCCGGCCCCCTCCGGTTTCCGAATTGGCTTGTAGCATCGTCGGATCGCAACACCCCTCCTGCTTGGAGTCGCATGACGCCGAAGGTCGTCCTCGTCACCGGAGTCAGCCGCTTCCTCGGCGGCCACCTCGCCGCGCGCTTCGCCGCGAACCCGGACATCGAGCGCGTGCTCGGTGTGGACACCGAGCCGCCGCCACGCGATCTCCTGCGCCGGATGGGCAGGGCGGAGTTCGTGCGCGCGGACATCCGCAACCCGTTGATCAGCAAGGTCATCTCCACCGCGAACGTGGACACGGTCGTCCACGCCTCGGTCACCGCCAGTCCGGCCGGGCCCACCGGTCGCACGGTGATGAAGGAGATGAACGTCATCGGCACCATGCAGCTGCTGGCCGCGTGCCAGAAGTCGCCGAAGGTGCAGAAGCTCGTCGTGAAGTCCACGAGCGCCGTGTACGGGTCTTCGTCGCGTGACCCCGCGGTGTTCACCGAGGACATGGGCCCGAAGGACCTGCCGTCGTCCGGTTACGCCAAGGACGCGGTCGAGGTCGAGGGCTATGTGCGCGGGTTCGGCCGCCGCAGGCCGGACGTGAACGTCACGACGTTGCGCTTCACGAACTTCATCGGCCCGCGCATCGACACGGTGCTGACGCGCTACTTCGCTCTCCCGGTCGTGCCCACCGTCCTGGGTTACGACGCTCGTGTGCAGCTGCTGCACTCCGAGGACGCCTTGGCGGTCCTGGAGCGCGCGACGCTGCACGACCTGCCAGGTGTGTACAACGTGGGCGGCGACGGCGTGCTGCTGCTGTCGCAGGCGATTCGTCGTGCGGGCAGGCTGAACCTGCCGGTGCCGAGTGCCGCCGTGCCCACGGTCGGAGGCTTCTTCCGGAGCGCCCGGCTCGTCGACTTCTCGCCAGACCAGATGAGGTTCCTCAACTGGGGGCGCGTGGTCGACACCACCCTGCTGAAGAAGGACTTCGGGTTCACGCCGCGGTGGACCACGCAGCAGGCGTTCGACGACTACGTGAGCGGACGTGGCCTGCGCCCGCTCATCGACCCGGAGATGATTGAGTCGGCCGAACGGGGAATCCTCGACGCAGCCGCCCGTTTCCGCTGATCTTTGCTTTGAGGAGATGAACGCAGTGGCAGGAGCACGCGTTATCCCGCTGCACGACCCGGAACGCGACGCCGCGCGCAGATCGCGCCACGTCGAGGTGGTTCCCGAGCCCGCGCAGCAGCAGTCCGAGACACCGGACTGGGAACGCAGGCTGACGGACCTGTTGTCGTTCGCCCGCAGGCGGATCGCGGGCGAGTACCAGATCGACGAGTTCGGGTTCGACCGCGACCTGACCGAGAACGTGCTGATGCCGCCGCTGAAGCCGTTGTACGAGAAGTGGTTCCGCGTCGAGACGATCGGGCTGCAGAACATCCCGGCGGCCGGCGGAGCACTGCTGGTGGCGAACCACTCCGGCACCTTGCCGCTGGACGCCCTGATGACCTCGTACGGCATCGCCGCCGAGCACCCGGCCCAGCGGCACCTGCGCATGCTCGGCGCGGATCTCGTGTTCCGCACACCCGTGCTGGGTGCGCTGGCCCGCAAGTCCGGCCAGACGCTCGCCTGCAACCCCGACGCCGAGCGGCTGATGTCGTCCGGTGAGCTCGTCGGGGTGTGGCCGGAGGGCTTCAAGGGCATCGGCAAGCCGTTCAAGGACCGCTACAAGCTGCAGCGCTTCGGCCGCGGCGGGTTCGTCTCGGCGGCGTTGAAGACCGGCGCGCCGATCATCCCGTGCTCGATCGTCGGGGCCGAGGAGATCTACCCGATGATCGGCGACATCAAGGCCCTCGCGCGCTTGTTCGGCTTCCCGTACTTCCCGGTGACGCCGTTCTTCCCGCTGCTCGGGCCGCTGGGCGCCATCCCGCTGCCCTCGAAGTGGTACATCGAGTTCGGTGAGCCGATCCGCACCGACGTGTTCGGCGAGAACGCGGCCGACGACCCGATGCTCGTCTTCAACCTCACCGACCAGGTGCGGGAGACGATCCAGCAGACCCTGTACCGGCTGCTCACCCAGCGGCGGAACGTGTTCCTGGGCTGACCAGGCCCTGCACCTCGGCGTAGCTGAACGCGATCGGCTGTTCCCGTCCGTCGCGGACCGCCTGTGCGGCCGCGACGGTGTGGTGGAGCGCGGCCCGGAACAGCAGCGAGCCGGTGCTGATGCGTTTGACGCCGAGGGCGCCGAGCTCTTCCGGGGTGCGTTGCTGGGCGAGCACGTTCAACGGCCCGAGGTGCGCCAACGCCTCGATCTGGTGCGGCTCGGTCACGCCCGGCACGAAGATCCCGTCGGCGCCGGCCTCGGCGTACCGCTTCGCGCGATCGACGGTCTCGGTGATCGCGACGCCCTGCCAGTGGGTGTCGACGCGGGCGTTCAGGAACACGCCGGGAGCGCGCTCTTTGACCTTGGCGATGAGTTCGGCCTGCTCCGCAGGGTCGGCCAGCCCGTGCGGCCGGCCGTCTTCGAGGTTGATGCCCGCGACCCCGAGGCCGGCCACGAGCTCGGCCACCTCGTCGTGGTCGTCGGAGAACCCGGACTCCAGGTCGATCGTGACGGGAACGGGCAGGTCCCTCAGCAGCTCGGCCAGCGCGATTGCCTGCTTCTTGGCCAGGCCTGCGCCGTCCGGGATGCCCGCGGCCGCCGCTACCCCGAGGCTGGTCGTGCCGACGGCCAGGAAGTGCTCGGCGAGGGCCGCTCCCGAGGCGTGGTCCCAGGCGTTGGGGAGGATCAGCGGCACGTCCTGGTGGTGCAGCGCGCGGAACGCCATGTTCTTGGCGATCCTCGTCGCGAGCTTCTGCCCGGGACAGGCGTGCGCCCCGTGCCCGAACGGGTGGTTGTCCAGGCTGACCTCGACGATGCCGCTCGCCGTTGCCCTGCGGGTGATCGGAACGGGCGGTGCGGGGTTCCCGGTGCGCAGGTGCTCGGCGAGCGCGTGGGTGGCCGCCCAGGCTTGCACGAGCAGCCCGATCCTGGCGGCTGTCTCCTCGGATTTGTTCTTGGCCAGCCGCTCGACGGCGGCGTCGGCCTCGGCGGTGATCGGCTCGTGCGGCTGGTAGGCCGGTGCGATCTTCGCGATGTCATCCAGCGAGCCGGGCAGGCTGAGCGCGGTCGCGAGCTCTTCGAGCGTGTCAGCCTCGACGTTGTGGATGAGGCTGTTCGTGAGCGCCCGCCTCCGCGCGTGCTCGGCCCCGTTGCTGAAGCGGACGACGTTCGCCCGCAGCCAGGCCACTCCGCGGTCGCTGTCGGGGACGGACGGGACTGGTAGGCCCAGCAACTCTTCGCTCATGCTGTTGACGCTAGGCCCGCGACGTTTCGGCGCGGGCCGAAGTGTTCCGCCCCCAGAATGGCTGTCGTGGAAGCACTGGCTCGCCTGCTCGCAGACAGGACTCGCGCCGCGTTCTGCGGGGCTCTGCTGGACGGACGCGCTTGGACGGCGAACGAGCTGGCCCAGCACGCGGGCGTGGCCGCTTCGACCGCCAGCGAGCACCTCACCCGCCTGATCGAGGGTGGACTGCTCGTGGAGCACCGGCAGGGGCGGCACCGGTACGTGGCGCTGGCGGGACCGCACGTCGCCGAGTTGCTGGAGACGATGACCGCCTTCGCCGGGCCTCCCGCGCGGCCGCGCACGTTGCGGACGGCTGCGGTGTCAGCGGCGATGGCGCGGGGGCGGACCTGTTACGACCATCTCGCCGGTGGGTTGGGCATCGCGTTGAAGTCTGGCCTGGTGGAGTTGGGCGTGGTCAGCGCGGATCTCGCGGTCACCGAACCGGGCATGGTGTGGCTGAAGGAGCTGGGGTTCGAGCCGTCCAAGCGGCAGGTCAGCAGGGCTTGCCTGGACTGGACGGAGCGCGTGCCGCACCTCGCCGGTGCTGCTGGGGCACACCTTTGCGGGGTGTTCTTCGAGCGGGGCTGGTTGCGTCGGATCGGCACGAGCCGCGCGGTCGTGCTGACGGCTGCAGGCGAGCAGGGGTGGCGCGACCTCGGTCTCACCGACCGCTGATGGCGTCTGCAAGTACCACTTACTCAAGGTCAACAGGCTTTTTTCTACCACCAACAGGCGTTCTGGGTGCCGTGGCGACCGGCAGGTCAGAGCGGCGAGGGACCCCTGATGCGCCCCGGCGCTTCCCTCCGGGGAGTTCACCGCTCATGCTCCGGTTACGCGTGAACGAGCACAGCTACTTGACCCGGCGCCGGTACGCCAGCGTCGCCGCCACCGCCCCAGCCAACGCCCCAGCACCCAGCACCGAAGGCACGCCGATCTTGGCCGCCTTCCGCCCGGTCCGGAAGTCGCGGATCTCCCACCCCTTGCGCCGCGAGATCTCCCGCAGCTGCGAGTCCGGGTTCACCGCCACGGCCGTACCGACCACCGAGAGCATCGGCACGTCGTTGGACGAGTCCGAGTAGGCGGTGCATCGCCGCAGGTCGAGGCCCTCCTTGGCGGCCAGTGACCGCACCGCCTGGGCCTTCGCCTTGCCGTGCAGCAGGTCGCCGACGAGCCGGCCGGTGTAGACACCGTCCTCGGACTCCGAGACCGTGCCCAGCGCGCCGGTCAGGCCCAGGCGGCGGGCGATGATCTGGGCGAGCTCGACGGGCGTCGCGGTGACCAGCCACACGCGCTGACCTGCGTCGAGGTGCATCTGGGCGAGGGCCTGGGTGCCCTTCCAGATCCGGTCGGCCATCAGCTCGTCGAAGATCTCCTCGCCGAGCGAGACCAGCTCGGCGACGCTGCGGCCCGCCACGAAGGAGAGGGCCTGCTCGCGGGAGGCTTTGACGGATTCCGGGTCCTCGCGGCCGCCGACCCGGAACTTCAGCTGCTGCCAGACGAAGCCCGCCAGGTCGGACGACGAGAAGTACTTGCGCGCGGCCAGGCCGCGGGCGAAGTGGAAGATCGACGCGCCCATCATCATCGTGTTGTCGACGTCGAAGAACGCGGCCGCGGTCAGGTCGGTGGGCACCGCCAGCGACGCTTCGAGCTCGGGCGCCATCGCGGCAGCCTGCACCGCCGCCTCGGCCGATGCCTCGCCGGCGAGTTCGGCCAGCCGGTCGCTCTCCGCTTCACGCTTGCTTGCCATGTCACAAGCCTAGCGATCAGGTCCGGCGGTAAACCCCCGACTCAGCCGAAGCTGATACCGGGGAGCAGCGGCAGCGAGATGCTGGGTAGCGGCAACGGCAGCGGAATCGTGATTCCGGGCTTGCCTGCGGACGGCGGGGTGGAGGTGCCCGGCTGTCCCGCCGGAGGCGTCGAGGAGCCTGGCAGGACCGACTGCGTGGGCTGCGCGGGCGGCTGCACCGAACTCGACGGCACGCCTGACTTGGTCGGCGGCACCGAGGACGGATCGCGGCCCGACGACGAGTTCGGGTCCGTCACCACGGTCGCGCAGTCCTGCTTGGACGGCAGCGGGCCGAGCGAGTCGGACTCGCTGCCCGCCACCTGAGCGCAGCCGGTGCGGGCGGCCAGGTCGTGGGCGCGCTGGGCGATGCTCGCCAGCAGCCACATCGTGGTGTCCGCGTGCGGACCCGCCTCACCTGGCAGGCGCGGGCGAAGGGTGCCGAGCTTCATGTACTGGGCCAGCGCCCAGTCGCGCAGCGACGGCAGCGCGCGCTCGTCGGACGAGGTCGCGTACGTCGTCAGCTGGCGCGCGCCCTCCACCGCGTCGGCGTCCATGTCGGCCAGCGCGGTGAGGTGGTCGGAGGCCGTGGAGGAACGTTCCGCCAGGGTCTCCATCTCGGTCATTCGGGATGCGGCGAACTCCAGGTGCTTCAGCGCCCGGGACTCGTCGTCGAAGGTGAGGCCCAGCGAGGCGCCTTCGGCGGTGCGCTTCACGCCGTAGAGCGGGTCTCCCGGGAGCGCGTCACGGCTGAGCAGCACGCTCATACCACCGAGCGACATCAGCAGGCAGAGCACAGCGGCCGCTGCGACTGCTAATCGCCCACGCGCTCCCACCCGTCTTACCGACGAGAGCACCAATGGCTTTTCGGGCGGGGGCGCGGTCAGGATGCGCTGTTTCATGCGCTCGCGCGTCTCGGCGTCCGGGCCGGCGTCCATGCGCCGGAGCAGGTCGACGATCGCGAGGTCCTCAGCGAGGTCCTCACCGCCGACCGGCTGTGGACCGCCTTCCACCGCACGAGCGAACCGCTCGTGCTCTGTGTGCCGCCACCGCGGTGTTCTTCCCTTGCCGTCCATCTCAGCCCGAGTAACGAAGTTGATCTGCTTGGGGTTACGCGTTAGCGACGGTGATCACCGCAACCAGCCCGGCAGAATTTGCGCGAGCCGTCGTACGGCCCGGTGTTGCAGTGCCTTCACGGCGCCCTCGTTGCGGTCCATGAGCTGCGCGACCTCGGACACCGACTTGCCTTCGATGAACCTCAGCACGATGCACTCGCGCTGATCGTCACCCAGTTGAGAGACGCACCGGAGCAGCTCCGCGTTGGTCGCCTCGGTCATGACTTCCTGCTCGGGACCGCTGGTCTCCTCGCGGTTGTCCTGCAGTTCGGCCGTGGTGACCTCGAGCCGGTAGCGGCTCGACTTCACGTGGTCGAACACGATGTTGCGGGCGATCGTCACGAACCAGGCGCCGACGTCGCGCCCCTGATAGCTGACCGAACCGATGCTGCGCAGCGCACGCAGGAACGTCTCGCTGGTCACGTCCTCGGCGAACGCGCGATCGCCGCCCACCCGGAAGAGGACGTAGCGGAAGACCATGTCGACGTACTTGTCGTAGAGCACGCCAAACGCCCCGGTGTCACCCTCTTGGGCGGCCTTGACGAGCTGCCACGGCTCGTCGCCGGGGTTGTCGTGCTGACCTCCCGTCATGCTTCGGGTGGTCCTGATCGTGTTCGGTCGCGCCCGTGCGGTCATCGGCTGGCGGCACCTCCACAGAGTCGCCGTGGCGGCAGCATACGTGTTGTTACTCCGTAGTAGGTAGCGGACGGTGTTGCGATGTGGAGACGCACGAACCGCGGCTTCATGACGCTGGCCACGCGTGGAAGACTGCTCGGAGCGTCCAGTTGTTCATGAGGAGGCCATGTTGACTTCCGCTCGCAATGTCGCAGATCTGGTCCGTGCTTCGGCACAGCGGGGGCCGAGCCACGTCGCCTTGGTCGACGTAGCGAGCGGTAAGAGCCTCACGTGGGAAACCATCGACGGTGCCGTCGATGCTTTCGCCCGCCGTTTGGCCGATTCCGGTCTCGAACCCGGCGACCGAGTGGCGGTACGGCTGCCCACCTGCCCCGAGTTCGTGGTCGCCGTCTTCGGCGTGCTGCGCGCGGGCGGCGTCCTGGTGCCCACCGGCCCCGGCAACCCGCCGCGCGAGCTGCAGCGCATCCTGGCCGACTCCGGCGCCACGCTCCTGGTGGGCGACGGCGAGGGCTCGGACGCGACCGTGCTCGACGTTCCGGACGTCACCGCCACCGCCGAGCCGTTCGAGGCCCTCCGCGGCGGCGAGGACCTCGCGGTGCTCGGCTACACCTCGGGCACGTCCGGCGTGCCGCGCGGCGCGATGCTGTCGCACCGCGCGCTGCTCGCGAACGTCTCGCAGTGCGCCTCCCTGCGCCCCGCGCCCGTGACCGCGGGCGACCGGGTGCTGCTGGCGTTGCCGTTGTTCCACGTCTACGGCCTCGGCCCCGGCCTGCTGCAGGTGGCGGGTGCTGGCGCCACGGCGGTCCTGCTGGAGCGCTTCGACCCGGCCGCCGCGCTCGACGTCATCGAGCAGCACCGCGTGACCACGATGGTCGGCGTGCCGCCCATGTACCGGGCGCTGCTGGCGAACCCGGTCGAGGTGCTGCGCGAAAAACTGGCCACGGTCCGACTCTTCACGTCCGGCGCCGCACCGCTCCCGGCGGGGGTCATCGACGAGATGCGCACCGCCATCGGCATCCCGGTCTACGAGGGCTACGGCCTCACCGAGACCGGCCCGGTGCTGACGTCCACGCTGGTCGGCGGCGTGCCGAAGCAGGGCTCCGTCGGCCAGGCGCTGCCCGGCGTGCAGATCCGCCTGGTCGACACCGACGGCTCGGTGCTCGACATCGACGAGGACGAGCCGGGCACCGGCCTGGTGTCCGCGAAGGGCGACAACCTCTTCTCCGGCTACTGGCCCGACGGCGCGTACGGCCCGGACTCGAGCGGCTGGTTCCGCACGGGCGACGTCGGCTTCATCGACGCGGACGGCGACCTGCACCTGGTCGACCGCGCCGGCGACCTGATCATCGTGAACGGCTTCAACGTCTACCCGCACGAGGTCGAGCAGGTCCTCGGTGAGCTGTCCGCCGTGGTCGAGGCCGCGGCCGTCGGCGTGCCGGACGAGAAGACCGGCGAGTCGGTGAAGGTCGTGCTCGTGCTGCGCGACGGGCAGTCGCTGACCTCCGACGAGGTCGTGGCCCACTGCGCGGCCCGGCTCGCCAAGTTCAAGGTGCCGACCTCGGTCGAGTTCGCCCCGGCCCTGCCCCACTCACCGACCGGCAAGCTGGCCCGCGCCGTGCTGCGCAAGCCGCTGGGGGCCTGACCGATGGCCCACCACGTGACGGTGATGAGCCGCGAGACGTGCCACTCGTGCCACGTCGCCGCGGCCGAGATCGAGCGGATCTGCGGCGAGCTGGGCGCCACCTGGTCCGTCGAGGACGTGGACGCCGACCCGGAGCTGCGGGCCGAGTACGGCGACCGGGTGCCGGTGTTCCTGATCGACGGTGCTGAGCACGGCTACTGGAAGGTGGAGGAGGACCGCCTGCGGGCGGCCCTCGCGGATTGATTACCGGGGCCTTACGGCTCGCGCGAACCAACGCCACATAGGTGTCGAATGAGAGGTATGAAGCCCGCCAAGGCCGCACTCACCGGACTGCTCGCCCTCGTCGCCGCGCTCGCGGCCGGGCACCTGGTGGCGGCCTTCGTGGGCCTCAGCGCCTCGCCGTACCTGGCGGTCGGCAACGCCGCGATCGACCTCACGCCGTCCTGGCTGAAGGAATTCGCGGTCACCACGTTCGGCACGTACGACAAGCTCGTGCTGCTGACCGGCATGGCCGTCGTGCTCGCGGGCATCGCGATCGCCGCGGGCCTCGCCAGCACCAGGTCCCCGCTGCCGGGCTCCGTCACCGCGGTCGTCCTCGGCCTCGTGGGCCTCGCGGCCGTGCTGAGCAGGCCGGACATCGGCCAGCTCAGCGTCCTGGCACCGCTCGCCAGCCTCGCCGTCGGCCTCTACGTGTTCCGCTACCTGCACAGGGAGACCCAGGACAACGAGTCCAGGCGCGCCTTCCTGATCACGGCAGGGGTCGCGGCCGCGGCGGGCATCGCGGGGCAAGTGTTCGGCAGCCGGACCGACGTCGAGGGTTCGAGAGCGGCCGTCGGTGATCTCACGCCGAAGACCAAGGCCCCCGAGATCCCGGTCAACGCCGACTTCGTCAAGGACGGCACGCCGAGCTTCATCACCAGCAACAAGGACTTCTACCGGATCGACACGGCGCTGAGCGTGCCGCGGATCCGCGCGGAGGACTGGACGCTGCGGGTGCACGGCATGGTCGAGCGGCCGACGGTGCTGACCTTCGACGAGATCCGCCGGCGAGACCTCGTCGAGGAGACCGTCACGCTGACCTGCGTGTCCAACGAGGTCGGCGGCCCGTACATCTCCACGGCCGACTTCACCGGCATCCGGATCGGCGACGTGCTCCGGGAAGCGGGCGTCAAAGCGGGCGCGGACCAGTTGTTCAGCACCAGTGACGACGGGTTCACCGCGGGCAGCCCCCTCGACTACGTGCTCGAACGGGGCCTGATCGCCATCGCCATGAACGGCGAACCGCTGCCCGCCGAGCACGGCTTCCCGGCGCGGCTCGTGGTGCCAGGCCTGTACGGCTACATCTCCGCGACGAAGTGGGTGACCGATCTCAACATCACCACGTTCGCCAAGGAACAGGGCTACTGGATGCCGCGGGGTTGGGCGACAAAAGCGCCCATCAAGACCATGTCGCGGATCGACCGGCCCAAGCGGCAGGGCAGGGTCCAGGGCAGGACGGTCGTCGCGGGCACCGCGTGGGCCCAGCCGAGGGGCGTGGCCAAGGTGGAGGTCAGGGCGGACGGCGGCCCGTGGCAGGAGGCGCAGCTCGGGGCGGACGTCAGCGACAGCACGTGGCGCATGTGGCGACTCGAGCTCGACCTGAAACCCGGTAGTCACACGGTCGAGTGCCGCGCCACGGACAAATCCGGCTACACGCAGGACCAGGCACGCCTGGATCCGGTCCCCGACGGCGCTACCGGCTGGCATTCCGCCTCGTTCACCGTCGAATAGGTGCTCACCCCGTAGTGATCATGAGGCGGACCTGCGCTGGTCACGCCCTGTGACCAGCGCTGTCTTCGTCAACCACCGACTTTGTGCATGCGTTCACAAGCGGTACGGTGTGCGTATCACCAGCGCCGCGGGGTCCCTGCGGTGAAGCACACCCGGAGGTCGGAGAGCGTGGCATCACAGCGGGGCGAAGGTGAGACGACCACCACCCCTGTGGAGCCTGCGGACCGGGAACGCGCCCGCGCGATCCCGGAGGCGGCCGTGGCCAGGCTCGCCGTGTACCTCCGCGTCCTGTCCGGCATGGCCGACCAGGGTGTGACCGCTGTCTCCAGCGAGGAGCTCAGCCAGGCCGCCGGCGTCAACGCCGCGAAGCTCCGCAAGGACCTGAGCTACATCGGCTCGTACGGCACGAGGGGCGTCGGTTACGACGTCGAGGTCCTCGTGAGCCACATCGAGCGCATTCTGGGGCTCACTCGCAACCACTCGGTTGCGGTCGTCGGCATCGGTAACCTTGGTCACGCTCTGGCCAACTACGGCGGGTTCCCCGGCCGTGGCTTCCCGGTCACCGCCCTCTTCGACGTGGACGCCGATCTCATCGGAATCCCTGTTGGGGGCATCCCCGTCAACCACATCGACGAGATCACCGCGATCTGCCTCGAGCGCGAGGTGTCGATCGGCGTCATCGCGACGCCGCCGCCTGCGGCTCAGTCGGTTTGCGACCGTTTGGTATCTGCGGGCGTCCAGTGCATTCTGAACTTTGCACCAGTTGTCCTTCAGGTTCCAGACAACGTCGAGGTGCGCAAGGTTGACTTGGCGGTCGAGATGCAGATCCTGTCGTTCCACGTCGCTCGACGTGCGGACGAGGCTGTGCACAACTCAGGCGGCGGGGTCTCGGTCGGCAGCAACGGACTCGGTGTGGACGGGATGGTGATTCGCCCGTGAGCGTGAGCCAGACGGCTCCGGCAGACGTGGTGAGTACATGAGTGTGCTCGTAGTCGGTCTGTCGCACCGCACCGCCCCAGTCCCGGTCCTGGAACGCGTCACCGTGGCCGAGCCGGACCTGTCCAAGGTCCTCGGCCAGCTGCTCGCCGCTCCCAGCGTCTCCGAGGCGATGGTCCTGTCGACCTGCAACCGGGTCGAGGTCTACGCCGTCGTCGAGTCGTTCCACGGCGGCATGTCCGAGGTCGTGGACGTCCTCGCGCAGCACGCCCAGGTCGACGCCCAGTCGCTGTACGAGCACTTTTACGTGCATTACGCCGCCGCTGCCGTGGAGCACCTGTTCTCCGTCGCGGCCGGCCTCGACTCGATGGTCGTCGGCGAGTCCCAGATCATCGGCCAGCTGCGCGGTGCGTACGCGGCGGCCGACGAGGCGGGCACCGTCGGCAAGACCGTCCACGAGCTCACGCAGAACGCGTTGCGCGTCGGCAAGCGCGTGCACACCGAGACCGGCATCGACCACGCGGGCGCGTCGGTCGTGTCCGAGGCCCTCGGTGACGCCGAGACCGAGCTGGGCACCCTTGTGGGCAAGCGCGCGCTGCTCGTCGGCGCGGGCGCCATGGGTGGCCTGGCCGCCGCGCACCTGCGCAGGGCGGGCATCGGCGAGGTCGTCATCGCGAACCGGACGCAGGCCAACGGTGTGCGTCTCGCCACTTCGCTGACGGCCGAAGGCGTCCCCGCGACGGCCGTCGACCTGGCTCAGCTCGCCCGCGAGATCGATCTCGCGGACATCGTCTTCGCGTGCACCGGGTCGGTCGACACGGTGGTCCGCGCGGACATGATCACCCAGCGCACCCGGCCGCTCGTCGTGTGCGACCTGGGCCTGCCCAAGGACGTCGACCCGGCCGCGGCCGAACTGCCGAACGTTCGTGTGGTGGACCTGGAAACGCTGCAGCGGCGGCTCTCGGACGCCCCGGCCGGCAAGGACGCCAGGATGGCGGCCCAGCTGGTCGCCGACGAGGTCAAGGCGTACCTGGCGAGCCAGCGTTCCGCCGAGGTCACGCCGACCGTCACGGCACTGCGCAAGCGCGCGGCCGAGGTGGTCGACGCCGAGCTGCTCCGACTTGATTCGCGACTTCCCGAACTGGACCCCGCGACACGCGGTGAATTGGCCAAGACGGTGCGCCGCGTTGTAGACAAGCTCCTGCACACGCCGACTGTCCGGGTGAAGGAGCTCGCGTCCTCACCGGGTGGTACCGGCTACGCGGAGGCTCTCCGCGAACTGTTCGGGCTCGACCCCCAGTCGCCTGGGGCTGTCAGTCAGACCAAGCAAGCTTCTGTGGATGGTGAAACGCGGTGACCCGCACCCTACGGATCGGTACCCGAGGCAGCGCATTGGCGCTTGCCCAGACGGGGACCGTGGCCGAGGCGCTGAAGGCTGCCGGAGCTCAGGTCGAGATCGTCGTCATCAAGACGCCGGGCGACCTCTCCGACGCACCGATCGCCCAGATCGGCATCGGCGTCTTCACGTCCGCGCTGCGCGACGCGCTCGCGAACGACGAGATCGACATCGCCGTCCACTCCTACAAGGACCTGCCGACCGCGCCGGACAAGCGTCTGGTGCTCGCGGCCGTGCCGCAGCGGGAAGACCCGCGTGACGCCCTCGTGGCGCGCGACGGTCTCACGCTCGGCGAGCTGCCGGCGGGGTCCACTGTGGGCACCGGGTCCCCGCGTCGCGCTGCCCAGCTGGAGGCGCTCGGCCTCGGGCTGAACATCGTTCCGTTGCGCGGCAACGTGGACACGCGGATCGGCAAGGTTCGCAACGGCGAGCTCGACGCCGTGGTGCTGGCTCGCGCCGGCATCTCGCGCCTCGGTCGCACGAGCGAGATCACCGAGAACCTGGAGCCCATCCAGATGCTTCCCGCACCCGCGCAGGGTGCGTTGGCAGTCGAGTGCCGGATCGACGACGTCGATGCCGAGCACCTGATCCAGTCCACTTTGGACGACTCGGCCAGCCGGGCCGCTGTGACCGCTGAGCGCGCCATGCTGGCCGCGCTCGAAGCGGGCTGCAGCGCGCCGGTCGGCGCGCTGGCCGATGTGGTGGAAGACCTCGACGACGAGGGGAAGGTCGTGTATCGGCTTTCTCTGCGCGGGGTCGCCGCGACGCCGGAGAACGACCTTCTCCGTGCGTCCGCCACCGGTGACTTGACCGAAGCTGAGGGACTTGGCCGGGCGCTGGCCGCCGAGTTGCTCGACCTCGGGGCCGCAGTGCTCAGCGGCCCAGAGGCGTAATCGATGGGGAGTGCCCTGATGACCCGCGCACGCAAGACCCCCGGACGCATCGCTTTTGTGGGCTCCGGCCCCGGCGACACCGGGCTGCTCACGGTCCGGGCCCACGACTTGCTCACCAGGGCTGAACTCGTGGTCACCGATCCAGACGTCCCCGCGGACGTCCTCGCGACCGTGGCCGAGGGAGTCGAGGTCCGCCCCGCTGTCGGCGAGGCGGCCGACGTGGCCAAGGACCTCGTGACAGAGGCGCGCAACGGCGCGACCGTCGTTCGTCTCGTCGCGGGTGACCCGCTGACGCTCGACTCGGTCGTGAAGGAAGCGCAGGCGGTCGCGAAGTCGACGATCCCGTTCGACGTCGTCCCCGGTGTGCCCGCGGGCACCGCGGTGCCGGCGTACGCGGGTGTCGCGCTCGGTGGCGTGCACACCGAGGTCGACGTCCGTGCGGTGAGCGACTGGGCAGGCCTCGCGGCCGCGCCCGGCACGCTCGTCCTGCACGCGACCGGTTCGCACCTGGCCGAGGCCGCGTCGAACCTGGTCGAGAACGGCCTCGCGCCGCAGACCCCGGTCGCGGTCACCGCCGAGGGGACGGGCTTCCAGCAGCGCACCATCGACACGACGCTGGCGTCCGTCGCCGCCGACGCCGGTGAGCTGAACGGCCCGCTCGTCGTCACGGTCGGCGCCGCCGCCGCGAACCGCTCGAAGCTCTCCTGGTGGGAGTCGCGGGCGCTCTACGGCTGGCGCGTGCTGGTGCCGCGCACCAAGGAGCAGGCCGGCGCGATGTCCGAGCGTCTGCACTCGCACGGCGCGATCGCCGTCGAGGTGCCGACGATCTCGGTCGAGCCGCCGCGCAGCCCCGCGCAGATGGAGCGTTCGGTCAAGGGTCTCGTCGACGGCCGCTACCAGTGGGTCGTCTTCACCTCGACCAACGCCGTGCGCGCCGTGTGGGAGAAGTTCCGCGAGTTCGGCCTGGACGCCCGTGCGTTCTCCGGCGTGAAGATCGCGTGCGTCGGCGAGGCCACGGCCGCGAAGGTGCGCTCGTTCGGCATCATCCCGGAGCTCGTGCCGTCGGGTGAGCAGTCGTCCGAGGGTCTCCTCAACGACTTCCCGCCCTACGACGACATCCTGGATCCGGTCGACCGCGTGCTGCTGCCGCGGGCCGACATCGCCACCGAGACGCTGGCCGCCGGCCTGCGCGAACGTGGCTGGGAGATCGACGACGTGACGGCGTACCGCACCGTGCGTGCGGCCCCGCCGCCCGCCGACACCCGCGAGATGATCAAGTCCGGTGGCTTCGACGCGGTGTGCTTCACCTCGTCGTCGACCGTGCGGAACCTGGTCGGCATCGCGGGCAAGCCGCACGCCCGCACGCTCGTCGCGTGCATCGGCCCGCAGACCGCCGAGACGGCGCGGGAGTTCGGCCTCCGGGTCGACGTGCAGCCCGAGGAGGCGAACGTCCCGGCGCTGGTCGACGCGCTGGCCGCTCACGCCGCCCGGTTGCGCGCCGAGGGAGCGCTGCCTCCTCCGCGCAAGACCAAGCGTCTGCGCCGCAGCTAGTTCATGAAGCCGTCGGGGCCACTCAAGATCCTTGGGTGGCCCCTTCTGCTCTCTCCAGAGGGAGTTTGGCCGTGTACCCACTTCACCGGCCCCGGCGTCTCCGCACGACGCCTGCGATGCGCCGCCTCGTGAGTGAGACCGAGGTGCGCCCGAGGCAGCTCGTGCTGCCCATGTTCGTCAAGGAAGGCCTGCGCGAGCCCGCCGCGATCGCGAGCATGCCCGGCGTCCTCCAGCACACCCGTGACTCGTTGCGCAAAGCCGCGGTCGAGGCCGTGCAGGCAGGCGTCGGCGGCATCATGCTGTTCGGCGTCCCCGCCGAGCGCGACGCCGTCGGATCCGGCGGCACCGACCCGGACGGCATCCTCAACGCCGCACTGGCCGATCTCCGCGCGGAGCTGGGCGACAGCACCGTGCTGATGTCGGACTGCTGCCTCGACGAGTTCACCGACCACGGCCACTGCGGCGTGCTCGCCGCCGACGGCACGGTCGACAACGACGCGACCCTGGAGGTCTACGGCGAGATGGCCGTAGCGCAGGCGCGCGCCGGTGCTCACGTCGTCGGCCCGAGCGGCATGATGGACGGCCAGATCGGCTTCATCCGCACCGCCCTGGACCAGGCGGGTCTCACCGACACCGGCATCCTCGCCTACTCGGCCAAGTACGCCTCCGCGTTCTACGGCCCGTTCCGCGACGCCGTCGAGTCGCAGCTCTCCGGCGACCGCAAGACCTACCAGCAGGACCCCGCGAACGCCCGTGAGGCGATCCGCGAGGTACAGCTGGACCTCGCCGAGGGCGCGGACATGGTCATGGTCAAGCCGGCGCTGCTGTACCTGGACGTGCTGCGGTCCGTCGCCGAGATCTCGGACGTTCCCGTTGCGGCGTACCAGATCTCCGGTGAGTACGCGATGATCGAGGCCGCTGCTGCGAACGGCTGGATCGAGCGCGAGCGTTCGATCCTGGAGTCGCTCACGTCGATCCGGCGCGCAGGTGCGGACATCGTGCTGACGTACTGGGCCGCGGAAGCCGCACGGTGGCTCGACCGCTAGGACTGCCTGAGATCACGAGCTGGCCTAGCTCGGGGGCGGCGTCCCGCACCTAGCGGTTGCGCACGGATTGCGCGAAGCGCCGCCTCCAGGAGAAGCCCGCGCATGCTCCGGTTACTCGTGAACTAGCACAGCGTCAATGGCGGGATCCTGTTCGGACTGCTGATCGCGACCGTGATCCTGGTCGCGTACACGCGGCTGGCGAACGCGATGGCGAAGGGCCGCAACTGGGCCAGGATCGCGCTGACCGTGCTCGGGGCGGCGTCCGTCGCGTTCGGACTGTTCCGGCTGATCGCCTGGGGCAGTGGGATCGCAGCGGCGGTCGGGGTCGCGATGAGCGCGGTCGACCTGGTCGTCACGGCCGTCACCACGGCACTCGACGCCACCGCGATCGTGCTCATGTATCGGGTGTCCGCGCACTTCAAGAGGCGAGTCACGGTGGACAGCGACATCCTGCGGTCCTAAGTTCCGACCGTGACTTCTCCGAAGGAATCGGGTGCTCCCGGCACGATCACCGCGGGCTACTGGCTCGTCGTCGTCGGCTCGGCGCTCGCGGCGCTGGTCGCCGTCTACGTGCTGCTCAACAAGCAGCCGCTGATCGACGCCAACGTCCAGGTGAACAAGGACCCGAACATCACCCCGGAGATGATCGCCTCGGCGGTCAACACCGTGCTGATCGTCTCGCTGGTGGTGACGGTGATCGTCGCCGTCATCGCGGTGTGGTTCGCGGGCAAGATCAGGGGCGGCCTGAAGAAGAGCCGCACCGGTCTGATGATCCTGCTGCTGCTCAACCTGTTCTTCCAGCTGCTCACCAACACCCTCGGGGTGGTCATGGCGCTCGTCGCCATCTCGGGCCTGGTGCTGTTCTACTTCCGGCAGTCGACCGAGTACCTGACCGAGCGCGAGCAGCTGACGTGAACGACGCTCCCCGGCCTGTCCGCATCGCGGTCGGGCTCTGGCTGGCGACCGCGGTGTTCGTGTTGTTCACCACGGCCGGTCTGTGGTTCCAGCGCGGTCAGGTGCAGGAGCTGACCAAGTGGTCGTCCGGGCAGGTCACGAGTTTTCTGGCGACCCTCACCGGGGCCGCGGTGATCTTCGTGGCGGCCTACGTGTGGCTGACCCGGTCGTTCCTCAAGCGCAAGAACTGGGCGCGGATCGCGCTGTCGTTCCTCTCGATCGTGCACATGATCTGGCTGCTGTTCCTCGGGATCAGCGCGGCGAACCTGGTCACACTGCTGCTCATCTGTGCCGCAATCGTCTTCACGTGGCAGGCGCGTACGGCACAGTGGCTGGCGGAGGTGCGTGAGCAGTGACCGATCCCCAGAACCCGGCGCAGAATCCGGTGCAGAATCCGGTGCAGAACCCGAACCCGTGGCAGCCCCCGGACAGCGCCCAGTGGCAGAACCCGGCCGGCGCCTACCCGGTGTCCCCGGAGCCCTTCGCCGGGCACTACCAGGTGAGCCACGTCGGGCAGGCGAGTTTCTCGATGGCGCCGCTCTCGCCGGTGTTGCCGCAGGAGATGGCCCCCGCGCGCCCCGCCACGATCACCGCGGCGATGTGGATCTGGCTCGCCGGTGCCGTGCTCTCCATCGCGGTGGTCCCGGTGCTGATGCTCGGCAACATCGACTTCCTGGTGGCGCAGGACGGCTCGGTCGAGAGCCTCAGTGATCGTCAGGCGGCTGAGCTGGGCGTGACGGTCACGGCGGTGATGGCGGGCTTCGCCATGCTCGTGGCCGCGGCGCCGTACGTCGCGTTCGCCATCGTGCTGCGCAACGGCCAGAACTGGGCGCGCATCCTGCTCACGATCCTCGGCGCGCTCGGCTTTCTCACGATGGTGTCGATCCTGCTGCTCAGTCTGGCGGCGGAGGTGTGGCAGGTGCCGGCGGCGATGTCCGTCGTGGTGATCGGGCTGACGGTCGCGGCCGTGGTCCTGCAGTTCCTCCCGGCGTCGAACAAGTACGTGCGGTAGTGCTGTACCGCGAGTCCGGCAGCAGCTGGTGGCCGCTCCTGTGGGGACCGGCGTTCGCGGTCGCCGGCTACCTGGTCGAACTGATCACCGGACCTGCCTCGGTGGCGCTGTGGACGATCGTGGGGCTCGGCCTGACGCTCGGCGCGCTGCTGTGGGTGTTCGGCCGGGTGAAGACCGGCAGCGTCGTGCTGACGGCCGAGGAAGCCCAGTTCGGGCGGGAGAAGCTGCCGGTCGCGATGATCGAGGCCTGCCGGGACGTCGGTGCGCCGACCGGCGCGCGGGTGCTCGGCGGTGGCTGGTCGGTGCCGAAGGGGACGACCGCGGTGCCGTTGCGGCTGCTCGACGGCACCGTCGTGCTGGGCTGGGCGCGTGATCCGGAAGCCTTGCTCGCCGGGCTGCGCCGGGTCGTGAGAGGGTGAGCAACGTGACAGAGGCCGTGACCGAGTCGGACGCAGAGGCAGACGTGGCAGACGAACAGCCGCCGGCCCCGCCGCCCGCCGGGCCCGGCCTGCACCAGCCCAAGCGCGGGCTGATCGCCGCGGCCGAGGTCGTCGTGGTCGTCGCGCTCGTCTTCGTCGCCGTCTGGTGCTGGAACCGCGGCATCGTGCACCTCGCCTACCCGATCGAGGGACGCGAGCCGTTGATGTCCACTCGCTACCACGGCAACTGGCTCGGCACCGCGGTCGGCGCGATCACGCTGGCCGTGCTCCTCGCACTCGACGCCGTGCGCCAGGTCGTGCTGGCCCTGCGCACCCGGCCGCAGAAAGCCGCCGACTCCGACATGTGAGACTGGGGTACGTGACTGCGAGTCGATCCCAGGCCCTGTTCGAGCGCGCGTCGACGCTGACCCCCGGCGGAGTCAACTCTCCGGTGCGGGCGTTCCACTCCGTCGGCGGCACCCCGCGTTTCATGGTGCGCGGCGAGGGTCCGCACCTGTGGGACGCGGACGGCAACCGGTACGTCGACCTGGTGGCCTCGTGGGGCCCGATGATCCTCGGGCACGCCCACCCGTCCGTGGTCGAGGCGGTGCAGAAGGCCGCCGCGAACGGTCTGTCGTTCGGCACGCCGACCGAGGGCGAGATCGACCTCGCGGCCGAGATCATCGACAGGGTCGAGCCGGTCCGCCAGGTGCGCCTGGTCAACTCGGGCACCGAGGCCACGATGAGCGCCATCCGCCTGGCCCGCGGCTACACCGAGCGGCGCAAGATCATCAAGTTCGCCGGCTGCTACCACGGCCACGTCGACGCGCTGCTGGCCCAGGCCGGCTCCGGTGTCGCGACGCTGGGGCTGCCGACCTCGCCCGGCGTCACGGGCGCGCAGGCCGCGGACACGCTCGTGCTGCCCTACAACGACGTCGAGGCCGTGCGGAAGGCGTTCGCGGACAATCCCGGCGAGATCGCGTGCGTGATCACCGAGGCCGCCGCGGGCAACATGGGCGCGGTCGCACCGCTGCCCGGCTTCAACGCCGCGCTGCGCGAGATCTGCGACTCCGACGGCGCGTTGCTGATCATGGACGAGGTCATGACCGGCTTCCGCGTCTCGCGCGCCGGCTGGTTCGGCCTGGAGCGGGTGAAGGGCGACCTCTTCACGTTCGGCAAGGTCATGTCCGGCGGGCTCCCCGCGGCGGCGTTCGGCGGCCGCGCGGACGTGATGGCCAGGCTGGCGCCGTCCGGCCCGGTCTACCAGGCGGGCACGCTGTCCGGTAACCCCGTCGCGGTGGCGGCCGGTCTCGCGACCCTGCGCGCCGCGGACGAGCAGGTCTACCAGGCCCTCGACCGCAACGCCGCGCGCCTGGGCTCGCTGTTCACCTCCGCGCTGACCGAGGCGGGCGTCGAGCACCGGGTGCAGTTCGCCGGGAACCTGGTGAGCGTCTTCTTCGGTTCTGAAGAGGTGAGGGACTACGCGGGTGCGCAGGCGAGCGAGACGTGGCGCTTCCCGCCGTTCTTCCACGCTCTGCTGGACCGAGGCGTGTACGCACCGCCGTCGGCTTACGAGGCGTGGTTCGTCAACGCCGCCATGGGTGAAGAGGAGTTCGCCGTGATCGCCGACGCGCTGCCGCACGCGGCCCGCGCCGCCAAGGAGGCCCGCAAGTGACCCGCACCGTCGTCCACCTGCTCCGTCACGGTGAGGTGCACAACCCGACCGGCATCCTGTACGGCCGCATCCCCGGCTTCAAGCTGTCCGAGCGCGGGCAGAAGCAGGCGCTGACCGTGGCCGAGCACCTCGCCGACCACGACATCGTGCACGTCGTCGCGTCGCCGTTGGACCGGGCGCAGCAGACCGCGGCACCGATCGCGGACTCGCACCGCCTGGAACTGGCCACCGACGACCGGCTGATCGAGGCGGACAACCAGTTCGAGGGCCTGAAGGTGGCGGTCGGGGACGGCGCGCTGCGCTCCCCGCGGCACTGGCCCAAACTGATCAACCCGTTCACGCCGTCGTGGGGCGAGCCGTACATCGAGATCGCCCACCGGATGCTCGGCGCCGTGCAGAAGGCCCGTGCGGCCGCCGAGGGCCACGAGGCCGTGTGCGTGTCGCACCAGCTGCCGATCTGGACCGTGCGCCGGTTCCTGGAGGGCAAGCGGATGTGGCACGACCCGCGCAAGCGCGAGTGCTCGCTGGCGTCGCTGACCTCGCTGATCTTCGAGGGCGAGCAGCTGGTGCGGATCGAGTACTCGGAGCCGGTCGGCGCGACCAACCCTCGGGTGACCGGCGCATGAAACGGCTTCTCGTCCTGCTGTTGCTGGTCTCGGGCTGCGCGGTCGGCAAGGACGCGGCCCAGATCGGTGCCGGCGACTTCTACCTGGTCGCGCCGGGCGGCCAGGTCAAGATCCGTTACGCCGCGGGCGAGCGCAAGGACCTCAAGGGTCTCGAAGGCGAGTCCCTGATGGAGGACGGCAAGACGATCAAGCTGTCCGACTACGCCGGCAAGCCGGTCGTCATCAACATCTGGGGCGCGTGGTGCGGTCCGTGCCGCACCGAGGCGCCGGAGATGCAGAAGGTGTTCGACGCCGGCACCCAGGTGATCGGCGTCGACGTCAAGGAGACCTCGAAGGTCCACCCGCAGGACTTCATGAGGGACCGGTCGCTGACCTATCCGTCCATTTACGACGGTTCCAGCCGCAGCTTCATCAACGTCTTCAAGGGTGTTCCGGCGAACACCGTGCCGTCGACGTTCGTGGTGGACAAGAACCACAAGGTGGCTGCGGTGTTCCTGCTGCCGGTGCTGGCCTCCGACCTGCAGCCGGTGCTGGACGAGCTGGCCAAGGAATGAGAAAAGGGGGCCTCGCGGCCCCCTTTTCCCTACTCTCCGGGTGGTGCGACCGGGGGGTTCAGCGACGGGATCTTGGCCTTGAAGGCCTTGATCATCGCGTCCCTGCCGATCGAGTTGAACCGCTTGCCGAGCGTCCGCATGATCGAGTTGTCGGTCGGCCGGTACAGCCCGTTCTTGTAGTAGCGGGCGCCCTGGACCGGGCCGATCACGCCACCGTCCGGCGACGGCTGGCCGAGGTACTGGCCCCACTTCGCACCGGTCGGGTCCTTGGTGACGTTGAGCTCCTTCGGCTCGTCACCGGTGTAGGTCTCGTACGGGTAGTCGTACTCGTCGGCCAGGCCGCCGATGGAGTGCCCGAGTTCGTGGACCGCGATCTGGCCGGCCTGGGCGTTGCCACCGGAGGCGGTGGCAACGGAACCGCCGGCACCGCCGTACTTCGTGGTGTTCCCGAGCGCGATCACCTGGTCCGCGGCAGGGGCGAGCGCCGCGTACTCCAGGGCCTTGGTCTCGTTCACGCAGAGCAGGCGTTCGGTGTTGGCATCGAGGCCGCGGCACCAGAAACCCATGTCCAGCGCGGTGATCCGGTCGACGCCTCTGGTCGGGTCGTTGTCCACACCGGACTCGGCGGAGGTGACGTTGACCTGCCAGACGTTGAAGTAGTCCTTGTAGGACGCGAACGGCTCGATGGACACGAGTTCGGACCACTTGCTGAGCACGTGGTCGCGGTAGGTCGCCAGATCGGCGGACGTGTAGCCGTCGCCGACGAAGACCAGGTCGAACCGGTCGGCCGAGGGGCCGGTCACCTGGATCGGGATCACGTCGGCCGTGACCGCCGTCCGGAAGCCCGCCGTCTTCTCCGGGGGAGCCTTCGGAGTGAGGGTCTGGGTGATGGAGCCGTCTTCGTGGAAAACCTCGCGCCATTCCATCGCCGGGGCTGCGCCACCGGTCGGTACCTGGGCGAACAGAGCGAGCGTCGCGACCGTCAGTGCAGGGAGGATCAGCCGGGAACGATGCATGCGATGACGCTAAGGAAACGCTCATTCACCCACAAGGCGGCAGAAGTCGGTACTTCGGTCTATGGATCGGTAGGCCAAAGGTGACACCGGTCGAGGCGTGATCTGGGCAACTACCTACCCTGAGTTGTGTGAACCCCACCGATCTGGCGATCTCCGGGCCGTTGCTCCTGGCCACCGGGGTCGCTTTGCTCGCGGGTTTCATCTCATTCGCCTCGCCGTGCGTGGTCCCGCTCGTCCCCGGTTATCTCGCCTACCTGGCCGGTCTGGTCGGCGCCGAGGCACCGCGGGTCGATGCGAACGAGCCGGCCAGGCAGGGCCGGTGGCGCGTGGCCGGGGCCTCGCTGCTGTTCGTGCTCGGGTTCACCGTCGTCTTCGCGTTGGCCTCGATGGTCGTTCTCGGGGCGTCGGACGCGTTGTTCCTCAACGCCGATCTGTTCCAGCGCATCGGCGGGGTCGTCACCATCCTGATGGGACTCGTGTTCATCGGATTCGTGCCGGCGCTGCAGAAGGACGTCCGGTTCCACCCGAAGCCCAGGGCCGGGCTCATCGGCGCGCCGGTGCTCGGTGCCGTGTTCGCGCTCGGGTGGACGCCGTGCCTCGGGCCCACGCTCGCCGGGGTGCTCGCCGTCGCGCGCAGCACCGAGGTCGGGTCGTCCACGGTCCGCGGGGCCGTGCTGGTGCTGGCCTACTGCCTCGGGCTCGGGTTGCCGTTCGTGGTGCTCGCCCTCGGTGCGCGGTGGGCGTTGGGCGTCACGAAGTGGCTGCGCGCGCACGCGCGGCAGGTGCAGATCTTCGGTGGTGTGCTGCTGATCCTGGTGGGCATCGCACTGGTCACCGGGCTCTGGGGTGAGTTCGTCGGGTGGCTGCGCTACTCGTTCGTCGACGTCGTGAGGCTGCCGCTCTAGTGATCGCCTTCCTCCGCAACACGTGGCGTGGTCTCACCTCGATGAGGACCGCGCTGACCCTGCTGTTCCTGCTCGCGCTCGCCGCGATGCCCGGCGCGTTGCTGCCGCAGCTCTCGCTCAACGCGTCGAAGGTCGACGAGTACATCGCGAGGAACGGCTGGTGGGGCGAGATCCTCCTCAAGCTCGGGTTCTTCGAGGTGTACGCCACGCCGTGGTTCGCCGCGATCTACCTGCTGCTGTTCACCTCGCTCGTGGGCTGCCTGCTGCCGCGTACGTGGGAGTACTTCAAGCAGATGCGGGCGCGGCCGGTGCTGACGCCGCGCAACCTCTCGCGCATGCCGCACCACGCGGAGGCTGTGCTCGACGTGACGCCCGAGGAGGCCGTCTCCCGGGCGAAGAAGGCCATGCGCGGCTGGCGGATGGACACCGGTGACGACACGGTCAGCGCCGAGCGCGGGTATCTGCGCGAGACCGGCAACCTGGTCTTCCACTTCGCGCTGCTGGGCCTGCTCGTCTCGTTCGCGCTGGGCAAGATGTTCAGCTACGAGGGCCAGGTCATCGTGCAGGCCGACGGCGGCCAGTTCTGCAACGGCGGCATCTTCAACTACGACTCGTTCCGGCCGGGCCTGCGCGTCGACGGCACGGACCTCACGCCGTTCTGCGTGGAGATCGGCAAGTTCTCCGCCGAGTACCTCGACAACGGTCAGCCCGTCGGTTACCGCGCGGACATCCGGTACCAGTCCGGTGAGGACCTCGCCTCCGGCACGTGGCGCCCGTTCAACCTGCAGGTCAACAATCCGCTGCGCACCGAGGGCGACCGCCTTTACCTGCTGGGCCACGGCTACACGCCCACGTTCACCGTGACGTTCCCGAACGGCGAGAAGCGCACGCAGTCCATCCAGTGGCTGCCGACCGACCAGCTCACGCTGGCCTCCGAGGGCGCGACGAAGTTCGATCCGCCGCTCGTGACGGACGCCGAGCAGCGGCGCAAGGGTCAGATCGCGGTGACCGGGCTGCTCGCGCCGACACCGTTGCTGCACGGCAGCATCCTGAACTCGAAGTTCCCGGCGCTGAACAACCCGATGGTCGCCGTCGACGTGTACCGCGGCGACCTCGGCGTGGACGACGGCCGCGGCCAGTCGATCTTCTCGATCGACATGAAGATGGTCGAGCAGGGCCGGTTGCAGAAGGTCGCGCGCAAGAACCTCGCGCTGGGCGAGGAGATCGCGCTCGAGGACGGCACGAAGGTGCGGTTCGACGGCGTGAACGACTGGGTGTCGCTGCAGGTCTCGCACGACCCGACGCAGACGTACGTCCTGCTGTTCGCGATCCTGATCATTCTCGGCCTCGGGGTGTCGCTGACCGTCAAACGCCGGCGGGTGTGGGTGCGTGCGACGGTTCAGGAGGACGGGCGTACTTTGGTCGAGGTCGGTGGGCTTGCCCGCACTGACCAGGCCGGATATGGCGAGGAGTTCACGCGGCTGGCCCGCGCTGTGTTGCACGAGGGGAAGTCCTGATGCCGGTCAACGAGACTCTCGCGACGTACAGCGACTGGCTGTACCGCAGTGCCCTCGGGGTCTACTTCTTCGCGATGGCCCTGTACCTGGTCGAGCAGGTGTTCACGCGGGCTCCCAGGAAGGCCGAGGCTCTGGTCGGCGCGGGTACGCCGGTGCCGGGCCTGGTCGAGGAGCCGAAGCGGGAACTGTCCAGGCCGGAACGTCTCGGCCGCATGGGTGCCGCGCTGACGGTGCTCGGTGCGTTGCTGCACCTGGGTTCGCTGGTGATGCGCGGTCTCTCCGCCGGGCGCGCCCCCTGGGGCAACATGTACGAGTACATGTCGCTGCTGTGCCTTGCGGCCGTGGTGATGTGGATCGTGCTGATGGCGAAGTTCCCGATCCGCCGCCTCGGTGGGTTCGTGCTCATGCCGATCGTGATCCTGATGTTCCTCGGCGGCACCGTGCTCTACGCGGAGTCCGCGCCCGTCCAGCCCGCGCTGCGGTCGTACTGGCTCGTGATCCACGTCTCGGTGATCTCGATCTCGTCCGGCATGCTGCTGATCCCCGGCGTCGCCTCGATCCTCTACCTGCTGAAGGACGGCAGGGACGACAGGCTGCCGAAGCTGCCGTCGGCCGATGTGCTCGACCGGATGGCGTACCGCACCACCGTGCTGGCGTTCCCGCTGTTCACCGCGGGCATCATCCTCGGCGCCATCTGGGCGGAGGCCGCGTGGGGCCGGTTCTGGGGCTGGGACCCCAAGGAGACGGTGGCGTTCGTCTCGTGGGTGGTCTTCGCGGCGTATCTGCACGCGCGCGCGACGGCCGGTTGGCGCGGTCGTGGGGCCGCTTGGATCAACGTCGCGGGCTTCGCGCTCAACGTCTTCAACCTGTTCTTCATCAACTTGGTTACTAGCGGGTTGCATTCCTACGCGGGTCTCTAACGACTTATCCCCCCAGGTCGATGGAACCGGTGCGAGGTGCGTACCGTCGCATGCTGGGGGTCGGGGAAGTCTCGATCCTCCTTGCTCAGGGAGGGCCACAGCGGTGACATGGCAACCACCGGGTGAGGATCAGGGCTCCGGCCCGCAGTACGTCGACCCGCAGACGGCCTACCTCGACCCGCAGCAGTCCGGTCCGCAGCACGTGAGCGGCGGCCAATCAGGCCCGTACCCCGTGGGCGGCAACCAGTCGGGCCCTTACCCGGTGCCCGGCAACCAGTCAGGTCCCTACCAGGTGCCCGGCACGCAGTCCGGGGCGTACCAGGTGGGTGGCGGCCAATCGGGTTCTTATTCGGTCAGCGGTGGCCAGTCCGGCCCGTACAACGTGGGCGGCGGCCAGTCCGGTCCCCACAACACGAACCAGAACACAGCCCAGTACGGCCAGTTCGCAGGCGCGCAGTACCCGAACAACTTCCCGCAGCAGCAGTACCGCTCGCAGGCGGAGCAGGTCTCGTCGCAGCAGCTGATCAAGAAGGACAAGCGCCCGCCGTCGTCCGGCTGGCGCAAGTCGCTGCACTCGATGACCGGTGGCGCCGTCAACCTGGGCGAGAGCCCGGCCGACGTGCGCCGGCGTGAGTTGATCGGGCGGATCAACCAGCCGCTGCGCGGGTGCTACAAGATCGCGATGCTCTCGCTGAAGGGCGGCGTCGGCAAGACCACGACGACGACCACGCTGGGCTCGACGTTCTCGTCGCTGCGCGGCGACCGGGTGATCGCGGTCGACGCGAACCCGGACCGCGGCACGCTGGCGTTGAAGATCCCGCGGGAGACCACGGCGACCGTGCGGCACCTGCTGCGCGACGCCTCGCGGATCACCAAGTACAGCGATGTGCGCGCGTACACCTCGCAGTCACCGGCGCGCCTCGAGGTGCTGGCGTCCGAGCAGGACCCGGCGGTGTCGGAGGCGTTCAGCGAGGACGACTACCGGCGCACGGTGGCGTTGCTGGAGCACTTCTACAACCTCGTGCTCACCGACTGCGGCACCGGCCTGATGCACTCCGCGATGAAGGGCGTGCTGGACGAGGCGGACTCGCTCGTGCTGGTGTCGTCCGGCTCCGTCGACGGAGCGCAGACCTCGGCGGCCACGCTCGACTGGCTGGAGGCCCACGGCTACCGCGACCTGGTCGCGAAGTCCGTGTGCGTGATCAACTCGGTGCGCCCGAAGTCCGGCAAGGTCGACCTCGACAAGCTCGCCGCGCACTTCCAGCAGCGTTGCCGCGCGGTCGTCCGTCTGCCGTTCGACGAGCACCTCGAAGAGGGCGCCGAGATCGCGCTCGACCAGCTCGCGCCGGAGACCCGGCTGGCGTTGCTGGAACTCGCCGCGGTGGTCGCGGACGACTTCCCCAACTCCTGAGGCCGGTCACACGGCGAAAGGGGCCCCGGGGTCGGGGCCCCTTTTCCGTTCACTCGTCGCGTTTGCGCTGCTCATCGAGCTTGCGCAGGAACTCCGGGTCGTCGTCGGGTGCGATCACCTTGCGGCCCGGCGTGTACTCCGAGTGCTGCGGGGCGAAGGCTCGCCACACCAGCACTGCCACGGTGAGCGCACCGATCACCGCCAAAAGGTAGATCATTTGGTCGCCACCTCCCTTTGCCACGACATTACTCGCGGCACAGGGATTACTACGGTTTCAGTGGCGGACGGGTTCAGTCGCCTCGGTGGTCAGCTCCGAAAGCAGAGCCTTCACCTCGGTCTCACGGAACCTGCGATGTCCTCCAGGCGTGCGGATCGAGCCGATGCGACCGGCGGTGGCCCATCGGGTCACGGTCTTCGGGTCGACCCGGAACAGATTGGCGACTTCCCCAGGCGTCAACAGCCGCTCGGACGCTGTAGTCACTCGTCCTCCTCAGATCAGACGTTCCGGCCTGATCGTGGCATCTCACCCTTCAGGTACTCGAACGCTTGTTTTTTGGTAAAGAGGTAGTAAGGGACGACCGGGGCGATTCGGACATGTGACCGGGACTACTTGAGTGCACTCGTGGGGCATAGGGTGTCGCGGGTGGATGCTCTTGATCGACAGATCATCGCCGCGCTGCGTGCGAACGGCCGGGCCACCTACGCCGATCTCGGCCGCCAGGTCGGCCTGTCCGCCAGCGCCGTGCACGAGCGCGTCGGGAAGCTCGAGTCCAGCGGCGTGATCGTCGGCTATCACGCGGTCGTCGACCCCAGCGCGGTCGGCCTGGGCGTGACCGCGCTGATCGGCATCCACCCCACGGACACCGCGGACGACAACGAGGTCGCGGACGCGCTGGCCGAGCTCATCGAGGTCGAGTCCTGCTACCGGGTGGCGGGCGACGAGTCGTTCATCGTCAAGGTCAGGGTGGCGACGGTGGACGATCTGGAGCGCGCGCTCGGCCGGCTGCGGCGCATCCACGGCGTCGCCCGGACCCGCACCACCGTGGTGCTGTCCACGCGCTTCGAGGGACGGCCTAACACCTCTGACGAGGGCGACGTAACCTGAACGGGTGCTCGCTCGCGATGTGACGCTCTACGTGCTCGCCCGCCTCGGTCTCGTCGGGCTGGTGACGGGCGCACTCATGCTCTTCACGGTTCCGCTGCTGCCCGCGCTGGCCGTGGGCGTGGTCGTGGCGTTGCCCGCGTCGTTGTTCCTGTTCAAGGGGCTGCGGCAGCGCGTGGCGGCCGGGTTGAACGAGCGCCAGGCCGTGCGTCAGGCGGAGCGGGACAAGCTGCGCGCCGAGCTGCGCGGCGATGAGGGAACTCTCACCCAGGCATAAGCGCCGGGCGCGGTTATCGTGCCGCTGTGAGTACCACCGTTGACCGTGTTTGCAGCAGGACCAGGCACTGGGTGTGCGAAGCCGTCTCGATCATCGAGGCGGACGCCAACCGCAGCGCGGACACACACCTGCTGCGCTACCCGCTGCCGCTCGACTGGGGCATCGACCTCTACCTCAAGGACGAGTCGACCCACCCCACCGGTTCGTTGAAGCACCGGCTGGCGCGGTCGTTGTTCCTCTACGCGATCTGCAACGGCTGGATCACCGGTGGCACGCCCGTGATCGAGGCGTCGTCCGGGTCGACGGCGGTCTCCGAGGCGTACTTCGCGCGGCTGCTCGGGTTGCCGTTCATCGCGGTGATGCCCCGCTCGACCTCGGCCGAGAAGGTCGTGCTGATCGAGCGGCAGGGCGGCAAGTGTCACTTCATCGACGACCCGTCGACGATCTACGACGAGTCCCGGCGGCTGGCTGCTGAGCTCGGCGGCCACTTCATGGACCAGTTCACGCACGCCGAGCGCGCGACGGACTGGCGTGGCAACAACAACATCGCGGAGTCCATCTTCGACCAGATGAAGCTGGAGCCGTCGCCGGAGCCCGAGTGGGTGGTCGTCGGGGCAGGCACGGGCGGTACGTCGGCGACGATCGGCCGGTACATCCACTACCAGAAGCTGAACACGCGGCTGGCCGTGGTGGACCCGGAGTTCTCGGTGTTCTTCGACGCCTGGCGGGACAGCGCGCCGGACCTCGTGGGCACGCGCGGCTCGCGGATCGAGGGCATCGGGCGGCCGCGGGTGGAGCCGTCGTTCGTCGGCCAGGTGATCGACCGCATGATCAAGGTGCCGGACGCGGCCTCCGTGGCGACCATCCGGTACGTCGAGGACCTGCTCGGCCGGCGCGTCGGCGGCTCGACCGGGACGAATCTCTGGGGAGCGTTCCAGATCGTGGCCCAGATGCGGCAGTCTCGCACCCGCGGGAGCGTGGTGACTCTGCTTTGTGATGGCGGCGAGCGTTACGCGAACACCTACTACGACGACTCATGGGTATCCGCACAGGGCATGGATCTCGACCCGTGCCTTGAACGCCTGAACAACTTCCACCGCACGGGGAACTGGTGACGAGAGTTGTGCGTCACAGCGTGACCTGAGCACCTGAGTCCGCAGGGGGACGCTGTGTCGCTGTACACCGACGCCGCCGAGCTGCGCGCGTACGCCGAGTACCTGCGCACCGAGGCGCAAGAGTTCGAGACGATCCGCAAGTACGTGCACACCACGGCGTGCGACAAGAGCGGCTTCACCGGCCTGCTCACGTTGCTGCAGCCGGGCGTGGACATCGTGCGTGCGCTGTTCGACGAGACCCTTGACTTCGGCAAGTCCAAGCTGGAGGGCACAGCGTCCGCTGTGGACGAGACGGCCAACGTCTACGAGGCCGTCGACAGGGCCCAGATGAAGATCTTCGAAGGGCTCCTCAAGTGACCACGGCCTACCGCGACCCACGCCCCGTCGCCGCTTCGCTCAAGCAGCCCGACGTCGACACGGCCTCGCTGAACGACGTCCTCGCCGACCAGGGCTGGGGCGTGCAGGCGGTCAACTGGGTGTTCGAGGCCGTGACCGGCGAGAGCCTGGTCGCCACGATCATCACGCCGATCACCGGCGACTGGTCCAAGATCCGCGCCGACGGCGACGCCTGGCGCATGGTCGGCAACGCCATGAACGACGTCTCGTACAACCTCACCGACGCGGTCGGCAAGGTGCGCGACAACTGGGACGGCGACGCCGCCCGCGCCCACGAGAAGTACATCGCGCTGGGCTGGAAAGCCGCCCTGTTCGCGGAGATGGGCGTCACCCAGCTGATCGCGAAGGGCTTCGACACGGTCGCGTCCGGCGCGGAGGCGCTGGGCAAGCAGGCCGCGCGCTTGCTGGACTACCTCGTCAACAAGCTGCTCGAGGCCGCCGCCACCGTCTGGATCCCCGTCGCCGGTTGGATCAAGGCCGCCGAGATGGTCTGGAACGCGTACCAGATCTACCGGCGCGTCATGGACATCATCGACACGGTCAAGAAGCTCATCACCGACGTCAAGGCCCTGTTCGACGCCGTCGGCCGAGTCTTCTCCGCCATCGGCAAGCTGAAGGACGCCGACTCCCTGGCCGAGGCCATGAACGCCACCCAGGAGGTGGCGGAAGCCGGCCGCGACGTCCGCAACGCCGTCAACGACATCCACGACGACATGACGTCCATCAAGGACTCGGCCACCGAGATCGTGGACCGGGGCCGCGACATCGGCTCCTCGGTGCGTGAGGTCTACACCCCGCCGGGATCTTCTGACGGCACCAAAGCCGCCGCCGTCTCGGCCGTGGCTCCCGGTGGCGCCCCGGTCTCCGCGCCCCCGACGTTGCACGGCGGCCCTGACGCTCCCGCCACCCACGCCGCGACCGCCGGCGGCCCCGCCGTCTCCGCTCCGCCCACGGTGGGCTCGGGCGGTGGCGGCTCTGGTGGCGCTGGCTCTGGTGGCGCTGGCTCTGGTGGTGTGCCGACCGGTGGTGGCGCTGGCGGCTCTGGTGGCGTGCCGACTGGAGGTGGCACCGGCGGCTCTGGCTCTGGCGGTGTGCCGACGAGCGGCCACGGTGGCCCAGCCGGGTCCGCCCCGCCGCGAGTCGACACGACCCACGCGGCCGGCGCCGCACCTGCCGCAACCGCACCGTCGCACCACTCGACGCCAGTCGGCGGCGCGATGCCGATGGGCGCCCCGATGGCACCCGGCGGTGGCGGCGGCGACTCGTCGCGCAGCTCGGGTTCACGCCCCGGCTCGTCCGCCGGGTCGGCCTGGCCAGCTCCCGGCACGTCCGGCCAGGCAAAGCCCCCGACCGCCGGAACGGGCGGCCTGCCCTCCCCGCCCGGACACGCGAGCCCCGGCCTCCCGACGCCTCCCGGCCACGCCAACCCCGGCCAGTCGAACTCGGGCCCCGGCGCGGGCGGCGCTCGCCCCGGCCTGCCGACGCCCCCGTCCGGCTCTGGTCTGCCCACGCCCCCGTCCGGTCCCGGTGTGCACACGCCCCCGTCCGGCCCTGGTGTGCACACGTCGCCTGCGGGCACGGGCGGCTCGCACCCGACGCCAGGCTCGGCCGGCTCGCACCCGGCGCCGGGTGGGTCTGGGCTGCCCACGCCTCCTGGCCACCCAAGCGCGAGCTCCGGCACGGCAACGGCCCCAGCTCCTACCGGAACAGGCGGTCACCCGACCCCGTCCGGTG
>NZ_JBITEX010000005.1:506821-731912 GCF_044455585.1 Lentzea sp. NPDC051213
TGGCGGCTTGCCGTCGCCTCCTGGGCACCCGAGCCCGAGTGCTGGTGGCGGCTTGCCGTCGCCTCCTGGGCACCCGAGCCCGAGTGCTGGTGGCGGCTTGCCGTCGCCTCCTGGGCACCCGAGCCCGAGTGCTGGTGGCGGCCTGCCGTCGCCCCCTGGGCACCCGAGCCCGAGTACCGGCGGTGGTTTGCCGTCGCCTCCCGGCCATGACAGCCCGAGTTCGGGTGGCGGTCTGCCGTCGCCTCCCGGGCACCCCAGCCCAAGTGCCGGTGGCGGCTTGCCGTCGCCTGCTGGGCACCCGAGCCCGAGCTCCGGCGGCGGCCTCCCGTCGCCTCCCGGACACCCCAGCACCGGCACGGACCACTCGACGCCCAGCGGCTCGGGCGGCGCGACCCCGCACGACGGCGGCACGCGTCCGCACGACACCACGCCCAACGGGTCGACGGACACCAAGCCGCACGACACGCCAGACGGCACCAAGCCGCACGACACGACTCCACACGAGTCCGGCACCAAGCCCCACGACGCAGCCGATAAGCCCCACGACACGGGCGACAAGCCGCACGACACCGACGGCAAGCCGCACGACACCGACGGCAAGCCGCACGACACCGACGGCAAGCCGCACGACGCGAGCGACAAGCCCCACGACACCGACGGCAAGCCCCACGACGCGGGCGACAAGCCGCACGACGCGGGCGACAAGCCGCACGACACCGACGGCAAGCCCGACGACGCAAAACCCCACGACACCGACCCGAGCGGCGCCGAGGACCCCAAGCCGGCCCACGACACCCAGCCCGACCCCACCCCAACCGACCACGACCTCAAGCCGCATACCGACGAGCCGGCCCCCACCGGCCAAGACGGCAACAACGGCGACGGCAACAACGGCGACGGCAACAACGGCGACGGCGCAAGCAGCAACCGCCCACCAGGCCCAGACCTCACCCCGCACTTCGACGCGGCCGCGATGGCAGCGCAGGGCGATGGCTACAAGCACCAGCTCGAGCAGATCCTCCCGAACGAGGCCGACCGCGAGCGCTACGTCGACCTGAGCAAGAAGCTCACCACCGAACTGAGCCCGACCGAGGCGCAGCACGTGGCCGACGTCCGCAACCAGATCACGGTCGGCACCGGCGACATCGTCACCAAGGCGCTGAACCAGGGCGCGCTCAGCACCTACCTGCCGGACACGCCCCACGCGGACGGCAGCAAGCAGGCGAACTGGCAGAACCAGATGGGCGGCTCGATCGCCAGGGGCCAGGACGTCGTCGACATCAACACCCCCGCAGGACTCCGTGACGGTCTGGCGCTGGACGACAAGGGCAAGGGGTGGACGCCCATCCCCGAGAACGCCCCGTCCGCCATGCAGTTGCGGTACGAGGTCACCGACCAGAACGCCGGTGCGCACAACGTGCCGTTCGGCGGTCCGAAGAAGGACGTCCCCGACTTCAACACGTTCGGCCCCCGCCAGGACAGCGAGTACCAGTCCCCGCAGGAGCAGGCGCACTACGAGGCTTCCCAGAAGCAGATGGCCGCGGCCGGCGGTGCTGCCAAGCCGTACGACGGGTACGACCCGTTCACCGGCACCGGCTCCACGATGGGCGGTCTGCCGGAGTGGCGCGTCGACGGCGGTACGCCTCTGCCTGACCGTGCGGAGATCTGGCAGGTCAACGCGGACGGCTCGGAGAGCCTGCACGCCGTGTACGACCGCAAGTTCGGCTGGACGAAGCTCTGATGACCAACTACTCGCAGGAGATGGCCGAGTACCGCGGCGAGGTGTACTTCGCGGGCGCCGAGGGGGACGGGTCCGTCTGGATCCGCAAGATCCCCGGGGTGACCTACCGAACCGACGAGGGCTTCGAGAGCTACGGTGGCAGGCACTTCAAAACGGTGCCCGTCACCGAGCTCGACGCCTGGTACTTCGAGAAGATGACGGCCACCTGGCGCGACCAGCCGTTCAACGTCATCGCCGTCGATGCCGGCTTGGCGGAGGCGGGGTACGCCGGAGGCGAGTACGTCTGGGCGGCGCAGAACGGCCTCCAAGGCGACCAGTACAACGGCTTCACGGCCACGCTCGACGTCGAGGAGCTGGGGAACGTGCAGGTCGACCGCACCGACTACCTGGCGCGGTGGAAGGAGAAGAACCCGGGATGAGCACCCCACAGGTCGTGCAGAAGGCGGCCGGTATCGGGCCGCAGACCATCCTGCAGAAGATCGTGCACCCCGCGATCGCGCAGCTCTACCTGGGCAACGTCGTCGTTCCCGGCAAGTTCGAGCCGCACCGCACGGGCGGGTTCGTCACGCGCGGCCAGGACTTCCCGCAGGGCACGGCAGAGCAGTTCGCGGAGGCGTTCGGCGTCGACAAGGTCGCGGAGTGGCCGGGAGGAACGCAGTACCTGCTGCGGTTCCTCGCCCACACCGCGGAGATCTTCGAGACCAGCTTCGGCGGCCCCACGCTCGAAGGCGCGCAGAAGATGGGCACGAGCCGCGTCTACCCGGTGCCGTTCACCGGCACCGGCTACACCCCGAGCGCGCAGCCGATCCCCGAGTACGTCATGGAGCTCACCGAGCTGCCGGCGGGCACCGAGCTGTGGCGGTTCGAGTCGAACGGCGACGCGCGCAGCGTCGGCAAGTACCTCAACCGCCAGACCGGCTGGATCCCCACCGGGGACGTCGGCTTCGGGCCGGGAAGGTTCTGGCAGGCCCCGGTTCCGCTGCGGCCGACCGTCCGGCGTGGACTGATCGGCAAGTTCCGCGGGCAGGACTTCGACCTCGACTTCGGCACCACCCCCGGCTCGGTGCTGCTGCACCCGCTGGCCGGTCACCGCGCGCCGGACGACTTCACCGCGAGCGAGGGCGCCAGGTTCCTCGAGGTGTCGGACGCCGCGGTCCAGGACCTCTCCCTACTGCGCAAGCTCTGCACCTGGAGGGGCGCCGAGTTCGAGATCCTCGGGATCATGGGCGAGAACGCGGTCCTGCACTTCCTCGGTGAGAACTACGAAACGGCCCAGCAGCTCGGTCTGTCCGAAGTAGACTTCCGGCAGTGGCGCACCCTCGCGTCGAGGGGCGAGCTCGGCGACGTCCGCGACGAGGTCAGGCCGATCCAGCGGGGATTGTTCGCGAGGGAGAACTGATGACCACGCCCAACGACAGCTGGAAGTCGCCGGAGTTGCGCGCGGCCGAGGCGCAGGTCGACGCGCGCTTCAAGGAGGCGCAGGACCTGGCGAACCGCCTCAAGGACACGCCGCTGCCGCCGATCCCGCCGGTCGACTTCAAGGCGATCGCCCAGCAGGTCGAGCGCGCGGCGCAGGAAAAGGACGCGCCCGAGCAGCTGAAAGCCTTGAAGCGCAAGGTGGACGCGGGTGAGTTCTCCTGGGAGGACGTCGTCTCGGGCAAGGCCGCCCAGGATCCGGACGTGCAGGCCATGCAGCAGGAGAACGTCAACAAGATGAAGCAGGCGTTCCAGATGCTCCAGGAGGGCATGACCGCCGAGGAGATCATGGAAGCGCAGAAGCCGCGCAGAGGCCGGGGTGACGACGGCGACGAGAACGACCCCGACATCTTCGCGGAGGACAAGTGGTGATGACGGCCTGGCGGACACCGGACATCCTCGCGGCCGAGGACTTCCTGACCAGCACCGTCGCCGAGGTGGACCGCGCTATGCGGTCCGCCCAGCAGGGTCTCAAGGGCAAGGAACCGTCCACTGAGGACATCCGCAGGGTGATGCAGTTCGCCAAGTCGAGCGAGGCGTCACCGGCGATGCGGCAGCTGGCCGACCGCATCGCCCGCGGCGCCGGGCTGAGCTGGCGTCAGGTCCTCACCGGCGAGGCGGGGCACGATCCGCTGGTGCGGCAGGCCCTCGAGGCCGACCGCGCCAGGCTGGACGAGCTGATCCAGGGTGAGGCGCCCCCTCCGCCGGCCCCGCGCAAGCCCGCGCGACGGGACGACGACGAGCCGCCTCAGTTCACCGAAGACGCCTGGTAGCGCGGCGAAAGCCTCAGTCAAGGACCAGGCCGGCGCTGACCAGCACGGCCCAGGCGAGCATCGCGATCCCGGTGAACTGCAGCACCGGGATCAGCTCACGCCCACCGCGCCCGGCGGCCACCCGGCGCACGGCGGGCAGCAACACCGGTGCCGCAAGGAATCCGAGCAACGCGTAGGGCACCCGCACGGTCATCCCGAGCGCGATCAGGAACGGCACGGCCACCAGCGCCAGGTACAGCCGGCGGGTGTCCTTGTCGCCCAGCACCACGGCCAGGGTCCGCTTGCCCGACACCGCGTCCGTCGGGATGTCCCGCAGGTTGTTCGCCACCAGCACGGCGGCCGAGATCGACCCCATCGCGATCGCGGCACCGATGCCGATACCGGTGATCTCGCCGCTCTGCACGTACAGCGTGCCCAGCACCGCGGCCGGTCCGAAGAAGAGGAACACCGCGATCTCGCCGAGGCCCGCGTAGCCGTACGGCCGCTTGCCGCCCGTGTAGAACCACGCTCCAGCAATGCAAACGGCGCCGAATGCGAGCAGGAACCAGTACCCGGACAGGGCCACGAGCACGATCCCGGCGAGCGCGCCGACACCCAGCGAGATGAACGCCGCCAGCCGCACCTTCGCCGGCTCCGCGGCGCCGGAACCGGTCAGCCGGAACGGCCCTACCCGGTTGTCGTCCGTGCCGCGGATGCCGTCGGAGTAGTCGTTGGCGTAGTTGACGCCGATCTGCAGCGCCACCGAAACGACCAGCGCCAGCACTGTGTAGAGCGCGTTGAACTCGTCGATGTGGTGCGCCGCCGCCGCGCCGACGAGCACCGGTGCGATCGAGTTCGGCAGCGTACGGGGGCGGGTCCCCTGGATCCACTGGACGACTGAGGCCATGCCTCCATCCTCCGCCATGGGTGCTGAGGACCCGCCAAAGGGGTGTATCAGCAGGCGGGCGCGCCGCTGACGCCCGCGACGTACGCCTTGGCCACGTGCTTGCCGGACGCGATGCGGTACCAGACGTTCGAGGTGCCCTGCGTGCCCGTCACCGACTCACCTGTGAGCTGGCAGGTCACCCTGACCTGCGCGTAGTTCGCGGCCAGACCCACCTGCGAGGTCGACGAGTTCGCGCCGCTGCGCACGTTCACCGTGCCGTTCGCCGCCGCGGTGCGCACCGTCCCGACAGGACCGGAGCCGGTCCACAGGTACGTCACGGTCACCCACGAGTTCGTGGTCAGCTTGAGGCCGTCCCAGAACGTGCCGTCGGCCAGGTCGATGCCCGCCGGGTTCGCGACCTCGCGGCCGTACTGGTCCTTGCCGCCGTTGTAGTTGTTCTCGTACGCCGCCTGCGCCTCGGGCTTGCCCTGCGGCAGGTCCTTCCACATCTCGCGGGTCGCGGACGGGTTCCAGTAGTCGTCCTTGGTGTTCCACGGGCCGACGTCCCACACCGGTGCCCACTCGCAACGGCCGTTCGACGCGCACACCTGCACGCTGTAGCTGCCGGAGTTGTTGGGCGCCAGGCCACGCCGCGACGGCAGCGCCACGAAGTGGTCGCGCGAACGGATCGTGTGGCCGTTCGCCGTCGTGCCACCGACAAGGCCTTCACGCGTGGCGTACACGCGGTACGAACGGCCCGCCGCAGCAACAGAAACGTCGTCCGCGGCAACAGCGGGCGCGTTGGACGCCGTCAGCTTCACGCGCGATGCCTTGCCACCGCTCAGAACCACCCGCGTCTGCACGGTCTGCGTGCTCACCGGCAACGTGGCCGGCGCCTCCAGCCACTCGGTCCACTGACCGTCCGGCCGCAGCCCGCGCACGTCCACGACACCATCGCCGGTCACCGCCGCCGTGACCGTGTTGGCCGGCTGAGCGAGTCTGTGCGACCCGAGCTCGATCAGGCCCGTCCGCGGGGAGCCACCCCACGTGACGGCGTGGCCGCTGACGTCCGCGGACCACTCGTTGCCCGCCGCCTGGGCAGGGGATGCCAGTCCGACCGTCAGAGCGGCTCCGGCGACCAGCGGTAACAGGTAGCGCATGAGAAACCCCCATCGCTAACGCGCGCGGCCTGGGTCCGCGTGCTTCGCGAGGAGAGTTGTGCTCGGCGGTAAAGGTTCACCTAAAAGAGTCAGCCACCGCTGCTCTGTCGACTTTGCCCGGCCCCCGCAACGGCAACTCGGACACGAACCGCACCAGCTTCGGCGCCGCCGCCCGGCCCACCTCGGAGACGACCGCGGCCTTCAGGTCCTCGACCGAGGGCGTCACACCGCGGGCAACGACGACCGCGGCGATCACCTGCCCCCACTCGTCGTCCGGCACACCGACGACACAGGCCTCCAGCACGCCCTCCACGGTCGCCAGAGCCCGTTCCACCAGCACCGGAGGCACCTTCTCGCCGCCCGTGACGATCACGTCGTCCGCGCGGCCGAGGACCTCCAGCCGCCCGCCGCGCAGCCGCCCGAGATCCCCGGTGCGGAACCACTCGCCGAACGGCTCCGCGCTGCCGCGATAGCCCAGCGCCAGCACCGGGCCGCTGATCTCGATCAGCTCGTCGGTGCGCAGCCGGACGTCCCGCAACGGCACGCCGTCGTAGACACACCCGCCGGCCGTCTCGCTCATGCCGTAGGTCGTGACGACCTGAACGCCCAGGTCACGGGCCTGCTGGAGGAGTTTCGGCGGGGTCGCGGCCCCGCCGATCAGCACGCCGTCGAACTGCCGCAGCGCCGAGAGCCCCGGACCCTCCCCGACCACGAGCCGGGAGAGTTGCGTCGGCACGAGCGCGGTGTAGTGGCGTCCCGGCTGGGCCAGCACCGGCTGCGCGGCCTGCGCGAAGCCCATCGCCCGGAAGCCCTTCGCCATGTCCAGCACGCCGGGGGTGGTGCCGGCGACCAGCGAGCGCACCAGCACCTGGACCCCGGCGATGTGGCTGGTCGGCAACGCCAGCAGCCACGTTCCCGGCCCACCCAGCCGCTCGTGGGTGGCCTCCGCGGACGTGGTCAGCGCGTCCGCGTCGAGCAGCACGGTCTTCGGCTCGCCCGTCGACCCGGAGGTGGGCACGCCGAGCACGGCCCGCTTCTCCCAGCCGTCGAGCGGGCCGTCGACCAGCGGTTCTCCGCCGCTGAGCGCCGAGCGCAGGTCGTCCAGCATGATCAGAAGTAGTACGGGTAGTTCGACCAGTCGGGGTCGCGCTTCTCCAGGAAGGCGTCCCTGCCCTCGACGGCCTCGTCGGTCATGTACGCGAGCCGGGTCGTCTCACCGGCGAAGATCTGCTGTCCCACCAGACCGTCATCGATCAGATTGAACGCGTACTTGAGCATCCGCTGGGCGGTGGGCGACTTCCCGTTGATCTCGCGGGCCCACTGCAGCGCCGTCGTCTCCAGCTCCGCGTGCGGCACGACCTCGTTGACCGCGCCCATCTTGAACATGTCCTCGGCGGAGTACGTGCGGCCGAGGAAGAAGATCTCGCGGGCGAACTTCTGCCCGACCTGCCGTGCCAGGTACGCCGATCCGTAGCCGCCGTCGAACGAGCCGACGTCCGCGTCGGTCTGCTTGAACTTCGCGTGCTCGGCGCTCGCGATGGTGAGATCGCACACGACGTGCAGGCTGTGGCCCCCACCGGCCGCCCAGCCGTTGACCACCGCGATGACGACCTTCGGCATGAACCTGATCAGCCGCTGGCACTCCAGGATGTGCAGCCGTCCCGCCCGCGCCGGGTCGACCGTGTCGGACGTCTCACCGGAGGCGTACTGGTAGCCGCTGCGCCCGCGAATGCGCTGGTCACCGCCGCTGCAGAAGGCCCAGCCGCCGTCTTTCGCACTCGGCCCGTTGCCGGTCAGCAGCACGCAGCCGACGTCGGACGACATGCGGGCGTGATCCAGTGCCCGGTACAGCTCGTCCACGGTGTGCGGCCGGAACGCGTTGCGCACCTCGGGCCGGTTGAACGCGATGCGGACCGTGCCCTGGTCGATCGCGCGGTGGTAGGTGATGTCGGTGAAGTCGAAGCCCTCCACGGACTTCCACAGCGACGGGTCGAAGAGCTCCTGGTCTGCCACGACCGGAGACTCTAGGCGCACCTGGCTGAGATGCTTCACAGAACGGTACTGGGACAATCGAGAGATGAACGGGTCAACCGCGCAGGCGAGGGTGATCGTCGACGAGCTGGTGCGCAACGGCGTCCAGCACGTCGTGCTGTGCCCTGGTTCGCGCAACGCCCCGCTGTCGTTCGCGCTGCACCAGGCCGAGCAAAAGGGCCTGCTCCGGGTGCACGTGCGGATCGACGAGCGCAGCGGCGGCTTCCTCGCGCTGGGGCTCGCCAAGACGGGCACGCCGGCCGTCGTGACCTGCACCAGCGGCACCGCCGTCGCGAACCTGCACCCCGCCGTGATCGAGGCGCAGCTGACGAACGTCCCGCTGATCGCGCTGACCGCCGACCGTCCTGTCGATCTGTACCGGACCGGCTCCAGCCAGACGATCAACCAGCACGACATCCTCGGCATCCCGACGCTGCACATGCCGGAGGCCGCCGACGAGCCGACGACGCGTTCGCTGATCTGCCGTGCCATCGCGGCGGACGGGCCGTCGCACGTCAACGTGCCGTTCCGCCCGCCGCTCACACCGGAGGACGACGCGTGGCCGTCGTCGGATCGCAGTGGCCCGTGGACCGCGACGGACCGGGCGTTCGCGGTCGAGACCAGGCCGTCCGCCCTGCCCGCCCGCACGCTGGTGCTGCTCGGCGACGACCGCCCCGAGCGGCTGCGTCAGGCCGCCTCGCTCGGCTGGCCGGTGATCGCCGAGCCGACCGCGCCGAACGGGCTGCGCCACGGCTCGTTGCTGCTCAACGCGGGCCTCCCCGAGCACCTGCGGCCGGACGCGGTGCTGGTCGTCGGCCGGGTGACGCTGGCGCGCGGGCAGCAGACGTTGCTGCGCGACACAGAGATCGTGCACGCCGTCGGTGACCAGGCGCTGTGGCCGGACGTGCAGTTCACCGCGACACAGGCGTCGACCTGGCTGCCGGAGCCCGCGGAGATCGACGCGGAGTGGGGCCACGCCTGGCAGACCGCGGTCAAGAGCGTAAGCGTGGCCGTCGACGAGCTGCTCGACGCCGAGCCCTGGCCGACCGGGCTGCACATCGCGCGTGACCTCACCCAGGCGCTGCCGACGGGAGCGATGCTGTTCGTCGGGTCCTCGAACCCGATCCGCGACGTCGACTTCGCGGGCGAGCGGCGGTCGGACATCACCGTGCACGCCAACCGGGGTGCGGCGGGCATCGACGGGAGCGTGTCCACGGCCATCGGTCTCGCCACGACCCATCAGGGCCCCGCATACGCGCTGATGGGCGACCTGACGTTCCTGCACGACAGCAACGGCCTGCTGGCCGACCACCACCCGGACCTGACCATCGTCGTGCTGAACGATGACGGTGGGGGGATCTTTTCGTTGCTGGAGCAAGGCGCGCCGGAGTACGGCGGGAGTTTCGAAAGGATATTCGGCACCCCGCACGGGACGGATCTGACCGCTTTGTGCGCGGGCTACCGAATTCCGCACTCCACAGTGGATGGCCAGGAGGAGTTCCGTAGCGCAATTGCGCAGCCCCAGGGCCTCCAAGTGGTGGAAGTGCAGGCAAAACGAGACGAGCTGCGCTCGTTGCACCAACGTCTCAAGTCGACGGTGTCAAACATTTTCAGCAGGTAGGAAACCTACGGAAGTCGGTGGCTCCCGCGTCAAAAGTGTGGATAGCGTCCCGCGCATGTCGATCAGATCCAAGACGACGACCGCGGTAGCGTCCGCGGCCGCGATGACGCTATTCGTGGGGACGGCGCTCGCGGCGTCTCCGGGCGCACCCGGCGTCGGTGACCCGTACTTCCCTGCGTACGGCAACGGCGGATACGACGTTTCCCACTACGACATCAGGCTCAACTACAACCCGACCGGCGACCAGCTGTCGGGCACGACGACGATCCTGGCGAAGGCCACCCAGGACCTGACGCAGTTCAACCTCGACTTCCTGCTCAAGGTGAAGTCGGTGCGGGTCAACAACGTGCCGGCCACGTACGTCTCCGACGGCGGCGAGCTGACCCTGACCCCGCGCGGCGGCGTCCGCAAGGGTCAGGACCTGACGATCGTCGTCACCTACGCCGACACGCCGTCGGCCGTGAAGGACGCCAAGGGTTTCACGGCGTGGACGAAGACTCCCGACGGTGCCCTCGCCATCGGTGAGCCGGAGATCGCCTCCTGGTGGTTCCCGTCCAACGACCACCCGACCGACAAGGCCACCTTCGACGTCAACGTCGCCGTCCCGAACGGCGTCGAGGCGATCTCGAACGGCACGTTCGTCGGCCAGACCCGCCAGATCAACGGCTGGACGCGCTGGAACTGGCGCAGCACCAAGCCGCAGGCGACCTACCTGACGTTCCTGACGATCGGCCAGTTCGAGCTCCGCCAGGGCACCGCGCCCAACGGCCAGCCGTACGTCAACGCCTACTCCGAGCGCCTCGGCGACAACGCAGATGCCGCCAAGGCGAGCATCGAGCGCACGCCCGAGATCAACGAGTTCCTCGCGGAGAGCTTCGGCCCGTACCCGTTCGAGGCGCAGGGCGGCGTCGTGACGCCGAACCTCGGCTATGCGCTCGAAAACCAGACGCGCCCGACCTACGACACCGCGTTCTTCCGCCGTGGCGCCAACACCTACGTCGTCGCGCACGAGCTGGGCCACCAGTGGTTCGGCGACTCGGTGTCCGTCCACCACTGGCGCGACATCTGGCTGAACGAGGGCTTCGCCTCCTACGCCGAGTTCCTGTGGTCCGAGTACATCGGTGAGGGCACGGCCCAGGAGAACGCCGACTTCACCTACGACCTGTACCCGGCGGAAGACCCGTTCTGGCAGGTCCTGCCCGGCGATCCCGGCTCCTCCAACGTCTTCCACGGCGCCGTCTACGACCGCGGCGCGCTGACCGTGCACGCCCTGCGCGTGGCCGTCGGTGACGACAAGTTCTTCGAGATCCTCAAGACGTGGCAGCAGGAGAAGCGCTACAAGGACGCCACCATCGAGGAGTTCATCGCACTGTCCGAGCGGGTGTCCGGCCAGCAGCTCGACCAGCTGTTCCAGACCTGGCTCTTCACCAAGGGCAAGCCGGCCGAGGCTCCTGGCCGTGCCGCTGCCGAGGTGGCCGCGAAGTCCCTCTCGGTGAAGGCCGAGCCGAAGTCGCGCGCCAAGATCCAGCTCACGCACGAGCTGCTGGGTGCGCACGAGCACTGAGTGTCAGACCGGCTGAGTACGTTGTGATGCAGGGGTTCCCAGCTCAAGGGGACCCCTGCGTTAGCGTTGGCCCGAGCCTGCCTGGTCGCCTGCTGGCGTCTGCAAGTACCGCCAACTCAAGGTCAACAGGCACTTTTCTACTACCAACAGACCTTCTCGGCTGTCCCCGGCGACCTGGGAGTCCGGCACGGCGCGCGGGTTGGGTGTAGTTGGCGGCGATTCGATCAAGAGTTGGTGGTACTTGCAGACGCCAACGGCACAAACGGCCATGCAGGACCCCTGCGTTAGCGTTGGCCCGATGAGCGAAGACGCCCCGGCCTGGGCACACGAGCGGGCAGAAGTCAGCCCGCACGACCCCCGCTGGGCCGCCAGAGCAAAGGCGGAGAGCGACCAACTGGCCGACCTCCTGGCCCCCTGGCTGACCGAAGAAATCGAGCACATCGGGTCGACGGCCGTGCCAGGCCTCGCAGCGAAGCCGATCGTCGACCTCATGGCCTCCGTGACCGACCTGGACACCGTGGTCGAGCAGGCCACAGAGCGCCTGGCCACCGAAGGCTGGTGCCTGGTACCGCCGAACCTGGATCTCCGCCCGTGGCGCCGCTTCTACGTGAAGCCGGACGCGGAAGGCCACCGCGAGGCACACCTGCACCTGATCCAGGCAGACCACCCGAGGTGGACCGAGCAGATCAGGTTCCGCGACGCACTCCGCAGCAACACCACCCTCGCGCAGGCATACGAAGACCTGAAGCGTCGACTGGCAACACAAAGCGGCCACGACCGTGAGGCGTACACAGAAGGCAAGGCCGAGTTCGTGGCCAGCGTCCTGGAGAGCTAAGAACTACAGCCCTTCGAGAGCCTCGCGCATAGGCCGCATCTTGGCGTGCGCCTCCTGCACCTCGATGTCCGGATCCGAATCCGCGACCAGCCCGCACCCCGCGAACAGCCGCGCGGTCGACCCGCTGATCTGCGCGCACCGCAACGCGATCCCGAGCTCGCCGTCCCCGTTGCCGTCGATCCACCCGACCGGCCCGGCGTAGCGCCCGCGGTCCATCCCCTCGAGCTGGGAGATCAACGTCGTCGCGTCCAGCCGCGGCGTCCCGCCGACCGCCGCCGTCGGATGCACGGCCTCGCCGAGGTGCAGCAACGACGCGGAGGACCCCAAAGTCCCGATCACGTCGGAAGACAGGTGCGACACGTTCGGCAGCCGCAGAACGGACGGCCCCTCGACTGACATCGTCGTGCAAAAGGGCCGAAGCGTCTCCGCGAGAGAAGTGATCGCGTACTCGTGCTCTTCGAGGTTCTTCTCCGACGACATCAACGCCGAAGCGAGTTCCTCGTCGCTGACCCCGTCGTGCGGCCAGGTCGTTCCCGCCAGCACCCGCGAGTCCACGACCGACCCGGTGCGGCGCAGCAGCAGTTCGGGCGTCGCCCCCACGAGCCCGTCGACGGCGTAGGCCCAGCACTCCGGATAGCGGCGGGCCAGCCCCTGCAGCACGAACCTCTGGTCCAGCCGCTTGTCCGTGACCGCCACCAGGTCGTGCGCCAGCACGACCTTGCCGAGCTCGCCGTCCCGCATGCGCGCCACGGCTTCCCGCACGGCCTCGCGGTACTGCGTCACCGGCAGCTGGCCGTTCGCGTACCGGACGGTCGACGGCCTGGTCAGCGGCGCGACGTCCGGTGCGGTGTCGGCGGCGCCGATCGTGGTGATCCACTGCTCGCCGTTGCGCCTGCCCACGACGACCTCGGGCACGATCAGCACCGAGTCGCCCGGCTCGTCCGCGAAGGCCATGCTGATGAACGCCACCGGCCCGCTGCCCGGCACGCCCAGCTCGTCGTCGACCTCCAGGTGCGCGACGAGTTCGCGCCACCACTTGTCGGCCTGGGCGAACCTGTCCGGTCCGCTGACCTCCAGTCGGGCGGCCTCGCCCCATCCGACCAGACCGGACCCATCTCGCACCCAGGCCAGCGCGTGCGCGGGGTCTGGCAGCAGTCCGAGCAGGTCACCGGCGGTGTCCCGCCTCGACCGGACGCGGATTCGCTGCCGTGCTCGCGATGTGGGTGCTGAGGTCACGGTCCGACTGTATGGACCTCAACCTGAAAGCGCGGCACCCGCCCGGCTCTAGACTTCTCAGTTGTGGTGGAGGACGCAGTGACCAAGCCGCCGCTCGGCGTACGCGTCCGCCGTGCGGTGAGTCGCACTTTGCTCGTTGTCGGTGGGGTCGTGACGCTCGTTTGCGTGCTCCTGCCCATCGCGTGCTGGCGGGATGACGTGGCCATCGAGCGGAACATGGGGCAGGCGGTCGCGCAGGTCGACTCCGTCGCCTTCAACCGGACCGTTGTGCGCTACGCCACACCGGACGGCCGCGTGATCATCCCGTCGCAGGGCGTGCTGTACCCGGCCGGCTTGAAGGTGGGGGACAACGTGCGGGTCGAGTACGACCAGACGAACCCCGAGCTGACTCGCGTGGCGGGCCGGACCGCGGTCCTCAGCCTGCTGCCCGTGGGCACCTTCCTGTTGGTCGTCTGGCTGGTCATCGGAGTCGTTGTGACAGTTCTACGCAGATTCGGCACTCAGGTGTAACATCGGTGGCATGGCGGATGACCTGGAGCTGCGTTTCGAGCGCACCGTGCAGGCCGAATCGCGCATCGAGCCGCGCGACTGGATGCCCGACGGCTACCGCAAGACCCTGATCAGGCAGATCGCCCAGCACGCGCATTCCGAGATCATCGGCATGCAGCCGGAGGGCAACTGGATCAGTCGCGCGCCCTCGCTGCGGCGCAAGGCGATCCTGCTGGCGAAGGTGCAGGACGAGGCCGGGCACGGCCTGTACCTGTACTCGGCGACCGAGACGCTCGGCGCCGACCGCGAGGACCTGACGATCAAGCTCATCGAGGGCCGTCAGAAGTACTCCTCGATCTTCAACTACCCGACGCTGACCTTCGCCGACGTCGGCGTGATCGGCTGGCTGGTCGACGGCGCCGCGATCTGCAACCAGGTGCCGCTCTGCCGCACGTCCTACGGGCCGTACGCGCGCGCCATGATCCGCATCTGCAAGGAAGAGTCGTTCCACCAGCGTCAGGGCTACGAGCTGCTCATGACGATGATGACCGGCACCCAGCAGCAGCGCGACATGGTGCAGGACTCGGTGAACCGCTGGTGGTGGCCGGCGCTGATGATGTTCGGTCCGCCGGACGCGGAGTCCTCGAACACCGAGCAGTCGATGGCGTGGCGCATCAAGCGCGACACGAACGACGAGCTGCGGCAGAAGTTCGTGAACATGAGCATGCCGCAGGCCGAGAAGCTCGGCGTGACGTTCCCGGACCCCGAGCTCAAGTGGAACGAAGAGCGCGGCCAGTACGACTTCGGCTCGCCGGACTGGAACGAGTTCTGGCAGGTCGTCAAGGGCGGCGGCGTCTGCAACGAGCAGCGCATCGCCCACCGCCGCAAGGCGCACGAGGACGGCTCGTGGGTCCGCGAGGCCGCTGCCGCGCATGCTCAGAAGCAGGTTACGAAGGAAGGTGCCGCGTGAGCACGTCTTGGCCGCTGTGGGAAGTGTTCGTGCGCGGCAAGCGCGGCCTGAACCACGTGCACGTCGGTTCGCTGCACGCGCCGGACGCGGAGATGGCGCTGCGCAACGCCCGTGACGTCTACACGCGTCGCAACGAGGGCGTGTCGATCTGGGTCGTGCCCGCCACCGAGATCACGGCCTCCTCGCCGGACGAGAAGGACCCGTTCTTCGCGCCGTCGGGCGACAAGGTCTACCGGCACCCGACGTTCTACGCGATTCCCGAGGACGTGCCGCACCTATGAGCTTCGACAACGCGTACGAATCGCTCCTCGGTCACGAGGACGCGCACTGGGCGTTCGGCACCGGATTCTCGGACGCTCTCGTCGGCGTGAACCGCGAGTTCCCCGCCGGCGTGGATCGCGAGGCGCTGGCCGCGTACTGCCTGATGCTCGGCGACGACGCGTTGATCTTCTCGCAGCGGCTGTCGGAGTGGTGCTCGCGCGCTCCGGAGCTCGAAGAGGACATCGCGCTCGCCAACATCGCCCTGGACCTGCTCGGCCAGGCCCGCATGCTGCTCACCCGCGCGGGTGAGGTGCTCGGCCGCGACGAGGACGCGCTGGCGTACCTGCGCGACGAACGCGAGTTCCGCAACGTGCACCTGGCCGAGATCGACTGCGGTCCCGGTCCTGGCGGCGACTTCGCCACGACCATCGCGCGCCTGCTGGTGTTCTCGTCGTGGCGGCTGGCGCTGTTCTCGCGCCTGCGCGGCTCGGCCGACCCGGTGCTGGCCGCCGTGGCCGCGAAGGGCCTGAAAGAGCTGGCCTACCACCGCGACCACGCCGCCCAGTGGACCGTCCGGCTGGGCGACGGCACCGACGAGTCGCACCGGCGCATGCAGGCCGGTCTCGAGCGCGTGTGGCCGTTCGTGGACGAGCTCTTCGCCACGCACGCCGTGGAAACCGCGCTGACCGGTGTCGCGGTCGACCCGGCCTCTCTTCGGTCCGAAGTGGACGGTGTGCTGGAGGCGGTGCTGTCCGCCGCGGGCCTCACCCGCCCCGCGGACACTCGCGCGGCGCGGGTCGCCGGCATGGCGGGCCGCGACGGCGTGCACACCGAGGCCATGGGCTTCCTGCTCGCCGAGATGCAGCACCTGCACCGCTCGCTGCCGGGAGCGGTCTGGTGACCACGGCACTCGAGGTCGCGTCGGCCGTGCGGGACCCGGAACTCCCGGTTCTCACGCTGGCGGACCTCGGCGTGCTCCGCGAGGTGTCCGAAACCGACGGCCGCGTCGTCGTGACGATCACCCCGACCTACTCGGGCTGCCCCGCGATCGACGAGATGGGCGCCGATCTGCGCCGTTCGTTGCTCTCCGCGGGGTACGCCGAGGTCGAGGTGCGCTTGTCGCTGTCACCGGCCTGGACCACGGACTGGATCAGCTCGGAAGGCCGCTCCAAGCTGGCGGCCGCGGGCATCGCGCCACCCTCGCGCATCGGCCCGTCCGTCGCCGGCCCGGTGCCGTTGAACCTGGTACCGCCGTCACGTCAGGTGGCGTGCCCGCAGTGCGGTTCTCTCAACACCTCGGAGATTTCGCGGTTCGGCTCGACGGCGTGCAAGGCACTGCGCCGCTGCCACGCCTGTTCCGAACCGTTCGAGCACGTCAAGGAGATCTAGTTGTCGCGCCGTGCTGCCTTCCACAAGCTGACGGTCGCCCGCGTCGACCGCCTCTGCGACGACGCCGTGGCCGTCACGTTCGACGTGCCCGCGGACCTGTCGGACGACTTCACCTTCGCCGCGGGCCAGTACCTGACCCTGCGCCAGGGCGAGGAACGCCGCTCGTACTCGATCTGCGCCCCGGCGGGCGCCGCCCCGCGCATCGGCGTGCGCCGCGTCGACGGCGGCCAGTTCTCCAGCTGGCTGGTGGACCGCGTCGCCCCCGGTGAGGTGATCGAGGTCCTGCCCCCGCTGGGCAAGTTCTCCCCGACCGGTGTGGGCACGCACCACGGCTTCGTGGTCGCCGGCTCCGGCATCACCCCGGCCCTGTCGATCGCCGCGACCGTGCTGGCCACCGGCGCCCGCGTGACGCTGCTCTACGGCAACCGCCGCACCGACACGGTGATGTTCGCCGACGAACTGGCCGACCTGAAGGACCGCTACCCGGCCACCTTGCAGCTGGTCCACGTCCTGTCCCGCGAACCGCGCGACGTGGAACTGTTCAGCGGCCGCCTGAACGCCGAGAAGCTGAGCGCGCTCTTCGACACCGTCGTCCCGTTCGACGGCATCGACGAGTGGTGGCTCTGCGGCCCGTACGAGATGGTCCAGGACGCCACCGCCGTGCTGCGCGACCGCGGCGTGCCGGCAGATCGCGTGCACCACGAACTCTTCTACGTCGACGAGCCCCCGCCCCCGCCGCGCCGGGTCGAGGCCGTGGTGGAGTCCGCCGCCTCGGTGACCGTGGTCCTGGACGGCAAGTCGACCACCCTGCCCCTGCCCGCGGACGAGCCGATCCTGGACGCCGCCCAGCGAGTCCGCGCCGATCTGCCGTTCGCGTGCAAGGGCGGTGTCTGCGGCACCTGCCGTGCGCTGGTCACTGAGGGCACGGTCGAGATGCGGCGGAACTACGCGCTTGATCCGCACGAGGTGGAGGCCGGGTTCGTGCTGACCTGCCAGGCGTTGCCGACCAGCGAGTGCGTGACGGTCGACTTCGACGCCTGAGTTCCCCTACGAACCAGCGCGGAACATGGCACGATCACTCACCATGGGGGTCGTAGTCCGTTCAGCGCTCTGGGGTGCCGCATCCGGCACCGTGCTCATCGGTGCCCTCGCGATCATCACCGAGTTTGCGGCGCCGAGCGAAACCCCGACCTCGCCCCTCGTGACCGTCATCGTGATCCTCATCATCACCGCGATGTTCGGCACGGCCCCCGGCGCCATGATCGGCACCGCCGTCGGCCTGATCCGCCGCGCCGTCCAGAAGCCCAAGCAGCCGAGGGTGTTCCACCCGCCGATCCCGCAGCAGCCCTACGACATGTGGTCCGAGCTGGTCGAACGCTGCGCGGAGTCCACGAGGCGGGTCGCGGCGGCGGTCCAGACCGTGCCGAGGTCGGCCGCCAAGGACTGGCTGGTCCGGATCAGCGAGCAGCTCACCCAGGAGCTCGACGACGTGCGCGGCATCGCGCAGCTGGGCAGGGCGCTCGGCGCGGTCGACCGGCAGCACCCGGTGTACCAGCGGCTGCTCACGGCGGCGCACGACTTCAAGGTGTTCGAGAACGAGGTCGGGCGGGTGGCGTTGCAGATGTTCGACCACCCGGAGCTGGACTCGGCGCGCGTCCACCTCGAGGTGCTCGAGAAGCAGCTGCCTCAGCTGTCCACCTGAGCGATCACCTGGAACAGCCGTGCGGTGTGCATGTACGGCTCACGGTCGGTCAGCGCGAGTTCCAGTTCCTCCAGCGCCTCGTACGCGCTGTGCTTCAGCGAGTCGTCGGCGATGTAGTCGCACACGCTGCGGATTCCGTAGTGGCCGAGCACCTCGCACCCGCGCAGTTCGGTGACGATCTCGTCGTACGTGAACAGCCGGATCTCCCGGTCGAACGTCGCCGTGCGTGCCACCGGAGAGTCCAGTGCGGCCACCGCACCGGCCAGGTCCAACGCGCGGATCGCGGTGACCAGCGGTGCGGAGTGGCGGTTGATCGCCATCACGGACACCAGGCCGCCGGGCCGCAGCGGTGCCACCACCGCGGGCAGGCACTCCGGCTCGTACTGCACGAGGTTGTGGCACAACACCACGTCGAACGACCCGAGGTCGGGCATCTCCCACACGGACGCCTCGACGCATTCCAGTCCGCGCGACCTGGCGATCTCCAGCATCGAGGGGGAGTTGTCCACGACCGTCACGTCGTGTCCCAACGAGGTCAGTGCGACAGCGTCGGACCCGTCACCGCCACCGACGTCCAAGATCCGCGCCCAAGGCGGCAGATGACGGCGCAGATTCGCCAGCGCCAACGCGTAGCGGAGCCGCCCCCACGGACTGTCCTGCCATTCCCGCCAAGCAGTTGTCACGCCTCAACACTAAGCGCGGACTGCCACCACCCCAGCACCTCATCGGCAGCATCCGGCGCAGCCACCAGCAACCCGTCCACCGGCAGCTGGGCCCCCTCGCCACGTCTGTCCAAAACCACCGCCCCAGACTCCACAGCCAGCGAAACGGCCCCAGCGACGTCCCACTCGTGATAGCCGTGCAGCACCGCAGCCGCCACATGTCCTAAAGCCACCTGCGCAACGGCCAGGCACTTAGAGCCCAGCACGCGCACGCCCGTGCCAGCGATCGCGGCGGTAGAGATGAACTCACCCATACCGGGCCACGGCCCGGAGCGCGTCATCTCGGTGCACACGACCAGCGAGTCGCCCTGGCGTTCGGTCAGCCGCACCGGCGCTCCGTTGGCACGCATGCCACGGCCGCGGGCGGCGGCGTAGATCTGGGAGCGGTACGGGTCGGCCACGACGCCGACGACGGGGCCCCAGCGGTCCACCAGAGCCAGGCTGTAGGCGCACCAGGGCATACCGGCCGTGTAGTTCGCGGTCCCGTCGACCGGGTCGACCACCCAGCGGAACTCGGAGTCGCCGGGGACGTCCACGTCGGAGTTCTCGCAGAACACCGGGATCGCGGGGAACTCGGCGGTGAGCACGCGGCGGGTGTGGCGTTCCAGGGTGCGGTCGGTGTCGGTCACCCAGTCGAACGGCGACTCGTCGGAGTCGGGACGCACGCCGCGGCCGGCGGTGGCCATGATGACGTCCGAGGCGTCGTTCGCCAGGCGACCTGCCACTTCCAGGGCGATGGACACCAGTCCCGGGTCTACCGGGTGCGCGGGACGGGACGACAAGACGGTCATGCTGGCCTAGTTTCACCGCGTCTGATGGCCGGGAACCGAAGCGAAGATGACGAAACGACGATCACCTGGCCACGACGTGAGGTGTTCGGGCCGCGTCAAATTTCGTGTCACGCGGACTTCATGCTGGCACCTCATGGTGTCCTTGTGCGAGTAGCGATCGTGACCGAGAGCTTCCTGCCCCAGGTGAACGGCGTCAGCAACTCGGTGCTCCGAGTCCTGGAGCACCTGCGGCGCAACGGCCACCAGGCCCTGGTCGTCGCGCCCGGTGCCGGTGCGGACGACCACCACGGCACCCCCGTCGTCAGAGTCGCGTCGGTCGACGTGCCGATGGTGACCAGCCTGCCGGTCGGTGTGCCGAGCAGAAGGGTGCACAACGCACTCGCCGACTTCCGGCCGGACGTCGTGCACCTGGCCTCGCCGTTCGTGCTCGGTGCGAGCGGGCTGAGAGCCGCGCGGAAGATCGACGTGCCCACCGTCGCGGTCTACCAGACCGACGTCGCCGGGTTCGCCGGCAACTACGGGCTCGGGCTCACCAAGCGCGCCGCGTGGCGGTGGACCAAGCGCCTGCACACGCTGGCCGACCGGACGCTGGCGCCGTCCAGCTCGGCGGTCGAGGCCCTGGAACAGCACGGTGTCCCGCGCGTGCACCGGTGGGGACGCGGGGTCGACATCGACCTCTTCCACCCACGGCCGAAGCACAACGACCAGCTCACCGTGGGCTACGTCGGCCGTCTTGCGCCGGAGAAGCAGGTGCACCGGCTCAAGGAGATCCACGACCTGCCGGGCGTGCACCTCAGGATCGTCGGTGACGGGCCTGACCGCGAGCAGCTCCAGAAAGACCTCCCCCGCGCGGAGTTCCTCGGCTTCCGCACCGGTGAGGCGCTCGCGGAGGCCTACGCGTCGTTGGACGTCTTCATCCACACCGGCCCGCACGAGACGTTCTGCCAGGCCGTGCAGGAAGCCCTCGCGACAGGCCTGCCGGTGCTGGCGCCGAACGCGGGCGGCCCGCGCGACCTCGTGCGGCACGGCCGGACCGGGTACCTCTTCGAGGACGACATCGCGCAGTACGTGGAGCTGCTGCGCGACCCGTTGCTGCGCAAGCGGTTCGGCCTCGCCGCCCGCAAGTCGGTGCTCTCCCGCACCTGGCCGGCGATCTGCGACGAGCTGATCGGCCACTACGCCGCGGTCATCGGACTCACTCACCAAGCGGCCGCATGAGGATCGTGCAACTGGCCAACTTCTACGGACCGAAGTCGGGCGGACTCCGCACGGCACTGCACCACCTCGGCACCGGCTACGTGCAGTCGGGTCACGAGGTGGTGCTGGTCGTGCCGGGCGCCCGCCGCGCCGACGAGATGTTGCCCGGCGGCGTCCGGCGCATCACCCTGCCCGCGCTCAAGGTCCCGTACACCGGCGGCTACCGCGTGGTGGACCCGTTGCGCGTCAAGGCCTTGCTGGCACACCTCATGCCGGACCGGCTGGAGGTGTCCGACCGCCTCACGCTCAGAGGCATGGGCGCCTGGGCGAGTGAGCGCGGCATCCCGAACGTGGTGATCTCGCACGAACGCCTCGACCGCCTGCTCCAGTTCGTGCTGCCGGCCGACCCCGCCGTCAGAGCCGCAGACTGGGCCAACCGGCGCATGGCCGAGTCCTACGACACCGTCGTGTGCACGACCGGTTTCGCCCGCGAGGAGTTCGACCGCATCGGCGCCCGCAACGTCACCCAGGTGCCGCTCGGCGTCGACCTCACCACGTTCACGCCTCGCCGTCACTCCGCCGAGCTGCGCCGGGACCTGTTGCAGGGCAAGGAGAACCTGCTCATCCACTGTGGACGGCTCTCGCCGGAGAAGCACGTAGAACGCTCCGTGGACACGGTGGCCGAGCTCCACGAGCAGGGCTACAGCGCGCGGCTGGTGATCGCCGGCGACGGACCCCGCAGAGCGTTCCTGGAGAAGCGGGCCCAAGGCCTGCCCGTGACGTTCCTCGGCTTCGTGAAGAACCGGCTCGACGTCGCGAACCTGCTCGCCTCCGCCGACCTGTCGCTGGCGCCCGGCCCGCACGAGACGTTCGGCCTGGCCGCCCTCGAGGCGCTGGCCAGCGGCACCCCGGTCGTCGTCAGCCAGAGCAGTGCCCTGAAGGAGATCGTCCAGCCGTCGTGCGGCGCCGCCGTCGACGACCACGCGCTGGCTTTCGCGACCGCCGCCCAGCGGCTCCTGGCGTCCAGTTCGCGGGAGGCCGCGCGGGCCAGGGCAGAGGAGTACCCCTGGCAGGCGGCGGTGGACGGCATGCTGACAGCTCTCCGGGTGCCCTAACGCCCTCTCAGCCGGGCTGACTTACGCTCTGGGCATGTCGCGAGCAGGTCTGGACAAGAACCCCCGCGAGGTCGCCGAGATGTTCGACGGCGTGGCCAAGGGCTACGACCGCACGAACTCGGTGATGACGCTGGGCTTCGACCGCCGCTGGCGGGAGTGGAGCAGGCGCGTCCTCGACGCCCGCCCCGGCGAGAAGGTCCTCGACCTCGCCGCGGGCACCGCGGTGTCCACCGTCGAGTACGCCGAGTCCGGCGCGTGGTGCGTCGCCGCGGACTTCTCCGTCGGCATGCTCGCCTCCGGCGCCCACCGCCGCGTCCCGAAGGTCGCCGCAGACGCCCTGCGCCTGCCCTTCAAGGACGAGTCCTTCGACGCCGTCACGGTCTCCTTCGGCATCCGCAACTTCAACGACACGGTCGTCGCCCTCCAGGAGATGGCCCGCGTCACGAAGCCGGGCGGCCGCATGGTGATCTGCGAGGTCTCGACCCCGGTCTGGAAGCCGTTCCGCTTCGTCTACATGCGGTACCTGCTCAAGCTCCTGCCGTTCATCGCGAGGTTCGTGTCGTCGAACCCGGTGGCGTACTCCTACCTGGCCGAGTCCATGGCGACGTGGCCGGACCAGCGCGCGCTGGGCGAGCTGATCGCCAAGGCCGGCTGGGAGGACGTCGCCTGGTTCAACCTGACCGGCGGCATGGTGGCCCTGCACCGCGCGACCAAGCCGAAGCAGGCAGACCCGGAGCCGGCCGCCTGACCTCCGGACCCCCCTTCTCCAGGGAACGCGGGGCCCCTGCGTTTCCTGGGCGGGAACGCGGGGCCCCTGCGTTCCCCTCAAACGGGCCGCCACAGCGTTGCCACCACGCTGGGCCGTGGGCGAGTAGCAGCCGAACGGTATGCGCCGACGAGTTCTTCGAGCACGGCGTTGGGGTCGGTTTTGAGTCGCGACGGAACGGTGTGCACAGTCATCACGCCGTGCGCCAACAGGGCTGAGTGCTGAGCCATCGTGTGGGCATAGTCGTCGGGAGACATGTGGAACTCTTTCGAGTCGATCTGCCATGCCAGCCCCACGTCGTCCCACCAGCCGTCCACGATCGCGAGTTGCCGGCCCCGCGCGGTGCGGATCAGCACGTTGTGCTGGGGCGACGGCAGCGATGAACGGCCGACAAGCGATCGTGCCCAAGCCTCAGCTGCGGAGCGGACACCGTCCGACACCTCGCCCAGCACCGCTCTGGGCAGGGCGGTACCACCGAGGTGGAGGTTCCGGAGCTCGGCTACCAGCGCGTTCGGGGAGCAGAGTTGTCGCTGGACAGCGTCGGCGATCATCGCTCGCACCACGTCGAAGCGGGCTTCCCGGCGCGCGGCGTCGATCAAGGCACGAGCGAGATCGACCACAGGAAAGCCATCACGCACGGTGCCGGACCATGACCGGTTGGTCCGTTCGACCAGGAGAGGACCTTGACTTGAGAGGCCACGCCCGTGAGGTACGAGAACATGGATCCGTTGGTCTTCGGGAATACGTCGCACGCCATGTCGCCGCGCAGCTTCCAGACCGGTCAGGTAAGTGAGCGGACCTGCGCGTAACAACGCACCTCGGACAAGCTGTCTTCGATCAGGAGTTCCGCCCGTCAACAGGTAGACGCCGAGGAACAAGCGCGTCCAACCACCTCCGGGCCGACACTTGAGCGCCATCACCTTCCCCGTGAGCCCAAGTTTGAGCAGTTCACGACGGGCTGCGACGCCGTCCTCGAACAGGTCGGCCAGCCGTCCGTAGTCAGCTGCGGTTCGTTTCGTCATTCGCGCAATCATGGGCAGGAATGAGCGGACAGCAACCACCCCATGATCGACATGTGGACAACTTGAGATCTTCAGGGTTACGCGGGGGTCCTGCGTTTCCTTGTAGGGAACGCGGGGCCCCCGCGTTCCCCCCAGGCAGCAGGGGGCGTGGGGTCTCAGGGAGCGGCGGTTAGAGTCGCGAGCAGAGCTGTGGGCTGTGACAGGTACACGTGTAGGGAGTCTGGATGAGCAGGCGCGGGATCAACGAGGACGCCGACGTCATCGTGGTGGGGGCGGGACCGGCGGGCTCGACCGCGGCGACCTACCTGGCCCGCGCGGGCCTCGACGTGCTGTTGCTGGAGAAGAGCGCCTTCCCCAGGGAGAAGGTCTGCGGTGACGGCCTGACCCCGCGCGGCGTCAAGCAGCTGATCGACCTCGGCATCGACACCCGTGAAGAGAACGGCTGGCTGCACAACAAGGGGCTGCGGGTCGTCGGCGGTGGCGTGACCATGGAGCTCGACTGGCCGGACCTCGCGACCTTCCCGAACTACGGCGTCGTCCGCCCCAGGCAGGACTTCGACGAGATGCTCGCGAACACCGCGAAGGCGGCGGGCGCGCGGCTGCACGAGAACACCACGGTCACCAAGGCCATCGTCGAGAACGGCCGGGTCGTCGGCGTCGAGGCCAAGCAGGGGCCGGAGAAGAACCCGGTCACCTACCGGGCGCCGATCACCGTGGCCTGTGACGGTGTGTCAGCGCGACTGGCGCTGAGCATCGGCCTGCAGAAGGACGACGACAAGCCGATGGGCGTCGCGGTCCGCCGGTACTACTCGAGCCCGCGCACCAAGGACGACTACCTCGAGTCGCACCTCGAGCTGTGGGCGCCGGACGGCAAGCTGCTGCCAGGCTACGGCTGGATCTTCGGCATGGGTGACGGCACCGTGAACGTCGGCCTGGGCATTCTCAGCACGTCAAAGGCCTACGGCACCACGGACTACCGCGCGCTGCTGCGGTCCTGGCTCGACGGCACGCCGGAGGAGTGGGGCTTCCGCGAGGAGAACGCGACGAGCCGCATCGGCGGCGCCGCGCTCCCGATGGGCCTCAACCGCAAGCCGCACTACCGGGCGGGACTGGTGCTCGTCGGCGACGCCGGCGGCATGGTCAACCCGTTCAACGGCGAGGGCATCGGCTACGCCATGGAGTCGGCCAAGATCGCCAGCGAGTGCGTCGTCCAGGCCCTCGCGCGGACGGGCGTCAACCGTGAACGCGCGCTGCACGGCTACCCGGTCCGGATCGAACAGGCGCTCGGCAGCTACTACCGGCTCGGGAACGTCTTCTCGAAGCTCATCGGGAACCCGGCGGTCATGCGGACCGCAACGAAGTACGGAATGCCGCGAAAGCGTCTGATGAAACTCGTGCTCAAGCTACTCGCGGGCCTCTACGACCCGAAGGACGGCGACGCAATGGACCGCCTGATCGTGGCCGCCACGAAGCTCGCGCCCACCGCGTAAATTACTCCGAATAGGTGACGGCACCGGCTCAATACGAGCCGGTGCCGTTTCGCATGTGTCAACGAAGTTAAACCCCCAGGTCAGACCCTGTGACCTAGGTCATTTACAGGCGTTCTACACTGGCCACCGAGCTTGTGAATCACTTCACAACAGTCTGCACAAGCTTGTGAACTGTTTCACAAGCGTTTGTTAGGGCCTCCTAACAAACGGAGCAGTGAAGAACACCCCTTAGGGTGCGCTCGACCGCGAGGAAAGGACGACGGAGCGTGCTTGACCCTTACCTCCCCCTCGTATTGATGTTCGCCCTCGCCGGGGCGTTCGCCCTGTTCTCGGTGACCGCGGCGCCGTACATCGGACCCCGCCGCTACAACCGGGCGAAGCTCGACGCGTACGAGTGCGGCATCGAGCCGAGCCCGCAGCCGGTCGTCGGTGGTGGGCGCATGCCCGTCGCCTACTACCTGACGGCGATGCTCTTCATCTTGTTCGACATCGAAATGGTGTTCCTCTACCCGTTCGCCGTAGCCGCGGACAAGCTCGGCCTGTTCGGGCTGGTGGAGATCGTGCTGTTCGTCGCAACGGTCGGCTTCGCGTACGTCTACGTGTGGCGTCGCGGCGGCCTCGACTGGAACTGAGGAAGTCATGGGTCTCGAGGAGAAGCTCCCGAACGGCATCCTGCTGGTCAGTGTTGAGAAGCTGGTCAACTGGACCCGCAAGTCCTCGCTGTGGCCTGCCACCTTCGGCCTGGCCTGCTGCGCCATCGAGATGATGACGACGGGTGGTCCGCGCTACGACCTCGCCCGCTTCGGCATGGAGGTCTTCCGGGCCTCACCGCGCCAGGCGGACCTGATGATCGTCGCGGGTCGCGTCACCAACAAGATGGCGCCGGTGCTGCGCCAGATCTACGACCAGATGCCCGAACCGCGCTGGGTGCTGGCGATGGGCGTGTGCGCCAGCACTGGCGGCATGTTCAACAACTACGCGGTGGTGCAGGGCGTCGACCACGTCGTGCCGGTCGACATGTACCTGCCGGGCTGCCCGCCGCGGCCGGAGATGCTGATCGACGCGATCCTCAAGATCCACGCCAAGATCATGGACGAGCCGCTGAACGCCGTGCGCGCCAAGGCACTCGCCGACTCGGGCTACCGCACCGACCTCATCCCGTCCTCCGAGCGTTTTGCGAGGAAGAAGTGACCGAGCCAGGGGGAGAGCACTCCAGCGCCGAACGCGCTGTCGAGGGCCTCGAGACGAACGGCGCCGAAGCGAAGGCACCGATGTTCGCCGGCCACGAGCGCCAGGGCCTCTTCGGTGTCACCGGCTCCGGTGACACCTCCGGCTTCGGCGGTCTGCGCCTGCCCGCCCACGTCGCCGCGCCCGCCGAGCGCCCGTTCGGCGGCTGGTTCGACGAGGTCGCCGACGAGCTGTTCGCCGCGATCAGCGACAAGGGCCTGCCCGCCGACACGGTGCAGCAGGTGACGGTCGACCGCGGCGAGATCACCTTCTACCTCAAGCCGGAGACGCTGCTGGAGGTCGCGCGGATCCTGCGCGACACCCCGTCCCTGCGCTTCGAGCTGTGCAGCTCGGTGTCCGGTGTGGACTACGGCGTCGACGTGCCGCAGCGCCTGCACTCGGTCACGCACCTGACGTCGATGACCTACCGCCGCCGCATCCGGCTGGAGGTCGCGGTCGACGTCGACAACCCGCACGTGCCGAGCCTGATCGACGTCTACCCGACGGCGGACTGGCAGGAGCGCGAGACCTGGGACATGTTCGGGATCATCTACGACGGTCACCCCGGACTGACCCGCATCCTCATGCCGGACGACTGGGACGGCCACCCGCAGCGCAAGGACTACCCGCTGGGCGGCATTCCGGTCGAGTACAAGGGCGCGGAGATTCCTCCGCCGGACCAGAGGCGGTCGTACTCATGACCGAGCGACTTTCCGACGCGACCACCGGAACGGCCACCGGCCCGGCCGGTCGCGACAGCGCGCCCGAGGAGATCGCCGAGTCGCGGCGCACCACCGAGGGCACCGTCTACACGGTCACCGGCGGCGACTGGGACGAGGTGCTCGCGGACGCGGTCCACGACGAGCGCATCGTCATGAACCTCGGCCCGCAGCACCCGTCGACGCACGGCGTGCTCCGCCTGGTGCTGGAGCTCGAGGGCGAGACGGTCACGCACGCCCGCAGCGTCATCGGCTACCTGCACACGGGTATCGAGAAGAACCTCGAGTACCGGAACTGGGTCCAGGGCGTCACCTTCATCACGCGCACCGACTACCTGGCGCCGCTGCACCACGAAGCCGCGTACTGCATGGGCATCGAGAAGCTGCTCGGCGTCACGGTGCCCGACCGCGCGCAGGCGATCCGCGTGCTGCTGATGGAGCTCAACCGCATCAGCTCGCACCTCGTCGCCCTCGCCACCGGCGGCATGGAGCTCGGCGCCCTCACGGGCATGACCTCCGGCTTCCGCGAGCGCGAGGAGGTGCTGCACCTGCTGGAGCACCTGACCGGCCTGCGGATGAACCACGCGTTCATCCGTCCCGGCGGCATCGCGCAGGACCTGCCGGCGGACGCGATCGAGAAGATCCGCGCCTTCCTCAAGATCATGCACAAGCGGCTGCCGGACTACGACAAGCTGCTCACCGGCCAGCCGATCTGGCGCAACCGCATGGCGGGCGTGGGTTACCTGCCCGTCGACGCGTGCCTCGCGCTCGGCATCACCGGCCCGATCCTGCGCTCCGCCGGCCTGGCCTGGGACCTGCGCAAGATCGAGCCGTACTGCGGCTACGAGAACTACCAGTTCGACGTGCCCACCTCGAACGCGGCGGACTGCTTCGCGCGGTACCTGCTGCGGCTCGAGGAGATGCACCAGTCGCTCAAGATCATCAAGCAGGTCGTCGACACGCTGCCGACCGGCCCGGTGATGGTCGAGGACGCCAAGATCGCGTGGCCCGCGCAGCTCACGATCGGCAGCGACGGCATGGGCAACTCGCTCGAGCACGTCCGCAAGATCATGGGCCAGTCCATGGAATCCCTGATCCACCACTTCAAGCTGGTGACCGAGGGCTTCAAGGTGCCGGCGGGCCAGGTGTACCAGGCGATCGAGTCCCCGCGCGGCGAGCTGGGCTACCACATGGTCTCCGACGGCGGCACCCGCCCGATGCGCGTGCACGTCCGCGAACCCAGTTTCGTGAACCTCCAGTCGATGCCCGCGATGTGCGAGGGCGGCATGGTCGCCGACGTGATCGCGTCCGTCGCCTCGATCGACCCGGTGATGGGTGGTTGCGACCGATGACTCAGGCCCCAGAACAGACCACGTTCGACCAGTCCACCGCGGACAAAGCGCAGGCGATCATCGCCCGCTACCCGCAGGCCCGCAGTGCCCTGCTGCCGATGCTGCACCTGGTGCAGTCGGTCGAGGGCTACGTGAGCCAGGACGGCATCCGGTTCTGCGCCGGGCAGCTCGACCTGAGCGAGGCCGAGGTCAGCGCCGTCGCGACGTTCTACACGATGTACAAGCGCCGTCCGTGCGGTGAGCACCTGGTCAGCGTGTGCACGAACACGCTGTGCGCGGCGCTCGGCGGCGACGCCATCTACTCCACCCTCAAGGACCACCTCGGGGTGGGCCACGAGGGGACCGCGGGCGAGCCGGGTGCGCCGGGCTCGATCACGCTGGAGCACGCCGAGTGCCTCGCCGCGTGCGACCTCGGCCCGGTGCTCCAGGTGAACTACGAGTTCTACGACAACCAGACGCCGGACAAGGCGCTGGGACTCGTGAAGGCGTTGCAGTCAGGGGAAAAGCCCGCCCCGACCCGCGGCGCTCCGCTCACCGACTTCAAGCAGGCGGAACTCCAGCTCGCCGGCTTCTTCGAGGGCCGCGACGCGGACCTCGACGGACCGTCGGCGGCACCGGAGACGCTCCGGGGCGCCCAGATCGCGAAGGACCGCGGCTGGGTCGCGCCGGAGATGCCAGCCGAGGTCGAGTTCCCTGCCCTGCCGGAAAAGAAGTAGGGGAACCATGGTCAACCCACTGACTCCCGTTCTCACCACGCGCTGGACCGAGCCCAGGTCCTGGACCATCGAGACCTACGAGCGCACCGGCGGCTACACCGCCCTGCCCAAGGCGCTCAAGGCCCACCCGGACCAGCTCATCCAGCAGTGCAAGGACTCTGGACTGCGCGGCCGCGGCGGCGCGGGTTTCCCCACCGGCATGAAGTGGGGCTTCATCCCGCAGGGCGACGGCAAGCCGCACTACCTCGTCATCAACGCCGACGAGGGCGAGCCGGGCACCTGCAAGGACATCCCGCTGATGATGGCGGACCCGCACTCGCTGATCGAGGGCGTGATCATCACGTCGTACGCGATCCGCGCGAACTTCGCGGCGATCTACGTCCGCGGTGAGGTCCTGCACTGCATCCGCCGCCTCAACGCGGCCGTGCGCGAGGCGTACGCCAAGGGCTACCTGGGCAAGGACATCCTCGGCAGCGGCTTCGACCTGGACGTGGTGATCCACGCCGGCGCCGGCGCGTACATCTGCGGCGAGGAGACCGCGCTGCTCGACTCGCTGGAGGGCCGTCGTGGCCAGCCGCGACTCAAGCCGCCGTTCCCCGCGACCTCGGGCCTCTACGCGGCGCCCACTGTCGTGAACAACGTCGAGACCATCGCCTCGGTTCCCTTCATCGTCAACGGTGGCGCCGACTGGTTCCGCGAGATGGGCCGCGATCGCTCACCCGGCCCGAAGATCTTCTCGCTGTCCGGCCACGTGACGAACCCCGGCCAGTACGAGGCGCCGATGGGCACCACGCTGCGCGAGCTGCTGGACATGGCCGGTGGCATGAAGGACGGCATCCCGATCAAGTTCTGGACGCCGGGTGGCTCGTCCACGCCGCTGTTCACGGCCGAGCACCTCGACGTCCCGCTGGACTTCGAAGGCTGTGCCGAGGCCGGCTCGATGCTGGGCACGACGGCACTGCAGATCTTCAACGAGACCGTGTCCGTGCCGTGGGCCGTCATGAAGTGGACGGAGTTCTACAAGCACGAGTCGTGCGGCAAGTGCACGCCGTGCCGCGAGGGCACGTACTGGCTCGTGCAGATCCTGCAGCGGATGGTGGCGGGCAACGGCACGGCGAGCGACATCGACACGTTGCTCGACGTCTGCGACAACATCCTCGGCCGCTCGTTCTGCGCGCTGGGTGACGGTGCCGTCAGCCCGATCACCAGTGGCATCAAGTACTTCAAGGACGAGTTCCTCGCACTGTGCGACACGAACTCCAAGGTCCTGGCTGGAGCGAACGCATGACCATCGCCCCTGACAAGCCCACGACGGCCGAGGTTGTCGTCCCCGAGGGTCACGTCAAGCTGATCATCGACGGCGTGGAGGTCATCGCGCCCAAGGGTGAGCTGCTGATCCGCACGGCAGAGCGCCTCGGCACGGTCATCCCGCGCTTCTGCGACCACCCGCTGCTGGAGCCCGCGGGCGCCTGCCGCCAGTGTCTCGTCGAGGTCGAGATGGGCGGCCGGCCGATGCCGAAGCCGCAGGCCTCCTGCACGATGACGGTCGCGGACGGCATGGTCGTGAAGACCCAGCTGACCTCGCCGGTCGCGGACAAGGCCCAGCAGGGTGTGATGGAGCTGCTGCTCATCAACCACCCGCTGGACTGCCCGATCTGCGACAAGGGCGGTGAGTGCCCGCTGCAGAACCAGGCGATCGCCCACGGCCGCAGCGACTCCCGCTTCCACGAGCACAAGCGGACGTTCCCGAAGCCGATCAACATCTCGACGCAGGTGCTGCTCGACCGCGAACGCTGCGTGCTCTGCCAGCGCTGCACCCGGTTCTCCGCGCAGATCGCCGGCGACCCGTTCATCGAGCTGCTGGAGCGCGGTTCGCAGCAACAGATCGGCATCGCCGAAGAGAAGCCGTTCCAGTCGTACTTCTCCGGCAACACCATCCAGATCTGCCCGGTCGGCGCACTCACCAGCGCTGCCTACCGGTTCCGCGCCCGCCCGTTCGACCTCGTGTCGACGCCGAGCGTGTGCGAGCACTGCTCGTCGGGTTGCGCCGAGCGCACCGACTGGCGGCGCGGCAAGGTGCAGCGCAAGCTCGCCGGCGACGACCCGCAGGTCAACGAGGAGTGGATCTGCGACAAGGGCCGGTTCGCCTTCCGCTACGCCACGGCAGAGGACCGCATCACGCGGCCGATGGTCCGCGACGCCGAGACCGGTGAGCTGCGCGAGTCCTCGTGGACCGAGGCGCTGCAGGTCGCGGCGGCCGGTCTGGCGGCGGCACGCGACGCTCAGGGTGTCGGCGTGCTGACCGGCGGCCGGCTGACCGTCGAGGACGCCTACGCGTACTCGAAGTTCGCCCGGATCGCGTTGCGCACCAACGACATCGACTTCCGCGCCCGGCCGCACTCCGCCGAGGAGCTGGAGTTCCTGTCCGGCACGACGGTGTTCACCAACCCGGACAACGGCGTCACCTTCCAGGGCATCGAGAAGGCACCGGCCGCGCTGCTGGTCGCCTTCGAGCCCGAGGAAGAGGCGCCGATCGTCTTCCTGCGCCTGCGCAAGGCCGCTCGCAAGGGCACCACGAAGGTCTTCCACCTCGGCCAGTTCACCACCCCGGCCGTCGAGAAGACCTACGGCACGCTGCTCGCGTGCGTGCCGGGTGCCGAGGCGAACGCGCTGAACGGGTTGGCAGAGCACGCTTCCGACGTCGTCGAGCTGCTCGGCAAGCCCGGTGCGGTGATCCTCGTCGGCGAACGTGCCGCCGAGATCCCCGGCGCGTTCACCGCGGTCGCGAAGCTGGCCGAGCGCACCGGTGCCCAGGTCGCGTGGATCCCGCGCCGTGCCGGTGAGCGCGGTGCGCTCGCGGTCGGTGCCACGCCGAACCTGCTGCCCGGTGGCCGCCACGTCGCGAACGCGGCGGCGCGCACCGAGGTCGAGCGCACCTGGGGCGTCGAGGAGGGCACGATCCCCGCGACGCCGGGCCGCGACACGACCGGAATCCTCACCGCCGCCGCGAACGGCGAGCTGTCCGGCCTGGTGGTCGGCGGCGTCGACCCGTTCGACCTGCCGGACTCGCTCCTCGCGGAGAAGGCGCTGGCCGGAGCCGGTTTCGTCGTGAGCCTCGAGCTGCGGCCGAGTGCGGTCACCGCGCACGCCGACGTCGTGCTCCCGATCGCCCCGTCGGCCGAGAAGTCCGGCACCTTCCTCAACTGGGAGGGCCGCCGCCGGGAGTTCGGCACGACGCTCGAAGGCACCGGCTCGCTGCCGGACTGCCGCGTGCTCGACACCCTCGCGGTGGAGATGGACGCGGACCTGTTCACGCAGACGCCCGCCAGCGCGGCCGCCGACCTGGCCCGCCTCGGTGAAGGCGCGCCGAGCGGCTCGTCGCTCAACGTCGCCGCACCGCTGCAGAGCCCGGCAGGCTCCGGCAAGGCCGTCCTCGCGACGTGGCACCGCCTGATCGGCAACGGCTCGTTGCAGGTCGAGGAGCCGAACCTGGCCGGCACCGCCCGCCCGGTCGTCGCGAAGGTCGCCGAGGCCACCGCGCAGCAGCTCGGACTGGCGACCGGCGGTCACGTGACGGTCTCCACCGACCGCGGCGCGATCACGCTCCCGGTCGAGACCGACGACCTGCCCGAGGGCGTCATCTGGCTGCCGACCAACTCGGGTGACGTGACCGTCCGCCGCACGCTCGGTGCGGGCCACGGCTCGATCGTCTCCGTCAGCGGAGGGAAGTCATGACCCAGCACGTCTTCGCAGCGGAGATCGGCGACACCGCCAAGCTGCTCGCGGACGACCCGATCTGGCTGGTGCTGATCAAGGTCGTGGCGATCTTCGCGTTCCTCGTGGTCATGACTCTGTTCATGATCAACTGGGAGCGCAAGGTCGTCGCGCGGATGCAGCACCGCCCCGGCCCCAACCGCGTGGGCCCCAACGGCTGGCTGCAGTCGCTGGCGGACGGTCTGAAGCTCGCGTTCAAGGAGGACATCCGCCCGGTCCTCGCGGACAAGTGGGTGTTCTTCCTCGCCCCGGTGATCTCCTGCATCCCCGCGTTCCTCGCGTTCTCGGTGATCCCGCTCGCGGGTGAGGTCAACCTGTTCGGCCAGCAGACCGCGTTGCAGCTCGTCGACCTCCCGGTCGGCGTGCTGGTGGTGCTGGCCTGCTCCTCGCTCGGCGTCTACGGCATCGTGTTGTCCGGCTGGGCCTCCGGCTCGCCGTACCCGCTGCTCGGCGCGCTGCGCTCGGCCGCGCAGGTGATCTCCTACGAGATCTCGATGGGCCTGTCGATCGTCGCGGTGATCATGTTCACCGGCTCGCTCTCGACCGGTGACATCGTCGGCGCGCAGGCGAGCACCGTGCTCGGGTTCGCGCCCGGCTGGTTCGGCCTCCTGCTGTTCCCCAGCTTCGCGATCTACGTGGTGTCGATGGTCGGCGAGACCAACCGCGCGCCGTTCGACCTCCCCGAGGCCGAGTCGGAGCTGGTCGGTGGTTTCCACACGGAGTACAGCTCGCTGAAGTTCGCGCTGTTCTTCCTCGCCGAGTACGTCAACATGGTCACCGTCTCGGCGCTCGCGACCACGCTCTTCCTCGGCGGCTACCACGCCCCGTGGAGCGGCGAGTTCATGAACACCGGCTGGTGGGGCCTGCTCTGGTTCATCGGCAAGACGCTGTTCTTCCTGTTCATCTTCATCTGGCTGCGCGGCACGCTGCCCCGCATGCGCTACGACCAGTTCATGAAGCTGGGCTGGAAGGTGCTGGTCCCGACCAGCCTCGTCTGGATCATGGCCGTCGCGGTCATCCGCACCGGTGCCATCCAGCAGCTCTCGACCGCACAGAGGCTGATCGCGCTCGGCGTGGTCGTCGGCCTCGTGCTGCTGGTCTCGTTCCTGCTGCCGGACAAGAAGGTCCAGGACACCAGAGGCGTGCCGCTGGCCGGCGGAGGCTTCCCGGTTCCGCCGCTCGACCTCGCTGTTCCCAAGGCCGCGCCCAAGCGCAAGGTCAAGGTCGCGACTTTGCCCAAGGACACGGAAGTCCTGGCCGCCGCTCCCACCGCGAAGGAGGCTGAGTAGGGATGTTCGAGTCCCTCAAGGGCTTCGGAGTCACCTTCGGCACCATGTTCAAGAAGGTGGTGACGGAGGAGTACCCCGAGGTCAAGAAGGTGACCGCGCCGCGGTTCCACGGCCGTCACCAGCTGAACCGGCATCCGGACGGGCTGGAGAAGTGCGTCGGCTGCGAGCTGTGCGCGTGGGCCTGCCCCGCGGACGCGATCTTCGTCGAAGGTGGCGACAACACCGAGGAAGCACGCTTCTCGCCCGGTGAGCGCTTCGGCGCGGACTACCAGATCAACTACCTGCGCTGCATCGGCTGCGGCCTCTGCATCGAGGCGTGCCCGACCCGTTCGCTCACCATGACGAACGAGTACGAGCTCGCCGACGACAACCGGCAGGACCTGATCTTCACCAAGGAAGACCTGCTCGCCCCTCTGCTGCCCGGCATGGAGCAGCCGCCGCACCCGATGCGGCTCGGCGAGAACGAGCAGGACTACTACGTGAACGGCCCGCAGCTGGCGAAGGAGGCTCAGCAGTGAGCCTGCTCGTTCAGTTCCTGGCCCAGCAGCCGGAGCCGGTGCAGCGCGCGGTGGACACCGTGACCACCGGTGAGGCGATCACGTTCTGGGTGCTCGGCCCGCTCGCGCTGGCCGGCGCGCTCGGCATGCTCTTCGCGCGCAACGCGGTGCACTCCGCGCTGTGGCTCGTGGTGACGATGCTCAGCCTCGGTGTGCTCTACATGGTCCAGCAGGCGCCGTTCCTCGGCTTCGTGCAGATCATCGTCTACACCGGCGCGATCATGATGCTGTTCCTGTTCGTGCTGATGATGGTCGGCCGCGACAGTTCGGACTCGGTCGTCGAAGTGATTCGCGGGCAACGACTCGCGGCCGCGTTGCTCGGCATCGGGTTCGCCGTCCTGATGGTCGGCTCCGTCGCCCGCGCGCTCAACTCGGTCGAGCCGGTCGGCCTGGCCGAGGCGAACGCCACGAACGGCGGCAACGTCGGCAACATCGGCACGAAGCTCTTCACGGACTACCTGTTCGCGTTCGAGCTCACCTCGGCGCTGCTGATCACCGCGGCGCTCGGCGCGATGATCCTGGCGTTCGTCGGCCGTGACGGGAAGCCCTCCAAGAAGACGCAGAAGGAACTCGTCGAGGAGCGCTTCCAGGACGGCAAGCGGGTCGGGTCCATCCCCGGCCCCGGTGTCTTCGCCACCGCGAACTCGGTGGCCACCCCCGCCCTGCTGCCCGACGGCAGCGTGTCGGAGGAGTCGCTGTTCGAGGTCATCGAGGCGACCGACAAGGACACGCTCTCGGACGACGTGGCCGAGGTCGCGGGCACCGCGCACGAGGCCGACGCGCACGCGCTCAAGGGAAGTGAGTCGTGACTCCCACGTACTACCTGCTGCTGTCGGCACTGCTGTTCAGCATCGGCGCCGTCGGCGTCCTGGTGCGCCGCAACGCCATCGTGGTGTTCATGTGCGTCGAGCTCATGCTCAACGCGGTCAACCTGAGCCTGGTGACGTTCGCGCGGATCAACGGCTCGCTCGACGGTCAGGTGATGGCGTTCTTCGTGATGGTCGTCGCCGCGGCGGAGGTCGTCGTCGGCCTCGCGATCATCATGTCCATCTTCCGGACGCGTCGCTCGGCCTCGGTCGACGACTCGAACCTGCTGAAGTACTGAGGGGTCACCGGTGACGGAACCAGTTGCCGCCAGCGGGATCGCGAGTCTCGCCTGGTTGTTGCTCGCGCTGCCCGCGTTGGGTGCGGCGGTGTTGTTGGTCGGTGGCAAGCGCACGGACAAGTGGGGTCACCTGCTCGGCTGTGCCACGCTCCTCGGCTCGTTCGCCTACGCGATCGCGTTGTTCTTCTCCACCCTCGGCATCTCCAACGCCGAGGAGCGGGTGCAGAACGTGCACCTGTTCAACTGGGTGAACATCAACGCGCTGACCGTCGAGTTCGGACTGCGGATCGACCCGCTGTCGCTCACGTTCGTCCTGCTGATCACCGGTGTGGGCTCGCTGATCCACATCTACTCGGTCGGCTACATGGCGCACGAGGAAGGCAGGCGGAAGTTCTTCGCCTACCTGAACCTCTTCGTGTCGGCGATGCTCCTGCTGGTGCTGGGCAACGGCTTCGTGACCCTGTACTTCGGCTGGGAGGGCGTCGGTCTCGCCTCGTACCTGCTGATCGGCTGGTACCAGTACAAGCCCGAGGCGGCGTCCGCGGCCAAGAAGGCCTTCCTGATGAACCGCGTCGGCGACCTCGGTCTCGCCATCGCGATCTTCATGATGTTCAACCGCCTCGGGACCACGCAGTACACCGAGGTCTTCAGCCGCGTCAGCGAGTTCTCCAGCGCCGAGGTCCTCGCGATCACGCTGCTGCTGCTCCTCGGTGCCTGTGGCAAGTCGGGTCAGTTCCCGCTGCAGGCCTGGTTGCCCGACGCCATGGCCGGCCCGACCCCGGTGTCCGCACTGATCCACGCGGCAACGATGGTCACCGCGGGCGTGTACCTGATCGCCCGCGCGAACCCGCTCTACAACCTGAGCGCGGACGGCCGCCTGGTCGTGATGATCATCGGTGGCGTCACGCTGCTGATCGGTTGCATCATCGGTTGCGCCTACGACGACTTCAAGAAGGTCCTGGCGTACTCCACCGTCTCGCAGATCGGTTACATGATCCTCGCGGTGGGCCTCGGCCCGATCGGCTACGCGCTGGGCATCATGCACCTGCTGACGCACGGCTTCTTCAAGGCCGGGCTCTTCCTCGGTGCCGGTTCGGTCATGCACGGCATGAACGACGAGGGCAACATCCGCCGCATGGGCGGGCTGTGGAAGTTCCTGCCGATCACGTTCGTCACGTGGACGCTGGGCTACCTCGCGCTGATCGGCATCCCGCCGTTCGCGGGCTACTTCTCGAAGGACGCCATCATCGCGGCGGCGTTCGGCGCGGAGGGCTGGCGCGGGTACGTCTTCGGCGGTGTCGCACTTCTCGGTGCCGCGCTGACCGCGTTCTACATGACGCGCCTGCTGATCCTGGTCTTCCTGGGCAAGCCCCGCTGGAAGGAACTGAAGGCGGAGAACGGCAAGGACTACCACCCGCACGAGTCGCCGTGGACGATGACCGTCCCGATGATCATCCTCGCGGTCGGCTCGGTCGGTGGCGGCTGGTTCCTCTCGTCCGGCGGACGTCTCGCCGGCTGGCTCGAGCCGTCGCTCGGCGAGCTGCAGGAGTCGCACGGCGTGCTCTCGCACGGCATGGTCGGGATCTTGACGGTCGCGCTCTCGTTGCTCGGCGTCGGCCTCGCGTGCCTGCTCTTCCTGCGCGGCAAGCAGCCGGTCGAGCGGCCGGAGCGGGTGTCGTTCCCGGTGCGCGCGGCTCGTGCGGACCTCTTCGGCAACGCACTGAACGAGGCCCTGTTCGCGCGGCCGGGCACCTGGCTCACCCGCGCGCTGGTCTTCGTCGACCTGAAGGGCGTCGACGGTCTGGTCAACGGCACGGCGGCGCTGCTCGGCGGTAGCTCCGGCCGGTTGCGCAGGCTGCAGACCGGGTTCGTCCGCTCCTACGCACTGTCCATGCTCCTGGGCTCGATCTTCGTGCTCGGGGCGCTCCTGGTGGTGAGGTTCTCGTGAGCTGGGTTCTGATCGCACTCCTGGTCGTGCCGCTCGTCGGCGCGCTGGTGGTGGCGTTCCTGCGCAACGACGACCTGAAGGCGAAGTACGTCGCACTCGGGTTCTCGATCGTCGAGCTGGTGCTCGCCGCGCTGCTGTGGTTCGCCTACGACCCGGACGGCGAGCGGATCCAGCTCGCGTCCGGAGTGGACTGGATCCCGGCGTTCGGTGTCCGGCTCTCGTTCGGCATCGACGGCATCGCGCTGGTGATGATCGCGGTGATCGCGGTCCTCATCCCGCTGGTGATCGGCGCCGGCTGGACGGAGAAGCTGCCGGCCGGCCGGTCCCAGGGCGGGTACCTCTCGCTGATCCTGGTGCAGACGTCCGTGACGGTCGCGGTGTTCGCCGCCACCGACGTCTTCCTGTTCTACGTGCTGTTCGAGGTCATGCTGATCCCGATGTACTTCCTGATCGGCGGCTACGGCGGCGCGCGCAGGCAGTACGCGGCGGTCAAGTTCTTCCTGTACTCGTTCCTCGGCGGCCTGATCATGCTGGCCTCCGCGATCGGCGCCTACGCGATGGCGTCGGACGAGCTGGGCAAGGGCACGTTCGACTGGGCGACCCTGGTGACCGTGGTCCGCGACGCCGACTCGACGACGCAGACCTGGCTGTTCCTCGGCTTCTTCCTGGCGTTCGCGATCAAGGCGCCGCTGGTGCCGTTCCACACCTGGCTGCCGGACGCGGCCGCCGAGGCGCCGATCGGCGTCACGGTGATCGTCGTCGGCATCCTCGACAAGGTCGGCACGTTCGGCATGCTGCGCTACCTGCTGCCGATGTTCCCGACGGCGTCGAAGAACCTGGCGCCGTTCGTGATCGTGCTGGCGGTCGCGGGTGTCCTTTATGGATCGTTGCTCGCCACGGGCCAGCGGGACATGAAGCGGTTCCTCGCGTACGTCTCGATCGCGCACTTCGGCTTCATCGCGCTCGGCATCTTCTCGTTCACGTCGCAGGCAGGCGTGGGCTCGGTGTCGTACATGCTCAACCACTCGATCTCGACCGGCATGCTGATCCTGGTGATCGGCATGGTGATCGCGCGCGGTGGTTCCTCGAAGATCGCCGACTACGGCGGCATGTCGAAGGTGGCACCGGTGCTCGCGGGCATGCTGCTGCTCTCCGGCCTGACCACGCTGTCGCTGCCCGGCACGAACTCGTTCGTCTCGGAGTTCCTGGTGCTGATCGGGTCGTTCCCGACGCAGCCGGTCGCCACGATCATCGCGACGGTCGGCATGGTGCTCGCGGCGCTCTACGTGCTGTGGCTCTACCAGCGGATCATGACCGGCCCGCTGCGCGGCGACGCGCTGCTGGGTGCGGCCGCCGGTCCTGGCGCTGTCGGTGACCCGGGGACGAAGACGACCATCGGCGACCTGAACAAGCGCGAGATCGCGGTCCTCGCACCGCTCGTTGTCATCGTGCTGGCACTCGGGTTCTACCCGCAGCCGGTGCTCGACGTCATCACCCCGTCCGTCGGGGCGACGCTGACCGAGGTCGGCGTGACCGACCCGGTCTCCGTGCAGGAAGGCAAGTGACGTGAACCTTCTCGTCGCTCAGGCGCAGACGATCGAGGCGCCGGAGATCGATTACGGCGCCATCGCGCCGGTGCTGATCGTGCTCGGCGCGGCGTGCGTCAGCGTGCTGCTGGAAGCGTTGCTGCCCAAGCACCAGCGGTGGGCGGTGCAGCTCGTGCTGTCGCTCGTCACGCTGGTCGGCGCCACCGGTGCGTTGATCCTGTACGCGACCTCCGAGCGTCCTGCGCAGGGCGTGGCGACGCTGGCGGGCGCGGTCGCGGTCGACTCGCCGGCGCTGTTCCTGTGGGCCACGTTGCTGGTGCTGGCGTTCGGCAGCGTGCTGTTGATCGCCGACCGCTCGGTGGAGCCGGGTGGCGCGTTCGTGGCTCAGGCCGCGATCCGTCCCGGCACCATCCAGGACCGCGCCCAGGCGACGAAGACCGGCATGCAGACCGAGGTCTTCCCGCTCACGCTGTTCGCGCTCGGCGGCATGATGACGTTCGTCGCGTCGAACGACCTGCTGACGATGTTCATCGCGCTGGAAGTCATGTCGCTGCCGCTGTACCTGCTGTGCGGCCTGGCTCGCCGCCGTCGCCTGCTCTCGCAGGAAGCGGCCGTGAAGTACTTCCTGCTCGGTGCGTTCGCCTCCGCGTTCTTCCTCTACGGCGTCGCACTGCTCTACGGCTACGCGGGTTCGGTGAAGCTCTCGGCCATCGCGTCCGCGGCCGCCGGCACTGACCGCTCGGACACGCTGCTGTTCGCGGGCTTCGGCCTGCTGGTGGTGGGTCTGCTGTTCAAGGCGGCGGTCGGCCCGTTCCACTCGTGGACGCCGGACGTCTACCAGGGCGCGCCGACGCCGGTGACGGCGTTCATGGCTGCCTGCACCAAGGTTGCCGCGTTCGGCGGCATCCTGCGCGTGCTCACCGTGGCGTTCGAGAACACCCAGTGGGAATGGCGCGGCGTGCTCTACGGCGTCGCGGTCATCTCGATGGTGATCGGCGCGGTGCTCGGCCTGACGCAGACCGACGTGAAGCGCATGATCGCGTACTCGTCGGTCGCACACGCCGGCTTCCTGCTGATCGGCTCGATCGCGCTGACGCCGGAAGGTGGCACTCCCGGTGTGAGCGCCACGATGTTCTACCTGCTGGTGTACGGCTTCACGACGATCGCCGCGTTCGGCATCGTGTCGCTCGTCCGCAACTCGGACGGCGAGGCGACGCACCTGTCGCAGTGGGCAGGTCTCGCGAAGCGGTCGCCGGTCGTGGCCGCCGTGTTCACGTTCCTGCTGCTGGCGCTGGCCGGAATTCCGCTGACGTCGGGCTTCATCGGCAAGTTCGTCGTGTTCAGCGCGGCCATCGAGGCGGGGCTGACCCCGCTCGTGGTGATCGCGCTGGTGGCCTCGGCCGTCGCGGCGTTCTTCTACCTGCGGGTGATCGTGCTGATGTACTTCAGCGACCCGGCTCCGGACGGTCCGACCGTCAGCGTGCCCGGTGCGTTCACCACCATCGCGATCACGTTGGGTGCCGTGGTGACCCTGGTGCTGGGGTTGTGGCCCACGTTCGTGCTCGTTTGGGCGGGTACCGGCACCTTCCTCAGCTAGGTGTACGTAGTCTGCTGGTGTGACCAGTAGCGAGCATGAGGGACCGGGGTTCGCGTTGGTGGACCCCGTGCTCACCGAGGTAGTCCAGGACGGTCTGGCCGAGGTGGAGCGCATTCTGCACGACGTCGTGCAGAGCGAGTTCCACCCGGTGACCGAAACCTCGCTTCACCTTGTGGAGGCGGGCGGAAAGCGGATCCGCCCGCTCTTCACACTGCTCGCATCGCAGTTCGGCGCCGAGTGGGACCAGGAAAAGGTCATCAAGGCCGCGACTGTGGTCGAGCTCACCCACCTCGCCACGCTCTACCACGACGACGTGATGGACGAGGCGACCATGCGGCGCGGCGCGGTATCCGCGAACGCCAAGTGGGACAACAGCATCGCGATCCTGACGGGCGACTTCCTCTTCGCCCACGCGTCGCGGCTCACCGCGGACCTGGGGACGGACGCGGCGCGGATCATCGCGGAGACCTTCTCGGTCCTGGTGACCGGTCAGATGCGCGAGACCGTCGGCCCGCAGCCCGGCGAAGACCCGATCTCCCACTACCTGAAGGTGATCGAGGAGAAGACCGGCGTCCTGATCGCCACCGCGGCACGCTTCGGCGGCATGTTCTCCGACGCGACCGAGGAGCAGATCGACGCACTGCGCCGGTACGCCGAGGTGATCGGTGCGGCGTTCCAGATCTCCGACGACGTCATCGACATCGCCTCGCCGTCGGTCGAGTCCGGCAAGACGCCGGGCACCGACCTGCGTGAGGGCGTGAAGACGCTGCCGATGCTCTACGCGCTGGCGGACCCGTCCGAGACGCGGCTGGCCGAACTGCTCGCGGCGCCGATCTCCGAGGACGAGCTGGTGGACGAGGCGCTGTCGTTGCTGCGGAAGTCCTCCGGCATGGACAGGGCGCGCGAGACCCTGGACGAGTACGCGGACCGGGCCCGCATGGAGCTGGGGAAGCTGCCGCCGTGCGCCGCACGGGACGCTCTGGAGGAGCTGACCACGTACGTCGTGGCCCGCAGCCGCTAGGTGTTATTCGACCGGCGCGAGCAGGTGCTTGCGCCGGTTCTTCACGGCATCGACCGTGAAGATCGTCAGGGCGAGCCAGACGAGGGCGAAGCCGATCCACCTGCTGGGTGGCATGGGTTCGTGGACGACGAACACGCCCCAGGCGAACTGCAGGATCGGTGCCAGGTACTGCAGCATGCCCATGGTGATCAGCGGGATCCGCTGGGCGCCCGCGCCGAACAGCAGCAGCGGGATCACGGTGACGATGCCGGTGCTGAGGATCATCAGGGTGTGGCCGGTGCCGGCGGTGGTGAAGGTGTTCGCGCTGCCGAGCACGACCAGGTAGATCAGCGCGATCGGGGCGATGACGGCGCTCTCCGCGGTGAGACTGGACACGGCGTCCAGCGGGACCTTCTTCTTGAGCAGGCCGTAGACGCCGAACGAGCAGGCCAGGACGAGCGAGATCAGCGGGAGCCGGCCGTAGTCGAAGGTGAGCACGATCACAGCGACTATGACCACGGTGATCGCGACGACCTGTGGCAGTCTCAGCCGTTCCTTCAGGAAGAACATGCCGAGCGCGACGCTGACCAACGGCGTGATGAAGTAGCCGAGCGCGGATTCCACCACGTGCTGGGAGTTGACCGCGTAGATGTAGGTGCCCCAGTTCACCGTGATCAACACGGCTGCTGCGGTAACGATGAGCCAGCCCTTTCCTGATAACTCAAGGAAAGGACGCCACCTCCTGAGCACGGCGACGGCGATGGCGAGCGTGACGAACGACCAGACGATCCGGTGGGCGAGCACCTCGACCGGCTGGGCGGGTACGAGGAGTGGCCAGTACGCCGGGAACAGTCCCCAAAGGACGTAGGCGAGTGCGCCGTAGGTGACACCTCGCCCCTGGGTGTGAACTTCTGCCGAACTACTGGTCGAAGTTGTCAGGGGAGGCACAAAATCCCACTCTACGCTGGGGTTTCTACTGCTTGTTTGCGCTGAACGGCGTAGTGACGGAGCATCAACAAAGGCACTGTAGTTTGGCCATGCTCACCCTTCCGAGTGAGTGGGGTCGGAGTGTGGTCGTAGAAGGGGCTTACCCGTGAACATCTTCGGGCAGGTCTGGCTGTGGAGCTTGCTGTCCTTCGTTGCGGGGGTGCTGCTCACCTGGCTGGTGATGGTGCGGCCCGCACGCAAGCAGATCGCCGACCTCGAAGATCAACTTCTCGACGCTCGCCGGCCGGTCGCACCGATCATGGTGCCGCCTCCCGTCGACGACTTCGAGGTCGACGAGTGGGACGACGTCCCACCGCGCTCGCTGTCGGACGAGGTGCTGTCGCCACCGCCGCCCGCGCCCACGCCGGCTCCCGCGCCGTACGTGGAGCCGCCCGCCTACTTCGGTGAGCCCGTGCAGGCTCCCGTCGTGGCCGAGGAGCCCGTCGCGGAGCCGTTCGTCGAACCCTTCGTGGAGCCCGTCGCGGAACCCGAGCCGGTGGCGGAGGAGCCCGTCCGGCAGTTCCTGGAGCCGGACGAGGCCCAGCGCCGGTTCGAGGAGCAGCTGGCCGAGCAGAAGGCGCTGGCCGACTCCGAGGACGACCGCCCGCGTTCGCTCTTCGAACGCCTGAGCCCGGACGTTCCCGAGGAGCAGCCGGCCGAGCAGACGACGGTCCTGCAGCTGTCCGGCCTCGAGCGTGCCGACTTCGAGGACTACGAGGAGCAGCCGGAGCTCCCCGCCGAGCAGACCTCGTTCGTGCCCGTCGTGGAGCCCGCGGCGGAGGTCGCCCCGTCGGTGCCCGAGCCGACCGCGCCGCCCGAGATCGACGAGCAGGCCGACGACTTCATCTACCAGCCGCGCGAGGTGTGGGCGGAGGACGAGCAGGAGGCGTTCCTCGACGAGGCCGCAGAGCAGGAGGACGAGCCTGCCGTCGAGCGCGAGTTCACGCGCTCCGAGCAGACGACGTTCATCGCGGTCGAGGAGAGCTCCTGGCCGTCGAACGACCTGACCGGCGAGTACCCCGGCCTGCGGGACGAGATCTCCGGCCAGCTGGACGGGTTCACCGAGCCGGAGTCGCCCGCCGAGCAGACCGGCCTGATCGACGCGATCGACCCGGTCGAGCCGGCCGAGCAGGACGACCTGGACGCCCCTCACGTGCGTGGTGGTGTTTTCGAGAGCACGCTGGCCGAGGAACAGGCCTTCACCGAGCCTGAGCCCGCCCCTGAACCCGCGCACAGCTACCGCGAGCCGCTCGAGCCCCAGGTGCTTGAGCCCCAGGTGTTCGAGCCTGAGGCCGCGCACTCCTACCGCGAGCCGCAGGTCTCCGAGCCCGCGCACGCCTACACCGAGCAGCCGGAGCCCCAGGCCCCCGAGCCTGCGCACTCCTACACCGAGCCGCTCGAGCACCGGAAGCCCCACGTCTCCGAGCCCGAGTCCGAAGGGTTCGACGAGCCCAAGGTCTCCACCGCGGCCCCGTTCGCCGACCTCGGTGCCCCCGCGCCCGCGCCGTTCTCGGCGTTCGGTTCGGTCGACGACACCCCCGAGCGGCAGCCGCGCGCCGTCGCCGCCGCCTTCGAGCACGTGGTCGAGACGCCCGCGGCCCCGGCCGCGCCCGAACCGGTGGCCGACCGCCCGCGGTCGCTCTTCGAGCCGCTGCTCGACGCCGACGAGCCGCTGCCGGCGACCGGCCAGACCCGCCAGCTCCCCCAGGACACGGGCAACGACCAGCCGTTCGTGCCGAAGTTCGTGCCGAGCGACGAGCCCCTGCTCGCCGCTCCGCCGGAGCCGGAGCCCGAACCCGTCGAGGTCGAGCTGCCCAACCGGGTGACCGAGGCCGGCCTGCCGGTCCGCGAGGCCCGCCGCACCACCATGCAGCGGCAGCAGAGCTTCCCGGCGTTCCAGGCCTTCGACGCCCCGAAGCCGGAGGCTCCGCCGGCCCCGGCACTGCCCGCACGCCCCCGCCCGGTCGGTTTCTCGCCGTCCACGGGTGGGCGTCCGAACGGCGCCGGCGCCCCAGCCGGTTCGTCGCGCTTCCAGCAGCCGGAGGGCTTCAACCCGCGCTCGCCGTTCGGTCCCGGCTCGGTGCTGCCGAAGTCGGACGGCCACGCGCCGGCCGCGGACTTCGGCGTGAAGGCCACGCTGACCGGCCGTCGCTACTACACCGAGGGCTCCGCGAACTTCGTGGAGACGCGTGCGGACGTGTGGTTCCGCACGGAGGCCGACGCCGAGAAGGCAGGGTTCCGACCGGCACCCTGACCGGGAAGACCGGGACTTACCGCCAAATGGAACGCTGCGGTGGGTCGTTCCGGCGATCGTCGATAGCGTCAGTCGCATGTCTTCCGAGCTGGCGAAATCCCAGATCTCATCGACCATTGTGGACTCGATCGAGAATCTGAAGGGCACCCACCACGGCTTCCGCCGCGCCCACGCCCGAGGCTTCGTGTACGAGGCCACCTTCACGCCGAACGGTGCCGCGGCCCCGTTCACGACCGCCCGGCACCTGCAGGGCGACCCGGTCCGCGCGACCGTCCGCTTCTCGCACACCGACGCGAACCCGCACGCGCCGGACAGCGACCGGGCGGTGCGCGGGTTCGCCACCAAGTTCCACCTCGCCGACGGCACCAACACCGACCTGGTGATGGTGAACGTGCAGCGTTTCGTCGCGGCCACGCCCGAGGAGTTCGTGGAGTTCATCAAGGCCGCCAAGGCGGACACCGATGCCCAGGACCCGTCGGTGCCGCACATCAAGTCGTTCGTCGGTGCGCACCCGACGGTCGGCCCTGCGCTCGTAGCGGCCAAGACCATCGGTATCCCGGTCAGCTACGCCACGACGCAGTACTGGGCCATCCACGCGTTCCTGTGGCGTGACGCGTCCGGTGTCGTGCGTCCGGTGCGCTACTCGTGGGTGCCGGAAGCGGGTGTCGTCGACGCTGACGACGCGGCCTCGTGGACCCCGCACCACCTCACCGAGGAGCTGCGCGACCGGCTGCCGATCTCGTTCGTCCTGCGCGTGCAGTTCGGCGAGCCGGGCGACCCGACCCACGACTCCACGGTGGCGTGGCCGGACGATCGCCGCACCGTCGACGTCGGCCGGCTCGAGATCACCAAGGAGGAGTCGGACCAGGAGCACTGGCAGGCGCAGGTGTTCGACCCGACCGCGCTCGTCGACGGCATCGAGCTGTCCGACGACCCGGTCCTCGCGGCGCGCAGCACGATCTACGCGGTCTCGTACGACCGCCGCTCGCACCAGCGTTGACGAGAAAGGGCCCCCACCGCGTTCTTGGTGGGGGCCCTTTTCCGTTGGTCCGTGATCAGCCGACCACGGTCCAGGTGTCCTTGCCGTGCAACAGCTTGCCCAGGTCCTTCGGCTTCGCGGCCTTGGCCTCGTTCACCTGTGCCCGCGCGCTGTCGTCGTACGTCGCCCGGTCAGCCCGCCGGAACACGCCCGTGACGGTGTGCGAGAGGTCCTGCGTCGACAGCCGCGAGAGCGCGAACGACAGGTTCAGGTCCGACGCGTCGTGGATGACGATGTCGCTCGCGTCCACGTCCGCGGACTTGGCGACCGCGAGCCCGAAGCCCTCGCGGGTCACGCAGTACTCGCCCTCGCGGCCGAACCGGATCGGCTCGCCGTCGACGACGTTGATGATCCTGCGCTGTGCCTCGTCGGCGTCCTTGAGCACGTCGAACGCGCCGTCGTTGAAGATCGGGCAGTTCTGGAAGATCTCGACGAGCGCAGAACCGCGGTGCTCAGCGGCCTGGCGCAGCACCGACGTCAGCCCCGCCTTGTCCGAGTCGAGCGCCCGGCCGACGAAGGAGGCCTCCGCGCCCAGCGCCAGCGACACCGGGTTGAACGGGTGGTCCAGCGAGCCGGCCGGGGTCGACTTGGTGACCTTGCCTTCCTCGGAGGTCGGCGAGTACTGGCCCTTGGTCAGGCCGTAGATCCGGTTGTTGAACAGCAGGATCTTGAGGTTCACGTTGCGCCGCAACGTGTGGATCAGGTGGTTGCCGCCGATGGACAGCGCGTCGCCGTCACCGGTCACCACCCACACGCTCAGGTCCGGCCGTGCCACGGCGAGACCTGTGGCGATGGCCGGCGCACGGCCGTGGATGGAGTGCATGCCGTAGGTGTTCATGTAGTACGGGAAGCGGGAGGAACACCCGATGCCCGACACGAACACGATGTTCTCGCGCTTGAGACCCAGCGACGGCAGGAACGACTGCATGGTGTTGAGCACGATGTAGTCGCCACAGCCGGGGCACCAGCGGACTTCCTGGTCGGACTTGTAGTCCCTGGCCGTCTGCTTCTCGTCGGTGGTGGGAACTCCGGTCAGGCCCGGGATTCCGAGGTCGATCGAGGTCACGCCGACACCCCCTTGATCACGTCAGCGAGCACGTCCTGCAGCTCTTCCGCCTTGAACGGGAGGCCCTGCACCTTGGTGTACGAGATGGCGTCCACCAGATACTTGCCCCTCAACAGCAACGCCAGCTGGCCCAGGTTCATTTCCGGCACGATGACCTTTTCGTACGACTTCAACACGTCGCCCAGGTTCTTCGGGAACGGGTTGAGGTGCCGCAGGTGCGCGTGCGCGACCGGCATGCCCAGCTTGCGCACGCGGCGTGCCGCCGCACCGATCGGGCCGTAGGACGAACCCCAGCCCACGACCAGCACCTTGGCCTCGCCCGACGGGTCGTCGACCTCGACGTCCGGCACCTCGATACCGTCGATCTTCGCCTGGCGTAGGCGGACCATCCGGTCGTGGTTCTCCGGGTCGTACGAGATGTTGCCGGTGATGTCCTGCTTCTCCAGACCGCCGATGCGGTGCTGCAGACCAGGCGTACCGGGCACCGCCCACGGACGGGCCAGCGTCTCCGGATCACGTGAGTACGGCTGGAAGTTCTCCGGGTCCGTCGCGAACTCGACCCGCAGGTCCGGCAGGCTGTCGACGTCGGGGATCATCCACGGCTCGGAGCCGTTCGCCACCGCGCCGTCGGACAGGAACAGCACCGGCGTGCGGTACTTCAGCGCGATCCTGATGGCGTCGACCACCGCGTCGAAGCAGTCAGAAGGCGACTGCGGCGCCACGATCGGCACCGGCGACTCGCCGTTGCGGCCGAACATCGCCTGCAGCAGGTCGGCCTGCTCGGTCTTCGTCGGCAGACCGGTGGACGGGCCACCGCGCTGCACGTCGATCACCAGCAGGGGCAGTTCGGTCATGACCGCGAGGCCGATGGTCTCCGACTTCAGCGCGATGCCGGGGCCCGACGTCGACGTGACGCCGAGCGCGCCGCCGTAGGAAGCACCGAGCGCGATGCCGATGCCCGCGATCTCGTCCTCCGCCTGCACGGTCGTGATGCCGAAGTTCTTGTGCTTCGACAGCTCGTGGAGGATGTCGGACGCCGGCGTGATCGGGTACGTGCCGAGCACGACGGGCAGCTCAGAGCGTTCCGCCGCGGCGACGATGCCGTACGCCGTCGCCGTGTTTCCGGTGATCTGGCGGTACGTGCCGACGTTCAGCTTCGCGGGCGCCACCTCGTAGGTGACGGCGAAGGCCTCGGTCGTCTCGCCGTAGTAGAAGCCGGCGCGGAACGCCAGGACGTTGGCCTCGGCGATGTCGGGCTTCTTCGCGAACTTCTCGCGCAGGAACCGCTCCGTGCCTTCGGTGGGCCGGTGGTACATCCACGACAGAAGGCCGAGCGCGAACATGTTCTTCGCGCGCTCCGCGTCCTTCTTGCCGAGCCCGGTCTCCTCCAGCGCGCCGATGGTCAGCGTCGCCATGGCGACCTTGTGCACCTGGAACTTCTCGAGCGAGTCGTCCTCGAGCGGGTTCGAGTCGTACCCGACCTTCGTCAGGTTCCGCTTCGAGAACTCGTCGGTGTTGACGATGAGGATGCCGCCGTCCGGCAGGTCGACGACGTTCGCCTTGAGCGCGGCCGGGTTCATCGCGACGAGGACGTCGGGACGGTCGCCGGGCGTCAGGATGTCGTAGTCGGCGAAGTGCAGCTGGAACGACGACACTCCGGGCAGCGTGCCCTGTGGTGCGCGGATCTCGGCGGGGAAGTTGGGCTGGGTGGCGAGGTCGTTGCCGAACGCCGCCGCTTCCGACGTGAACCGGTCTCCGGTGAGCTGCATACCGTCACCGGAGTCGCCGGCGAAGCGGATCACGACGCGATCCAGCTTGCGGGTCTCAGTGCTCATTCCTACGCCGATACCTCTCTCCAAGGGTGGCTGTGCCCCACCGCGAGGGTAGTCGCCAGGACCGTCTGCCAGACGGGCCGTGTACCACCAGGCGAGACGAACTGTCCCATCTGCCGCACCGGGTCCTTAACTAAACGGTAAGCACAGCACTACCAGCGGATACCCGAATGCGGCACACGTCACCCTCGATACCTGTTACTCAAGGTAACACTTACTGCCCGCTGATCCGAGCCTTCATCGCGGCAAGCCTGGCAGCGAACTCTGGAGTGTCGATCGAAGCGACCTGTGGCCGCAGTTCGGTCTCCACCGCATCCGCGTGGTCGTCGAGAACATCGGTCACCCGCATGGTCGCCTTGATCGTCCGCACGAGTGCTGCCGGAGCCTCGGCAGACGCCCTCGCCAGCTCTTTTGCTACTGCCAGTGGGTCTTCCGCCCTGGCGTAGGCAAGCCCGGTCCGCACGGCTTCGTCGGCGTCGAGGATCTGCCCGAACAGGGTCATGGCGGTAGCGGTCTGGGGGTTGGTGAGCCGCTGCAGCATCCACGTCATACCGCCACCTGGATGAATGCCGAGCTGCAAAAATCGTGCGTCGAATCGAGCCTTTGGCCCGGCGATCCTCAAGTCGGCCGCGAGAGCGAGGTTCAGCCCGGCCCCGACAGCGGCCCCGTTGACCGCCGCGATCGTCGGAATGGTGGCGTTGGCCACGGCCAGGAACCCCTTGTAGATCTTCTTGAGGCCCTCGTCCTTGGAGCTGCCGAGCTGAGTGAGATCCGCGCCGGCGCAGAACGCGGGCGGTGCTCCCGTGATGATCAGCGCGTTGGCTTTTTGTTCTGCCTGGTGGACCTTGTCCGCGAGCTCCTGCGACAGGTCGATCGTGAGTGCGTTGCGCCGGTCCGGATCGTTGATCGTGATCACGGCGACGGAGTCGTGGTGCTCCAGCAGAACCTCAGCCATGGCCCGGACTCTAGGGCGCGAGCGGCCGGTCGAGCAGCCGGGACAGCACGACTGTCGACACCGTCCGATCGATGATCTCGACGGCCCGAAGCCGTTCGAGCGCGGTCTCCAGGTGGTGGATGTCCGCGGCCCGCAGGTGCACGATGGCGTCCGCCGCCCCCGACACCGTGTAGGCAGCACTGACCTCGGCCATCGGTTCCAGCCGGTGCTGGATGTCGTGCGGCGCCACGTTGCCCTTGCAGTGCACCTCCACGAACGCCTCGGTACCCCACCCGAGAGCCTCCGGATCGACCACCGCCGTGAAGCCCCGAAGGACCCCCGTGTCCAGCAGTTTGTCGACCCGCCGCTTGACCGCGGGAGCGCTCAGACCCACCTCCTTGCCGATCTCCGCGTAGCTGGATCGAGCGTTGGCCATGAGGCACGAAATGATTCGCTGGTCGATGCTGTCCACACGCAACATAATGCCCTAGTTGACGCAACACTGCGGCATTGATCGATGGTCCCTGCGGGATTTACCTTTCGATCCATGACGGTCTCCATCTCCGGGCCCGGCGAGCCGATCACTCTCGACATCGCCCAGCCCCTCGCGCCGACGCGCATGCCGACCACCCGTCGGTACCTCATGTGCCCGCCGACGTACTTCACGGTGGAGTACGCCATCAACCCGTGGATGGACCCCACCAAACCCACCAGCACCTCGCTGGCCGTGGAGCAGTGGACCGCCCTGAAAGAGACCTACGAGCGCCTCGGCCACGAGGTGAACGTGATCGAGCCGATCGCCGGCCTCCCCGACATGGTCTTCTCAGCCAACAGCGGCACCGTCATCGACGGCCGAGTACTCGGCTCCCGCTTCCGCGCCGCACAACGCGCAGCCGAAGCCGACCACTTCCGCCGCTGGTTCCTCTCCTCCGGCTACAACTCGGTCGTAATGCCGACCGCCGTGAACGAGGCCGAGGGTGACTTCACCTGGACCGGCTCACTCCTGCTGGCCGGCACCGGCTTCCGCACCGACCCGCTCGCCCACGGTGAGGCCCAGGAGGTCCTCGGCGTGCCGGTCGTGTCGCTGCAGCTGGTGGACCCGCGCTTCTACCACCTCGACGTGGCCCTGTTCATGCTCGACGACCAGTCCCCGTCACCCCTGGTGGCCTACTACCCGGAGGCGTTCTCGCCGGGTTCGCAGCAGGTCCTGCGCCGCCTGTTCCCGGACGCCGTCATCGCCAACGACGACGACGCGGTCTGCCTCGGCCTGAACGCCGTGTCGGACGGCAAGCACGTCGTGATGCCGCTCGAGGCCACTCATCTCGCTGAGCAGGTGGCTCGTCGGGGGTTCGAGCCTGTGCTCGTGGACATCTCGGAGTTGCGCAAGTCGGGCGGCGGCCCGAAGTGCTGCACGATGGAACTGCGCGGCTGACCTCGCCCACGCAGTGCCGTTCCGCTGTTCCTGCGTGGCTGTCGCTATCTGCCATTGCTCACGGAACAGGCACGGAACAGGAAACGCCCCCAACAAGATCGTTGCTGGGGGCGTTCTTGTATGTGCCTACCTGCCGAAACGGTCCTCACTCGATTTCGGGGACAAGGTCCAGATCGATGTCTACTGCGGCGTCTTCACAGCTGACGACTCGCAGGGTGGCTTCACTCTCGAGTCCGACCTGATTCGCAGGTTGGGCGATCTCAACCTCGACGTCGGCTTTGACCTGTATTAACTCTTCCGAGTGGGGCCTACCCCGACCGGACGGGCTAGCGACCAATGCGACCCCACAGACGGCCGCTTCGGCCGTCCGCCGTGGCGTGACTCACTAGCCGCCTGCCGGCTGACTTCAACAAATCAGCCACCATGCGCGTTCAAGAGGAGCCTCGACAGGGGGAAGGGGGCCTCATGAAGTACGTCGGTGAGTTCTTCGGCGAAGCCGCGGTCGTGCTCGTGCTGCTGGCGATCGGACTCGGCACGGTGTTCCTGGTGAAGTGGGGATAGAGCGAGTCACCGCTCATCACCGTCGTCTCGGTGGCGGCGGCTTTGGGGTTCATGACGTTCGGTGTGGTGACCTGGACCGGGAAGCGAGACTTCGGAACGGTGGGTGCGATCGCGGGCGTGACAGTCGCAGTCGCAGCGGCTGCGGCGGTGGTGGTCGTCCAATACGGCGGACCGCTGCTCAATTCCTAGACGACGGCCTTCAGGCCCGCGGCCGATCCAACCCGGTCAAGCGCGTGAGTGCAGCGAATCCGTCTTCGGTGCCAGGCCAGTGCGCACGTACCGCGTCCAGCCCCGCGCGACGCACCACCCCGCGGAGCACAGCGGTGACGATGATCGCGTCGTCGGCGTAACCGAGCACGGGGATGAAATCCGGTATGAGATCGATGGGGAAGGCCAGATACGCCAACAACAATCCGAGCCGTACACGCACTCCGCGGGGCAAGGTCTTGTCACCGGCGAGCCGATGCACGAGCCGCAGCACGTCGGGAAGAATTCGCAGCGCCTCCCGCAACAGTCCACCGCGCGGACGGGCGATGGCCAGCACGACGATCAGCGCCAGCCAGGTGAGCAGCAGGGCGGCGCCGATCCCGATCAGCAAGTCCCACCAAAGCGAGCCGGTCATTTTGCTTCCCCTCTTGGCGCGGCTGCAACGACGAGAAGGCCGCTGATCAGAGCTTGCATCCCGTACCTAGGTACAGGTTTACCGTCGGAGCATGGCCACCACAGAATCCGCCGCGCTCTGGGCACCGCAGGCCTGCACTCTGCCTACAGCTCAGCAGCCGTTGCGAGTCGCCGAGTTCGACGCACTCTTCGCGACCGCTCTGAACGACCTCCACAGGGTGGACGGAACGCGCCTGCGACTGGAGCTCAAGGCCGATGCGGAGCTGGAGACGACCGCGCGGGACCTGACCGCCAGGGAGAGCCAGTGTTGTTCGTTCTTCGCCTTCACGTTCACGAACGCCGATGAAGCGCTGAACCTCGAAATCGAGGTGCGTCCCGCCCACACCGATGTGCTCGACGGACTCGAAGCCCGCGCCCGCAGCAAGATGGTGGGCACATGACAGCGCTGCTGCGAACGGGCCAGGTCGCCGAGGCAGCAGGGGTGAACATCCAGACCCTGCGCTATTACGAGCGTCGCGGCTTGCTGGCCGAACCCGAGCGCTCGTTGGGCGGCCACCGGCTGTACCCGGCCGACGCGGTCACGACCCTGCGGGTGATCAAAGCCGCTCAACGACTCGGGTTCACGCTGGAAGAGGTCGCCGACCTGCTCGATGCCGGCCGTCATCGTCATGGCGCGGCGGACTCCAGCCTGCAATCGCGCGCCCGGACCAAGCTCGAAGAGGTCGAGGCGCGCATCTCTGACCTGAACACCATCCGCGCGGCTCTACTGGAGGCATTGGACGCCGGCTGCGACGACCTAGCGGTGTGTGCGACCAGCGAGGATTGCCCGCTGCCGTTCGCCGAACTGGCTGGCACGGACGAGTCATCGACCGCATAGGGTTCCTGTTGCAGGAACTTGCCAGCGAGCAGCCACGAAAGGACGCGCGGTGACCTCACCGGCACCACGGCTGGCGCGTCGTCTGGGCACCCGAGACGCGGTGATCATCGGCCTGGGCTCGATGATCGGCGCCGGTGTGTTCGCCGCCTTCGGCCCTGCCGCACGAGCCGCCGGGACCGGGCTGTTGATCGGCCTGGTGATCGCGGCGTTCCTCGCCTACTGCAACGCCACCGCGTCCGCGCAGCTCGCCGCGACCTACCCGACGTCCGGCGGCACCTACGTCTACGGCCGGGAACAGCTCGGCCACTGGTGGGGATTCACCGCGGGCTGGGGATTCGTCGTCGGCAAGACCGCCTCCTGCGCCGCGATGGCCCTCACCTTCGCCACCTACGCCGTCCCCGGCCCCTGGTGGGCGCAACGGCTCGTCGCGGTGGCGGGCGTGATCGGCCTGGCCGCGCTCAACTACCGCGGCATCACCAGAACCGCCGCCCTCACCCGCGTCCTCGTCACCGCCACGCTGATCGCGCTCGCCACGATCGTCGTCGGCATCGCCGTCGGCGGCGAAGCGAGCACCGGCAACCTCGGGGGCTGGCGCGCGCTGGGCACCGGCGGGATCTACGGCACGCTGCAGGCCGCCGGACTGCTGTTCTTCGCCTTCGCCGGCTTCGCGCGCATCGCCACGATGGGCGAAGAGGTCCGCGACCCGCAGCGCACCATCCTCCGAGCCATCCCGGTCGCCCTGGGCATCGCCGTGGTCGTCTACGTCGTCGTCGGCGGCGCCGCTCTCCTCGCCGCCGGACCCGAACGGCTTGCCGCGGCCGCAGCACCCCTGACGGAGGCCGTCACCGCCGCAGGTTCCCCCGCGCTGGCCCCGATCGTGCGCATCGGCGGTGCGCTGGCCAGCCTCGGCGCGCTGCTGGCGCTCATCGCCGGCGTCGGCCGCACCAGCCTCGCCATGGCCCGCAACCACGACCTGCCGCACTGGCTCGCCGCGGTCCATCCCCGTTACCAGGTGCCGCACCACGCCGAGGCCGCGCTCGCCGTCATCGTCAGCGTGCTCGTGCTCACCACGGACCTGCGTTCGGTGATCGGGTTCTCGTCGTTCGGCGTGCTCGTCTACTACCTGATCGCGAACCTCTCCGCCGCGAGCCAACCGGCCGAGCACCGCCGCTGGCCTCGTGCGCTCAACATCATCGGCGCCGCCGGGTGCGTCACGCTCGTCGTGACCCTGCCCCTGCCGGCGGTGATCACCGGATTGGTGATGTTCGCCCTCGGTCTGCTGGGGCGTTTGCTGGTGCGTAGATCGACTGCAGCGGAACGAACAGCGGCCCGTCCGTGATCTTCGCGCTAGCCTCGGGACAATGCCCAACGTTTTAGCGATCGGATTCGATCCGCACACCATCCCTGGCTTCGACCCGGCTCCCATCGCCGCCGGAATCGAGCAAGGCAGCCGGCGCTTCGCCGAGCTCGGCCTCACCGAGGACCTCTGCCTGATCGACTTCGCCGAGCTCGGCGGCACGGCCGAGGCGAAGATCGTCGAACGCCTCAAGCAGAAGCAGTACGACTGCGTGCTGATCGGCGGCGGGGTCCGCAAGGGGCCGGGACTGCTCGAGCTCTTCCAGACCCTGGTGAATCTCGTGCACTGGCATCAGCCGCAAGCCGCGATCGCGTTCAACGAGAGTCCTGGTGACAGCGCAGACTGGGTGCTGAAGGCCCTTGAGCAGCAGCGGAAGCACGTCGAGTAACCCAATAGTGGAGCGGGCGATGATCACTAACGCTGACAGTCGGCGAAGTGAGGCGGTGGCGCGTGCAGGCCTGGTCGTTGCTCGTTGCTGAAGGGGAGCGCAGGTTCGCGGGTAACGAGGGCTACGAAGACGTCCCCGACTCGTACTACCTCTACGACTCCGGGGTGGCGAACCACCTCAACGTCAACAAGGGCGATCTCGTGGTGCTCCGCACCAACGCTGGCTCGCTCGGCGTGGCCAAGATCGAGGACATCGAGGTCGAGGAGAACCACCTCAAGAAGCGGTTGAGGTGCCCGTTCTGCAAGAAGATGCGCTTCAACGAGCGCAAATTCGCCGAGCCGAAGTACATGTGTCGGCGCGAGGGGTGCCAGGGGTACGTCGAGGGCTTCAACCAAGCCGCGGAGAGCATGGAATCAGTCACCCGGTTCCGGGCGATCTACCAGGGCACTTGGCGGCCGCTCACGGGTGCGCTGACGGCCGCAGAGCTCGATGCGGTCGCGCTGACCAAGTCCAAGCAGAACGCCATCAGGAAACTCGACGTCGAGGGCGTTGAACGGCTTCTTAGAGGCGTAAAGGTGCCGCTTCCGCCCACCCCGCCGGCCGGCGCGGCGCCGACGAAGCCGATTGCGGCGGGGGTCACCACGTCACTCGTGAAGGTGCGAACTGGCCAGCAGGAGTTCCGGAAAGCGCTTCTGGAGCGGTACGGCCTGGTGTGTCTGATCACCGGGCCGGCGCCGGAGCAGGCGTTGCAGGCCGCTCACTTGCGGGCTTTCGCCGAGCATCGTCGCCATCTGCCGGAGGAAGGCGCACTGCTGCGGGCTGACATCCACCAGCTGTTCGACAAGGGCATGATCGCGGTCGATCCAGGCAGTCTGACCGTGGCCATCGATCCGCGGTTGCGGGACTACGGCACGTACGCCGCGCTTGCCGGCAAATCGTTGGAGGTGCCTCGGGAACAGGTGCCGTGCCTGGAGGCGCTCAGCGATCACTACACGGAGGCCACCTCGCGCTGGGTCCAGATCGACGTGTCGTGGCGCTCGATCGAGGTTGAGGGCCTGACCGGCCATCGCTAGCTACGTCGTGTCCCCCCAACCGTGCAACGACCATGAACCGACGCAACCCCGGCTCCGTACACCTCTTCAAGACAGCGAAAAACGCCATCCAGCTATCAAGTAACCCCTGGCCAGGGCAACACACCCCATCCCAACTACAAAGCGTGACTAAGTCACTCGATCGCGTGGTCGTCGGGCTAACCCATAACGAGAGCTGAGCTCACACCGAACTAACAGACAGCTTCGCCAGTTCGTCAGGAGGCAACGATGAACTTAAGCAGGAAGCAAGTGGCTCGCTGACTGTCTGTTAGCTGCGTGTAGCCCAACCCATCGGAAACGTGACGAGAGTCACCCAACGGGCGCTCAAGCTTGCCTGCGCTCGTGACGCGAGGTTACGTTCTCGCCCGCCGATAACGGTTTGGTCACCGGCAGGACACAGGACCAGCATCACCTAGGGTCCAAAGTCCGCTCGGATCCCCCGCCGAGAAGCCCGGTGGCCAAGCTCCCCGACGCAGGAGGCTCCCCCTTGGCCCGGCATAGCAAGGCCGCTGGCCGAACCGTGTACACGGTCGTGCCCAATGCAGAACTGAAGGCCGGCGCGCATCGCGTCGAGGACGACAAGGTCCCGCTCTCGCACCGTGTGAGCGCCATCGTCGTCGCAGCAGGTGTCGCCGCCGGCACCGCTGCCATCGCCAACGCCGCCACCAGCGGCTCCTCCTCGGAGCTGGCCGCGGGCGCGGAGTTCGGTGCTCTGCCGGACCAGCAGGCCCAGAACGTCCTCACCATTCACGACGTGAACCCCGGTGGTGAGGTCGGCAGGCTGCTGCAGTTCCAGCAGATGTACGCGATGCAGACCTTCGAGCAGGCCAGCAAGATCGCCGCGGACTCGCACGCTCAGCGCGAGGCGGCGGCCAAGGCTGAGGCCGAGCGCCTGGTGGAGATGCGCAAGCCCGCCAAGCAGCGCGAGATCGAGGGCTGGATCAAGGAAGCCATCAAGGTGCTGCAGGCCAACGGCACGAAGATCGACAACGGCAGCGTCGATGAGATCTACACGATCATCATCAAGGAGTCGAACGGCAACCCCAACGCCGTGAACAACTGGGACTCCAACGCGCTGCGCGGTACGCCGTCCAAGGGCCTCATGCAGTGCATCGACCCGACGTTCCGCGCCTACAAGCTGGCCGGATACGACAACATCCTGGCGCCGGTCGACAACATCATCGCGGGTGTTCGCTACACCTACGCTCGCTACGGTGGCTTCCAGAACCACCCAGGGTTGGTCAGCATGAACCTGGGTGGCGGCTACAAGGGGTACTAAAGACGTCATTCCGCACGTGTCGGGGTGCGGAAAACGTATTACCAGGCGATGCTGTCAAACAGGTTCACCCACAAGCATGGCGGCCCTAGCGGGCACACGCCCGGTAGTGCTCCCATCGAAGCGATCCCCGAACGCAGGGAGTGGCCGATGAACGAGCAACAGGCACGCGACGACGAGCTGGCGAAGGTCCGCTCGGAGGCGACGAACTGGCTGGCCAAGATGGCCAAAGCCCAGCAACGCCCCAAAGTCGAGCAGCGGAGGCCTGAGCACGACGCCATGACACCCGCGAAGAAGTGAGAACAGGAAGCGCCTCGGCTACGGCCGGGGCGCTTCTGCTTTGAAGGCCGACCACAGCAGGTTGAGCGGGTGATCCGCCGGATGCTTCACCAGCTCGTCCGAACGGGCGAACACGCCCACAAGCCGCTCCAGCGAGTCATCTGAGAGCTCGACGACGCGGAGGCCGCCTCCCTCCCTCAGCTCGTTGTTCGACGCCACCACGCCCAAACCAGACGTCACAATCATGGCTCCCTGGACGAGGTTCGAGCGCAGCAGCGAGATGCCGTACTGGATCTCGTCGATCTCGGCCGCGATGTCGAGCCCCTGGCGGTAGTCCGGCCCGAACCAGCCGCGCAGGAACTCCGCGATCAGCCCGGCCCCCGGCACCACCAACGGCACCGAGCGCAGCGACGGCACGCGCACGCGGTCGCCGACGACCGTCTCCGGCAGGTTCGTCAGCAACGCCAGCCCGCCGCGCCGCCACTCGATCACGTCGAACTCCGGGCGCTCCCAGCCGGCGCCGGCGCGCGTCACGACGCTGCCGCACACGATGTCGACTTCCTGCGTCTCCAGCTTCGTCCAGATGTCCTTGGTGCGGATGTGCACGACCTTGAGGTCCACGTCGCGCTCGCGGAACTCGTCCGCGACGTGGTGCCACGCCTTCGCGAGCGTGTCCAGCATGTATCGCGTGGTGCCCACGGTGACCGTCGTGCCGAGCTTGCGGCGGCACTCGTGAATTCCGTCGAGCCACTCCGCGAGCGTGTCCCTGGCCAATTCGACGAGCGACTCACCGGTGGGCGTGAACAGCACATCTTTTCCGCGGCCCTGCTTCACCACCAGCGGTTCGCCGCACAGTTCCTGGAAGTTCCTGTTCAACGTGTCCAGCTGCTTCTGCACGCTCGACTGCTCACGTCCCAGCGCTCGCGCGGCGCGCAGTGCGGAACGGGTCTCGTGCACTGTCAGCAACGTCCTGAGCTGGTCCATCGTGGTGTCCAGCAACGCACCGGGCATGTTCAGCAGACGGTGCAACGTGGTACTCGTGGGGAGGACCAACTGGGACGAGCCGGACATCGAGACCCTCTCTGATGTTCTACCGATCAGTTGTACTGAACTTGACCACAGTTCGCCGACAAATTATCTGCAGATCCTGTTTGCAAATCCCTGGACGTGAATCGGGCGGTGTAGAAAACTACCCCCGGCGACCACGCGTGGGAGCCGATTCCGGGGGGAATCATTGGGGGGTGGGGGTCCGCCAGGCGCAAGCCGGCGGGCCCCCAAGTATTACCCTCGCTCGTTGTGACGGCTTCCGCTCGCCCGGACTGTGTTGTCTTGAACTGGGGCACCACCTACCGGGTCACCGTGCTCGAACTCGGTCTCGCCTGCTGCGGAGTCGAAGTGATGGCAGCTCTCGACCGCCTTCCCGGCCTCGGGGTCACGCCGGTCGACGGCGCGGGCGAGGCGCACGTTCTCGTCGTTTCCGGCACCGTCACCGACGTCATGTTGCCCGCCGTGATCCGCAGTTTCGAGGCCATGCCCGAACCGCGTTATGTGATCTCCGTGGGAGCGTGCAGCAACACGGGCGGACCGTACTGGGACTCCTACAGCGTCACCAAGGGCATTGACCAGGCACTTCCGGTCCACGTGGCCGTTCCCGGCTGCCCGCCCCGCCCCGAGGCACTCCTCGAAGGCCTCAAAGCCCTCCACGGGCTGGTGAACGCATGACCACCACCCCGAAGACCGCGTTCGGCCAGACCATCCACCACGTCGAGCTCGCCGAATGGCTGGCGACAGCCACGCGGCACCACGACGAGGGCTACGCCATGTTCGACTGGCTCGGCGTCGAGGACGCGGGCCGGCCGGGCGCCTCCGGGCAGCGTCACGCAGTGTTCCTGCACGTCATCAACCCGCAGACGCGCGATTCCGTGATGCTCAGGACCGAGCTGACCGCCGAGGACGCCCTGCCGAGCATCGCCCACCTGTGGAAGGGCGCGGCCTGGCACGAGCGCGAGGCCGCCGAGATGTTCGGCATCACCGTCGACGGCGAACCGGAGCACCTGCTGCTGCCGGACACCTTCGAGGGCCACCCGCTGCGCAAGGACTTCGTGCTGGCCTCGCGGGTCGTGCGCCCGTGGCCAGGCCGGTTGGAGCCGGGCGAGGACAACACGAGTGCCCCGAGCCGCCGCCGCACCGCACCGCCAGGAGTGCCGGACCCGTCTTGGGGCCCGCGCCGTGATGAGGAGCAGTCATGACCAGCCTTCCGCCGCGCACGAGGGGCGTTATCGCGCTGTTGGAGGCCAACTGCACGGTCTGCATGATCTGCGCGCGAGAGTGCCCCGACTGGTGCATCCACATCACCTCGCACACGGAGGTCGAGCAGCAGCCGGGAAGTGCCCGCCCCCGCAGCCGCAACGTGCTCGACCGGTTCGCGATCGACTACGGCCAATGTCTGTACTGCGGCATCTGCGTCGAGGTCTGCCCGTTCGACGCCCTGCACTGGGCGCCGGAGTTCGGCTATCCGGGCACGGGGTCGATCGAGGGCGACGGTGCCGTCGCGGAGCTGGTCCACGAACGGGACGTGCTGGCCACGTGGGTCGAGAAGGTGCCACCGCCGCCCACGCTCGACCCGGCCGCGGAACCGGCGCCGGAAACGGCGACAGGAACTGGCAGGAGGCCTGGTTCGTTGAGAGGTAGGACGTAAAAGACCCGGAGGCAGAACCGTGCACAAGCACATCAACGGGTTGAAGACGGCCTTGCTGCTCGGCGGGATGAGCGGGCTGATCATCGTGATCAGCGGCCTGTTCGGCCGGACGGCACTGGTCATCGGCCTGGTGCTGGCCTTGGGCGTGAACGCCTACGCGTACTTCAACTCCGACAAGCTCGCGCTGCGGGCGATGCGGGCGCAGCCCGTGTCGCAGGTCGAGCAACCAGCGCTCTACGCGATCGTGCGTGAGCTGTCGCAGAAGGCGCGCCAGCCCATGCCGAGGCTGTACCTGAGCCCGACCATCGCACCGAACGCGTTCGCGACGGGCCGGAACCCGCGCAACGCGGCCGTCTGCTGCACCACGGGCATCCTGGACCTGCTGGACGAACGAGAGCTGCGCGCCGTGCTCGGCCACGAGCTCGCACACGTCTACAACCGCGACATCCTGATCAGCTGCGTGGCCGGCGCGCTGGCCGGCGTGATCACCATGCTCGCGAACCTGGCCCTGTTCGCCGGGATCTTCGGCGGCGGTGGCGACGAGGACGACGGCCCCGGCCTGGTCGGCCTGCTGCTGATCGCACTGCTCGGCCCGGTAGCCGCCACCGTGGTGCGCCTGGCCGTGAGCCGCTCCCGCGAGTTCCAGGCCGACGCGTCTGGCGCCGAGCTCACGGGCGACCCGCTGGCGCTGGCCTCGGCGTTGCGCAAGATCGAGCTGGGGACGCGGGCGGCGCCACTCGCACCGGAGCCGGCGGTGGTGTCGCAGAGCCACCTGATGATCGCGAACCCGTTCCGCACAGGGGACCAGTTCGCGAAGTGGTTCTCGACCCACCCGCCGATCGCCGACCGCATCCGCAGGCTCGAGGAGATGGCCAGGCGCTAGCGGCCTGTCTTCGCCACGGCCATGAGGTACTCGCCGTACCCGGACTTGCCGAGCTTCTCGCCGAGCGCGTAGCACTCGTCGGCGGAGATGAAGCCCATGCGCAGTGCGATCTCCTCAGGACACGCGATGCGCACGCCGGTCCGGTGCTCCAGCACCTGCACGAACTGCCCGGCCTCGAGCAGCGAGTCGTGCGTGCCGGTGTCGAGCCACGCGAACCCGCGGCTCAGGTCCACCAGCTGCGCACGACCCTCGCGCAGGTAGGCGAGGTTGACGTCGGTGATCTCCAGCTCGCCACGCGGCGACGGCTTGAGCTTCGCCGCGATGTCCACCACACCGTTGTCGTAGAAGTAGAGCCCGGTGATCGCCCGGTTCGACTTCGGGTGCTTCGGCTTCTCCTCGATGGACAGGAGCTTGCCGGTCAGGTCGACCTCGCCCACGCCGTACCGCTCGGGGTCCTTCACCTGGTACCCGAACAGCACGCATCCGTCCAAAGAGGACGCGTGGTGCTGCAGCGTGGTGGAGAAACCCTGGCCGTAGAAGATGTTGTCGCCCAGCACGAGCGCCACGGGGTCGGCACCGACGAAGTCCGCGCCGATGATGAACGCCTCGGCGAGCCCGTTCGGCGCGGCCTGCTCCGCGTACTCGAAGCTCATGCCCCACTGGGACCCGTCACCGAGCAACCGCCGGAACAGCGGTAAATCCGTCGGCGTGCTGATGATCAGCACTTCCCGGATGCCGGCCAGCATGAGCACCGACAGCGGGTAGTAGATCATCGGCTTGTCGTAGACCGGCAGCAGCTGCTTGGAGACGGCCTGCGTGATCGGGTGCAGGCGCGTCCCGCTGCCACCGGCGAGGACGATGCCCTTCACCGGTAGTTGGTGAACTGGAGGGCGATGCCGAAGTCGGAGCCCTTCAACAGGGCGATGACATCCTGCAGGTGGTCCTTCTTCTTTCCGGACACCCGCAGCTGGTCGCCCTGGATCTGCGCCTGGACGCCCTTGGGCGCCTCTTCGCGGATCTTCTTGGCGATCTCCTTGGCCTTCTCGGAAGTGATGCCCTGCACGAGGTTCCCCGTGACCTTGAACACCTTTCCGGACACCGCGGGCTCGCCGATCTCGAACGCCTTCATCGAGATGCTGCGCTTGACCAGCTTCTCCTGGAAGACGTCGATGGCCGCCTTGCAGCGCTCCTCGGTCTCGGAGGTGAAGGTGATCGCCTCTTCACCGGCCCAGGCCACGGTGGTGTTGGTCCCGCGGAAGTCGAAGCGAGTGCTCAGCTCCTTTGCCGCCTGGTTGAGCGCGTTGTCGACCTCCTGCCGGTCCACCTTGCTCACCACGTCGAACGACGGGTCCGCCACGACTTCACTCTCCAACGATCTCGGGGTCACAGCCAGCGTCGATGCTACTGGGGTACCCCGATTTGGGGGCTCCCGCTGGGGTTATGTATTGTTCTGCCCGCACCGTTACGGCGGTGTGGGGCGGGTTGCCCGAGCGGCCAATGGGAGCGGACTGTAAATCCGTCGCGAAAGCTACAGAGGTTCGAATCCTCTACCCGCCACAACAGCTCAAAGACCCCCGTGACCAGCATCAACAGGTCACGGGGGTCTTTGCGTGTTGTACGGCTCTATCGGCCTTTCACTGGTGTCTGTGCCGAATACGCGCCGAAGTCCTGTATCCGGCTCGCCAGCGCCTGGTACGTCCAAGCGGTCGTTGCGCTGGTGGGCAGCATCATCCTGACGACGCCACCGTGCCAACCCAGAAAGACCGCGACAACGAGCGATCATTGACCGCCTGCGACCACTAACCCCTTGGACTCACACGTGTCTGCAAGGTGGGGTCGGTGGCGTCCATCGGCTTCTCAGGCACAACCGAGATGGTTCCTTCGCCGTACCGCTCATCGAAAGCGCGCTGTTCCTCCGGGGCGCCTCGGGCGGTGAACACCTCGACCGCCGAGCCATCGGACCTGGGGCCTGCGCCGTTCACCTCGATGCCGTTCGCGCTCCACTGCTCACGCTCGCGCATGACCTCGTCGCGGATCTCGCGCATGCGGGCAAGAGAGATCTTCGAGTCGCTGAGCTCGACCCGCACGGCCTGGACCCGTGCACGGACGAACTCGTCGAGGGCGTTGTCCGGCTTTCGGTAAACGACCATGGTGCGGTCGGCGTTTTTCAGCACCACACCCGAATAGGTCTCCTTGAACCGGGCTTCGAGCTCGGGAACCAGCGCGTCGGCCGCAGCGGACAGTGCGGGGTCGTTGGTCGCACTGGTAGGTCCGTTGCCGACCGGGGCCCGCGTTCCGCAGCCGGCCATGGCGATGCTCAAACCGAGACACAGTGCGAGCGCAGCCCCCGTTCGCCGAATGGGCACCCGTTTCTCCTCTCAGCCATAGCAGCCCTGCCAAAGCAGGACGAAGCCGATGCGCTCGCAGGTTGCACCGGCTTCGTCCTGAGCTGCTCAAGGCGTGATCATCCAGTTCGGACGGTGATACCCAGCGCGCGCATCGTGAAGGTCACGTCTGAGAAGTAGATCCGGTGTGAACACCGTCTTCCCGCAAGCCCACCGGGCTGGCCCTCGCCTGGAACGCCCTCACATGGGTCCCACAGCTCGGGAACGTTGGTACCGGCCGTTTGGACGCCACGGATGACGACCCTGGCGTCGCCGTCGAGGCTGAACACGGGAGCGCCGCTGTCGCCGTTGCCTGCCGCTGCTCGCCGCGGGATCGTCTCCCGGCCGCCGCGCACCATGTCGATCTTCAGTCCGGACTGCGATCGGTACGACACACCGGTTTGCTCGACCAGGATCGGGCAGGCCGCGCCGGAGAGCGCGCCGGAAACGCAGACGTACTCGCCCGTGCGGGTTCCGCTGGCGCCCGACACCGTCTTTGTGAACTGCGGCCGCTCGTTCCAGATCGATCCGCCGTCGAAGATCAGCGGAGCCGACTCGGTCACGATCAGCTGCGTGTCGTGTGCAACGTCCACCGCGCCCGCGGTCGCACCGATGTAGGTCCCAGCGCCGGTGAAATGGTCGCCTGTACCGCAATGGGCCGCCGTCGCCATGAACGTCAAACCGCCTGCCTGCGCGGCGAAACCGCTCGTGCACGACCCTGCGAAGGTTCCGTTCACACGCCTCTCGATGTAGCCGCCGCCGTAGAACGGCCTGATGTCGTCCCAACGGCTGGTGTCCGCTGCCATCTCGTCCGGGACGACCTCGGTTTCGACGGCACTGGCGATGCCGGGGATCGCGTTCCTCGCGTCCGCTGTCGTGACGTTGGCGGACATGCCGGAAACCCCGAGCACGATCCCCGTTCCGTCGTACTTGAGGGCGGCCGAGACCAGGCTCGGGCCGTCCACGCGCGCCCCCGTCATGTTCACTTCGCCGAGGCGCTTCACCTCGGCACGGAGGTGGGCTCGCGTGTACGGGGCCGGGATGACCTCGACGGTCACGCCCTTGGCCTGCGCCTGCTCGATCGCCTGGAGCGCCGCCTTCGAGACGTCGCCCTTCCAATACACCTTCAACCTGTTCTGCTTGGCGTCCACGTAGAAGCCGCTCAGACCGGTGGCGTCGGTCTCCGGTCGGGCTTCTTCGATGCGATCCGCCACTTTCCCGATCTCGTGCTGCTTCTTCATCAGCTCGAGAGTCGCTTTGTCGGTGATGCCCGGCGACGCGGGTTTCTTGTCGTCCGCGGCTGCGACCGGGGTGAGCAGAGTGGCGAAGAGGAGTGATGCTGCGCCGATTTTTCGGGCACGCCTAGTGAGCTTGTGAGATTTCAAGATCCCCCCAGGGAACGTCGATCGAAATCGATGTTCTTGACGAATGCCGAGGGCACCTCCCCAGGACCTCAGCGATTTCATCCTGTTGTAGATGACCGAGTGGTAAACACAGCCGTTCGGGGCAAGCAGAGGGTGACGTGCATCACACTGAATCTGCTTGCTGCAGCCCCTGTGTGGTGCGGTCGCCACGCTTGCTGTGGCAATGGCGAAGGCTCGGTTACCCTGTGTCGAACGCGTGCCGATTTGGTGCGCTCAGGGGCAATCATTGCAGGTAGAGGGGCTTCAGGGCGGAGTTCTGCAGATCCGTCGCGAAAGCCGAGGGGGACCACTGTGCGCACGCAGATGGCAACAGAGGCGGGAAGAGCAACGGCGCCGAGCGAGGACCGCGCCCTGGTCGGGCCGAACCTGCTCGTCGTGCTCGACGGTGTGACGGCGAAACCGGAGACGGGTTGCGCGCACGACGTTGGCTGGTTCGCCGATCAACTGTCCGCGGAAATCATGCGATTCGCGCACCTGGGCCCCGCCGCGGGGCTGGCAGAAGCCATTCGGCACACGGCGGACCTGCATTCCGGCACCTGCGATCTCGACCACCCGGACTCGCCGAGCGCGGCGGTCGGGCTGGTCCAGATCAAGGACGACGTGCTGCGCTATCTGGTGCTGGGCGACGCCACGGTCGTGGTCGACACCAAGCGTGAACTGCACGTCGTGAGCGACACGACGACGAACCGCACGGCCGGTGCGAACCCGGCCGACGTCGAGCACGCGCTCACCGGGGAAATCCCCTTGCAGGACGTCAAGCGCGTCGCGATCCTTTCCGACGGCGCCGCGCGTGCTGTCGACCTGTTCAATCTCTTCGACTGGCCCAAGGCGCTCGAACTGATGGCGGCGAATGGGCCGGACGATCTCATTCGTAAAATGCGTCAGGTCGAGAAAGAAGACGCCAAGGCCGTCGACTGGCCGCGCAAGAAGATTTCCGACGACGCGACTGTGTTGTATTTCGACCGGTGACGGCTGACCTCTCCGCGCTGGACGCCGTGCTGCGGAACGCATCAAGTGTCCGAATCGCCGAGATCGAGTGGTACGGCGACATGATCGTCGCCCTGTCACGCCCGGACGAGCGAGATCGGCTGCGTGCGGCGATGGCGGTGGGGTCGTTGCCCGGCATGGTGTGCGCGTGCCGCGGCCAGGTCCGGTTCGAGTTCCTCGATGCTCAGGGAGAACGCCTCACCGTCGTCGTTCTCCACCACGGGATCACGCTCGACTGGCGTGGGTGGGAAGGTCACGCGACGCTCGCGGACGGCGCGGCGTTGCTGCGCTGGCTTGACGAGCACGGCATGTCCGCACCGTTGCGAGGCGCGGACGAACGGCCGGAGCGGCTCGATTGGATTGCGGCGATACCCGCCGCGCTGGAGCCGATGACCAAGCAGCTGCTCGGGCACTTCCGCAGAACCAGCGAGTCCGCCGTCGTGGTCGAGGCGCGGGAGCGGATGTACGGCGCCGACTTTGATCCGGCGAGCCGGGTGCTGCAGCTGTTGGCCTGGTGCGCTTCCGGTACCGGCAGGCAGTCGGATCACCCTCCGTACGAGGACATTCCTGGACTGGTCCTGCGAGAGGTGCCGATCGCGGAGATCGCTGCCGCGTTGGAAGACCCGCGGGCCGGGGGAGGTCACCACGCGGGTGCCGCCCGGCACCTGCTCGGCGTCAAGACCAGGGACAAGCAACGACTGGACGTCGCCCGCTTGCCCAGCCCCGTCCGGATCCGCCTGGGAGAAGCCGCGAGGGCCGCAGGCGTTGAGATACCGCAGTGGGCGGAACGCTTCCTCAGTGCCTAGGCGCCGGCTCGACCCCGCGCCGCCGCGCGATCGCCTGCATGTTCTCGTCACCCCAGTCGCCCAACGGCAACAACGCCTCGTTCAACCGCACACCCAACCCGGTGAGCGAGTACTCGACGCGGGGCGGCACCTCGTGGAACACCTCGCGGTGCACGAGCCCGTCGGCCTCCATCTCGCGCAGCACCTGGATGAGCATCTTCTCGCTGATGCCGGACACCTTGCGCCGGAGCTCGCCGGTGCGCAGTGGGCCGGCGTGCAACGCCCACAGGAGCAAGGCCTTCCATCGCCCGCCGATCACGTCGATGGCCGCGTCGAGTCCGCAGCGGTAGGTACGGGGCAGCATGCAGGATCCTTACCAAAAGGTGGGTACCTGACAAAATAGTAGGTACTTGTCGCTTCGACAGTGGCAATCCGAGTATTGCCCCATGACGGAGATCAAGAAAGTGAGCGTGCTCGGCCTCGGCCGGATGGGCAGCGCGCTCGCGGCCGCCCTGGCGAACGAGGGCCACGAGGTGACCGTGTGGAACCGGTCGCCGAAGGCGCTGCCGAACACCAGAAGTGTTGCCACGCCACAGGAAGCGTACAAAGAAGCCGACGTCGTCGTGACCTGTCTGTCCACTTACGACGTTCAGCAACCGTTGCTGAGCGAGAACATCAAGAAGCTCGTCAACCTGACGTCGGGCACGCCAGAACAGGCGCGAGCCACCGCGAAGTGGGCCCAGGACAACGGTGTCGAGTACGTCGACGGCGTGATCATGGCTGTGCCGCAGCAGATCGGCACGAAGCAGGCCCGGATCCTGTTCAGCGGCAGCCAGGACCACCAGGTCCTCCAAGCCTTCGGCGAGCCCGTGTACCTGGGTGAGGACGCCGGACTGGCCGCGCTGTACGACCTGGCCCTGCTCGGGATCATGTGGGCAACCTTTGGCGGCTACCTGCAGGCCCTCGCCCTCGTCGGTATGGCCCGGATCAGCCCGCAGCAGTTCACGCCGTTGGCCACTGACTGGCTCGCCACCGTGAACACCTTCCTGCCCGAGATGGGCGAAGAGACCCACCACAGGGACTACGAGACCGACGTGTCCGCGCTGGACATCAACGTCGCGGGCCTTCGCCTGCTCGCCGAGGCCGCCAAAGAGCAGGGCCTCGACACCACGGTTCCGCAGGCACTGCACGACCTGTTCCAACGCGCCCAGGAAAGAGGCCACGGCGCGCACAGCATCGCGAGCGTCATCGAGGTGATCCGGTGAAGTACCTGGGGAAGAAGGCCGTCGTCACGGGCGGCACGCACGGCATGGGCCGCGCGGTCGTGGACAGGCTGATCGACGGTGGGGCCGAGGTGCTGCTGACCGGCCGCACGACCGAGAAGGCCGAGGGCGTCAAGGCGCACGCCGTTGCCTCGGACGCGGCGGACCTCGGCGACATCATCAAGCTCGAGCGCGAGGTCCGGGCGCGGCTGGGGGAGATCGACCTGCTCTTCATCAACGTCGGCTACGCGACGCTGTACGAGTTCCCGGATGTCACGCAGGACGACTACGACCGGACGTTCGACGTGAACACCAAGGGCGCGTTCTTCACCGCCCAGCAGCTGGCGCCGCTGATCAAGGAAGGCGGCTCGATCGTGTTCACGACGTCGATCGCGCAGACCGGCGGGGCGAAGGGGATGAGCGTCTACTCGGGAGCCAAGGCCGCGGTGCGGTCGTTCGGCAGGTCGTTCGCCGCGGAGCTCGCGCCCAGGAACGTGCGGGTCAACGTCGTGAGCCCCGGCTTCATCGACACGCCCTCGATGGGCGTGACCGGTGTGCCGCAAGACGTTCTCGACGCGTTCAAGCAGGTGGGCGACGAGACGACGCCGCTCAAGCGGCACGGCAGGCCCGGTGAAGTGGCCGACGCCGTGCTCTTCCTGGCCTTCGACGCCACCTTCACGACCGGCGCCGACCTGCCCGTGGACGGCGGTCTCGGCCAGGGCCTGGCCTCGTAGAAAAAATCTTCGGAGAACCTGTCGCACCCGCGTCGCCTGCCGGGTCTAGAGAGCAGAAGACAACGGAGACAGGGAGAACGAAGATGAGGATCGCCAACCCGATGATGACCGTGCCCGGCGCGATGCAGGCGCTCCTGGGGTTGTCCGAGGCAGCGGAGAAGACCGGGCTGGACAAGAACTTCCTGGAGCTGATCTACCTGCGGGTCAGCCTGATCAACAGCTGCGGTGTCTGCATCGACTACCACTGCAAGCTGCTCCGCAAGGCCGGTGAGACGGACGAGCGGGTCTACTCCGTCGCCGGGTGGCGGGACGTGCCGTACTACACCGACGCGGAGAAGGCGGCGTTCGCGCTCGCCGAGGAGATGACGCACGTGCACGTCAGCGACGACGTGTGGAACGAGGCGGCGAAGCACTGGAGCGAGGCGCAGCTCGGCGGGCTGACCATCGCGATCTCGTCGATCAACGTGTGGAACCGGCTCAACGTCGCGACGCAGCAGAAGGTCGCCTGAACAAGGCTGAAGCCGGCGCGCAAGAGCTTCCTCTCTCTTGCGTGCCGGCCTCAACGCGCAGCATACCGCATATCGAACAGATGTTCGATCTTTCGGCGATCAACTCGCCGCGAGTGCTGCCCGGCCGTCGTCGGTCAGTTCCGCGCAGACGCGGCGGCCGAAGCTCGTTGGCTGCGCTGGGCGCAGCAGTCCTGCGTGCACGAGGTCGTGCGTCGCCGTCTGGTCGCAGCAGGGCAATCCGTCGACGTACAGGTCAGGTTCCACACCGCCTGTCACCTCGGCACGTCCTGCGGCGACAGCCCGCAGCATCGCCCTCGCTCTTCCGCTGAGTTCCATCTCGACCCCCCAGGTGTGGTCCGAATCCGCTACCCCTTTGTCGAAATAGAGGCCGAATTCGTTCCACAAGTACGGTGTCGTTCGGGTTCTTCACTTGTGCGAACGGCTAGATCATGTCTCATTAGGCCGTTCGGGTCATGAAGACACGCCGGATGACGTCCGCAAAGCCGGGCGGCGGGCCCACAGCGTCCAGCGCGGCCGGTACCCGTGCGAGTACCAGAACGGCGTCGAGCGCGGGTTCGGCAGGGCGTGGTGGAGCAGTGTTGCTGCCACGCCCGCACGGTCCAGCACGTCATGTGCGTGTGCCACGAGAGCGCTGCCCGCGCCGGTGCCGCGAGCGTCCGGCCGGACGCCGAGGTGTCCGAGATAGGCGAACGGCCGCGCGTCGGTGTACCGCTCCACCCACACCGCGTCCTCTGGCATGTCGACGTAGATCATCCCGATGGGCGTGCCGTCGCGGACGGCGAGCCACATGACCTCGTGATCGCGGTCGAGCACGCCTGCCAGCGAGGCTCGCAGGTGCACGGCGGTGTCCGGGCGTTCGGTGACCATGCCGAAGGCCGCGTCGTACCTGACGGTGTGCATGTTGATCTCGAGCACGGCGTCGAGGTCCGCGTGCGTGGCCGGCCGCACCTCGACGTCGGACGGCCGCCGCGGGGTGTCGCGGCCCGCTTTTCGTTCGGCCACGACCGTCAGCGGGGCGAAGCCGCGGTTGATCAACGTCAGCGTGTCGCCGGTCTCGTGGCTCGGCAGCGTCACGATCGCCGCGGTGTCCGGGTCGTCCAGGCCGGTGAGGCGTGGCTCCCATTCGTCGAGCAGCGCGGGCAGGTTCCAGCCGGGCTGCCAGAACAACCCGTGGGTGCGCAGCGCGCCCCAGGTCGGCAGCAGCGAGTTCGGATCGCTTTCACGGTACGAGAAAATCTCAGCCACGCCCCATCAGAGCATGGCAAGGTCGGGCCGGTGGAGATCTACGTCGTGGATTCGTTCACCAACAAGAGGTTCGCGGGCAACCCGGCCGCGGTCGTGCTTCTGACAGAACCTCGCGACGACGAGTGGATGCAGAACGTCGCCGCCGAGATGAAGCACGCCGAAACGGCCTTCGTCACCCCCGACAACCACCTGCGCTGGTTCACGCCCGTGGTCGAGGTCGACCTCTGCGGGCACGCCACGCTCGCCACCGCGCACGTCCTGGGCGGGGAGCAGAAGTTCACCACGCGTAGCGGCGTCCTCACATGCGTGAATGACGATGGGTGGATCCGGATGGACTTCCCGGCGGACCCACCAGAGTTGACTGACCCGCCAGTCGGACTAGTGGAGGCGCTGCCACATGCGACGATCAAGTCAGTCTCGCGCGGGCGCTTCGACTACCTGATCGAGCTGGGGAGCGCGGCGGAAGTCCGTTCCTTGCGACCTGATGTCCAAGGACTGACACAGATTTCCTCACGCGGAGTAATCGTGACGGCGCCCGGCGACGGCGAAGCGGACATCGTCAGCCGCTGTTTCTACCCGGCCGCCGGCATCCCGGAGGACCCCGTCACCGGTTCGGCCCACTGCACGCTGGCGTCCTATTGGGTGCCTCGGCTTCAGCGCGCTGACCTGCTGGCGGAGCAGGCCTCGCCGCGCGGCGGGGTGCTCAGGGCCGAGCTCGTCCAAGATCGCGTACTGCTCTCCGGGCAGGCCGTGACCGTGCTCCACGGACACCTGAGCGAGTAGCCACGTCTGGGTGAATCAAAGTCACTAGGGGTGCTCGACCTGCCATTTCGTCCCCCGAGCGGGGTACATTAGTGCCCCTGGAGGGGTCCTGATCGCCAAGTGCGGGACCCCTCAGTCACGCCTAGAGGTCCCCCACCCCAGGCCGACGAGGAGGCTGGATGTCCGACCGAGCGTCGGCCCCCGTGTCGGACTCGGCCGCCTGGTCGGCCAAGTCGACCAACCGTGCTTTCAGCGCGTTCGCCGTCACCCTTCTGGTGGCCGGCGTCCTCTGCGCGGGCATGGTGGCGGCCTGGCTACCGGACAAGCAGCAGACCTCCCTCTTCTGGATTGGTCCGCTGCTCGTGGTGGGCTTCCTGCTGGCCGAGCAGCTGGCGATCAACGTCGACGTCCGCAGCGGCGTCGCCTGGACGATCTCCTTCACGGAAATCCCGCTGGTGCTGGGACTTCTGGTCGCTCCGTTCGAGATCGTGCTCGCCGCACACGTGGTCGCGGGCGTCGGCACGTTGCTCGGCAGGCGGATCCTGGACAGGGCCGTCTACAACGCGGGCCTCATGTTCATGGAGATCTCCGTCGCGTTCGCCGCGGCTGAGGCCGTGAACAGGATGGTCGGCGCGGGCGGGCCGTTCTGGGCGGGCGCGTTCGTCGGCACCATCACCGTGCCGCTGCTCGCGAGCGTGCTGGGTCTCTGCGCGTTGCGCCTCATGGGCAAGTCGATGCGCGTCGGCAACAGCGTCCGTCTTGTGCTGCAGACGCTGGTCGTGGCTCTGCTGAACACCTCGGCCGGTCTCGTCGGCTTCCAGATCGTCTCCACCACCGAGTGGGGCGGCGTCCTGATCATCCTGGTGCTGGCGGGCATCGTCGCCACCTACCTCGCCTACTCCGGGCTGCTGCGCGAGCAGCGCGACCTGGAGGCGTTGAGCGAGGTCAGTCTTCGTGTCGCGAGGTCGGGACAGCACGGCACCGGCCCGCGCCAGCCCGACGACGACCTCACGACGGGCGTCGAAGAGGACGAGTGGCAGCTCATCGCGGAACGCATCCGCGAGCAGCTCAACGCGAACAGGGTCGTGCTGCGCCTGCGCACCGATCCACAAGAAGCCATGATCACCCTCGTCGCCGGCGAACCGCTGCCGGACGAGATGGCCGCGACGGACCCGCGCGCAGTGCGCGAGGACCCGGTCCTCCAGCTGCCCGGCACGCACGTCCGCTACTACCGCGTGGCCGATGCGACCGAGGACGTCACCGAGGCTCTGCTGCGCCGCGACGCGCAGGAGGCGCTGGTCGTCCCGTTGCGCGGCGCGACCCAGTTGCTCGGCGCGGTCGAGGCGCACGACCGGTTGTCCCGCTGGCGCGGATTCGGCAAGGCCGACATCCAGCTGCTGCGGACGCTGGCCTCGCACCTCGCGACCGCCGTCGACAACCGCCGCCTGCTCGCCCGGCTGCGGCACGACGCCTACCACGACCCGCTGACCGGCCTGCTGAACCGGCCGGGCTTCCGCGAGGCCTGCGCGGAGCCGTTGCGCGACTCCCAGAAGGGCGTGGTGCTGCGGATCGACCTCGACATCCTGTCGACCGTGTCCGACGCGCTGGGCCAGGCCTGGGGCAACCGCATGGTCGTCGCGGCCGGTCGCCGGCTGCGGGACGCACTGGGTGCCGACGTGCCGCTGGCGCGCTTGGAGGGCGGCGCCTTCGCCGCGTTCCTCGACGACTCCCGTTCCGTCTCCGCGCACGAGACCGCGGAACGGTTGCGGGCAGGGCTTTCCGTGCCGTACCCCGTCGACCGCCTCACCGTCGAAGCCTCCGCGGTCGTGGGTTACGCCTCCAAGGCGGACTCAGAGACGGAGGACCCGGACCCGGATGCGTTGCTGCAGCGGGCCGATGTCGCCGTGCGCGCCACGACTGAGGGCACGCCCGTGAAGGCCTACGCCCCGAGCATGGGCCATCTCTTCCTGCGCCGCTTCCAGCTCGTGACGCAGTTCCGCCAGGCCGTCGAGACCGGGCAGATCTCCGTGCACTACCAGCCCAAGGTGGCGCTGCCGTCACGTCAGGTCGTGGGCGCGGAAGCGTTGGTGCGCTGGACACATCCGGAGTTCGGCCGCGTCGACCCGGACGAGTTCGTGCCGGCCGTCGAGGCCACCGGTCTGGTGGACGTGCTGACCGACTTCGTGATGGACCGCGCGCTGGAACGCGTGCGCCGCTGGCTCGACCGCGGGCTGCGGATGTCCATCGCGGTCAACCTCTCCGTGCGCACGCTGGCCGACGAGGACTTCCCGAACCGCGTGGAGGACGCCCTCGCGCGTCACGACGTGCCGTCGGGGCTGCTGACCTTCGAGCTCACCGAGTCGGGCGTCATGGCCGATCCCGAGCGCGCTCTGCCGGTGCTGCGGCGCCTGCACGCGATCGGCGTCGTGCTGGCCGTCGACGACTTCGGCACCGGCTACTCGTCGCTCGCGTACCTGCGGCAGCTGCCGGTGGACGAGGTGAAGATCGACAAGTCGTTCGTGCTCGGGATGGGCACGGACCTCGGCGACATGGCCGTGGTGCGGTCGATCGTGGAGCTCGGTCACTCGCTCGGCCTGGTCGTGGTGGCCGAGGGCGTCGAGGACGACGCCGCGCGCGACCAGCTGGTCGGGATGGGCTGCGACGTCGCTCAGGGGTACCTGATCTCCAGGCCGCTCTCAGAGGACCGCTTCGAGGCCTGGCTGCGGGCGCGAACCGTGCAGGTCAGGGGAGCCCGCGATGAGACGGTCCTCACCCTCGTCCACTAGAGCCACCCCCGGATTTCGTTCTTGGTTGAGGCGTGTTGTAGAGTTCTCCTTGCTCGACAGGAACGAAGAGCAAGCCCCTTTAGCTCAGTCGGCAGAGCGTCTCCATGGTAAGGAGAAGGTCTACGGTTCGATTCCGTAAAGGGGCTCCACGACTCGGCCGCGATGTCAGCATCGCGGCTTGTGTTGTGTAAAGCGGTGTAGCTCAGTTGGTAGAGCAAGCGGCTCATAATCGCTGTGTCGCCGGTTCAAGTCCGGCCACCGCTACGCGAGTGGGTGGGGTCTGTCGGCGGAAAGCGTCGACCTGCCTCGCTCCGCAATCACATTCCCTGGGGGCTGCGCCCCCAGACCCCGCCGGGTGGTAAGCCCACGCCGGTCGCCTCATCAGAGGCCGGGGCCCGTGTGCTCTCAGGAAGGCAAGGACCGTGGCTGCAACCGACGTACGCCCGAAGATCACCCTCGCGTGCGAGGAGTGCAAGCACCGGAACTACATCACCAGGAAGAACCGGCGCAACGACCCGGACCGCCTGGAGATCAAGAAGTTCTGCCCGAACTGCAAGACGCACCGCGCGCACAAGGAAACCCGCTGAGCGCGTAGCTCTACTTCCGGCGAGGCCCGTCCCACACCTGGGACGGGCCTCGCCGCGTATAGGCTGCTCGGGTGCCTCTGGACCCCTCTTTCATCGGACGCAGCTATCCGCCGTCGCAGCCGTACGACGTGAGCCGCGAGAAGATCCGCGAGTTCGCCGACGCGATCGGCGCGACCAGCCCGGCCTACCGCGACGTCGAAGCCGCGAAGGCGTTGGGGCACAGGGATGTCATCGCTCCGCCGACGTTCGCGATCGTGGTGTCGATGAAGACCAACGAGACGGTCATGTTCGACCCGGTGCTGGAGCTCGACTACAGCCGTGTCGTGCACGGCGACCAGAACTTCACGCACCACCGCCCCATCACCGCCGGCGACCAGCTCGTCTGCGTGGCGCACATCGACGCCATCACGAACCGCATGGGCAACGACATGGTGACCGTGCGGACCGAGATCGCCACCGTCGAGGGTGAGCCGGTCACGACCGCCAAGTCGATGCTCGTCGTGAGGGGAGAGGACGCGTGAGCGTGGAGATCGGTACCGAGCTGCCGCCGTTGTCGGTGCGCCTCAAGCGCGCCGACCTGGTGCGGTACGCGGGCGCCTCCCTGGACTTCAACCCGATCCACTGGAACGAGAAGACCGCGAAGGACGTCGGCCTGCCGGACGTGATCGCGCACGGCATGCTGACCATGGCCGTGGCCTCGCGGATCGTCGCGGAGTGGATCGGCGACCCCGGTGCGATCGTCGAGTACGGATGCCGGTTCGGCCGGCCGGTCGTGGTGCCCAACGACGACGAGGGCGCGCTGGTCGAGGTGACCGCGAAGGTCACCAAGGACTTCGAAGACGGAACTGTGAAGGTCAACATCAACGCGGCTTTTGACGGCAAGTCGGTGTTGACAGGCGCTTTTGCCCGCGTGCGGGTTCGTTGATCATGTGATCAAGAACACCACCCGGTGACCGCGGCCGGTGGTGTTTGCAGTGCTCACGGGAGAATTGCGGCTGGGTCGCGATGCGGTTGACCGACCCTGATTCGTGTTCTCGGTGCCCGTGTGGGTAGGCTGTGCGACAGGCCGCTCGGTGAATGCTTGAGCGGTCTGGTTGGAGTGGACGGGCGAGGCTGACGTACACTCCTGACCTTGTGGCCAGGGGGTCTCTACGTGGACCCCAAAGGGGTGTAGCTCAACTGGCAGAGCAGCGGTCTCCAAAACCGCAGGTTGCAGGTTCAAGTCCTGTCGCCCCTGCTGTTGAAGCGTCATGGGTGGAGGAGGACGGCATGGCCGAGGGCCGCGAGCAGGACCAGCCGGAGGAGCGCGAAGGCGCTGTCCGGCCGTCCACTGCTGCGGCGCGACGTGAACGTCGTGCCTCCTCTCGCCCTGCCGCCCGCAAGGACGGCAGCAGCGCTGAGTCGAAGAAGAGCGTCGCCAAGTCCGACGAGTCGGACGAGGACGCGAAGAAGGGTCGCCCGACCAAGACCCGTGATGGACAGGAGAAGCGTCCCTCGCTGATCGGGCGGTTCTTCCGCTACATCCGCGAGGTCGTCGGCGAACTCCGCAAGGTGATCTGGCCGACGCGCAAGCAGCTCGTCACCTACACCGGCGTCGTGCTGGTGTTCGTGGTGTTCATGGTTGCGCTGGTGTGGGCTCTCGACCTCGGCTTCGGCGCGGCTGTTTTCGAGTTGTTCGGCTGAGCCGGACAGCTGCCGCTGCAATCAGGAAGCGAGATCCACAGTGACCTCCGATAACGGCGTCGACGCCCAGGAGCAGACCGACCTCACCGACGACGAGGTGTCCGAGGACACCGCGGTCGACGAGACGGTCGAGTCGGAGACTGTGGAGTCGGAGGACGTGGACACCGCGGACGACGCTGAGGCGGCCGGCGCGGACGAGGCCGAGGTCGACGTTCTCGCGATCGACGAGACGCCGATCGACGAAGAGAGCGCGGACCCCGCCGAAGAGCTGCGTCAGGCCCTGCGCCACGCGCCCGGCGACTGGTACGTCGTGCACTCGTACGCCGGTTACGAGAACAAGGTCAAGGCGAACCTCGAGACTCGTATCCACACGCTCGACATGGAGGACTACATCTTCCAGGTCGAGGTGCCGACCGAAGAGGTCACCGAGATCAAGAACGGCCAGCGCAAGCTGGTGCAGCGCAAGGTGCTGCCCGGCTACATCCTGGTCCGCATGGAGCTCACCGACGCGTCCTGGAGCGCCGTCCGCAACACGCCGGGCGTGACCGGGTTCGTCGGAGCCACCTCGAAGCCTTCGCCCCTCACGATCGACGAGGTGCTGAAGTTCCTGCTCCCGCAGCAGGAGCAGAAGCCCGCCGAGGGCAAGAAGACCGCCTCCACCACCGTGTCGAAGCCGACCATCGAGGTCGACTTCGAGGTCGGCGAGTCGGTCACCGTCATGGACGGACCGTTCGCCACGCTGCCCGCGACGATCAGCGAGGTCAACGCGGACGGCCAGAAGCTGAAGGTCCTGGTGTCGATCTTCGGCCGGGAGACGCCGGTCGAGCTGTCGTTCAGCCAGGTCTCCAAGATCTGAGCGATCTCCTCACGGAGGTCGGTCGGCCACGCTGCGGCTGGCAGGGTCGCGCGCGGACACTGCAATAACAGGAAGTACGGAAAATGCCACCCAAGAAGAAGAAGCTGTCAGCGATCATCAAGCTGCAGATCAAGGCTGGTGCCGCCAACCCGGCGCCTCCCGTTGGTCCCGCGCTGGGTCAGCACGGCGTCAACATCATGGAGTTCTGCAAGGCCTACAACGCCGCGACCGAGTCGCAGCGCGGTCAGGTCGTGCCGGTTGAGATCTCCGTGTACGAAGACCGCTCGTTCGACTTCAAGCTGAAGACCCCGCCCGCCGCGAGGCTCATCCTCGCCGCTGCCGGTGTCGACAAGGGATCGGGCGAGCCCCACCGCGTCAAGGTCGCCAAGGTGACCATGGAGCAGGTGCGCAGCATCGCGCAGGTCAAGATGGTCGACCTGAACGCGAACGACATCGACCAGGCCGCGAAGATCATCGCCGGCACCGCCCGTTCCATGGGTATCACGGTCGAAGGCTGATCGCACCACCCTTAGAAAGCGTGGGAGAGCCGAGCGCGGCTCACGAACCACGAACTGATCTCGAAATTTAAGGACAGTTGGAATGAAGCGCAGCAAGGCCTACAAGGCCGCAGCAGAGCTGGTGGACCGGGAGCGGCTGTACTCGCCGCTGGAGGCCGCCAAGCTCGCCAAGGAAACGTCCAAGGTGAAGCTGGACGCCACCGTCGAGGTTGCAATCTGCCTCGGCGTCGACCCTCGCAAGGCCGACCAGATGGTCCGCGGCACCGTGAACCTGCCGCACGGTACGGGCAAGACCGCCCGCGTGATCGTCTTCGCAACCGGTGACAAGGCCGCTGAGGCCGAGGCCGCCGGTGCGGACGCTGTCGGCTCCGAGGACCTCATCGAGCGCATCCAGGGTGGCTGGCTCGACTTCGACGCCGCGATCGCGACCCCCGACCAGATGGCGAAGGTCGGCCGCATCGCCCGCATCCTCGGCCCGCGTGGCCTGATGCCGAACCCGAAGACCGGCACCGTGACCCCCGAGGTCGCGAAGGCCGTCAACGAGATCAAGGGCGGAAAGATCAACTTCCGCGTTGACAAGCAGGCCAACCTGCACTTCGTCATCGGCAAGGTGTCGTTCGACTCCGAGAAGCTGGTCGAGAACTACGCCGCTGCTCTGGACGAGGTGCTCCGCGCCAAGCCGTCCGCGGCCAAGGGCCGGTACGTCAAGAAGGTCACCGTCTCCACGACGATGGGCCCTGGCATCCCGGTCGACCCGAACCGCACCCGCAACCTGCTGGTGGACGAGGCCTGAGCCTCACGGTTCTAGTACGTCTGTGAAAGGCCCCCGGTTTCGCCGGGGGCCTTTCGCGTTGTGTCAGCCACAGGTGCTGGGCGACCAGTCGGTGATCACCCAGCCGGCGTTGACCTTCTCCACGACGAACGTGCCGAGCCGCGGGCCGCCTTCGACGGTCAGCAAGCAGGAGTCGATGGTGACCGTGGTGCTCGTCGGGGTCTTGAGCATGTCCGGCGGGAACATGATCTGCTGGTACCTGTCGACGCTGGTCACCTTGGTCTTCAGGTCCTTGACCGCGGCACCGCAATCGCTTGCGCCGTAGGCGTTGGCGAACTTCTGACGGGTGTCGTCGCGCAAGAACAAAGTGCATGCGCGGGTCGTGTCCGCGAACGAGACGTGCTTGTAGAACATGCCGACGGTCCCCTGCAGGCCGGCCGGCGCGGAGAGGCCCTGGGCGGGACCCGTCACGCCGCCGCTGTCCGAGGCGACGTCACCGGGGTCGTCAACGCCGAAGAAGTGGTTGTAGGCCCAGAGCACGGAGACCACGACAACGACGAGGAAGAGCGCGCGCCAGAAGATGCGGCTGCCGAGCACGACGAACCACCAGCGCTTGCCCTTCGGTGGCTGGGGCGCCTGGCCCGTCGCCTCCTGGTAGCGCTGGAACTCCTGGAAGCGCTGGAACTCCTGGAACTGCCGAAGCTGCTCGGCGTCCACGTCGGGCTGGCGGGGCGCGAGTTCCTTGCCGGGCTCGTCTGTCACAGGTCACATCATGCCGATTTGGATCGGCGGACACGACTCGCGTAGTCTCAGTGACGGTTCTACCGAAGACCGCAGGTTTTCTCCGCGAGGAGAACGAAGGCCCCGTTGCAACACGGGCGGCCCGCGCAGGGAGGACGAGGTCAGTCTTACGACGCCCCGTGCTGCTGCGCGCGAGGGCGTTTTTGTTGTTTTGGGACCTTCTCTGATCGGCGGTCTAACCCAGCCCAGAGAGGAGGCGATCATGGCGAAGCCCAGCAAGGTTACGGCGGTCGCTGAGCTCGCGGACCAGTTCCGCAGCAGCTCGGCAGCTGTTGTCACCGAGTACCGTGGCCTCTCCATGGCGCAGCTCACCACGCTGCGTCGCGCTCTCGGCGCGGGCACCAAGTACACCGTTGCGAAGAACACGCTGGTCAAGCGTGCGGCTGAGGACGCCGGCATCGAGGGCCTCGAGGCCCTGCTGTCGGGTCCGACCGCCATCGCGTTCGTCGAGGGCGAGCCCGTCGACGCCGCGAAGGCGATCCGCGACTTCGCGAAGGACAACAAGGCCCTGGTCATCAAGGGCGGCTACATGGATGGCCGCCCGCTCTCGGTTGAAGAGGTTGCCGCGATCGCGGACCTCGAAAGCCGTGAGGTGCTGCTTGCGAAGCTCGCAGGCGCGATGAAGGGCAACCTGGCCAAGGCCGCGGGTCTGTTCAACGCCCCGGCTTCCCAGGTCGCTCGCCTGGCTGCTGCCCTGCAGGAGAAGAAGGCCGCTGCCGCGGCCGACGCTCCCGCCGAAAGCTGATCACCCAAAGACACGCCCGACGCTTTCGCGCGGGAGATTAGAAAGGACCGCCGATCATGGCGAAGCTCAGCACCGACGAGCTGCTCGACGCTTTCAAGGAGATGACCCTCCTGGAGCTGTCCGAGTTCGTGAAGCAGTTCGAGGAGACCTTCGAGGTCACCGCCGCGGCTCCCGTCGCCGCCGTTGTTGCCGGCCCGGCCGGCGCCGCCCCCGCCGAGGTTGAGGAGCAGACGGACTTCAACGTCGTCCTCGAGTCGGCCGGCGACAAGAAGATCCAGGTCATCAAGGTCGTCCGCGAGGTCGTCTCGGGCCTGGGCCTGAAGGAGGCCAAGGAGCTGGTCGAGTCCGCTCCGAAGGCGATCCTCGAGGGCGTGGCGAAGGACGTCGCCGACGCCGCCAAGGAGAAGCTCGAGGCTGCCGGCGCCAAGATCACCCTCAAGTGATCTCGGCCCCTTTGGGGGCTGGCGTTCTGCCTTGCAGTGCCTGAGACGGGCGTGCACCTTTTCAACGGGGGTGCACGCCCGTTTCTTGCTGTTTCTGGGCTTTGGTTGGTGGTCATCTTGCGTTGGCGGGTTCCTGTTGGGTGCTTCCACCTGGGGCTCTGCCCCAGACCCCGGCAATCTGATCTGGGGGTTCCGCGCCGTGGGCGGGTTGATGGCACGCCTGTTGGGTTGGGCGGCTGCCGGTTGCGTAGGTGCTTGCGTTGGCGGTGGGGTCCCGTCACGAGTCGCACGAGAGGCGGCCACACCTGGGGGATGAGGTCAAGTCGACGAAAAGCGTGTCGACTTGACCTCATCCCCCAGGCGCGGCAACAGCATCCATGCGACTCGTGACGGGACCCCACCGCCGGGTCTGTGTGACTAAGAGCTGGAGGGCTCGGCTTCGCCTTCGCTTTGCCTTTGTCCCGGTTGTTGGGGAGTGGTCTAGGTCCTTGTGACCGTTTTGCGAGGTCACGCTCTGTGCTGTTATCTGAACGCAACCGCCATTAGGCCAACTGGTGAGTAACCTGCCGCGAACGAACTCGTTGCCCAGGTGTGACGCCGGTCCCCACGGCGTCTTGGGCGTGTGCGGAGGTGCGGATGGGCGTCGAGGTGGTCGTCGAGGGTCTGACCAAGTCCTTCGGCAAGCAGACCATCTGGCAGGACGTCACGCTCACGCTGCCGCCAGGTGAGGTCAGCGTGATGCTCGGGCCGTCTGGTACCGGCAAGAGCGTGTTCCTGAAGTCGCTGGTGGGGTTGCTCAAGCCGGAGCAGGGCAAGATCATCATTAACGGTACGGATCTGGTTCGGTGCTCTGAGCACCGGTTGTACGAGATTCGGAAGATGTTCGGCGTGCTGTTCCAGGACGGTGCGTTGTTCGGGTCGATGAACCTGTACGACAACATCGCCTTTCCGCTGCGTGAGCACACCCGCAAGACCGAGGCCGAGGTCAGGCGCATCGTCCTCGAGAAGATGGAGATGGTCGGTCTCGTCGGCGCGGAGAAGAAACTCCCCGGTGAGATCTCCGGCGGTATGCGCAAGCGGGCCGGTCTTGCGCGGGCGCTGGTGCTCGACCCCGAGATCATTCTGTGCGACGAGCCGGACTCCGGGCTGGATCCCGTCAGGACCGCTTACCTGAGTCAGTTGCTGATCGACCTCAACGCGCAGATCGACGCGACGATTCTCATCGTCACGCACAACATCAACATTGCTCGGACTGTGCCGGACAACCTCGGGATGTTGTTCCGGCGCGAGCTGATCATGTTCGGGCCTCGGGAAGTTCTCCTCACCAGTGACGAGCCTGTTGTTGAGCAGTTCCTCAACGGGCGGCGTCTTGGGCCCATCGGCATGTCCGAGGAGAAGGACACCGCGACGATGGCCGCTGAGCAGGCTCACGCGGACGCTGGGCACTCTGACGGGTCGCCTGAGGGTGATGTGCGCGGGATCGTGCCTCAGCTCGAGCCGACGCCTGGGCTGCCTTTCCGCGATGCGGTGCGTCGGCGCAAGGACCGGGTCATGTCGATCATTCATCAGCTGCCTTACCAGGCGCAGCAGGGCATCATCGCCAGCCTCACGGCCGATGACCAGGCGCGCTACAACGTGCACGCTTCCGCGCCCAGCCCGTGGCCTCGCCAGGGTGGTGTGCTGTGAGCACGCAGACGACTTTCCCCGGTGCCGGTGCGCTGCGGGAGACCGGGAAGCTGTGCCAGCTCGGCATCGACGTCGTCCGGACGACGTTCAAGCGGCCGTTCCAGCTGCGGGAGTTCATCCAGCAGAGCTGGTTCATCGTCAGCGTGACGGTGCTGCCGACGGCGCTGGTGTCCATTCCGTTCGGTGCGGTCATCGCGCTTCAGCTCGGTAGCTTGACCCGGCAGATCGGCGCGCAGAGTTTCACCGGTGCGGCCAGCGTGCTCGCGATCATTCAGCAGGCCAGTCCCATCGTGACGGCGCTGCTGATCGCTGGTGCGGGTGGCAGCGCCATCTGTGCTGATCTCGGTAGTCGCAAGATCCGCGAAGAGATCGACGCCATGGAAGTTCTCGGCGTCAGTCCGATCCACCGGCTCGTGGTGCCGCGCGTGCTCGCGACGATGCTGGTTGCGGTGCTGCTCAACGGCATGGTCAGCGTCGTCGGCGTGCTCGGCGGGTACTTCTTCAACGTGATCATGCAGGACGGCACGCCCGGTGCTTACCTCGCCAGCTTCTCCGCGCTGGCCCAGTTGCCCGACCTGTGGATCAGTGAGCTCAAGGCGCTCATCTTCGGGTTCATCGCGGGCATCGTGGCCGCGTACCGGGGGCTCAACCCGGCCGGCGGGCCGAAGGGGGTCGGTGACGCGGTGAACCAGGCCGTGGTCATCACGTTCCTGCTGCTGTTCTTCGTCAACTTCGTCCTCACCACGATCTACCTGCAGGTCGTGCCCGCGAAGGGGAGCTGATGGCGAACAAGGCGCTGTCCACTCTGGACGGATTCGGCGACCAGCTGGCGTTCTACATCAAGGCGTTGGCTTGGACGCCCCGTGCGCTCAAGCGGTACTCCAAGGAGACGCTGCGGCTGCTGGCCGAGGTCAGCTTCGGGTCCGGGGCGCTCGCGGTCATCGGCGGCACGATCGGTGTGATGGTCGGGCTGAGCGTGTTCACCGGCACGGTCGTTGGTCTGCAGGGCTTCACCGCGCTGAACCAGATCGGCACGAGTGCCTTTGCTGGCTTCGTGTCCGCGTACTTCAACACCCGTGAGATCGCGCCACTTGTCGCCGGTCTCGCGCTGAGTGCGACGGTCGGCTCCGGGTTCACCGCCCAGCTCGGCGCTATGCGGATCTCCGAGGAGATCGACGCGCTGGAGGTCATGGGCATTCCCAGCCTGCCGTTCCTGGTCACCACGCGGATCATCGCCGGCTTCGTCGCGATCATCCCGCTGTACGTGATCGGGCTGCTGACGAGTTATCTGGCCGCCAGGACGATCACGGTCGAGTTCTACGGGCAGTCGGCGGGCACGTACGACCACTACTTCAACCTGTTCCTACCGCCGATCGACGTGCTGTGGTCGTTCGGCAAGGTGCTGGTCTTCGCGGTCGTGATCATCATGACCCACTGCTACTACGGCTACCGCGCGAGCGGCGGGCCCGCGGGCGTTGGTGTGGCGGTCGGTCGCGCGGTGCGGACCGCGATCGTCACGACGGCGCTGCTCGACTTCTTCCTGAGCCTCGCGATCTGGGGAGCGACGACGACGGTGAGGATCGCGGGATGAGGAAACGTGTGCTCGGTATCGCGTTCCTCCTCGCGATCGCGATGTTCCTGTCACTCACGGTGGCGCTGTACAAGGACGCCTTCGGTGAGTACGTGAAGGTCACGCTCAAGACCGACCACATCGGCAACCAGCTGATGACGGCCAGCGACGTCAAGGTGCGCGGGCTGATCGTCGGGTCGGTGAAGGCCATCCGCACCAGCGGGAACGGTGCCGAGCTCGAGCTGGCCCTGTTGCCGGACAAGGTCGAGCAGATCCCCGGCAACGTCAGCGCCCGTCTGCTGCCCAAGACGTTGTTCGGCGAGCGGTACGTGAACCTGGTGCTGCCGCAGCAGAAGAGCGCGGCGATCAGGGAAGGCGCGGTCATCGAGCAGGACCGCACCAGCAGCGCGATCGAGCTGGAACGCGTGCTGGACAACCTCATGCCGGTGTTGCAGGCGATCCAGCCGGAGAAGCTCGCCACCACGCTGACCGCGCTCTCGCAGGCGCTGGACGGCCGCGGCAAGCCGCTCGGCGAAACTCTGGGCTCACTCGACAAGTACCTCGGTGAGCTCAACCCGCAGCTGCCGGCGTTGAAGGAGAACATCTCCAAGCTCGCGGACGTCGCGAACGTCTACGCGGACGCCGCGCCGGATCTGTTGCAGGCGCTCAACGACATGACCACGACGACCAAGACCGTCGCCGAGCAGCGGGAGAACCTGCTCGCGCTGTACGGGTCGATGACCACGACGTCGCAGGACCTCACCAGCTTCGTGACGGTCAACAAGAACAACCTCATCGCGCTCGCCGACACCAGCCGGCCGACGCTCGAGCTGCTCGCCAAGTACGCGCCCGAGTACCCCTGCCTGCTCAAGGGACTCGCGGAGTTCCAGCCGATCATCAGCAAGGCGTTCGGCGAGGGCACCAACGAGCCGGGCCTGCACATCACGCTGGAGATCACCCAGAACCGCGGCAAGTACAAGCCGAACCTGGACGAGCCCGAGTACAAGGACAAGCGCGGCCCCCGCTGCTACGACATCGTGCCGAGGCCGAACCCGTTCCCGCAGTACCCGCCGGAGGGCCCGGTGCAGGACGGCGCCAGTTCGCCGCCGCCCGCCCGCGTCGCCAACGACGGGATCCTGCCGCCTGCCAACGCGGGCAACGTGACCAGCACGTCGTCCGCGCAGGACGTGCTGCGGCTCGCCAACTCGCCGGAGGAAGCCAGGATGATCGCGGCGCTCTTCGGGCCGCAGCTCGGGATGGACCCGCGAGACATGCCCGGCTGGTCGAGCCTGCTGCTCGGACCGCTGGTGCGCGGGACGGAGGTGACGGTCAAGTGAAGGGAGTGCTCTCTCCGCTGCTGAAGCTGATCACCTTCGCGGTCGTCACGATCCTCGCCACGTCGTTGCTCGCGGTCACCATCGCCAACGTGAACCTGGCCGGTGCCACGGACTACAAGGCGCGGTTCACCGACGTCACGGCGTTGAACGAGGGTGACGACGTCCGCATCGCCGGCGTACGCGTCGGGCAGGTCGACCAGATCAAGGTCGTCGAGCGCAAGACCGCCGAGGTGTCGTTCTCCCTCGACGGCGACCGCAAGCTGCCCGAGTCGGTCCTCGCGACGATCAAGTACCGCAACCTGGTGGGCCAGCGCTACATCGCGCTCGAGTCCGGTACCGGTGACACCAAGGCCGTGCTGCCCGAGGGTGGCACGATCCCGTTGGAGCGCACCAAGGCCGCGCTCGACCTCACGGTGCTGTTCAACGGCTTCAAGCCGCTCTTCCAGGCGTTGTCGCCGGAGGACGTGAACAAGCTGTCGTTCGAGATCATCCAGGTCCTGCAGGGCGAGGGCGGCACGATCGACAGCCTGCTCAAGCACACGGCGTCGCTCACCAGCACGCTCGCCGGCAAGGACAAGGTCATCGGCGAGGTCGTCGACAACCTGAACACCGCGCTGGACACGGTGAACTCGCGTGACGAGGACTTCAACCGCCTGGTGGGCACGTTGCAGGCGCTGGTATCCGGGCTCGCGCAGGACCGCCAGCCGATCGGTGACGCGATCACCGCGCTCGGCGACCTGACGAACGCGACGGCCGGCCTGCTGGAGCAGGGGCGCGAGCCGTTGAAGAACGACATCGCGCAGCTCGGCATCGTCTCCAAGACGTTGGGGGACAACGAGGTGCTCGTCGACCAGTGGCTGCAGCGACTGCCGAACAAGCTGGAGACGATCACCCGCACCGCCACCTACGGCTCGTGGTTCAACTTCTACCTGTGCGAGGCCAGCGGCCAGATCGCCGTACCGCCGGTCATCAACAACCCGATCCCGATCACGGCGTTGCCGGTGACACAGCAGAGGTGCCGCCGATGAACCAGCGCAACCCCATCGCCACCGGCGCGATCAGCCTGACACTGATCGCCCTGCTGCTCCTCGCCGCGTTCTACTCCGACGACCTGCCGATCGTCGGCGGCGGCACGAGCTACGCCGCGGACTTCAGCGAGGCCGCGGGTCTGGTGCCGGGCAACGAGGTCCGCGTCGCCGGGGTGAAGGTCGGCAAGGTGACCAAGGTCGGCCTCAACGGCGACCGCGTGCGGGTGACGTTCAAGGTCAAGGACGCCTGGGTGGGCGACCGGACGACCGCGATGATCCGCATCAAGACGTTGCTGGGCCAGAAGTTCCTGTCGCTCGACCCGCAGGGCAGCGCGCCGCTCAGCCCAGGTGACCCGATCCCGAAGGAACGCACGCTCGCGCCGTACGACGTGAACGAGGCGTTCAACGGTCTGGCCACCACGGTCGGGCAGATCGACACCAAGCAGCTCGCGGACAGCTTCACCGTGCTGTCCGACACCTTCAAGAACTCGCCGGAGCACGTCCGCGGCGCGCTGGACGGGCTTTCCGCGCTGTCGAAGACGATCTCCTCGCGGGACGAGCAGCTGGCCAAGCTGCTGGCCAACACCAGGCAGCTGACCAAGACGCTGGCCGACCGCAACGCGGAGTTCGAGAAGCTGCTGGCGGACGGCAACCTGCTGCTCGGCGAGCTGCGCAAGCGGCGCGAGTCGATCAGCGCGCTGCTGACCGGGACCCGCGACCTGGCGCGCGAGCTGAGCGGTCTGGTGCAGGACAACCAGAACCAGCTCAAGCCGGCGCTGGAGCAGCTCGGCAGGGTCACCACGATCCTGCAGCGCAACCAGGACAACCTCGAACGCAGCGTCGCGCTGATGGCGCCGTTCTACCGGGTGTTCGCGAACACCCTGGGCAACGGGCGCTGGTTCGACACCTACATCTGCGGCCTGCTGCCGCCTTCGGTGAACCTCGGCGTCGTCGGGTTCAACGAGGAAGGCTGCCTGCCGCCGGGGGTGAAGCGATGACGACCTCCAACACCAAGGCAGGGCGCGACCTCGCCAGGTTCATCGCGATCGCGTGCGTGCTCGCGCTGGTCGTGACGGCGGGCATGTGGTGGCTCTTCGCCGGCATGAACTCCCGCAAGGTCACCGCGCACTTCGCCGCGGCCGTCGGCGTCTACCCCGGCGGTGACGTGCGGGTGCTGGGCGTGAAGGTCGGCACCATCGACGAGGTCGTGCCCGAGGGCAAGACCGTGCGGGTCGTCTTCAGCCTCGACCGGGAGATCCGCGTCCCGGAGAACGCGCAGGCCGTCGTGGTCTCGCCGAGCGTCGTCAGCGACCGGTACGTGCAGCTCGCGCCCGCCTACACCGGTGGACCGACGCTGGGCGACAACGCCGTGATCCCGCGCGAGCGCACCGCGACACCGGTCGAGCTGGACGAGCTGTACTCGTCGCTGGACAAGCTCACCACCGCGTTGGGTCCCAACGGGGCGAACGCCGACGGCGCGCTGGCCGACCTGCTGAACGCGGCGGCGAAGAACCTCGAAGGCAACGGCCAGGCGCTCAACGACACGTTGAAGAACCTCGGCCAGGCCACCAGGACGCTGTCGGGGTCCAAAGAGGACCTGTTCGCGACCGTGGACAACCTGCAGAAGTTCACCGCGATGCTGGCCGCGAACGACAGCCAGGTGCGGGACTTCAACCGGCAGCTCGCCGACGTGTCGAAGCTGCTCGCCGACGAGCGCGGTGACCTCGGCGCGGCGCTGAAGGAGCTGGCGACCGCGCTGCAACAGGTGCAGGGCTTCATCAAGGACAACCGCGCGGTGCTCAAGTCCAATGTGGACAAGCTGGCCTCGATCACGCAGGTGCTGGTGAACCAGCGGGCGGCGCTGGCGGAGACGCTGGACGTGGCACCGCTCGCGCTGGGCAACCTGCAGAACTCCTACAACGCGGCGTCGGGCACGCTCGACACCCGCGCGAACATCAACGAGCTGAACCAGCCGCCGATCGTGCTGGTCTGCAAGCTGGTGCAGCAGGCGACGCCGAACAACGTGCCACCGATCCTGGCGCAGACGTGCAAGCAGCTGGAGCCGATCCTCAGCGGCGCGGTGCCGCTGAACTCGCCGGCCCAGGTGGTCAGCGACCTCCAGGCGGGCAAGTTGCCGCTGCCCCTGCCGCTGACGGGGGTGCCCAGGTGAAGAAGCTCCTGATCGTTTTGACGGCCCTGGCGCTGACCGGTTGCGGCACGGGCGGGTTCGACGGCGTCTACAACATGCCGCTGCCGGGCGGTGCCGACGTCGGCGACCACCCGTACCGGGTCAAGGCGCAGTTCCAGGACGTGCTGGATCTGGTGCCGCAGGCCGGCGTGAAGGTCAACGACGTGCCGGTCGGCCGGGTCGAGAAGATCGATCTGGGCCAGGACGGCTGGACCGCCGAGGTCACCATGCTGGTCAACGGGGGCGTGCAGCTGCCGGCGAACGCGTTCGCGAAGCTGCGGCAGTCCGCGTTGCTGGGTGAGAAGTTCGTCGAGCTGGGCAAGCCCAAGGACGCCGAGGGCAAGCTCGCCGACAACGCGGTGATCCCCCTGTCGAAGACCAACCGCAACCCCGAGGTCGAAGAGGTCTTCGGTGCGTTGTCGTTGCTGCTCAACGGCGGTGGTGTCGCGCAGCTGCAGAACATCACCAAGGAGCTCAACGCGGCGATGGAGGGCAACGAGCAGGAGATCCGCTCGTTGCTGGGCAACCTGAACACGTTCGTCGGGGAGCTCGACAAGCACAAGGCGGAGATCGTCCGCGCGCTCGACTCGATCAACCGCCTCGCCGGCACGCTGGCGCAGCAGCGGGAGAAGATCGCCGTCGCGCTGACGGACCTCGAGCCGGGCCTGCGGGTGCTCGCCGAGCAGCGCACACAGCTCGTGACGTTGCTGAAGTCGTTGAACACCCTGTCCGACGTCGCCACCGACACGGTGAACAAGAGCCGCGACGACATCGTGGCGGACCTCAAGGCGCTGCAACCGACGTTGCAGAAGCTCGCCGAGTCCGGCCAGAACCTGCCGAAGTCGCTGGAACTGCTGCTGACCTACCCGTTCCCGGACGCGGCGGCCGACGGCATCAAGGGCGACTACACGAACGCGTTCATCGACCTCGACCTGAACCTGGGCACCATCCTCGACAACCTCGGCCGGTCGCGGCAGACCCCGCTCGACGGCCTGATCCCGAGCCAGGGCACGCCGTTGCCGTTGCCGAACCTCCCGCTGCCCGATCTCGGGAAGGGCACCGGGTCCGGGCTGGGCGACCTGCTCGGCGGCCTGCTGGGAGGTGGCCGGAAGTGATCACGCGCGGAACCAAGCTCAAGATCGGCGCGTTCGTGCTGGTCGCGTTGCTGGGCGTGTCGTACGTCAGCGCGTCGTACGTGGGCCTGTTCAGGTCGTCGGCGACGACGGTGACGATGCAGCTCGCCGACTCCGGCGGCATCTTCACCAACGCCGAGGTCACCTACCGCGGCGTCACGATCGGCCGGGTCGGCCAGCTGCGGCTGACCGCCGACGGCATCGAGGTCGACCTGGAGCTCGACTCCGACGCACCGCGCGTGCCCGCGTCGACCGAGGCCGTGGTGGCGAACCGGTCGGCCGTCGGTGAGCAGTACGTGGACCTGCGGCCGAAGTCGGACGGCGGCCCGTACCTGCAGGCCGGGTCGGTCATCCCGCGGTCGGCCACGAAGACGCCGCCGCCGGTCGACGGCCTCCTGACCAACCTGGACGCGTTCGCGTCGTCCGTGCCGACGGACTCGCTGAAGACGGTCGTGGACGAGCTCCACACCGCGTTCAGCGGCACCGGCGGCGACCTGCAGGTGCTGATCGACAACACCGCGGCCTTCACCGCGGCGGCGTCCGAGCACCTGCCGCAGACCACGCAGCTGCTCAAGGACGGCAAGATCGTGCTGTCCACGCAGGCCGCGCAGGGCGGTGCCATCCGGTCGTTCAGCGGCGACCTGCGGTTGATCGCGGAGCAGCTGAAGAACTCGGACGGCGACCTGCGGCGGTTGATCGTCGCGATCCCGCCAGCGTCCGAGCAGGTCTCAGGGCTGCTTAAGGAGAGCGGCCCGAACCTGGGCGTGGTCTTCGCGAACCTGCTGACCACCTCGAACATCCTGGTCACGCGCCGGGACGGGTTGGAGCAGATCGCGGTGACGTACCCCATCGCCGTCGGTGGTGGCTTCTCCGTGGCGCCGGGTGACGGTTCGGCGCACTTCGGCCTCGCGCTGAACGTTTTCGACCCGATGCCCTGCACCGTCGGGTACGAGGGCACGACCATCCGCACGGGCAACGACACCTCGGCCGCGCCGCTGAACACGCAGGCCTACTGCGCTCTCGCGCGCGGGAGTGCGACCTCGGTGCGAGGCTCGCAGAATGCGCCGTACGGTGGAACGCCGACGACACCGGTCGGCAATGCGTCGACTCAGCCGGGTCAGGAGCCGGCCGGTCAGCAGGCCGCCGAGTTGCCGTTGCTGACGTCGCTCGGCCAGCTGCTGGGCTTGCCAGAGGGGAAGAAGTAGTGCGGATCTTCACGGTGGTCGCCGTGGTCCTGGCGGTGCTGACGTTCGGGTACGCCGCGTACTTCGGCGTGGCCTGGTACGCGGCCTCCAACTCGTCCGAGTCGTCCTACGCGGCGCATCGCGACGAGGCCCTGCGCTCGGGCAACGTCGGCGTCACGAACTTCCTCACCCTCGACTACAAGAAGGTCGACGAGGACCTGCAGCGCTGGCTCAACTCGTCGACCGGCGACCTGCGCGCTGAGATCGACAAGGACAAGGACTCGCGCAAGAAGCAGCTGGTCGACGCCAAGACGGTGACGACGTCGAAGGTCCTCGACTCGGCCATCACCGAGCTGGACGACCGCACCGGCAAGGCCAAGATGATCGCCGTCGTGGAGAGCGCCGTGGCTCCGGACGGCGGCCAGCAGGTCACCAAGATCAACCGGTACCTCACCGAGCTCACCCGCACCGAGGACGGCTGGAAGCTGAGCCAGCTGGGCCCGCTGCGCGCGGGTGTCTGACCTGGCCAGAACTCGATTGGACTGAGCACGTGCCCCCATCCCGCCGCCGCCCCATCCCCACGACGCCGGCCGGAGGCCGCCCCAAGGTCGCCGGTCTGAACCGGCGCGCCTCGGCTGCTGACGAGCCAGAGGCCGTCACGGAGGTCGTGCCGGAGGTCGAGGCCGAGGTCGAGGAGTCCGAGCTCAAGGCGCCGACGGCGGTCGAGTGGACCCCGCCGGCGGTGAAGAAGCCGAGGACGTCCGCTCAGAAGAAGGCTGCGGAGAAGGTCGCCGAGCCCGCTGCCGAGAAGAAGCCGGCCTCGTCGACGCCGAGTTGGGTGCTGCCGGTGGCGTTGCTGCTGGTCGCGGTGGTCCTGGGCGGTCTCGGCACGTTCTTCCTGATCAAGTCCAGGTCGGTGTCCTACGACGCCGCCCTGGTCGACTCCGCGACCACCTCCGCGGTGAACGGCCAGATCCGCGAGGCCGTCGAGAAGTCGTTCTCGTACAACTTCGCCGACGTCGAGTCCACCGAGAAGGCCGCCCGCGAGCTGCTCACCGGCAAGGCGCTGTGCCAGTACAACGCCGTGTTCGGGCCGGTCAAGGAGGTCGCGCCGCAGCAGAAGCTGGTCGTGACCGTCCGGGTCGTGTCCTCCGCCGTGTCGTCGCTGAAGGGCGACAGGGCCACCGTGCTGGTCTTCGCCGACCAGGTCACCACCCGGACGACCGACAACCAGTCCGGCGGCGGCACCGCCATGCTGCGGGTCAGCGCCGTGGACGCCGGTGGCCGGTGGAAGATCGACAACATGGAGATGTTCGGGGCGACGGCGGAGCAGAACCGCCAGCTGCAGGGCTGCTGATCACCGGGTGATCGTTTGGCCCGGGCCGATGGCAGGGCCCTGGCCTGGGTGTCCTAAGATCAACAGCCTCCTGAAAGACCTTCAGATGCACCCCGGAGACACCCTCCACCAGCCCCGACACGCGTGATCTCGGTCACACAAATCTTGTGGCGCTCTGTAAGTTCACTTGAAGCCGCCAACTTCCCACCAAATCGGCCGCACGCGTGTTTGTGCAGGTCAAACGGGTGACTATCGGTGAGTGGCGCTCCATCCAGAGGGTGGATACGCGCCGAACATCTTGACTGCACGCTCATGCAGGGTCACTCTGTCGGTGAGCAAGAGGAGGGTCCTTCCAGGTGCCTCTCGACAGTCGCCGTGCGCGTGGCTAGACTGCCCCTTTGCGCTGCCCATTTTCCGCTTGCCCTTCGCCGAGAGCGTGGATTAGTCGAGCAGCGCCGCACCCTTGACAGCCGTGCTAGTTCGCTCTAGCCAGCTATTTGTCCCTGGAAGGACGCATCTTGGCGATCTCTCGCGCGACCAAGGCCACTGCTGCGACCAACTCCACGTCGGGGATCCCTGGAGCGCCGAAGAGGGTCTCGTTCGCGAAGATTAACGAGCCGCTTTCGACGCCCAACCTGCTTGACCTGCAGATCCAGTCTTTCGAATGGCTCACCGGCAACGAGGCGTGGTTCCAGCGCCGCGTCGACGCCGGCGACGAGACCCCGACGGGCGGCCTCGAAGAGGTCCTCAACGAGATCTCGCCGATCGAGGACTTCTCCGGCTCCATGTCACTGTCCTTCTCCGACCCGCGCTTCGACGAGGTCAAGGCCTCGACCGAAGAGTGCAAGGACAAGGACATGACGTACGCGGCACCGTTGTTCGTCACGGCGGAGTTCACCAACCACACCACTGGCGAGATCAAGAGCCAGACGGTGTTCATGGGTGACTTCCCGATGATGACGAACAAGGGCACGTTCATCATCAACGGCACCGAGCGCGTGGTTGTCTCGCAGCTCGTGCGTTCGCCTGGTGTCTACTACGACACCGCGGTCGACAAGACGACGGACAAGGACGTCTTCAGCGTCAAGATCATCCCGTCCCGGGGTGCCTGGCTGGAGTTCGACGTCGACAAGCGCGACACCGTTGGTGTCCGCATCGACCGCAAGCGTCGCCAGCCGGTGACGGTGCTGCTGAAGGCCCTGGGCTGGAGCACCGAGCAGATCCGCGAGCGGTTCGCGTTCAGCGAGACGTTGCTGACCACGCTCGAGAAGGACCACACCGCGGGTACCGACGAGGCGTTGCTCGACATCTACCGCAAGCTGCGCCCCGGCGAGCCGCCGACGAAGGAGTCCGCGCAGGCCCTGCTGGAGAACCTGTTCTTCAAGGACAAGCGCTACGACCTGGCGAAGGTTGGCCGGTACAAGGTCAACAAGAAGCTGGGCCTGGACACCGAGATCAACACCGGTGTGCTGACCGAGGACGACATCGTCACGACGATCGAGTACCTCGTCCGCCTGCACGCGGGTGAGACGATCATGGACGCCGCCGCGGGTGGCGACGTGCCGGTCGAGGTCGACGACATCGACCACTTCGGCAACCGTCGTCTGCGCACGGTCGGCGAGCTGATCCAGAACCAGATCCGCGTCGGTCTGTCCCGCATGGAGCGCGTCGTCCGCGAGCGCATGACCACGCAGGACGTCGAGGCCATCACGCCGCAGACCCTGATCAACATCCGTCCCGTCGTGGCGGCGATCAAGGAGTTCTTCGGCACCTCGCAGCTGTCGCAGTTCATGGACCAGACGAACCCGCTCGCGGGTCTGACCCACAAGCGCCGCCTGTCGGCGCTGGGTCCCGGTGGTCTGTCCCGTGAGCGCGCCGGCATGGAGGTCCGCGACGTCCACCCGTCGCACTACGGCCGCATGTGCCCGATCGAGACGCCGGAAGGCCCGAACATCGGCCTGATCGGTTCGCTCTCGTCGTACGCGCGGGTCAACCCGTTCGGCTTCATCGAGACGCCGTACCGCAAGGTCACCGACGGCCGGGTCACCGACCAGATCGACTACCTGACCGCGGACGAGGAAGACCGCTTCGTCAAGGCGCAGGCGAACTCGCCGACCGACGAGGACGGCAACTTCACCGACGACCGCGTCCTGGTCCGCAAGAAGGGCGGCGAGGTCGAGTTCATCGACCCGACCGACGTCGACTACATGGACGTCTCGCCGCGCCAGATGGTGTCGGCCGCGACGGCCATGATCCCGTTCCTCGAGCACGACGACGCGAACCGCGCCCTGATGGGTGCGAACATGCAGCGTCAGGCCGTGCCGCTGCTCCGCTCCGAGTCGCCGCTGGTCGGCACCGGTATGGAGCTGCGTGCCGCCGTCGACGCCGGTGACGTCGTCGTCGCGAAGAAGACGGGTGTGGTCGAGGAGGTCTCCGCCGACTACATCACCGTCATGGCCGACGACGGTGCGCGCAACACCTACGCGCTGCACAAGTTCCGTCGCTCGAACCAGGGCACCTGCATCAACCAGAAGCCCATCGTCAACGAGGGTGACCGGATCGAGGCGGGTCAGGTTCTGGCCGACGGTCCTTGCACCGAGAACGCCGAGATGGCGCTCGGCAAGAACCTGCTCGTGGCGATCATGCCGTGGGAAGGCCACAACTACGAGGACGCGATCATCCTGTCGCAGCGCCTCGTGCAGGACGACGTTCTCACCTCGATCCACATCGAGGAGCACGAGATCGACGCCCGCGACACGAAGCTCGGCGCCGAGGAGATCACCCGGGACATCCCGAACGTCTCCGAAGAGGTCCTGGCCGACCTGGACGAGCGCGGCATCATCCGCATCGGTGCCGAGGTCCAGCCCGGCGACATCCTCGTCGGCAAGGTCACGCCCAAGGGCGAGACCGAGCTGACGCCCGAGGAGCGCCTGCTCCGCGCGATCTTCGGTGAGAAGGCGCGCGAGGTGCGCGACACCTCGCTGAAGGTGCCGCACGGTGAGTACGGCAAGGTCATCGGCATCCGCGTCTTCTCGCGTGAGGACGACGACGAGCTGCCTCCGGGCGTGAACGAGCTCGTCCGCGTCTACGTGGCCCAGAAGCGCAAGATCCAGGACGGTGACAAGCTCGCCGGCCGCCACGGCAACAAGGGCGTCATCGGCAAGATCCTCCCCGTGGAGGACATGCCGTTCCTCGAGGACGGCACGCCGGTCGACATCATCCTGAACACGCACGGTGTGCCGCGTCGTATGAACATCGGCCAGGTGCTGGAGACCCACCTCGGGTGGATCGCCAAGCAGGGCTGGAGCATCAACGGCGACCCGGACTGGGCGAAGAACCTGTCCGACGAGCTGATCGACGTCGAGCCCGGCACCAAGACCGCCACCCCCGTCTTCGACGGCGCCAAGGAAGAGGAGATCACGGGCCTGCTCGGCTCGACGATCCCGAACCGCGACGGCGAGCGGATGGTCAAGGAGAACGGCAAGGCGCAGCTCTTCGACGGTCGCTCCGGCGAGCCGTACCCGTTCCCCGTGTCGGTCGGCTACATGTACATCCTGAAGCTGCTGCACCTGGTCGACGACAAGATCCACGCGCGTTCGACCGGCCCGTACTCGATGATCACGCAGCAGCCGCTGGGTGGTAAGGCGCAGTTCGGTGGTCAGCGTTTCGGTGAGATGGAGTGCTGGGCGATGCAGGCGTACGGCGCCGCATACACCCTGCAGGAACTTCTCACCATCAAGTCCGACGACGTGCTCGGCCGCGTGAAGGTCTACGAGGCCATCGTCAAGGGCGAGAACATCCCGGAACCCGGTATCCCGGAGTCCTTCAAGGTGCTGCTCAAGGAGCTGCAGTCGCTCTGTCTCAACGTCGAGGTCCTGTCTTCGGACGGTGCCGCGATCGAGATGCGCGACGGCGACGACGAAGACCTGGAGCGCGCGGCCGCGAACCTCGGCATCAACCTGTCGAGGTCCGAGTCGCCCTCCGTGGACGACGTCGTCAACTAGTCACCTCGCCGGTCAGGGAGCGCAATGCCTCCCGCGTAGCGCTCCCTGACCCTCCGACCAGCTCCTTTGCCACCGATCTAAAAAGGGGAAGAGAGTAGACGTGCTCGACGTCAACTTCTTCGATGAGCTCCGTATTGGTCTCGCGACCGCGGACGACATCCGCCAGTGGTCTTTCGGCGAGGTCAAGAAGCCCGAGACCATCAACTACCGCACGCTCAAGCCTGAGAAGGACGGCTTGTTCTGCGAGAAGATCTTCGGTCCCACCCGGGACTGGGAGTGCTACTGCGGCAAGTACAAGCGCGTGCGCTTCAAGGGCATCATCTGTGAGCGCTGCGGCGTCGAGGTGACCCGCGCGAAGGTGCGTCGTGAGCGCATGGGCCACATCGAGCTCGCCGCTCCCGTCACGCACATCTGGTACTTCAAGGGCGTCCCCAGCCGGTTGGGCTACTTGCTCGACCTGGCCCCCAAGGACCTCGAGAAGATCATCTACTTCGCCGCCTACGTCATCGTGGGCGTGAACGCAGAGCTGCGTCACAACGACCTGCCGACGCTCGAGAGCGAGATGCAGGTCGAGCGCAAGCGCGTCGAGAACCGCCGCGACGCCGACGTCGAGGCCCGCGCCCAGAAGCTCGAGGCCGACCTGGCCGAGCTCGAGGCCGAGGGTGCGAAGTCGGACGTGCGCCGCAAGGTCAAGGAGGGTGGCGAACGTGAGATGCGCCAGCTCCGTGACCGCGCCCAGCGCGAGCTGGACCGCCTCGACGAGATCTGGTCCACGTTCACCAAGCTCGACAAGGCGCAGCTGATCGCGGACGAGCTCCTCTACCGCGAGCTCTACGACCGCTACGGCGACTACTTCACCGGTGCCATGGGCGCGGAGGCCATCCAGAAGCTGCTGGGTGACTACGACGTCGACGCCGAGGCCGACATCCTGCGGGAGACGATCCGCAGCGGTAAGGGCCAGAAGAAGCTGCGTGCGCTCAAGCGCCTCAAGGTCGTTGCCGCCTTCCAGGCGACCCGCAACAACCCGCAGGGCATGGTGCTCGACTGCGTTCCGGTCATCCCGCCGGACCTGCGTCCGATGGTGCAGCTGGACGGTGGCCGCTTCGCGACCTCCGACCTCAACGACCTGTACCGCCGCGTGATCAACCGCAACAACCGCCTCAAGCGACTGATCGACCTCGGCGCGCCCGAGATCATCGTCAACAACGAGAAGCGGATGCTGCAGGAGGCCGTCGACGCGCTGTTCGACAACGGCCGCCGCGGCCGCCCGGTCACCGGTCCCGGTAACCGCCCGCTGAAGTCGCTGTCCGACCTGCTGAAGGGCAAGCAGGGCCGGTTCCGTCAGAACCTGCTCGGCAAGCGCGTCGACTACTCCGGCCGTTCGGTCATCGTGGTCGGCCCGCAGCTCAAGCTGCACCAGTGCGGTCTGCCCAAGCAGATGGCCCTGGAGCTCTTCAAGCCGTTCGTGATGAAGCGGCTGGTCGACCTCAACCACGCGCAGAACATCAAGTCCGCCAAGCGGATGGTCGAGCGTGCGCGCCCGGCCGTGTGGGACGTGCTGGAAGAGGTCATCACCGAGCACCCGGTGCTGCTGAACCGCGCACCTACGCTGCACCGCCTCGGCATCCAGGCCTTCGAGCCGCAGCTGGTCGAGGGCAAGGCCATCCAGCTGCACCCGCTGGTCTGTGAGGCGTTCAACGCCGACTTCGACGGTGACCAGATGGCAGTCCACCTGCCGCTGTCCGCCGAGGCGCAGGCTGAGGCCCGCGTCCTGATGCTGTCGTCGAACAACATCCTGTCCCCGGCGTCCGGCAAGCCGCTGGCCATGCCGCGTCTGGACATGGTGACGGGCCTGTACCACCTGACCCGTCTCAAGGAGAACGACCTGGGCGAGGGGCACTCCTTCTCGTCCCCGGCCGAGGCTCTGATGGCGTTCGACCGCAAGGTCCTGGGCCTGCAGGCGATGGTCAAGATCCGCGTCTCCGACAAGAACCCGCCCAAGGGTCAGGAGCCGGAGGGCTGGGAGCCCGGTCAGCCGTGGCTCGCGGAGACCACGCTGGGTCGCGTGCTGTTCAACGAGATCCTGCCGCAGGACTACGCCTTCATCAACGAGGTCATGCCCAAGAAGCGGCAGGCCGTGATCATCAACGACCTCGCCGAGCGGTACCCGATGGTCACCGTCGCCCGGACGCTGGACAAGCTGAAGGACGCCGGTTTCTACTGGGCCACCCGTTCCGGCGTGACCGTCGCGATCTCGGACGTCCTCGTGCCGGCGGCGAAGCAGGACATCCTCGAGGAGCACGAGCGCCTCGCGGACGCCGTCGAGAAGCGCTACCAGCGCGGTCAGCTCTCCCACGAGGAGCGCAACTCCGAGCTGGTCAAGGTGTGGACCAAGGCCACCGAGCAGGTCCACGAGATCATGGAAGACAACTTCCCCGAGGACAACTCGATCCGCGTCATCGTGCAGTCCGGTGCTGCCGGCAACATGACGCAGGTCCGTTCGCTCGCGGGTATGCGTGGTCTCGTGACCAACCCGAAGGGTGAGTACATCCCGCGCCCGATCAAGAACTCGTTCCGCGAGGGCTTGTCGGTGCTGGAGTACTTCATCGCGACGCACGGTGCCCGCAAGGGTCTGGCCGACACCGCGCTGCGTACCGCCGACTCGGGTTACCTGACCCGTCGTCTGGTGGACGTCTCGCAGGACGTCATCATCCGCGAGGTCGACTGCGGCACCACCCGTGGTGTGCAGATGACCGTCGGCGAGCAGCTGGGCGACAAGGTCGGCCTGCACGAGTTCTCGCAGACGTCGGTCTACGCCCGCACGGTCGCGGACGACATCACCGACGCCCAGGGCAACCTGGTCCTGAACCGCGGCGACGACCTCGGCGACCCGGCGCTCGTGTCGCTGGTCGAGGCCGGCATCCTCCGCGTGAAGGTGCGCTCGGTGCTGACCTGCGAGTCCGCGGTCGGCGTGTGCGCGTCCTGCTACGGCCGCTCGATGGCCACCGGCCAGCTGGTCGACGTCGGCGAGGCCGTCGGCATCGTCGCCGCCCAGTCGATCGGTGAGCCCGGCACGCAGCTGACGATGCGTACGTTCCACCAGGGCGGTGTGGCCGGTGACGACATCACGACCGGTCTGCCCCGTGTCCAGGAGCTCTTCGAGGCCCGCGTCCCGAAGGGCAAGGCGCCGATCGCCGACGTCGACGGCCGCGTCCGCATCGAGGACGGCGACCGCTTCTGGAAGATCACGCTGATCCCGGACGACGGTTCCGAGGAGATCGTGTTCGAGAAGCTGTCGAAGCGTCAGCGTCTCGCCAACACGGCCACCGGCCCGCTGCAGGACGGCGACCACGTCGCTGTCGGCCAGCAGCTGCTGGAAGGTACTCCGGACCCGCACGAGGTCCTGCGCGTCATGGGCCCGCGCGAGGCCCAGCTGCACCTGGTGCAGGAAGTGCAGAAGGTGTACCGCGCCCAGGGTGTGGCGATCCACGACAAGCACATCGAGGTCATCGTCCGGCAGATGCTGCGCCGGGTCACGATCATCGACTCGGGTGCTACGGAGTTCCTGCCTGGCTCGCTGGTCGAGCGGGCGGACTTCGAGTCGGGTAACCGCGCTGTCGTTGCCGAGGGTGGCGAGCCGGCTGCTGGTCGTCCCGTGCTGATGGGTATCACGAAGGCCTCGCTGGCTACCGACTCGTGGCTGTCCGCGGCGTCGTTCCAGGAGACCACTCGGGTTTTGACCGACGCTGCTATCAACGGGCGGTCGGACAAGCTGATTGGTCTGAAGGAGAACGTGATCATCGGTAAGTTGATCCCGGCTGGTACTGGGATCAACCGGTACCGGAACATCCAGGTTCAGCCGACTGAGGAGGCTCGCGCTGCTGCTTACGCGATTCCTTCTTACGACGACGGGTACTACACGCCTGACGTCTTCGGTACTGGTACCGGTGCTGCTGTGCCGTTGGATGACTACGACTTCGGTCGGGACTACCGGTAGGTAGTTGGTTTTTGAACGGCCCCTGGAGTGTTTCTCCGGGGGCCGTTCTGTTGTGTCTCGTAGGTGGTCTTGTTGGGTTGGCGGGTTCCTGTTTAGGGATTCGGGGCTCCGCCCCGGGCCCCGCCAATCTGATCAAGGACCGGCCAGCGCCGTTCGCGGGTTGATGGCACGCCGGTTGCTTTTGGCGGCTGCGGGTTGCGTTGGTGGTGCGGTTCGGGTGGGTGATCCCGTCACGAGCCGGGCCAGAGCTGGCCACACCCGAGGAGGGGTGTCAACTCGACGAAAAGCGTGTCGAGTTGACACCCCTCCTCGGGTGCAGCAAGAGCTTGGGCACGACTCGTGACGGGACCACCCACCGGAACCTCGTGTTTCAGGCAGCTCGGCTGCGCCGTCGCCGAAGCGCTCGGCTTCGCCGTCGCCGTCGTGTGCCGTTGTTAGCGGTTGGCGATGCCGTCTAGGCGGAGCGTTGCCGACTCGTCGCGGTGGCTGCCCTTGGTGCCCACGTGCTTTTCGCTGATCTGTGGGCCGTTCTTCAGCACGTGGTACAGCGCCATGCCGTGGCCTCGGCCCAGGTCGTAGTCGGTTTTGAGCCACTCCAGGACCACGCCTGCCTTCGTGGTTGCGTCGTAGCCGCGCGATGCCGCTTCCGTCAGCAGTTCGGCCGGGGTCTTGCCGGTCTTCTTCTCCGCGCCGTCGAGGTAGGCCTGGAAGGACATCGTGGTCTCCGTTCGTCTGGTGAGGAGAGCGTAGGACAAACTGAGCTGTCTTGACAACTTTTTTTGTCGGTAGAATCCGAGGTTGTTCACGTCTGCTTCTACGGAGGTCGATGACTTCGTGTTGGACGGGAGCCCTAGCGGCGGCGGGCTCTGGCCAGGGCTCGGGCGCGGATTACCAGGTCGTCTACCAGGAGCTCGTCGACGAGCGGGGGGATGCCCGACTCGTCGGTGCAGCAGCGTGGCTTGGTGCGCTTCTCGGAGAGCTTGGGGCGTACGCCGGCCAGTTCGTAGAGGACCTCGTAGAGGTCTTGGCCCGGGTCGTCGTCGTGTGGGCCCACCAGGAGTACCCACACGACGTCTGGGGAGGGGAAGGCGACTACTACTCGGTCGGCGCCTCGCAGGTGCTTCACGCACAGGCGGGGTAGGGGTTCTGGGCCCGTTACGCGGTAGCCGAGGGCTGTGCAGCCTGAGTGGGCCAGTTCGTCCAGGAAGCGTTCGTAGGCCACGCGGGCGCGGCCGCGCAGGCCTGCTGCCTGGGCGTGGGCTGTGTGGGTTTCTACTACCTGGATCAAGCTTTGCGGACCACTGTTCCCTTGCCGCTGCGCATCTCGTCGAGGGACGAGGCCAGGTCTTGGCGGTCCAGCAGTGACTGGTCGCTGAGGCGGCGGTGGACTTCGTCGATCAGGCCGCGGGACTTGCCTGCGCGGCGGAGGTCGGCCACCAGGTGGAGGACCTCGTGCAGGCGCACGGTGTCGAGCAGCATGCGCGGTTCTTGGCTGTGGATGGCCAGCACGCCTTCGCGGGCCCAGGCCTTCACCGTCTTCTCGGTGAGGTCCAGCAGTTCGCCGGCCACGACTGGGCGGACCGGTGGGGCCTGGCGGAGCGTTTTGGCCACTACGCCGTCCAGGCGGCGGCGGCGTTCATCGTCTACTTCCAGGGATGACGCGACGGCTTCGATCTCTTCGATGGTGTCGAAGAGATCGCGGATCTGGGCGGCCTCGGTCGCGACAGACATGGCTACTCCTCCCGTTGACTACCAATTATCACCCTGATTCTTGGTAGTCGTCAACGGCCCCGGAGCAGGGATCCGGGGCCGTCGGGTGTCACGAGGAGAAGAAGAGGCCGCCGAGTCCGCGGTGCTTGCGGTGGCCGTAGCCGTAGCCGGCGTGACCGCCGTGGTGGTGGTGGACCTGCTGCGGCGCTGCGCCCCAGGCGGGCTGGGCCGGCTGGGGGTACGCGACGGGCGGTGGGGCCGGGGCGGCCGGCGGCGGGGCCTGGAGCTGGGCCTCGAGACGGGTGATCGACTCGAGCTCGCCGTAGTCGAGGAAGACCCCGCGGCAGCCGTCGCACTGCTCGATGTGGACGCCCATGCGGTCGAACGTGCGCATGTTCGCATGACACTTGGGACACTGCATCGTGATGAGCCTCCTGGGTGGGACCGGACAAAACGATATTAGCCGCGGTCGCCGTTGTCGTGCGTCGCGATGATCCGACGACACGCCTCGATCAGCGGTTCCACTGCCTGCAGGCCGCTCACGAGTGCCCGCGCTGCCATCTGAACAACGTACGCCTGAGCCGGAATGTTGAGGGCATCCCATTCCGATGTCGTCACGGCCACACCGCCCGTTTCACGGTAGGAGCCCAGGAACCGCGCCCACAGGTCACCGGGCAGGACGCCGGCCGCGAACAACGCCGCAGGTCGGGCCAGGTCCCACACCGGATCGCCGACCCCGAGATCGTCCACGTCGATGAGCCGCCACGCGCCCCGGTGCACGAGCTGTCCGAGGTGCCAATCGCCGTGGATAAGCGCCTTTGTCGACATGTCGAGCGGCGGCAAGACCTCGAACGCGGCCAGCACCACATCGGCGTGCGGGAGCTCTGGCGGCAACGCTCGAATGGCTCGCACAATCCGTTCCGGCGCACCGGCGGTCGGTCCCTGTACGGGCAGTGCGTGCAGCTTTGCCAGCAGTGCCGCGCTCTCCTCCCACGGCGCCACGTCGGGGTCCGCCTGACTCACCGGCGTCCCGTACGGCCACACCGTCACGGGGCGGTCGTCGACGAACTGCAACGGCTTCAGCGGCGGCAGCAGCAGCTCTGGATGCGCCGCCGCGATCTCCAGACGCTGCCGCAACGCCTCGACGTCGGTGTCGGCCGGGTGCGCCTTGGCCACCACGTCGCCGACCCGCACCACCACCACGTCACCGCGGTCGCCGCCGAGCACCTCCGGAGCCGCGTTCGAGCCGGTCAGCGAGGCCATGGCGGCAACGAGTTCGTCCACGCGCACAGTGAATCAGGAAGCCTCACCTGGTGATGCAGATGGTCTTCTGCGGCTGGAGGTAGATCTTGGAGTCGTCACCGGCGCACAACGCGCGGTCCGACACGCCCTCGACCACCTTCGTCACCTTGCGGGTGCCCGTGCCGCACGGCACCCACTCGAAGTACTGGTTGACCGCCTTGAGGCAGTCGCCTTCCTGCACGTTGAGCACGTAGCAGTACCGCGTCTTGTCGGTCTTCCGCGTGCGGTTGGACGTCTCGTCCAGGTAGTCGCCGGTCGGGCACATCGTTCGCCGCTCCCGCGACGACACCCGGTACACGGCCTCCTGCGACGAACAGTCCACTTCGGTCATGTCGACGTTGGTGTCGTTCACGTCGATCTGCTTCGCGCACTCGCCGACGGTCGCCTGCTCGTGCCATCCGGAACAGCCGGACACGAGCAGAGCCAGCGCGGCGACCACGACGGCGGTCTTCACGGCTTCACCATGCAGATCGTCCTGGCAGGCTTGGAAAAGGCGAGCGAAAGGTCCTTGTTCGCGCACTTCGACTTGTCGTACACGTCATGAATGATGCTCTCGGCCTTCCGGGCGCCCGGCTCCTTGCACTTCCCGAGGACGAAGACCGGCTGGGTCGTGTTGCCGAACTGCTTGGACACGTAGCAAGCACCGCCGGCGAAGGTCGGCAGATAACAGGCCTTCTCGTCGTCCCTGGGGACCGCCGTGTAGTCGCCGGGCGGGCAGGTCGACTCGATCGCCCCGACCTCGAACTCCCTCCCCGTTCCCTTCTTCGACCTCTTCCGCTCGCTGCAGGGGACCTCCTCGAACGTCAGGTCGGCAGCGCTGTGGTTCACCTGCTTCACGCACTCACCGACCAGAGGGTTCGGGGCGAGGTCCCGCCACAGGAAGTAGCCGCTTGGTACGACGATGGTCAAGGCGCCTGCGGTGGCGAGGAGCCAGTACCACCACGTCTCGAAGCCGTGTTTCTTCGTCATCTGGTCTCACACCCTCGCAATGCGGATCGTCACCTGTGGCGAAAGTCGCACTGCCGCGGGGCGGGACTCGACGCTCAGGACCGAGCCGGCGGCCCCGGCCACGACCGTGACGGTGCGATCAGGTGATGTCGCCGCCGTGCGCAGCGCCGACAACTCTTCTTTCGTGCTCTCGTAACCAGCGATTCGCAGTTCGGCCTCGCGGTTCGCCTCGGCGACCGATTCCGCGGCGTGCTGTGCCAACGCCGTTCCTCCCGGGTAGATCTTGATCAGGCGAACGATGTCTACTGGACGCCCGCACGCGGTACCCCCGTTTTGACCCAGGTAGACGTGGGCGGGTATCTTTGCTACTCGTGCCCGACCCATGTCGGGCCGCTCCGCGTGCCCGTGAGGCCGCGGTGTCCTCCACTCGCAGGGACAGTTGAGCCGTAACCGGTGTGAACTGTTGCCTGTGGACCTTGGGAGCGGGCGACACGCCCGACCTCGGGTGCAGAGAGGGATCAAGAAAAACGAGGGTGTACCGCGAGGTAGATCCTCAAAAGACGGAAGAAGCAGCCGGCGAATGCCAACGATCCAGCAGCTGGTCCGCAAGGGCCGCCAGGACAAGGTGGCCAAGCAGAAGACGGCGGCCCTCAAGGGCTCGCCGCAGCGGCGCGGTGTGTGCACCCGCGTTTACACCACCACCCCCAAGAAGCCGAACTCCGCACTGCGCAAGGTCGCTCGCGTGAAGCTGACCAGCGGCATCGAGGTCACGGCCTACATCCCCGGTGAGGGTCACAACCTCCAGGAGCACTCGATGGTGCTCGTGCGCGGTGGTCGTGTGAAGGACCTGCCGGGTGTTCGTTACAAGATCATCCGTGGCTCTCTCGACACGCAGGGTGTCAAGAACCGCAAGCAGGCTCGCAGCCGCTACGGCGCGAAGAAGGAGAAGAGCTAATGCCCCGCAAGGGACCGGCCCCGAAGCGGCCGCTTATCTCTGACCCGGTCTACAGCTCGCCCCTCGTGACCCAGCTCATCAACAAGGTGCTGGTCGACGGTAAGCGCTCCGTGGCCGAGAAGATCGTTTACGAAGCGCTCGAAGGTGCTCGCGAGAAGACCGGCACCGACCCGGTCGTCACGCTGAAGCGCGCGCTGGACAACGTGAAGCCCTCGCTGGAGGTCAAGAGCCGCCGCGTCGGTGGTGCGACCTACCAGGTGCCGATCGAGGTCAAGCCCGGTCGCTCCACCACGCTGGCGCTGCGCTGGCTGATCACCTTCTCCCGGCAGCGCCGTGAGAAGACCATGGTCGAGCGTCTGATGAACGAGCTGCTCGATGCGAGCAACGGTCTCGGTGCGAGCGTCAAGCGCCGTGAGGACACGCACAAGATGGCCGAGTCCAACAAGGCCTTCGCCCACTACCGCTGGTGATCTGACGCCCGGCTTGCCAGTCAGGCCGGGCTCTCCCAGCCCTAGTGAGCTACTAGCTCAAGACAGGGGAAAGACCCGTGGCACAGGACGTGCTCACTGATCTTGCCAAGGTCCGCAACATCGGGATCATGGCCCACATCGACGCGGGCAAGACCACGACGACTGAGCGGATCCTCTTCTACACGGGGATCAGCTACAAGATCGGCGAGGTCCACGACGGCGCTGCCGTGATGGACTGGATGGAGCAGGAGCAGGAGCGCGGCATCACGATCACGTCGGCCGCGACGACCTGCTTCTGGAAGAACCACCAGATCAACATCATCGACACGCCCGGCCACGTCGACTTCACCGTCGAGGTCGAGCGCAACCTGCGCGTCCTCGACGGCGCCGTTGCCGTCTTCGACGGCAAGGAGGGTGTCGAGCCCCAGTCCGAGCAGGTCTGGCGGCAGGCGACCAAGTACGACGTCCCGCGCATCTGCTTCGTCAACAAGATGGACAAGCTCGGCGCGGACTTCTACTTCACCGTCAAGACGATCTCCGACCGCCTCGGTGCCAAGCCTCTCCCGATCCAGATCCCGATCGGTTCGGAGAGCGACTTCATCGGGTGTGTCGACCTCGTCGAGATGCGCGCCCTCACGTGGCGTGGTGAGGTCCAGAAGGGTGAGGACTACACGGTCGAGGAGATCCCGGCCGACCTCGCCGACAAGGCCGCCGAGTACCGCGAGGCGCTCCTCGAGGCCGTCGCCGAGACCGACGACGCCCTCATGGAGAAGTTCCTCGACGAGGGCGAGCTGACCGTCGCCGAGATCAAGGCCGGTCTGCGCAAGATCGTCGCCGAGGGCACCGCGTACCCGATCCTGTGCGGTTCCGCGTTCAAGAACAAGGGCGTTCAGCCCATGCTCGACGCGGTCATCGACTACCTGCCGGCGCCGCTCGACCTGCCGCCGGTCGAGGGCACGCTGCAGGACGGCGAGACGCCGGCCTTCCGCGCGCCCAAGATGGACGAGCCGTTCTCCGCGCTCGCCTTCAAGATCGCGTCGCACCCGTTCTTCGGCAAGCTGACCTACATCCGGGTCTACTCGGGTCGTATCGACTCGGGCACCCAGGTCATCAACGCCACGAAGGACCGCAAGGAGCGCATCGGGAAGATCTTCCAGATGCACGCCAACAAGGAGAACCCGGTCACCGAGGCCATCGCGGGGCACATCTACGCCGTGATCGGTCTCAAGGACACCACGACCGGTGAGACCTTGTGCGACCCGCAGCACCCCATCGTGCTCGAGTCGATGACCTTCCCCGAGCCCGTCATCCAGGTGGCCATCGAGCCCAAGACGAAGGCGGACCAGGAGAAGCTCGGCACCGCGATCCAGAAGCTCGCCGAGGAGGACCCGACGTTCCGGGTCAACCTGGACGAGGAGACCGGCCAGACCATCATCGCCGGCATGGGCGAGCTCCACCTGGACATCCTGGTGGACCGCATGCGCCGCGAGTTCAAGGTCGAGGCCAACATCGGCAAGCCTCAGGTGGCGTACCGGGAGACCATCCGCCGTGCGGTGGAGAAGTACTCCTACACCCACAAGAAGCAGACCGGTGGCTCCGGGCAGTTCGCGAAGGTGCTCGTCACCGTCGAGCCGCTGGAGAAGAAGGAAGACGGCGCGCTCTACGAGTTCGTCAACGCGGTCACCGGTGGTCGCATCCCGCGGGAGTACATCCCGTCGGTCGACGCCGGCGCCCAGGACGCCCTGCAGTACGGCGTGCTGGCCGGGTACCCGCTGGTCGGCGTGAAGGTGACGCTGCTCGACGGTGCCTACCACGAGGTCGACTCGTCGGAAATGGCCTTCAAGATCGCCGGCTCCATGGCGCTGAAGGAAGCTGCTCGACAGGCTTCCCCGGCGATCCTCGAGCCGATCATGGCCGTCGAGGTCACTACGCCCGAGGACTACATGGGTGAAGTGATCGGCGACCTGAACTCCCGCCGTGGCCAGATCCAGGCCATGGAGGAGCGCAGTGGTACCCGTGTCGTCAAGGCACTGGTTCCGCTGTCGGAAATGTTCGGGTACGTGGGTGACCTGCGGTCCAAGACCCAGGGTCGTGCCAACTACTCGATGGTGTTCGACTCCTACGCCGAGGTTCCTCAGAACGTCGCGAAGGAGATCATCGCGAAGGCGACTGGGGAATAACCCCTCACCGGAGCACCGCAGTTCCACCGCGGGCTCTCCGGGGGTAGTTCCCTGGGGTCCGCACTTTCCGACCCTGACGTGTAGTCCGGCCGGCCGCCACATTGTCGGCCGGACCAGCAAAAAGAAGTCCAGGAGGACAATCCAGTGGCGAAGGCGAAGTTCGAGCGGACGAAGCCGCACGTCAACATCGGCACCATCGGTCACATCGACCATGGCAAGACCACGCTGACCGCGGCGATCTCCAAGGTTCTGCACGACGCGTACCCCGATGTGAACGCTTCGTTCGCGTTCGACCAGATCGACAAGGCGCCGGAAGAGAAGCAGCGCGGTATTACGATCTCGATCGCTCACATCGAGTACCAGACCGAGAACCGTCACTACGCGCACGTTGACTGCCCCGGTCACGCCGACTACATCAAGAACATGATCACCGGTGCGGCGCAGATGGACGGCGCCATCCTGGTGGTCGCGGCGACCGACGGCCCGATGCCGCAGACGAAGGAGCACGTCCTCCTGGCCCGCCAGGTCGGCGTCCCCTACATCGTCGTTGCGCTCAACAAGGCCGACATGGTCGACGACGAGGAGATCCTGGAGCTCGTCGAGCTCGAGGTTCGCGAGCTGCTCTCCGAGTACGAGTTCCCCGGTGACGACCTGCCGGTCGTCCGCGTCTCCGCGCTGAAGGCGCTGGAGGGCGACGAGGCCTGGGGCAAGTCGGTTCTCGAGCTGATGGCCGCCGTCGACACGGCGATCCCGGAGCCCGAGCGTGACACCGAGAAGCCGTTCCTCATGCCCGTCGAGGACGTCTTCACGATCACCGGCCGCGGCACCGTGGTGACCGGTCGTATCGAGCGCGGCATCATCAACGTGAACTCCGAGATCGAGATCGTCGGAATCAAGGAGACGTCGAAGAAGACGACGGTCACCTCGATCGAGATGTTCAAGAAGTTCCTGGACGAGGGCCGCGCCGGCGACAACGCCGCGCTGCTGCTCCGTGGCATCAAGCGCGAGGAGGTGGAGCGCGGCATGGTCATCGTCAAGCCGGGCACCACGACCCCGCACACCGAGTTCACGGCGCAGGTCTACATCCTGTCCAAGGACGAGGGTGGCCGCCACACGCCGTTCTTCAACAACTACCGTCCCCAGTTCTACTTCCGGACGACGGACGTGACCGGCGTTGTGACGCTGCCCGAGGGCACCGAGATGGTCATGCCGGGTGACACCACCGGTATGGACGTCAAGCTGATCCAGCCGATCGCCATGGACGAGGGCCTCCGCTTCGCGATCCGCGAGGGTGGCCGCACCGTTGGCGCCGGCTCGGTGACCAAGATCCTCAAGTGATCTGGCTCTAGTCGCGTTCTACGCGGTTAGTTCGGCGCAAGGTCGGGCCAACGACTTCGTTGGCCCGGCCTTCGTCGTTGCGGGCGCGAGGTGTGTGCGACAGCTCACGTCCAAGTGTTCGGGGTAGGCAGGCGTGGATCCGCCGCGGAGATTTCGTTGCTGGACAACGGAACCGTCCGGCGGGCGGCTCCACACGCGACAGACGGCAGCAGGTGCAGGCCCAGGCCGGCACGTGATCTGCCTCTAACTCACCCACCCCGATTTGGACCGCCTCGTGCCCGTGTGGCATTCTTTACGGGTTGCTCGACGAAGGCCGGGTCACTTCGTGTGCCCGTGCTATTCGACCGAGCGTCCGCGCCCTGTTAGTGAACGCCTCCTTGCGGAGATGGGCATCAGGGTGCATGGGCTGTGGTAGGCCCAATCCCACCGGGGAGACCTTGAGTGGGACCGGTATGCGCACCGGGCGCGACACGCCCGACCGCGTGGACCGGGCACCATGACACTTCAACAGGGGCGGAGCGCGCCAAGAGGCTGTAACAGGCCTCATCCGAGGCACCGCACCGCAGCGGTTACGAGAAGCAGAGGAACGGCAAGCCATTATGGCGGGACAAAAGATCCGCATCCGGCTCAAGGCCTACGACCACGAGGCGATCGACGCGTCTGCGCGCAAGATCGTTGAGACCGTGACGCGCACCGGCGCTCGGGTTGTCGGGCCCGTGCCGCTGCCCACTGAGAAGAACGTGTACTGCGTCATCCGCTCGCCGCACAAGTACAAGGACTCGCGCGAGCACTTCGAGATGCGCACGCACAAGCGGCTGATCGACATCCTCGACCCGACGCCGAAGACGGTTGACGCGCTCATGCGCATCGACCTGCCGGCCAGCGTCGACGTCAACATCCAGTAAGCGTTGGGCGCGGAGAGTAACGGACCAATGTCTGACAGGCAGATGAAGGGCATCCTGGGCACCAAGCTCGGCATGACTCAGGTCTTCGACGAGAACAACCGGGTTGTCCCGGTGACGGTCGTCAAGGCTGAGCCCAATGTCGTGACCCAGGTACGCACCGAAGAGAAGGACGGCTACACCGCCGTCCAGCTGGCGGCCGGCGCGATTGACCCGCGCAAGGTCAACAAGCCCGTCGCGGGCCACTTCGCCAAGGCCGGGGTCACGCCCCGTCGCCACCTGGTGGAGCTGCGCACGACGGACGCCAGCGAGTACACGGTCGGCCAGGAGATCACCGCTGAGGTGTTCGAGGCCGGCGCTGTTGTCGACATCACCGGCACCAGCAAGGGCAAGGGCACCGCGGGTGTCATGAAGCGCCACAACTTCAAGGGCCTCGGCTCCAGCCACGGCACCCAGCGCAAGCACCGCTCGCCGGGTTCCATCGGCGGCTGTGCCACCCCTGGTCGCGTCTTCAAGGGTCTGCGCATGGCCGGCCGCATGGGCCACGTGCGCGTCACGACCCAGAACCTGAAGGTGCACAAGATCGACGCCGAGAACGGCCTGCTGCTCATCAAGGGCGCTGTTCCCGGCCCCAAGGGTGGTCTGGTGTTCGTCCGGACTGCCGCGAAGGGTGGTGCCTGATGTCGACGGTTGAGATCCGCACCCCGGACGGCAAGTCCGCCGGCACGGTCGAGCTTCCCTCGGCTGTTTTCGACGCGCAGGCCAACGTGGCGCTGCTGCACCAGGTCGTGGTGGCCCAGCAGGCCGCCGCGCGCCAGGGCACGCACTCGACGAAGACCCGCGGCGAGGTTCGTGGTGGCGGCAAGAAGCCGTACCGCCAGAAGGGCACCGGCCGCGCCCGTCAGGGCTCGACCCGTGCGCCGCAGTTCGCCGGCGGTGGCGTCGTCCACGGCCCGCAGCCGCGCGACTACTCGCAGCGGACGCCCAAGAAGATGAAGGCCGCCGCTCTGCGCGGTGCCCTCTCCGACCGGGCCCGCGCGAACCAGGTCCACGTCGTGTCCGGCCTGGTGGACGGGGACACCCCGTCGACCAAGACCGCGCGCAAGGTCCTGCAGTCGGTCACCGAGGCCCGTCGCGTGCTCGTGGTGCTGAACCGCACCGACGAGGTCGCGTGGGTCAGCGTGCGGAACCTTCCGCACGTGCACGTGATCGCGCCCGACCAGCTCAACACCTACGACGTGCTCGTCAACGACGACGTGGTGTTCACCAAGGACTCGCTCGACGTGTTCCTCGCCAGCAAGTCCCAGCAGGGTTCTGGCTCGGCTGAGGCCACGGCGGTCGTAGTGGACGAGGAGGGTTCCAAGTGATCCCCGACCACAGGGACATCTTGCTCGCGCCGGTCATCTCCGAGAAGTCCTACGGGCTGCTCGAGGAGAACAAGTACACCTTCTTGGTGGCGCCGGGGTCGAACAAGACCCAGATCAAGATTGCCGTGGAGAAGGTCTTCGGCGTCAAGGTCGTCAGCGTCAACACCATCAACCGCCAGGGCAAGCGCAAGCGGACCAAGAGCGGTTTCGGCAAGCGCAAGGACACGAAGCGCGCGATCGTCACGTTGTCGGCTGACAGCAAGGCGATCGAGATCTTCGGCGGCCCTGCCGCCTGATGACGAGGACTGCGTAGAGATGGGCATTCGCAAGTACAAGCCGACGACGCCTGGTCGTCGCGGTGCGAGCGTCTCCGACTTCGCCGAGATCACTCGGTCGACTCCGGAGAAGTCGCTGATCCGCCCGCTGCACAAGCTGGGTGGACGCAACGCGTCGGGCAAGATCACCACGCGGCACAAGGGCGGCGGTCACAAGCGCGCTTACCGCTTGATCGACTTCCGTCGCAACGACAAGGACGGCGTGCCGGCCAAGGTCGCTCACATCGAGTACGACCCCAACCGGACCGCGCGCATCGCGCTGCTGCACTACGCAGACGGCGAGAAGCGCTACATCATCGCCCCGGAGAAGCTCAAGCAGGGTGACACGGTTGAGAACGGCCCCAAGGCCGACATCAAGCCGGGTAACAACCTGCCGCTGCGCAACATCCCGGTCGGTTCCGTGATCCACGCGATCGAGCTCCGCCCCGGTGGCGGCGCGAAGATGGCTCGCTCGGCTGGTGCCTCGGTCCAGCTCGTGGCGAAGGACGGTCCGTACGCCCAGCTGCGGTTGCCCTCGGGCGAAATCCGCAACGTGGACGTCCGCTGCCGCGCCACGCTCGGCGAGGTCGGCAACAAGGACCACCAGAACATCAACTGGGGCAAGGCCGGCCGCATGCGGTGGAAGGGCAAGAAGCCCACCGTCCGCGGTGTCGCCATGAACCCCGTTGACCACCCGCATGGTGGTGGTGAGGGTAAGACCTCCGGTGGTCGCCACCCGGTGAACCCGGCTGGTAAGCCCGAAGGCCGTACCCGCCGCCGTAAGCCAAGCGACAAGCTCATCGTCCGGCGTCGTCGCACCGGTAAGAAGCGCTGAGCAGGAAGGGAGTGAAGGATGCCTCGCAGCCTTAAGAAGGGCCCCTTCGTTGACGACCACCTGCTCAAGAAGGTGGACGTTCTCAACGAGTCGGGCAAGAAGACGGTCATCAAGACGTGGTCCCGCCGGTCCACGATCATCCCGGACATGCTGGGTCACACCATTGCGGTGCACGACGGCCGCAAGCACGTCCCGGTGTTCGTGACCGAGGCGATGGTCGGGCACAAGCTGGGCGAATTCGCCCCGACCCGGACCTTCAAGGGCCACATCAAGGACGACCGGAAGTCTCGCCGCCGCTAAGGCGCCGAACTAGGAAGAGCAAGGGGAAGCAGCGATGAACGCCCGTAACGATGCTGAGGCGCAGGAGTTTCCGCGCGCCGTGGCTCGGGCTCGCTACGTCCGCGACACGCCGATGAAGGTGCGCCGCGTCGTCGAGCTCATCAAGGGACGTAACGCCCGCGAGGCCCTGGCCGTGCTCCAGTTCGCGCCGCAGGCCGCAAGTGAGCCGGTCGCGAAGGTGCTCGCCAGCGCCATGGCCAACGCCGAGAACAACCTGTCCCTGGACCCCGACACCCTCTGGGTTTCGGTGGCCTACGTGGACGAGGGTCCGACCCTCAAGCGTTTCCGCCCGCGTGCCCAGGGCCGCGCGTACCGGATCCGCAAGCGGACGTCGCACATCACCATTGAGGTGGAGTCGCGTCCGAAGAAGACCAGCGCGAAGGGAACCCGGTAGTGGGCCAGAAGATCAACCCGCACGGCTTCCGGCTGGGGATCACCACCGACTGGAAGTCCCGCTGGTACGCAGACAAGCAGTACGCCGAGTACGTCGCGGAAGATGTCAAGATCCGCAAGCTGCTCAGCAAGGGCATGGAGCGTGCCGGCATCTCCAAGGTGGAGATCGAGCGGACCCGTGACCGGGTGCGCGTCGACATCCACACCGCACGACCGGGCATCGTCATCGGTCGTCGTGGTGCCGAGGCGGACCGCATCCGCGGTGAGCTGGAGAAGCTCACCAAGAAGCAGGTCCAGCTGAACATCCTCGAGGTCAAGAACCCCGAGTCGGACGCGCAGCTCGTGGCACAGGGTGTCGCCGAGCAGCTGTCCAACCGCGTTGCTTTCCGCCGCGCGATGCGCAAGGCCATTCAGTCGGCCATGCGTTCGTCGCAGGTGAAGGGCATTCGCGTGCAGTGCGGCGGTCGCCTGGGCGGCGCCGAGATGTCCCGCTCGGAGCACTACCGCGACGGCCGCGTGCCGCTGCACACGCTCCGCGCCAACATCGACTACGGCTTCTTCGAGGCCCGCACCACGTTCGGCCGTATCGGCGTGAAGGTGTGGATCTACAAGGGCGACATCGTCGGTGGCATCTCGGCCAAGCGCGCGCTCGACGCGGCCCCGGCTCAGGCCGACCGCGCCGCCCCGCGCCGCGACCGTGGCGAGCGTCCGAACCGGGCCCGCCGCTCCGGTGCCAGTGGCACCACCGCGACGAGCACCGAGGCCGGTCGTGCCGCAGCTGACGCTTCGGCGGCCAGCGAGGCTCCGGCTGCTGCAGAGAAGACGGAGAGCTGAGTCATGCTCATCCCGCGCAGGGTCAAGCACCGCAAGCAGCACCACCCCAAGCGGTCGGGTGCTGCCAAGGGCGGCACGAAGGTCACCTTTGGTGAGTACGGCATCCAGGCTCTCGAGCCCGCCTACGTCACCAACAGGCAGATCGAGTCCGCTCGTATCGCCATCACGCGTCACATCCGTCGTGGCGGCAAGGTCTGGATCAACATCTTCCCGGACCGCCCGCTGACGAAGAAGCCGGCCGAGACCCGCATGGGTTCCGGTAAGGGTTCGCCGGAGTGGTGGGTCGCGAACGTCAAGCCGGGTCGCGTCATGTTCGAGATGGCCTTCCCGAACGAGCAGGTGGCCCGCGAGGCTCTTCGCCGCGCGATCCACAAGCTCCCGATGAAGTGCCGCATCGTTACGCGTGAGGGTGGTGAGTTCTGATGGCAGCGGGTACCACCGCTTCCGAGCTGCGTGAGCTCACCGAGGAAGAGCTCGTGCTGCGTCTGAAGGAATCGAAGGAAGAGCTGTTCAACCTTCGCTTCCAGATGGCCACGGGCCAGCTCGACAACAACCGGCGTTTGCGCACGGTCCGGCACGAGATTGCCAGGATCTACACCGTGATGCGGGAGCGGGAGCTCGGGCTCTCCGCTTCGCCGGAATCCACTGGTGAGGGTGCGGCATGACCGAAAGCAACGAAGTCCAGACCGAGAAGCGCAACGACCGCAAGGTCCGCGAGGGCCTCGTCGTGTCCGACAAGATGGACAAGACGATCGTGGTCGCGCTCGAAGACCGCAAGAAGCACCCGCGTTACTCCAAGATCATGCGCTCCACCACCAAGGTGAAGGTGCACGACGAGGAGAACGCGGCGGGCATCGGCGACCGCGTCCTGCTCATGGAGACCCGGCCTCTGTCGGCGACCAAGCGCTGGCGGCTCGTCGAGATCCTCGAGAAGGCCAAGTAGTCCTTTCTAGACAGACCGAGCCCGTCGGGTCGGAAATCCGGCGGGCCAGGAATGGTCAAGGAGCAGTAAGTGATTCAGCAGGAGTCGCGACTTCGTGTCGCCGACAACACCGGTGCGAAGGAAATCCTTTGCATCCGTGTTCTCGGTGGCTCGGGCCGTCGCTACGCGGGGATCGGCGACATCATCGTCGCCACCGTGAAGGACGCCATCCCCGGCGCGAACGTGAAGAAGGGTGACGTCGTCAAGGCCGTCATCGTTCGCACCGTCAAGGAGCGTCGTCGCGCGGATGGCTCGTACATCCGCTTCGACGAGAACGCCGCTGTGCTCATCAAGAACGACAACGAGCCGCGCGGTACCCGCATCTTCGGCCCGGTCGGCCGTGAGCTGCGCGACAAGAAGTTCATGAAGATCATCTCGCTGGCTCCGGAGGTGCTCTGACCATGAAGGTGAAGAAGGGCGACACGGTCGTCGTTATCGCCGGCAAGGACAAGGGCGCGAAGGGCAAGGTCATCATGGCCTACCCGGAGACCGGCAAGGTCCTGGTCGAGGGCGTCAACCGGATCAAGAAGCACACCAAGATCACGCAGACCCAGCGGGGCGCGCAGTCTGGTGGCATCGTGACCCAGGAAGCCCCGATCAACGTCTCCAACGTGATGGTGGTCGACTCGGACGGCAAGCCGACCCGTGTTGGTTACCGGACGAACGACGAGGGCAAGCGGGTCCGCATTTCCCGTCGTAACGGGAAGGACATCTGATCATGACCACCGCAGAGAAGATCATCCCGCGGCTCAAGACGCGCTACCGCGCTGAGATCACCGGCGAACTGCAGAAGCAGTTCAACTACGCCAACGTGATGCAGATCCCGGGCGTTGTGAAGGTTGTCGTCAACATGGGTGTCGGCGACGCCGCCCGTGACGGCAAGCTGATCGAGGGTGCCGTCAAGGACCTCTCGATCATCACCGGCCAGCGCCCCGAGGTCCGCCGGGCCCGCAAGTCCATCGCGCAGTTCAAGCTGCGTGAGGGCATGCCGATCGGCGCGCGCGTCACGCTGCGCGGCGACCGCATGTGGGAGTTCCTCGACCGTCTGCTGACGATCGCGCTGCCCCGTATCCGCGACTTCCGCGGCCTCTCGGGCAAGCAGTTCGACGGCAACGGCAACTACACGTTCGGTCTGAACGAGCAGTCGATGTTCCACGAGATCGACCCGGACGCTATCGACCGGCCTCGCGGCATGGACATCACCGTCGTCACCACCGCCACGAACGACGAGGAGGGCCGGGCGCTGCTGAAGCTCCTGGGCTTCCCGTTCAAGGAGAACTGAGTCGATGGCCAAGAAGGCGTTGATCAACAAGGCCGCGAAGAAGCCGAAGTTCAAGGTCCGGGGTTACACCCGGTGCCAGCGTTGCGGCCGCCCCCACGCGGTGTTCCGCAAGTTCGGCCTCTGCCGGATCTGCCTGCGCGAGATGGCTCACCGCGGTGAGCTGCCTGGCGTGAGCAAGTCCAGCTGGTAATTCAAAGCTCCATTACTTCGCTGTAGGCCCGCACACGACCGTCCTGTCCCTCCCTCCGGGGAGGGCAGGTCTGGACCCTGAGCCGGTGAACCGCAGCGAGAAAGGTTGACCAGGTCACCATGACGATGACCGATCCCATCGCAGACATGCTCACTCGTCTGCGGAACGCGAACTCGGCGTACCACGACAAGGTCGTGATGCCGCACTCCAAGATCAAGGCGAACATCGCCGAGATCCTCAAGCGTGAGGGCTACATCAGCTCCTACCGCGACGAGGACGGCGAAGTTGCCAAGAACCTCGTGGTCGAGCTGAAGTACGGCCCGAACCGGGAGCGCAGCATCGCCGGCCTCCGCCGCGTGTCGAAGCCGGGTCTGCGCGTGTACGCGAAGTCCACCGGTCTGCCGCGCGTGCTCGGCGGCCTCGGCGTCGCGATCATTTCGACCTCTGGCGGTCTGATGACCGACCGTCAGGCCAACAAGGCAGGCGTGGGCGGAGAAGTCCTCGCCTACGTTTGGTAAGGGGGAGTAGACATGTCGCGCATCGGTAAGCAGCCGATCATTGTCCCCTCCGGGGTCGACGTGAACATCGCGGGCCAGGACGTCAGCATCAAGGGCCCCAAGGGTCTTCTGACGCTGACGATCGCTGAGCCGATCAGCCTGGAGAAGGCCGAGGACGGCACTCTCGAGGTCAAGCGCCCGAACGACGAGCGCCGCAACCGCGCGCTCCACGGCCTGTCGCGCACGCTCGTGCACAACATGGTCGTCGGCGTGACCCAGGGTTACGAAAAGAAGATGGAAATCCACGGCGTCGGTTACCGCGTCGCGCTCAAGGGCTCTGAGCTCGAGTTCGCGCTCGGTTTCTCCCACCCCGTCAAGGTCGAGGCCCCCGCGGGCATCACCTTCGCGGTGGAGACCCCGACCCGTTTCTCCGTCTCGGGTATCGACAAGCAGCTGGTCGGTGAGGTTGCCGCCAACATCCGCAAGCTGCGCAAGCCCGACCCGTACAAGGGCAAGGGCGTTCGTTACTCGGGCGAGAAGATCCGTCGCAAGGTCGGAAAGACGGGTAAGTGACATGAGCGAGTCGACTGTTACGAAGCGCAAGCCGGTGGGCAAGGACATCTCCACCAGGCGTCGTGTTGCGAAGGCCCGTCGCCACTTCCGCCTCCGCAAGAAGGTCAGCGGCACCGCCGAGCGTCCGCGCCTGGCCGTGCACCGTTCGTCGAAGCACATCACCGTGCAGATCATCGACGACCTGAAGGGCCACACGATCGCGGCGGCTTCCTCCATGGAGGCCGACGTCCGTGCCCTGGACGGCGACAAGAAGGCCCGTGCGGCCAAGGTCGGCCAGCTGGCCGCGGCCCGCGCCAAGGACGCCGGCGTCACGGCGGTCGTGTTCGACCGCGGTGGCAACGCGTACCACGGCCGGATCGCTGCTCTGGCGGATGCCGCTCGCGAGGCGGGGCTGGAGTTCTGACAATGAAGATCACTGGAATTGAGAGGGACGCCTGATGCCAGGACGTACGCGTCGCGAAGGCGGCGGGGGCGAGCGCGGAGAGCGCCGCGACCGTCGTGACGGCGGCCGCGGCGGCGCGGCCCAGGAGAAGACCCCCCACCTCGAGCGCGTGGTTGCGATCAACCGCGTCTCCAAGGTGGTCAAGGGTGGTCGTCGCTTCAGCTTCACCGCCCTCGTGGTGGTCGGCGACGGCGACGGCATGGTCGGCGTCGGCTACGGCAAGGCCAAGGAAGTTCCCGCGGCCATCGCCAAGGGTGTCGAGGAAGCGAAGAAGAACTTCTTCCGCGTGCCTCGCATCGCCGGCACCATCCCTCACCCGATCCAGGGTGAGAAGGCTGCTGGTGTGGTCCTGCTGCGTCCGGCCTCGGCCGGTACCGGTGTCATCGCGGGTGGCGCTGTGCGCGCCGTCCTCGAGTGCGCCGGCGTGCACGACGTGCTGTCGAAGTCGCTCGGCTCCGACAACGCGATCAACATCGTGCACGCGACCGTGGCTGCCCTCAAGGGTCTGCAGCGTCCGGAAGAGGTCGCGGCCCGTCGTGGCCTGCCCCTCGAGGACGTCGCCCCCGCCGGCATGATCCGCGCTCGCGCGGGCCAGGGGGCATGACCATGGCTCAGCTGAAGATCACCCAGGTGAAGAGCACCATCGGTACCAAGCACAACCACCGCGAGTCGATGCGGACCCTCGGGCTCCGCAAGATCCGTCAGTCGGTCGTGCGTGAGGACACCCCCCAGGTGCTCGGCCTGATCAACGCCGTGCGTCACCTGGTGGTTGTTGAGGAGGTCCAGTCGTGACCATCAAGATTCACGATCTGCGTCCCGCCCCCGGCGCCAAGACCGCCAAGACCCGCGTTGGTCGTGGTGAAGGCTCCAAGGGCAAGACCGCCGGCCGCGGTACGAAGGGCACGGGCGCTCGCAAGAACGTCTCGCCGCGCTTCGAAGGTGGCCAGATGCCGCTGCACATGCGGCTCCCGAAGCTCAAGGGCTTCAAGAACCCGTTCCGCACCGAGTACCAGGTCGTGAACGTCTCCTCGATCGCTGCCTCCTTCCCGGAGGGTGGCTCGGTTGACGTTGCTGCTCTGGTCCTCGCCGGGCTGGTCCGCAAGGGCTCGCTCGTCAAGGTGCTCGGCGACGGCGATGTCAGCGTCAAGCTGGACGTCTCCGCCAACAAGTTCTCCAAGACCGCTGTGGAGAAGTTGGCTGCTGCTGGTGGGTCTTCCACCGTGGTGTGACGTTCGGTCAGAACGTGACTGAAGGGCCCCAGGACTCGTCCTGGGGCCCTTCAGCGTTTGTGGCGGGGGTCAGCTCAGCACTGGAAGCGGCGCTCAGCCGAGATCGCGCTCTTCGGGCCGGTGCCGTCCCGCCACTGCACGAGCGTGCGGTACGTGTAGTGGCCGGAGCCCGAACAGTTGAACGACGCGACCGCGCTGCCCGGACCGTTGTAGTGGGCGCGGCCGTAGACCTCCCAGGTCCAGCCGAATCGCTGGATGTAGACGTCGACGCTCTGCGGGCAGTCTCCCCAGCCCTTGCCGTGCACCCAGCCACCGCCCGAGGTGGGAGCGTCGGCGTTGTGGCAGGCCAGGATCTCCGCGGGGATGGACGTGGACGTTTCTGCCGTGGCGGCACCGGCCATCGCGGTCATGAGTGCCATCGCGGCACCCGTGGTCGCGGCCAGTTTGACGAAACGACGAGACATGGTGATTTCTCCTGTCTTTTTGGGTCGCCAGTTACGAATTGAGGCAATAGCAAACAGACCCAACGGGCGTGTTTGAAAATCCGCCCGTCCGGCGTGCTTTTGCCAACCCCGAGGAATCAGCGCACAGCTGTGCCTCGGATCAGGACGACCGCGTGTTGCCAGAGCGCATCGGGTGCGGTCTGGTTACGGGAATGTGCAAGGCAGAGCCAAGGGCGTGCACGTCAAACGGTGCACTACCGGTCTGCGCAGCCGGTTCACCAGCTATAACGGTCTGAACCCCGGTGGCAGCATCCGGCACGGGCGGTGCCACACGGCAGCGCCGACGATTGTCCTCTTGACGCGCGAACGCACGATTTGAGCCCCCCAGCCCCATACTTTCCATCTGCGGGAACGTCTCAGAACTGCCCCGTTCCCGTAAGCGAGGCTAGGGGATCTGAGAATCCGACACAACCCCCCGCTTTAATCCACGCCTAAAGCGGCCAATCTGCCGCCTGGAGAGCCGTGAGGTTGCGGAGGCCGGCCGCGGGCGGTATTTGCGGCGCGGCCGAGGGAAGACGGTCGTGTCGTGGGAGCGATCCCACGCCGATCCCCCTTGTGTCGCGGCCGGCCGCGTTGGACGAGGCCGGCATCAACTGTGTCTGGGTGAGTGCACCCGTTCGCGCTCGGCGTAATCGCTGCTCGTAGCACGGAATCAGGCAGTTCACTCGTCCGGATGGCGTAGCCGGGTAGTGAGAGATCAACCGTCAGCAACCTGTGATTGGCCACTGGGTACGACCAGGTCGAGGGGGACTGTTAGTGTTGCGGGCTGAACCCGGATGTCCTCCGGGTCGCTTGGTCGTGGCTACCTACCTCGGCCTGCCATCTACCGCATGTGCCGGTCCCTGGGGGTCGGCAACGCTCAGGAGGTTCGCGTGCTCGGCGCATTCCGCTCGGCTCTCGCGACGCCGGATCTACGCAAGAAGATCCTGTTCACTCTCGGGATCATCATTGTGTACCGGCTTGGTGCGACCATGCCCGCGCCGGGCGTGTCCTTCAAGAATGTGCGGGCCTGTGCCGAGCAACTTGAAGGCCAGAGCATCTACTCGCTGATCAACCTGTTCAGCGGCGGCGCGTTGCTGAACCTCTCCGTGTTCGCGCTGGGCATCATGCCCTACATCACCGCGAGCATCATCATTCAGCTGTTGACCGTGGTGATCCCGCGGTTCGAGCAGTTGAAGAAGGAGGGGCAGGCCGGTCAGGGCAAGCTCACGCAGTACACGCGGTACCTGACGATCGGGCTCGCGATCCTGCAGTCGACCGGTCTGGTGGCCCTCGCGGTGCGCGGGCAGCTGTTCGGTGAGTGCGACCAGGACGTCGTCCCGAACAAGGACAGCATCTTCACCCTCATCGTGCTGGTCGTCACCATGACCGCCGGTACCTCGGTCATCATGTGGCTGGGCGAGCTGATCACCGAGAAGGGCATCGGCAACGGCATGTCGTTGCTGATCTTCACCGGTATCGCGGCCCGGATCCCGGCCGAGGGCAAGAACATCTGGGACAAGGACGAAAGCCGGATCACCTTCATCCTCGTCTGCGTCGCCGCTCTCGTCATCATCGCGAGCGTCATCTACGTCGAGCAGGCTCAGCGCCGCATCCCGGTGCAGTACGCCAAGCGCATGATCGGTCGCCGCATGTACGGCGGCACCTCGACGTACCTTCCTCTCAAGGTGAACCAGGCCGGCGTCATCCCGGTCATCTTCGCCTCGTCGCTGCTGTACCTGCCGGACCTGATCGTGCGCCTGACCCAGGGGTCCTCCAACGAGACGAACTGGTTCTCGACGTTCGTCTCGACCTACCTGGTCAAGCAGTCGAGCTGGGTGCACATCGCCACGTACTTCATGCTGATCGTCTTCTTCACGTACTTCTACGTCGGCATCACGTTCAACCCGGACGAGCGTGCTGACGAGATGAAGAAGTTCGGTGGCTTCATCCCCGGCATCCGTCCCGGTCGCCCGACCGCCGAGTACCTCAAGTTCGTGCTGGGCCGCATCACGCTCCCCGGCTCGCTCTACCTCGGCATCGTGGCGATCCTGCCGAACCTGTTCCTGGACCTCACCAACGAGGGCCAGAACCAGAACTTCCCGTTCGGCGGCACCGCGGTTCTGATCATGGTCGGTGTCGGTCTCGACACCGTGAAGCAGATCGAGAGCCAGCTCATGCAGCGCAATTACGAAGGGTTCCTCCGCTAGATGCGACTCGTTCTCGTTGGCCCGCCCGGTGCGGGCAAGGGCACCCAGGCTGAGGTTCTGAGCCGCAAGCTCGGCGTGCCGCACATCTCGACGGGCGACCTCTTCCGGTCACACATCAGCAACCAGACCGAGCTCGGGCTGGAGGTGCAGAGCATCCTCGACGAGGGCGCTCTCGTGCCGGACTCCATCACGAACGAGATGGTGCGCAAGCGCTTGGCCGAGTCGGACGCGGTGGACGGGTTCCTGCTCGACGGGTTCCCGCGCAACGTCGCGCAGGCCGACAAGCTGGGTGAGTTCCTCGCTGTTGACGACCACGCGCTCGACGCGGTGCTGGAGTTCAGGGTCGACGAGGACGTCGTGGTGGAGCGGTTGCTGGCGCGCGGGCGCACGGATGACAAGGAAGAAGTCATCCGGCACCGGCAGCAGGTGTATCGCAACGAGACCGCGCCGCTGCTCGACTACTACGCGGACAAGGTCATCTCCATCGACGCGGTGGGTGACATCGGCGAGATCAGCGAGCGGGCTCTCTCGGCGCTGCACGCGCTGCGCGGCGAGAAGTGAGCGTTGGTGGACTGCTCGACCGGTTTCGCTCGGTCTTCTCAGGTACTTCAGGCAGTGAACGCATGATCGAGATCAAGACCCGCGGCCAGCTGGAGGCCATGCGCGCCTCCGGCCTGGTCGTGGCGCGCGCCCTTCGCAACGTGGTCGACGCGGTGAAGCCCGGTGTGTCCACTTGGGACCTCGACGAGATCGCCGAGCAGACCATTCGCGACGCCGGCGCCATCCCGTCGTTCAAGGGCTACCACGGCTTCCCGGCGAGCATCTGCGCGTCGGTGAACGAGCAGATCGTCCACGGCATCCCCAGCCGCAAGCAGGTGCTGGCCGAGGGTGACCTGATCTCCATCGACTGCGGTGCGATCCTCGACGACTGGCACGGCGACTCGGCCGTCACGGTCGGCGTCGGCGAACTGTCGCCCGCGGACCACAAGCTGTCCGAGGCGACCAGGCTGTCGATGCTCGCGGGCATCGAGGCCGCGGTGCCGGGCGGCCGGCTCACCGACATCTCGTTCGCCATCGAGTCCTCGGCGATCGAGTCGGGCGAGCGCGACGGCATCGAGTACGGGATCGTCGCGGACTACGGCGGCCACGGCATCGGCTCCAAGATGCACATGGACCCGTTCCTGCCGAACTTCGGCAAGCCGGGCAAGGGCCCGCGGCTCAAGGTCGGCATGGCCATCGCGATCGAGCCGATGCTCACGCTCGGCACGGACGACTCCCAGGAGCTGGAGGACGGCTGGACCGTCATCACGCTCGACGGGACCCGCGCCGCGCACTGGGAGCACAGCGTCGCGATCACCGAGGACGGTCCCTGGGTGCTCACCGCGCCCGAGGAGTGACCTGAGCTTTGCAGCAGCCCCGTTCGCCGCATGCGGTGAACGGGGTTTTTCGTTTGTCACGGCGGATACGGTGTGGGTGGCGAACGAGTTCCAATGCTTGGGGGCATTGTGCGGGTCACCCGTTTCGTCCTGTCCGCTCTGCTGATTCCACTTCCCGGCTGTGCTGTCTCCAAGCCGGCCACCGACCTCACCTACCAGGACGTCCCGGCGGACCGGATCGCCGACCGGATCTTCCTGGCCGACTCCATCGCCGCCGTCGAGCGGTGCCGGCCGCCGTTCGACGACATGCGGATCATCCGGCCGGACTTCGTCAGCCCGCCGCCACCGGCCGACGGTGGCTGTGGTGGCGAGGCCCGGGTCGCCGCCGGCCGGGAGTACGTCGCCGCGGTGACGCGGATCACGGACCTGCACGCCGCCGTGGCGCGCGAGTGGCAGGCGCGGCTGGGTTCCGGTCCGGAGGTCGCGCAGAAACGCGCGACCGACACGACGCTGCTGCACTGCCTGCGCCGGGAGGGCTTCGCCCAGCGCGGGCCCGGCGACCCGAGTCTGGAGAGCTACGGCGTCGGATCAGGGGATCTCGCGCTCGACAACGCAGCTCAGCAATGCTCTGACGACACCGGCTACGGCACCCGGATCGCCGCTCAACGCGCCCGCACGCTCAAGTCGGTGCTGGGCACGTACGAGTTCCAGATCACCGAGATCGGGAAGCTCCGGCCGCTGCTGGCGAGGTGTGCGCGGCCCCGGGACTGACCTGGCCGGGCCCGATTTGGGTTGCCGGAGTGAACTGCGTACACTGGTCAGGTGGCGCACCAGTCGCGCCGGTTCTGTCATGCCCTCGCAGGTGAGATCGAACCGGGGTGGCGCGCGCCCAAAGGTTATTATCACCGTCACGAAACGCGGAGGACATGGGCAAGAAGGACGGGGCCATTGAGGTCGAGGGCCGCGTAGTCGAGCCGCTCCCCAACGCGATGTTCCGAGTCGAGTTGGAGAACGGTCACAAGGTGCTCGCGCACATCAGCGGCAAGATGCGACAGCACTACATCCGCATCCTCCCTGAGGACCGGGTTGTCGTGGAGCTCTCGCCCTACGACCTGTCCCGCGGGCGCATCGTCTACCGCTACAAGTGACCTCCAGTAGCAGGAGATCTCAGGCGTGAAGGTCCAGCCGAGCGTCAAGAAGATCTGCGACAAGTGCAAGGTGATCCGCCGTCACGGCCGGGTCATGGTGATCTGCGAGAACCTGCGCCACAAGCAGCGCCAGGGCTGAGCAGCTCCACCACGCGCTCGTCGAGATCTTCGCCGACGCAGTAACGAGAATCTCCTCGCACCTACCGCACGCAGGGCTTCCAGTGTGCGGACACCCCCGGATTCCAGGCCGGGGCCGGGACACCGGCTGTGAGAGCAGCCGGAACGACATAGCGAGTCAGTCACCGGAATTGGGCGAGGAGCAGACCTGGAAGTAAACGACAGGAGTTAACCGCCACATGGCACGACTCGCTGGCGTCGACCTCCCCCGCGAAAAGCGGATGGAGATCGCGCTCACCTACATCTTCGGCATCGGTCGTACGCGCTCCAAGGAGCTGCTCGCCGCCACGGAGATCTCCCCGGACCTCCGGGTGAAGGATCTGTCGGACGACGACCTCGCCAAGCTGCGGGACCACATCGAGACGAACTACAAGGTCGAGGGTGACCTTCGCCGTGAGGTTCAGGCCGACATCCGTCGCAAGATGGAGATCGGCTGCTACGAAGGTCTTCGGCACCGTCGTGGCCTGCCCGTTCGCGGACAGCGCACCAAGACGAACGCCCGTACCCGCAAGGGTCCGAAGAAGACCGTCGCCGGCAAGAAGAAGGCCGGCAAGAAGTAAGACCTCGCGTCTACTGCCCTCGACTTAGGAGTTCTGTCAAGAAATGCCACCCAAGTCCCGCACGGGCGCCGGGGTCAAGAAGATCCGGCGCAAGGAAAAGAAGAACGTCTCGCACGGCCAGGCGCACATCAAGAGCACGTTCAACAACACCATCGTGTCCATCACGGACCCGCTGGGCAACGTGATCAGCTGGGCGTCCGCCGGCCACGTGGGCTTCAAGGGCTCGCGCAAGTCCACGCCGTTCGCGGCGCAGATGGCTGCCGAGAACGCCGCCCGCAAGGCCGCCGAGCACGGCATGCGCAAGGTGGACGTGTTCGTCAAGGGTCCCGGCTCCGGCCGTGAGACCGCGATCCGTTCGCTGCAGGCCGCCGGTCTCGAGGTCGGCACCATCCAGGACGTGACCCCGCAGCCCCACAACGGCTGCCGCCCGCCCAAGCGGCGCCGGGTCTGAGGCACGGGGAGGAGTAAGCACAAATGGCTCGTTACACGGGACCTGCGACGCGCATCTCGCGTCGCCTCAAGGTTGACCTCGTCGGTGGGGACCAGGCGTTCGAGCGCCGCCCCTACCCGCCCGGCCAGCACGGCCGCGGTCGGGTCAAGGAGTCCGAGTACCTGCTGCAGCTCCAGGAGAAGCAGAAGGCTCGTTACACCTACGGCGTCCTTGAGAAGCAGTTCGTCCGCTACTACAAGGAAGCGGTTCGCCGTCCGGGCAAGACCGGCGAGAACCTGCTCCAGATCCTCGAGGCTCGCCTCGACAACGTGGTGTACCGCGCGGGCCTCGCCCGCACGCGTCGCCAGGCTCGCCAGCTGGTCAGCCACGGGCACTTTCTGGTCAACGGCCACAAGGTGAACATCCCGAGCTACCAGGTGTCGAAGTTCGACATCATCGACGTGAAGCCGAAGTCCATGCCGACGCTGCCCTTCGAGGCTGCTCGCGCGTCCTTCGGTGACCGCCCGATCCCGGCTTGGCTGCAGGTCGTCTCCTCGAACCTGCGCATCCTCGTGCACCAGCTGCCCGAGCGCGCGCAGATCGACACGCCTGTCACCGAGCAGCTCATCGTCGAGCTCTACTCGAAGTGATCCTCTCGGAGGGGCGGTTCGCCGTCCCTCCGGTCGGGTCCCGCATCGGCGCGAAGGGTGTGCCGAGTGCGTTTGCCGGTCTCCGCGACCGGCGTCTTGACGGCGTCAAATAGCGGGCGTCGTTGTAGGAAGGAAGAATCCAGTGCTGATTTCCCAGCGCCCCTCGCTCGCCGAGGAAGCGGTCTCCGAGACCCGTTCCCGGTTCGTCATCGAACCGCTGGAGCCGGGCTTCGGTTACACGCTCGGCAACTCGATCCGCCGCACGCTGCTCTCGTCGATCCCCGGTGCTGCTGTCACGAGCATCCGCATCGACGGCGTGCTGCACGAGTTCACCACGGTTCCCGGGGTGAAGGAGGACGTCACCGACGTCATCCTGAACCTCAAGGAGCTCGTCGTCTCGTCCGAAGAGGACGAGCCGGTGACCATGTACCTGCGCAAGCAGGGCCCCGGTGTGGTGACCGCAGGCGACATCGTGCCTCCGGCCGGTGTCACCGTGCACAACCCCGACCTGCACATTGCCACCCTGAACGGCAAGGGCAAGCTGGAGATCGAGCTCGTCGTCGAGCGCGGTCGCGGCTACGTCCCGGCTGTCCAGAACAAGCAGGCGGGTGCCGAGATCGGCCGCATCCCCGTCGACTCGATCTACTCGCCGGTTCTCAAGGTGACGTACAAGGTCGAGGCCACGCGTGTCGAGCAGCGGACGGACTTCGACAAGCTGATTCTCGATGTGGAGAGCAAGCCCTCGATCACCCCGAGGGACGCGGTTGCCTCCGCGGGTAAGACCCTGGTTGAGCTGTTCGGCCTCGCTCGCGAGCTGAACATCGACGCCGAGGGCATCGAGATCGGCCCGTCGCCGGCCGAGGCCGACACCATCGCCGCGTTCGCGATGCCTATTGAGGATCTGGACCTCACGGTCCGTTCCTACAACTGCTTGAAGCGGGAAGGCATCCACACCGTCGGCGAGCTGGTTTCGCGCAGCGAGGCGGACCTGCTGGACATCCGCAACTTCGGTGCGAAGTCGATCGACGAGGTCAAGATGAAGCTCGTCGGTCTCGGCCTCGCGCTGAAGGACTCACCTCCTGGATTCGACCCGTCCGCCGCCGCTGCCGACTACCACTCCGGTGACACGGGCTGGGGTGCTGGTACCGGTCTGGACTCCCACGACGACGGTCAGGACTACGCGGAGACCGAGCAGCTCTGACGCTCGTTTCAGAGCAGAGGATCTCTTTAGTTACTACAGGAGCAAGCGATGCCCACCCCTACCAAGGGCCCCCGGCTCGGTGGGTCTCCGGCGCACGAGCGGCTGCTGCTCGCCAACCTGGCGACGGCGCTGTTCCAGCACGGCCGGATCAAGACCACTGAGGCCAAGGCGAAGCGGCTGCGTCCGTACGCCGAGAAGCTGATCAGCAAGGCGAAGGCCGGCGACCTGCACAACCGTCGCGAGATCATGAAGACGATCCGCGACAAGGACGTCGTGCACAAGCTGATCGCCGAGATCGGTCCGTTCTTCAGCGACCGTTCCGGTGGCTACACCCGCATCACCAAGACGCTGGCGCGCAAGGGCGACAACGCCCCCATGGCCATCATCGAGCTGGTGCAGCAGAAGCTCGTCTCCACCGAGGCCGAGGCTGCGCGCAAGACCAAGTTCGCCAAGGACGAGAAGCCGGCCGAGGCCGCCGCTGTCGTCGAGGCCGACGAGACCAAGGCCGAGGACGCTGTCGAGGTTGACGGCGAGCCGACCGCTGAGGCCGTCGAGGCCGAGGAGACCGCTGACGAGAAGGCCGAGTCCAAGAAGGACGAGTCCTGATCAGTACGTCTGCTGACGAGCCCGTCGTTCCCGCTTCCGGGGACGGCGGGCTCGTTCGTGTGCGCCTCGACCTCGCCTACGACGGGACCGAGTTCTCCGGCTGGGCTCGTCAGCCTGAGCGCCGCACGGTCTGCGGCGTCCTCGAGGACACCATGTCGATGGTGCTGCGCGAGGACGTGCAGCTGACCGTCGCCGGGCGCACCGATGCCGGGGTGCACGCCTCCGGCCAGGTCGCCCACGTTGATCTGCCGTCCACTGTGGATGTCGCAGGGCTGCCTCGCCGGCTGGCCCGGGCGTTGCCCACGGATGTGCGGGTGTTCTCCGCTCGCGAGGTGCCTGCCGCATTTGATGCGCGGTTCTCGGCGTTGCGGCGGCACTACGAATACCGGGTCTCGGATGCTGCTTCCGGAGCGCATCCGTTGCGGCGGTTGGACACGCTTGCCTGGCCGCGCCCGCTCGACGTCGACGCGATGAACGCGGCGGCGGCGTTGTTGCTGGGGGAACACGACTTTTGCGCGTTCTGCAAGCGGCGCGAAGGCGCCACGACCATCCGGGAACTGCAGCGGCTCGAGCTGCTGCGTGGTGCGGATGGCGTGATCACGGCCTTCGTGTCCGCGGACGCGTTCTGCCACTCGATGGTCCGCTCGCTCATCGGCGCGCTGCTGGCCGTCGGGGAGGGGCGGAAGGGGATCGAGTGGCCGGGGTCGCTTTTGTCGCTCCACGGGCGCGCCAGCGGGGTCACCGTGGCTCCGGCGCACGGCTTGTGCCTGGTGCGGGTGGACTTTCCTGACGACGCCGAGCTCGGGGCACGGGCTGAGGCGACTCGGAAGGTGCGGACGCTCTCTCGTTGAGCCAGTCTTCCCGGCTCGGTGCTCTTCCCGGAAAGGGAGGAGCCCCCGGCGGGGGGACCGGGGGCTCCGAGGGGTGGGACGGTTGCTCTAGATGTCCAGCGTCCACGAGTTGATGAAGCCCGTGTCCTGGCGGTAGAGGTCGCGGACCCGCAGCTGCCAGGTGCCGTTGGCGTCCTCGGTCGACACGTTCACCGGGTAGGTGGCGTTGACGTCGTCCGCGCTGTCGCCACCGTTGGAGACCTTGAGGAGCTTCACCGCGCCCGAGGGGGCGATGAGAGCGAGTTCCAGGTCACCGCGGTAGCTGTGCTTGATGGCGACCGTCACGGAGCCCGTGCCGCTGGCCTTGCCGTTGCAGTCGGCGACGGTGATCGACGACGTCACGGACGAGGCGTCCGGGATGGCCGTGTCGGTGTCGTTGGTGACGGCGGGGCACTGGCCGGGCGGGTTGCCGGGGGCGGTGCCGGTGATGTGCAGCAGCTTGTTCGGCGAGCCGGCGCCGGGGTTCGTGACGACGTCGGAGGTGGCGTTCTCCACCAGAGCGTCGCGGACCTGCTGCGGGGTCGCGGTCGGGGACGAGGCGAGGAACACGGCCGCGGCGCCCACCACGTGCGGGGTGGCCATCGAGGTGCCGCTGATGGTGTTGGTGGCTTCGTCGTTGGTGAGCCACGCCGACGTGATGTCGCGGCCGGGCGCGAAGATGTCGACGCAGGTGCCGAGGTTCGAGAATGACGAACGGCCGTCGGTGCGGTCGGTCGAGCCGACCGTGATGGCCTCGGGGGTACGGGCCGGCGACGTGTTGCAGGCGTTGCCGCCGTTGTCGTTGCCCGCCGCGAGGCCGTAGGTGACGCCGGCGGCGATGGAACGCTTCACGGCGTCGTCGACGGTCTGGTTGGCGCCGCCGCCGAGGGACATGTTGGCCACCGCGGGCTTGTTCGCCGGGTTGTTGTTGACCTGCTCGGTGACCCAGTCGATGCCGGCGATGACGCCCGCGAACGAGCCGGAGCCCGCGCAGTTCAGGACTCGGACGGCGACCAGCTTCACGTCCTTGGCGACGCCGAACTTCGTACCGCCGACGGTGCCCGCGACGTGGGTGCCGTGGCCGTTGCAGTCGGTCGCGTCGTTGTCGTTGTCGACGGTGTCGCGGCCGTGCACGGCGCGGCCGCCGAAGTCGCTGTGGCTGATGCGGATACCGGTGTCGATGATGTACGCGGTGACGCCGGCGCCCCGGTTCGGGTACGTGTAGCTGTTGTCGAGGGGGAGCGCACGCTGGTCGATGCGGTCCAGGCCCCACGACGGGGTCGGGGTCTGCGTGTCGGAAGCGTGGACTTCGCCGTCCTGCTCGACGTAGGCGACTGCCGGGTCCGCGGCGAGGAGCTTGGCCTGGGCCTCGGAGATCTGTGCGGAGAAACCGCGCAAAGCGGACTTGTAAGTGTGCTTCACCTTCGCGCTGTACTTAGCGCTGAGGTTCTCGACACTGGCCGTGCTGAAGTCCTTCAGCACGACGATGAAGTTGTCCTTGACCGCGTTGGCCGCACCGAGGTTCCGAATCTCCCCCTCGGGCGCAGCGGTGGCGGAGACGGACGACAGTGCGAGCGCTGTGCTCGCCACCAGTCCGATTCCAGCCGCTCGTCTGACCCACGATTCTCCCATAGCAGCGTGCTCCCTCGTCGCAGGGTCGTGCAGGTGAGAGTTTTCTTAGTGGCGCGGACGGATTTCGCACAAGAAGGTCCACGAAACAACCTTCGATTGGCGAATCAACAGTTTTGGGGTTTCTGTGAATTAGTTGGTGCCGCTGAGCTATGGACAAAACAATTGCGCCCCGAACGATGAACGTTCGGGGCGCAAATTCGTGAGCGTCTCAATCGCCTCGGCGTACCGCTCCGAGGATCTGCTGCTCGGTCGGGGTGGTGTACAGGCGCAGGTGCGCCCACATGTCCTGACCCATCGCGATGACCTGGTCGTCCTTCAGCTGGGTCAGCTGCTGGAACATCTGCGGCCGCAACCGCCACATCTGACCGGCCAGCTGCGCCTGCCCCATCGGGAGGCGCTGCAGCAGCACGAGGTCCGCGTTGTTCGCCGTCGACGAGGCCTGCGGGTGCAGGTACGGCAGCACGTACATGGTGGTCTGCCACGCCGCACGGGGCGGGAACAGCTCCTGCGGCACGTGACCGCCGTCGTGGATGACCAGCAGCGGCATGTCCTCGGTCGGCCGCGGCAGGTCCGCGGGCGACAGGCGGCGCAGCTGCACCAGCTGGGACGGGCGGCCGTCCGGGCCCTGGCCCGCGGCACGCACGACCGGCTGCCAGGCCTGCGGGCGGCCGGTCGCGATGATGATCCACGCGCCGGTCGCCATGGCCCGCAACGCGATCTGGCGGGCCAGGTACAGGCCACCGACGACCACCATGCGGGTCGGCGTGGGGCGCAGCACCGACACCGAGAGCGGTTCGCCCTGGGTGCCCTGGCCGAGCATCATGCCGCCGCGGTCGCCGCTGGGGCTGACCACGTCCAGCATGTTCGGCGACACCAGGAACTCCGGTGCCACGGCGCCACGGCCGCGCGAGTCGAGCAGGCGGGACGAGGTCATGCCACACCTCCCAGCGGCAGCGTCGCGGCGAGACCCGCGAGCTGCATGCCCTTCAACGGGGTCAGCGTGATGTCGAGCTTGTCGCTCAGCTTCGTCAACTGGTCGTCCGCGCGGTCCAGCTCGTTCGGCGTGCGGGCGCTCACCCGCACCAGGCCGCGCAGCGAGACCTGGCCGTCCTCACGGGACGGTGAGATCGACATCGCCAGCGTCGAGGACAAGGCGCGCACGCCGGTCAGCGAGTTCAGGTTGCCCTTCAGGCCCTTCGACGGCCAGCCGGTGATCGCGTAGCTCGCGTGACCAACGCCACCCGCGGTGACGCCGGACCACTTCTCCCGCAGCGACACGGGGTTCGTGTTGCCGACGGCAGCGGTCAGCTCGGCCGAGGAGATCGCCGCGCGCAGCAGTTCGTCCGAGTCGAGCGGGCGGATCGTCACGCCCGCGGACTCCAGGGCGTTGCGGACCCGGGACAACGCGCCGATCAGCGCGCGGTGCGCACCGACCACGCCGCCGCCACGTTCCCTGATCGCCTCGCCGCAGCGGCGCGGGTCCAGCCGCACCGTGATCCACGTGGTGCGCCGGGCCGCCGCGGGCAGCGGGCCGAGCACCTCCATGTACGAGCTCAGTGCCGGCGACGTCGGCGGGAGCGCCGCGCTGCCGGGGTAGCAGTGCCAGATCACGGTGATCGCGTCCAGGACGACGCCGCGGTCCTCCAGGCAGGGCGCCAGTGCGCCGAGCGGCAGCGACGGGGCCGAGCCGATCGCGGAGATCAGCGGCGGGGTCGGGTCGACCAGCAGCACCGCCGTCCACACGCCGTCGTGCCACGACAGCGCGAGCGGGCGGCGTTCGTGGTCGACGCCCTTCGCGATCACCAGGTCCGGGATCGCCAGCCGCAGCAACGCGACGCGCGGGTCCTCGGGACCGAGCACCTGCATCTCGTCGTCACCGGGTGTGGACTCCTGCGGTTCCGTGCGCTTCGCGGTGCGCGCGTGCGAGCGGAAGCTGAAACGGAGCCGGACGCCGATCCACTGCGTCAGCCAACGACCACGCGATCGGGTGAATGCCAGGATCAGTGCGATCAAGAGCACAGCGCCGGCGATCGAGACCGAGACGACGTTCAGCGCGCCGGCGGCGGTCTTCACACCGGCGATCGTGAGCACGAGGAGAGCGATCGCCAGACCGACCTCGATCGTCACTACGTTGGAGACCGGCAACGAGCCGAGGCTGGCACCGGAGGCTCTGCGGCGGACACGCCCGACCGGACGCGGGGGCACAGGTGCCTGCTGGCCAGGACCCGCAGGTCCCTGCGGCCGTGCCATCCCTGGGTTGGGCCGGGGCGGATGTGGAGTGGTGACGGACATCCGTTGTGGTCTCTTTCCCCTCGATGGTCGGTGGGCTTGGCGAACCGGCCCACGGAGCAACCTGCGTCCGGCTATCCTGCCGAACCGTACCGCGACTGGGAGAGCAGCGAGCCGAGAATGGCATCAACACCCACCACCAAGTCACAGGTCCAGGCCTACCGATTCGTCCTGCAGCGGATGCAGTCCGCGCTTGTCCGCAGAGACGCGGTCATGCTGCACGACCCGATGCGCAACCACTCGCGCGCGACAGCGGTGGGTGTGGTCCTCGGCGTCGTCGGTCTGCTGGGCTTCATGGTGTTCGGTCTTTTCAAGCCGTCACCGCGCCTGGACGACCAGACGCAGATCGCCATCAGCAAGGAGACCGGCCAGGTCTACGTCGTCGACGCGTCTCCCAAGAGACTCATCCCGATGACGAACCTGGCGTCGGCCCGGCTGCTCTGGTACTCGCGCAGCAACCCGGACCAGCAGCAGGGTGGCGGTGACGCACCCGGTGGCACGGCGGGCGGCACGGAGCAGCAGGCGGCCGGTGGTACGCCGAAGCTGGTGAGCGAGTCGGCGCTGGCGAACCTGCCGCGCGGCAGGCTCACCGGTCTCCCGGACGCGCCGGACGTGCTGCCGAAGCCGAACCTCCGCATCGACGCGCAGTGGTCCGTCTGCGACACGCTCGACCTGGACGAGTTCCGCGAGAACCAGGCGGCGGAGAACCAGATCAAGACCTCCGTGATCGCCGGCGTGAGCAGTGGCAACGCCGAGCTGGGCGACGAGGCCGTGCTGGTCCAGCAGCGCACGGGCGCCAAGAAGGCCTACCTGATCTACAAGAAGCCCAACAGCCTGCGTGACATCTCGTCGTCGACCGTTCGCGCGGAGATCGACCTGAAGAACGACAAGGTGCTGAACGCGCTGCGGCTGAAGGGCAAGCAGCCGCGGGCGATCAGCACGGCGATGCTGAACGCGATCCCCGAGGTCGCTCCGATGATCGCGCCGGTCATCCAGGACCAGGGCAAGCAGGCGACGTACGTCACCGAGACGAAGGTGAACATCGGCGAGGTCGTCGAGGTGAACCTGACCAACACCGCGACGTACATGGTGGCGCTCAAGGACGGCTTCCAGGAGGTCGAACAGACCGTCGGCGACCTGCTGCGCTGGTCGTACTCGAACAACCAGAAGTCGATCCCGCTCACGCCGAACGCGATCGCGGACCACAAGGACCCGTCGAGCCCGCTCAAGCTCGAGTCGTACCCGTCGAAGATCCCGACCACGCTCGAGGCGAACCCCGGCAACACGGTCCTGTGCCTGGGCTGGAAGGCCGACAACTACACGGAGCAGACCAAGGCGGAGCACACGGCCGTCACGATCGGCTCCGCGTTGCCCGGCCCGAAGGAGATGACCCCGGTCCAGCTGAACGCGGCCGGCGCGGCGGGCGAGATCATCGACCAGTTCCTGATGCTCCCGGGCAAGGCGGGCGTCGTGCGGGCCAGCCAGGGCAAGGGTGACTTCGGCACCGGTCCGGTGCAGATCATCACCGGTCGTGGTGTCCGCTACGGCGTCCCGGACGCCGGCACGGCGTCGGCACTGGGTCTCGACGGGAACTTCCCGCCGGCACCGAACCAGATCCTGAGTCTGTTGCCGATGGGACCGCAGCTCAACAAGAACGAGGCGAACCGCAGCTACGACGCGATCAAGACCACTGACGGCACGATCAAGGATCCGCAGTCCACTCAGAAGTAGCGGAACCGCTTCGGGTGCATCACCGTCGAATGCAGACAAAAGCTCCCGAAGGTGTCGTAAGGGGACAGCCGTGGCCGGTCGCATTTCCGTCGATCCCGAGTGGCTCGAGCAGTACGCCGATCGGATCGACGGCACGACGGACGATCTGAGGCGGGTGCGGGACACCATGAAGGCGTCCCCGCTGCGCCCGGAGGCGTTCGGAGAGATCGGCAGAACGCTGGGCAACGCCCAGGGCTACGCACGCGCGGCCGAGCTGCTCAACTCGCAGCTCGCCCGTGCCTGCGACACGCTCGACGCGGCGGCAAAGGGGCTGCACGCCGTGGCCAAGCAGCACGGGCACCACGACGAGGACAGCCTGCAACTGATCAAGAAGGCCGATCGGCGGTAGGGGGAGCTGTGGTGGCCAAGGACGGCAGGCAGATCGCGGCCGAGGTAGGTCCCGAGCTCGACTTCCTCTCGCAGGTGAGTCGCAAGCTCGGTGTCGTGGACCTCGTGCACGACTTCTTCGACCCACTTGTGGGTGACTGGAACGACCTGAGCGAGGAAGCCGAACGCTGGCGCAAAGCCGCGAAGGTGACCGAGGCGGTCAACAAGCACATCGCGGGGCCGCTCGGCGGCGTCGACGCGCGGTGGGAGGGCAAGGACGCCGACGCGTTCCTCGACCACATGCGCAAGGTGGGGCTCGCGGGCGGCGACATGTCCGACGCGATGAACGCGATGGCGGAAGCGCTCGAGGAGACCGCCGACGGGGTTCGCGGCATCGTGCAGGACATGGCGCACGTGCTGGCCGACGCCGCCGACTCGGTGTCCGGCACGGCGGCGTTGCCCCTGGAGGGCGATCAGCGCGCCATCAAGCACATCGAGGAGCTCAAGGACCCGGTCCGCGAGCTGTACGAGTCGGCACGGCAGGTGCTGGAGGCGTTCCTCAAGCTGTGCGACGGGGTGTCCGGTGAGGCCGGGAACTTCGCAGCGGTGCGGATGGAGCACAAGTACCCCGAGAAGAACTGGACCTACGCGCCGCCGGCCAAGCCCGAGTCCAGGACTCCGGAGCCGGCCAAGGCGTCCGACACCGCCACCGCGGGCAAGGGTGGCGGCGGTACTCCGGTCGGTGGCGGCGGTGGCGTCGGCGCCGGTGTGGGTGGCGGAGTGGGTGGCGTCGGTTCGGTCGGTGCTCCCGCCGCGGCCGCGCAGCCCATGCAGTTCGGAGGCGCTACCGGCGTCGCTGAGCCCGTGCCACCGGCGGAGAAGGGTGGTGCGGCGGCCCCTGCCGCCGCGGGCGCTGGCGGCCGTCCTGGAGGCGCGCCCGGCGGTGCCCCGATGATGGGCGGAATGGCGCCGATGATGGGCGGGCAGGGCGGGCAGCAGGGCGGCGACAAGGAGCACAAGGCCAAGATGCGGCTCACCGGCTCGATCGACGACCTGCTGGGCAAGCCCAAGAAGGCGTCGCCGAAGGTGATCGGCGAGGACTGAGCACAGAACGAAGAGGCCCCCGCTGAACAGTCAGCGGGGGCCTCTTCGTGAACGGGCTAGACAGTGCTGCCGCGCTTGCGGTTGAGCGAGTTGCGCACGAACAGCGTCAGCATCAGCAACGCGACACCGGCGCCGATGCCGGACAGCGCCACGATGATCGGCGGCCAGTCGTAACCGGCCGGTGGAGTCACCGCGGTGTTCAGCGTCTTCGGTTGCGGCGCCTTGAACCCGGCTGCCTCGGCGGGCAGCACGGCCGTCAGCGCGGCGACCGGGTTGATCATGCCGTAGCCGATCTTGTTGTCCCGTCCGGACACGTTGCCGGGGTGCAGCGCGGTCGCCTTCAGCCGCTCCATCACCTGACGGGCCTTCAGGTTCGGGAAACGCTCCCGCACCAGCGCCGTGATGCCGGAGACGTACGGCGCCGCGAAGCTGGTGCCCTTGATGTCACCGGAGGTCTGCGCGGTGACGTTCGCGTTCGTCAGGCCCTGCACGCTCTTGGGGTCGACCGAGATGATCTCCTCGCCCGGTGCGGCGATGGTGACCCACGGGCCCCAGACGCTGAAGGTCGACACCGCGCCCGAGCGGGACAGCGACGCGACGGAGATCACGTCGTCCGCGAACCACGCCGGTGACGAGACCGACTTGACCTCGGCCGGGTCCAGGTTGTTGTTCTGCTCGGCGCACCCGGCGCCGTTGTCGCTGATGTTGCCGGCCGCCGTCACGATCACGGCGTCCTCGACGTCCACGGCGTACCTGATCGCGGCCTGCAGCGCCTGGTCGTCGGGGCCGAAGCCCTTGGGCCCGCCGCAGTTCGTCAGCGAGATGTTGATGACCTGCGCGCCCGCCTTCGCCGCGCGGACGATGGCCTGCGCCAGCGTCTTCACCTTGCCCGCGGTGGCGCGCTTCTCGTTGTTCGCGTCGCCCTTGAACTCGTACCGGTCGCTGGTCTGGCGGATCGCGAGGATCGTCGCTTCCGGTGCGGCACCGACGAAGTCGCCGTCGGTCTTCTGCGCGGCGGCGACGCCGGCCACCTCGGTGCCGTGGCCGTCGCAGTCGTCCGTGCCGTTCTTGCCGCCCGAGTTGTCCACGTACTCACCGGACGGGACGACGCGGCCGCCGAAGCGCTCGTTCCGCGGGTCGACACCGGTGTCGATGATCGCGATCTTCTGGCCCTTGCCGGTCGCGAACGAGTGCGCCTGCTGGAGGTTCAGGTGGACCTGACCCCAGGGCATGTACTCGATCAGGTTCGCCTTGGTGTCCGACTCGACGCAGCCCTTGTTGGTGCGGTCGTACTTGACGTCCGGCTTGCCGTCGTCGTTCGGCGGGGCGGTGCCGGGCGGCAGCGGCGGCGGCACGGAGTTCGGCCGGGCCGCGTTCGACGCGGACGACGAAGGTTGCTGGGCGGAGGCGGTGGGTGGCAACGCCCCCGTCAGCAGCAGCAGTCCGGCGGTCGCTGCCGCCGCAGTGCGCCTCATGCCGGTCCTCATAGCGAGATCAGGCCCCTGAACACCGAGTACATGTCCATCACGGCCAGCGCCAGCGGCAGCACCGCGGCGATCAGGATCGCCTCGATGATGTCGACGGTGCGGCGCAGCGGCGGCGAGAACTTCTGGCCGGGGAACACGACGCCGAGCACCAGCGCGCCCGCGCCCAGCACCAGCAGCGTGCCGAAGACGAACGCGATGCGGTTGAACTCGGACGAGCCGATCAGCCAGCCGATCAGGATGCCGGCGCTGGCGAGCATGCCGGTGGACAGCAGTGCCACGGCCTGCGCGCCGTTCGCGTACACCCGGCCGCGCATCATCAGCACGATCGCGACGACCACGCCGTAGATCGGGCCCCAGATCGTGTCGGCGCCCGAGGCGACGATCGCGGCCAGCGCGGCCACCACACCGGTGCCGATGATCATGCCGGTCAGGTACTCGTGCGCGACGGCGGTGCGGCGCTCGATCACCGCGTACTCCGGGAAGCCGGTGTCCTCCTTGAGGTCCTCGGCGTTCGTCGGCACGACGGGCGGCGGGATCTTGGCCAGCTGCAGGGTCAGCCTGGGCAGCATGGACATCGCGGCCAGCGCCACCGCACCGGTCCCGGCGGCGACACCGGCGAGCGGGTGCTCGACGAACGTTGCGACGAGGAACGCGAGCGCGACGATCGTGCCGCTGGTCGCCGCGGCGATGAACACCGTGACCCCGTGGCCGATCAGCAGGATGCCGCCCCACGCGAAGATCATCATCAACGCCGAGGCGAGCAGCATCTTCGGGCTGAACCCGACACCGGGCACCGCGTGGAAGCCGGCGACGAACGCCATCGGCAGCGAACCGCACGCGGCGATCAGCACACCGGTCGACGCCGCCTTGTACGCCCGCGCGATGGTCGCGCCGGTGGCGAGTGCCGCGATGGCGGCGACACCACCCGCGATCGCGGCGGCGAGCCCGCTGCCCTTGCCGGCCTCGGTGATCGGGCCGGACAGGAACAGCGCCACCGCCGAGGCGATCAGTGCGAGCGCGCCCGCGAGGTGACCGAACTTCTGCGCGGTCTCCTTGGTCCACGGCCGGAACGAGTCCGGGTCGGACTCCGCGATCGCGTCGACGACGTCGTCGTACAGCGGCGGTGGCGGGTTCTCGTTGCGACGGCGCAGTTGCAGAAGCTCACCGTCCACGACGCCGAGCGAGGCCAGCGTGCGAGCCGGGTCGAGCGGGCTGTCGCCGAGCTTCGCGAGGCACCAGCCGCCGTGCCGGACACCACCGTCCGGAGTGGCCTCTCTGGCCATGTCCAGCAACATCGGCAGGAGGTCGGCCACCGCCACGTCGGCAGGCAGCGCAACGTCGATACGGGTTCGAGGTGCCACCACCGTAACCCGGCTGAACACCGTCGTACCGGTCGCCACCAGGGCCCCCTAAGTCAGATCAGCGCTTATGAACAACGGCCCGACCCTATTGGTCCACTCGGACGCGTGCCGGGCGGCCCTAGTATGGCCGCACCGGCGCCTTCCGCACGTGGTCTTCGCGGAACACGTTCGACTGGGTTTTTTTCCGACCCACCTTCGTCGCGTGCCCGGATGCGCAATAGTGTCGGTTGCTACTGGTGGCGTAACGAGAGTCGAAGAGGTGCCTGTCAGTTGAGCACGCTGCAGTTCAAGCGAACGGCACGCCTTGCTGCTCCCCGGCCTCCCGGCGGCGAGGTCCACCTCGAGCCGCCACCCGAGGTCCCCCGGATCATCCCCGGCAACATCATGATGAAGGCGATGCCCGTCGTCATGATCATCGCGTCCGTGGGCATGATGGGCATGATGCTGTTCCTCGCGCCGCGGCAGCCGGCGGCGATGATCATGCCCGGCATGATGATGATCTCGACCATCGGCATGATGGCGAGCGGCATGGGTTCTGGCAAAGGCCAGAAGAAGGCCGAGATGAACGAGGACCGCAAGGACTACCTGCGGTACCTCGGCCAGATGCGCGACCGCGCGCGCGAGGCTGCCGACGAGCAGCGCGCCGAGCGCGAGTGGGTGCACCCGGACCCGCAGATGCTGTGGTCGCTCGCCACGACCCGCCGGATGTGGGAACGCCGTCAGAACGACCCCGACTTCTGCCACCTGCGCGCCGGTCGCGGCTCGCAGCGCCTCGCGACCCGCCTGGTGCCGCCGCAGACCGGTCCGGTCGAGGAGCTGGAGCCGATCGCGACGCTGGCGCTGCGCCGGTTCGTGCGCGCCCACTCGCTCGTGCCCGAGCTGCCGATCTCCATCGCACTGCGCGGGTTCGCCGCGGTCGGCCTGCTCGGTGAGATCGAGGACCGCCGCGACGTCGCGCGCGCCCTGCTCGCCCAGCTCGTCACCTTCCACGCCCCGGACGACCTGCTGATCGCGGTCGTCAGCGCGGGCCGCACCAAGCAGCTGTGGGAGTGGGCGAAGTGGCTGCCGCACGCGCAGCACCCCACCGACATCGACGGCATCGGCCAGCGCCGCATGATGGCGAACTCGCTCGCCGAGATCGAGGCGATGCTGGACGAGAACCTGCGCGACCGGCAGCGGTTCACCCGCAACGCCCCGCCGCCGCCGGACCAGCCGCACATCGTGATCGTCATCGACGACGGCGACATCAGCCGCGAAGAGATGATCATTCTCGAGGAGGGTCTGGTCGGCGTCACGCTGCTGGACCTGTCCGAGTGCCTCGGCAACCTGACCGCCCGCCGCGGTCTGCGCCTCGTCATCGAGAACAACCAGCTGGGCGCCCGTTCCGCGAGCGGTGTGGAGTGGTTCGGCGCGCCGGACCGGCTGTCGGTCGTGGAGTCCGAGGCGCTCGCCCGCAGGCTTTCGCCGTACCGCATGGGTGCGGCCGGTGAGGCCGGTGGCGACAGCGGCGAAGACCCGTTGGCGATGAGCAACAACCCGCCGATCCTCGAGTTCATGGGCATCCCCGGCGACCCGATCACGTTCGACGTGCAGGCGGCGTGGCGGCCACGGCCGAAGAGGGACCGCTACCGCATCCCGTTCGGCATCGGCGAGCACGGCCAGTCGGTCGAACTCGACATCAAGGAAGCGGCCGAGGACGGCATGGGCCCGCACGGCCTGTGCATCGGCGCGACCGGTTCCGGTAAGTCGGAGTTCCTCCGCACCCTGGTGCTGGGCCTGCTGGCCTCGCACTCGTCGACGGCGCTCAACATGATCCTCGTCGACTTCAAGGGTGGTGCGACGTTCCTCGGTCTGGACAAGGCACCGCACGTCGCCGCGACGATCACCAACCTCGCCGGCGACCTCAGCCTGGTCGACCGGATGAAGGACGCCATCGCGGGTGAGGTGTCGCGTCGCCAGGAGGTTCTGGCGAAGGGCAACTACAAGAACGTCTGGGACTACGAGAAGGCCCGTGAGAACGGTGCCCAGATCGACCCGCTGCCGGCGCTCTTCATCTGCATCGACGAGTTCTCCGAGATGCTGACGGCGAAGCCGGACTTCATCGACATCTTCCTCCAGATCGGTCGCGTCGGCCGGTCGCTGCAGATGCACATGCTCCTCGCGTCGCAGCGACTGGAAGAAGGCAAGCTGCGCGGCCTGGACACGTTCCTCTCGTACCGGATCGGCCTGAAGACGTTCAACGCGGCCGAGTCGCGTGCGGCGATCGGTGTGCCGGACGCCTACGAGCTGCCGCCGATTCCGGGCTCCGGCTACCTGAGCGTGCAGGGCATGCCGCTGACCAGGTTCAAGGCGCTCTACGTCTCGGGCACCTACCGGCCGTCGGGCATGCAGTCCGCCGGTGAGTCGGTGGCCGTGCGCAGCGACAAGCGCCCGCGGTTCTTCGTGCCGGACTTCATCGAGATCCCGAAGGAGCCGGAGCGGCCGATCGAGCCGGTCAAGGTCGAGGCGCCGAAGAAGGAAGACGCGAACGAGCCGACACAGCTCGAGCTGATCGTCGACCGCCTCGTCGGCCAGGGCCCGCCCGCGCACGAGGTGTGGCTGCCGCCGCTCAACGAGCCGCCGACGATGGACACGATGCTGCCGCCGCTCGACGTGACGCCGGACCGCGGTCTCACGTCGCCCGGCTACGCGGCCAACGGCACGCTGCAGATCCCGGTCGGCGTGGTCGACAAGCCGTTCGAGCAGCGCCGCGACCTGCTGTGGGCGGACTTCTCCGGTGCCGCCGGTCACGGCGCGGTCGTCGGTGGTCCGCAGTCGGGCAAGTCGACGCTGCTCAGGACGATGATCGCGTCGATGGCGCTGACGCACACGCCGCAGGAGGCGCAGTTCTTCTGCATCGACCTCGGTGGTGGCACGCTCGCCTCGATGGAGGACCTGCCGCACGTCGGTGGGTTCGCCGGTCGTCTCGACGTCGACAAGGTCCGCCGCATGGTGGCCGAGCTGCAGACCCTGATCACCGAGCGCGAGCTCCGCTGGCGCGACCAGCGCATCGACTCGATGGGCGAGTTCCGCGCCCGCCGGCGCCGCGGTGAGATCAAGGACGACAACTTCGGTGACGCGTTCCTGATCGTGGACGGCTGGATGAACTTCCGCCAGGAGTTCGAGATGGTCGAGCCGCAGGTCCAGGCGCTCGCCGCGCAGGGCCTGTCCTACGGCGTGCACGTGATCGTCGGCGCGAACCGGTGGGCGGAGATCCGGCCAGCCATGAAGGACCTCCTCGGCACGCGCTTCGAGCTGCGGCTCGGTGACCCGAGCGAGTCCGAGATCGACCGCAAGGTCGCGGTCAACGTGCCGCCCGGTCGTCCCGGCCGCGGCCTGACCGGTGACAAGCTGCACTTCCTCACCGGTCTGCCGCGCATTGACACCTCGCAGGACCCGACGACGATCTCGCAGGGTGTCCAGGACCTCGACGCCAAGCTCAACCAGGCGTGGCAGGGCCCGCGTGCCCCGCAGGTCCGGATGCTGCCCGACCTGCTCGACTACGCCCAGTTCATGGCCCAGGTCCAGCAGGTCAACCCGAACCGCGGCCACCTGGTCCCGGTCGGCGTCAACGAGGACGAGCTCGCGCCGGTCTACATGGACTTCGACGCGGACCCGCACTTCTTCGCGCTGGCCGACGGCGAGTCGGGCAAGACGAACCTCCTGCGCACGATCGTCCGCGGCATCATGACGAGCTACACCTCGTCGGAGGCCCTGATCCTGCTCGCGGACTTCCGCCGCACGATGCTCGGGTTCATCGACACCGACCACCTGCTCAGCTACGCGGTGTCGGGCACCCAGCTCACGCAGAACGTCCAGGAGATCAAGGGCTCGCTCACCAAGCGCATGCCCGGCCCGGACGTGACGCAGGAACAGCTGAGGAACCGTTCCTGGTGGACCGGTCCCGACGTGTTCGTCGTGGTGGACGACTACGACCTGGTGGCCCCGCAGGGTGGTGCGAACCCGCTGCAGCCGCTGGCCGAGTTCATCCCGCAGGCCAAGGACGTCGGTCTGCACATCATCCTGGCCCGCCGCATGGGTGGTGCGTCCCGCGCGATGTACGACCCGGTCCTCGGCAAGCTGAAGGAGATCTCGGCGCCGCTGTTCGTCGGTTCCGGTTCGAAGGAGGAGGGCAACATCGTCGGCAACCTCAAGCCGTCGCCGCAGCCTCCTGGCCGGGGCACGATGGTGACCCGCAAGCACGGTCAGCAGCGCATCCAGTACGCCTGGATCTCGCCCGAATAAAGGCACTGCGTCCTCGTGGGTGGTCTCGCCGATCCGGCGGGGCCACCCACGTTTCGTTTCCGGGCAGAAAAAGTAAAAGGGCCCGCAGCCGAAGCCGCGGGCCCACCGAACAGCAGGGGACTGTCCGGTTCCCCCCAATGACCGGATTTCCTTCCTGGACGACCCACTGGGGAGGGGCGACCAGGGAGGAGGCCGACGATCGTGACACCCCCCAAACTTGCTGTTGTCACTTTCGTCGTCCGGCTGAGCACTACTTTGCCCGGTGCTGCTCACACTTCGGTCACACTGAGTCCACGCCCCTGCACTCGACGCTGCGTCACGCCGCGGAGAGGGGCGATGTGCGAGTCGAGTACCGCGTGCTGGGGCCGTTGGAGGTACTGCTCGACGGCGCCCCGGTCGGCGTTCCAGCCGGTCGATGTCGCGTGCTCCTCGCCACACTCCTGTTGCGTGCCAACGAGTTCGTTCCGCTGCACGAGATCGTCGAGCGGATGCGGGACGGATCGCCGCCGAGCGCTGGCCGGGCGGCGTTGCACATGGTCGTCACCCGGCTGCGGCAGGCGCTCGGCGCGGCCAACTGCGTGCACACCGGTGCCGGTGGCTACGCGGCCGTCGTCGAACCTGGACAGCTGGACCTGCTGCGGTTCCGCGAGCTGGTGCGGGCCGGCGACTTCGCCTCGGCGACGGGGTTGTGGCTCGGTCCCGCGCTGGCGAACGTCTCCTCGGAGGCGTTGCACCGCGACGCCGTGCCGGATCTGGTGGAGGAGCACCTGACCGCGCTGGAACGACGGATTGACGCCGACCTCGCCCAGGGCGTGGCGGCGGAGCTGGTGCCCGAGCTGCGGACGCTGTCCACACAGCACCCGTTGCGGGAGGTGTTCTGGGCGCAGCTGATGCTCGCGTTGCACCGCAGCGGTCAGCAGGCGGACGCGCTCGCCGCATTCCGCGAGGTCGTGGCCGTGCTGGACGAGCAGCTCGGCGTCACGCCGGGCCCGCGGCTGCGGGAGGCATAGCAACAGGTGCTGACCGGTGACGTGCCGGTGCACCACGTGCCGAGGCAGCTGCCGACGGCGTTGCCGCACTTCGTGGGCAGAGGACCGGAACTGGACCGGCTCGACGCCGTGCTCTCCTCCCCGGAGCGGGTCGCGGTGATCAACGGCAGCGGCGGCATCGGCAAGACGTCGCTGGCGGTGCAGTGGGCGCACCGGATGGCCGGCCGGTTCCCGGACGGTCAGCTCTACAGCGACCTGCGCGGGTTCGACCCGACCGGCGCGCCGGTGAACCCGAACAGCGCGGCCCGCGACTTCCTGCTGGCCCTCGGCGTGCCGGCCGACCAGATCCCGGTGGGCATCGAGGCGATGCTGCAGAGCTACCGGGCACTGCTGTCCCGGCGCAGCTTGCTGGTGCTGCTCGACAACGTGCGTGACCTGGCGCAGGTGCGGCGGCCCTCGGGTTCGTGCACAACGAACTCGGCCACCACGAGGAGGCGGCGATCTGGGCCGTGCGAGCCCGCGACATGTTCCTGGAACTGGTGCCGGACGAGCGCGACACGGCGGTGGCCTCGAACCGCGACACGCTCGGCAGCGTCTACCGCGCCCTGGGCCGCTACGAAGAGGCCGAGGCGAACTACCTCAGGTCCGTGGAGCTGCAGGAAGCGTTGTCCTACCGGCACTATAAGGCGGACACGCTGGTGCGGCTGGCCGACCTGAAGCTGGAACTGGGCGAGCTGGACGCGGCCCGCGGCTACTACCACGCGGCGCTCGACGTCTACGACGATCTTGGCTTCGCCAAGGCGGACGACGTGCGGGCGCGGCTGGCTCGCATCAGCTGAGAGGCCGGTCCCGCCGTGGTGAAGAGGGAGGTAACCGCGGTTGGACCGGCCACCAGAAGGGTCGCTGATGGTGCTCACACTTCGGTCACATGCTGCTTGGATCGCTTGAGGAGGGAGGACACCATGGGCGCCGAGTACCGGGTTCTCGGGCCGTTGGAGGTGCTGCTCGACGGCGCTGCGGTGTCGGTACCGGCTGGACGGTGTCGGGTGTTGCTGGCGACGTTGTTGTTGCGTCCCAACCACTTTGTGTCCGCGGACGAGCTGGTGGAGCGGCTGTGGGACGGTGAGCCGGTGGCGCCGGACCGGGCTTACAAGACCTTGCAGATGGTCGTGGTCAGGCTGCGGCAGGCGTTGGGCACGGCGAACTGCGTGCAGACCTCCCGCGGTGGCTATCGAGCTTCGGTCGATGTATCTCAGCTCGACTTGCTGCGCTTTCGTTCCCTGGTCTCTGCCGGCGATTTCGCTGCTGCCGTTGGGTTGTGGCGCGGACCGATGCTCTCGGACGTTCGGTCCGACGCGGTGCACCAGCACGACGTGCCGCCGGTGACCGAGGAGTGGCTGCTGGCGCTGGACAGGCGAATCAGTGCCGACCTGGACCGAGGTCTCGCCGCAGATCTGGTCGCCGAGCTGCGGTCGTTGACGGCCCAGCACCCGTTCCGGGAGACGTTCTGGGGTCAGCTGATGCTGGCGCTGGCCCAGTCCGGTCAGCAGGCGGCAGCCCTGGCCGCGTACCAGGAGATCCGCTCGTTGCTGGCTGACGAACTCGGTGTTGATCCAGGGGCGGAACTGCAGGCGGTGCACCAACACGTGCTGTCAGGTTCGGTGCGGGTCCGTGGCCCGGTGCCCCGGCAGCTGCCGACCGCAGTGCCGCGGTTTGTCGGACGGTCCTCTGAGCTGCGCGGCCTCAGCGATCTCGCTGGCGGCGACGCTTTGATGATCGTCGCGATCACCGGCACCGCAGGTGTCGGCAAGACGACCCTGGCTGTGCACTGGGCCCGCGGTGTTGCCGACCACTTCCCGGATGGCCAGCTCTACGTGAACCTGCGCGGGTTCGACCGTCACCGCGATCCGATGGCGCCCGGTGACGCTCTCAGTCGCATGCTCGAAGCCCTGGGCGTTCTTCCCGAACGCATCCCAGCCGACCTCGAAGCCACCTCGGCGCTGTATCGCAGCATGATCGCCGACCGTCGCATGCTGGTGGTCCTCGACAACGCCCGCGACGCCGAGCACGTCCGTCCGCTGCTACCGGGACCGTGCCCGTCCCAGGTGCTGATCACCAGCCGTGACCGCCTCACCGGCCTGATCATCACCGAGGGCATTCAGCACCTCGCGCTGGACGTGCTGAGCCACGCCGAAGCCCACGCCTTGCTGGTCGGTCGACTGGGCGCCGAGCGGGTGGGCGCCTCCGACGAGCTGATCAAGTGGTGCGGTGGTCTCCCGCTGGCCCTCGCGATCGTGGCGGCCCGTGCAGCACAGTCCCCGAGCCTGCCGCTGTCCGCGCTGGTCGCCGAACTGGCCGACGAGCGCACTCGCCTCGACACGTTGGACACCGGTGACGCGGCGACCAGCGTCCGCACCGTCTTCCAGTGGTCGTATCAGCAGCTCAGCCCAGTGACCGCGCGGATGTTCAGGCTGATCGGCGTCCATCCTGGCCCGGACATCACCGTGCCCGCCGCGAGGAGCCTGGCCGGGTTGTCCGCCGACGAGACGCGCGAGTGTCTCAGGGAACTGGTCCGCGCGAACCTGCTGGTCGAGCACGTGCCGGGCCGGTTCACGTGCCACGACCTGCTGCGCGTCTACGCCGCCGATCGCGCTGCCGCAGAGGAGCCTTCCCAGGCCCGCGATGAGGCGGTTGAGCGGATGTTCGACCACTATCTGCACACCTTGATCCACATCGATGTCGAGTTCAACGGGCGCGAGCGGTGGCTCGATCTGATGCCGAGGCCAGCGCCCCACGTGGCATCGGAGAGCTTTGTCGAACGCGATGCTGCTGATGAGTGGTTCCAGGCCGAGCGCGCGGTGTTGCGTGCGGTGCTGGCACAGAGCGATCACCATCGCTTCGACCGTCACACCTGGCAGTTGACGTGGTTCGGGTTCGACCTGATCGACAGGGATGGCCGGTGGCAGGACTGGCTAGCTGTGCTGCCACCGGCTGAACGGGCGTCAGCGCGCCTTGGCGAGGCTGACAGGGCCGCGAAGTTCGTGTTCTTCGAGGCAATAGCCTTGGGCAGGCTCAATCGCTTCGACGAGAGCGTCGAGCGCTTCGAGGCCAGCAGCCGTGCGTATGAGGCACTGGGCCGGGTGCCAGAACAGGTGCGGGCGCAGAACGGGCTTGCCTGGGCTCTGACCTTGTCGGGGAGGCCGAACGAAGCCCTGGAGATCACCCGACAGGCGCTCGAACTGCAGCGCGGTGACGCCAGCGCGACGGATGCGCGGATCGCAATGGCTGTCCAACAGGTTGCCTGGGTTCTTCTGCACCTCGGTGAGTACGCGGAAGCACTCGAGTACTGCGCCGAATGGGAGTCGCTGGCGGGGGACGAGGCGAGCGAGGGGTGGCTGGGTCAGGTGAGCTTTGTGAAGGGGCAGGCATACCTCGCGCTGGTCGACTACCCGGCTGCGCTTGCGGCAGTGAACAGGGCGTTCGAGGCTTTCCAACGGGTGGGTTCCTGGATGGATCTCAACTTCACTCGGGGGCTTGTTGGCGATGTGCACCTCGGCCTCGGCGACGTCGAGGAAGCACGCCGATGGTGGATCGAAGCTTTGATGGCCTCCGAAGTCAACCAGCACCCGTTCGCGCAAGAGCTGCGAGAAAAGCTCGCTTCACTGCCCTGACCAGGCCGGAAAGTGGTGTGCGGTGCTGGTGGCCCCCCAGGAACTTTGCCACCAGCACCGCTGGTGAGAACTCTTCCTGATGCCGCTCACACTTTGCTCACACCGCGATCACGCCCTGTTTAGACTGCCTATGACCTGGGGGGATGTGTGCGAGCCGAGTACCGCGTGCTGGGGCCGTTGGAAGTGCTCCTCGACGGCGCGCCGGTCGAGATTCCGGCCGGCCGGTGTCACGTGCTGCTCGCCGCGCTGCTGCTGCGGCCCAACCAGTTCGTGTCGGTGGACGAACTGGTCGACCAGGTGTGGGGCAGCGAACCGCCCGCCGCTGATCGCCGCGCGCGCAAGACGTTGCAGATGGTGGTGCGGCGGCTGAGGCTGGCCCTGGGCGAGGCGGACTGCGTGCTTTCCCGTCCAGGCGGTTACCAGGCCGCGGTCGATCCCGACCAGCTCGATCTGCTGCGTTTCCGCGCCTTGGTCGGCTCTGGTGACTTCGGCGCGGCCTCGGCCCTGTGGCGCGGACCGGTGCTCGGCAACGTGCCGTCCGAGCGTCTGCACCGCGACGAGGTGCCGCGGCTGGTGAACGAGCGGCTCACGGTGTTGGAGCGGCGGATCGACGCTGACCTTGAGCGCGGGTTCGCCGGTGAGCTGGTGGCCGAACTGCGGTCGCTCGTCGCCGAACACCCGCTGCGAGAGCCGTTCTGGCGGCAGCTGATGCTGGCGTTGTACCGATCGGGCCAGCAGGCCGAGGCGTTGAGCGCGTACCAGGAGGTGCGGACCAAGCTGGTCGAGGAGCTCGGAGTCGACCCCGGCCCGGCACTCCAGGAACTGCACCAGCAGATCCTGCGGGCTGAGGTGTCCCCCGGCGTACGACGGCAGGTGCCGCGCCAACTGCCGGCCGGTGTGCGGAACTTCGTGGGCCGCGCCGAGGAGCTCGCCCTGCTCGGCAAGTCGTCGGGCGTCACGGTCGTGCACGGCGTCGGTGGAGTCGGCAAGACGGCTTTGGTGCTGCGCTGGGCCCGTGAGGCGCGCGAGGACTTCCCGGACGGCGATCTCTACGTGAACCTGCGCGGCTTCGATCCCGAGGCGCAGCCGCTCGATCTGTCGGCCGCGGCCGAGATGCTGCTCATCGGGCTGGGCGTGGACGAGATCCCGGTCGGAGCGGATGCCCGGCTCGCGTTGCTGCGCACCACGTTGGTCGACCGGCGGCTGCTGCTCGTGCTCGACAACGCCGCGTCGCCGCGCCAGGTGCTTCCGTTGCTGCCGGGCGCGGCGCGTGTGCGAGTGGTGATCACCAGCCGCAACCAGCTCCGTGCGCTCGTCTCACAGCACGACGCGACCACGATCGGACTGCAGCAGCTGGAGTTCGATGCGGCGCGATCGTTGCTCGCGGCTGTGCTCGGGGAACGGAGGCTCGATGCCGACCCCGAGGCCGCGCGCGAGATCGTCGAGAGGTGCGGTGGATTGCCTCTGGCGCTTCGAGTCTTCGCTGAACGGGTGTCGCGGTTCCCGGACACGCCGCTGCGGGAGTTCGTCGATGAACTGGAAGCCGCGCGGCTCGACGCGTTGAGCGACTTCCAGGACGTCGACCTGCGCGCGGTGTTCGGCTGGTCGTACCAGGCACTCGATGAACAGTCGGCGCGGATGTTCCGCCTCCTGTCCGTGCATCCTGGACCTGACTTCGACGTCAGCGCCGCGGCCGCGCTTGCTGATGTGTCAGTCGCTCAAGCGCGCCGGCTCTTGGAGCGGCTGGTCGCAGACCATCTGGTGCAGTCGCGATCGCCGGGTCGCTACGACATGCACGACCTGCTGCGCGCTTATGCGACCGAGCTGTGCGAGCACGACGAACCAGCCGCGCTGCGAGTCATCGAGTGGTACGTCCACACCCTCGAAAACGCCGCGTTGATCGAGAACGAGCGAGCGCTGGTGCGCGCCGACGAAGTCACATCGGGTGTGGTGCCGCAGGACTTCGCCTCGCGATTCGACGCGATGGTCTGGGTCCGGCACGAGTGGGAGAACCTCCGGGAGGTCTTGTTCGCGGCCGTTGCACGCGGGTGGACACGGCTCGCACTGATGATCCCGACACACCTTGAGAGATACCTGGTCTACAACCCGACACGCTGGTCGGAGGCTGTCGACATGTTCGAGGCCGTTCAGACCTTTGGGACCGCCCGTGAGCAGGGATTTCTGCTGCTCAAGCTGGCTAGCCTCTACACCGACGTCGGACGTCTGGACGACTCGTTGACCTGCTTCGACGATGCGCTGCGGTTCGTGCGCGAGTCGGGCGAACGAACTGCCGAGGCCGCAGGGCTGATCAACCAGGCTGTTCTCTACCACCAGTTGGGCCAGCCAGAGAATTCACTCGAGAATCAACGGCGTGCAGCCGAGATCGGTGTCGAGCTCGCGGACCGGTATCTGGAGAGCATCGCTCGCGCCAACATCGGATACTTCCTCAACCTTCTCGGTCGGTTCGAGGAGGCCATCGAGGAAGCCGAACGCGCTGTCGTCGTTGTGACCGAGCTGGACGACGAGTACTTGATCGCGAGAGTGCACGCGTTGCACGGCAGGGCGCTAGTTGCCCTTGGCAGGTGCGACGAAGCGCTTGGTCGGCTCGGCCCCGCTGCCGAGACCATGGTCAAGTTCGGTGACACCTCCAACGCAGCTGAGGCGCAGGAATATCTGGGCGAGGCACTGCTTGGCGTGGATCGGCTCGAGGAGGCCGCCGTCGCGTGGCAACGTGCGATCGACCTGTGGCGTGATCTTGGCAGCGACCAAGCGGAAGAGCTCACAGCCCGCCTGGCCGACCTGAGGTAACCGGGCACAAGAGCGACAGCCCCCAGGCTGTCCGTCGCTCTCGTACCCGGCCGATCCCCACGTTGCCAAAGCGCGCTCACACTTCGCTCACACAGTCCACGATGGACGAACCGGAGAAGGCGAGATGAACGTCGAGTACCGCGTCCTCGGACCGCTGGAGGTGCTGCGCGACGGCGTACCCGTTCCGGTACCGGCCGGTCGCGGGCGCGTGCTGCTGGCGATGTTGTTGTTGCGGCCCAACCAGTTCGTGTCGGTGGACGAGCTGGTGGACCGGCTTTGGGACGGCGCACCGCCCACCGTCGACCGTGCGCACAAGACGTTGCAAATGGTCGTGCGGCGGCTGCGACTCGCGTTGGGCGACGCGAACTGCGTGCGCACGACGACCGGTGGCTATCTCGCCGAGGTCGAGGAGAGCAGCCTCGACCTGGCCCGGTTCCGGCGCCTCGCCGCCGAGGGTGAGTTCGCGGGTGCGCTGGCCTGCTGGCGCGGGGCGGTGGTCGCGGACGTCGACTCGCCGCACCTGCAGCGCGAGGACGTGCCGCAGCTCGTCGAGGAACGGCTTGTGGTGACCGGGCGGCGCATCGATGCCGATCTGGCCCGCAGGCGGGGTGCCGAGCTGGTCGACGAGCTCCGGGCACTGACCGAGGAGCACCCGTTGCGCGAGGGGTTCTGGGCGCAGCTCGTGCAGGCACTTCACCAGGCGGGCCGGCCGCAGGAGGCCCTCGAGGCGTACGAGCAGATCCGCGACCACCTCGCCGACGTGCTGGGGGTCGAGCCTGGCCAGCCGCTGCGTGAGGTGCTTGGCTCAGCGGCTCGCACCGGCGTGCCGCGTCAGCTGCCCACACCGGCCGCGCACTTCGCCGGGCGGGAACGGGAGCTGGCCCGGCTCAACGCGGTAGCCACGGGTGGTGCGGCGGTGGTGATCACCGGGATCACTGCGGGCATCGGCAAGACCGCACTGGCCGTGCGCTGGGCACACGACATCGCCGGTCGGTTCCCGGACGGTCAGCTGTACGCCGACCTGCGCGGCTTCGATCCCGCAGCGGAGGCTCCCGCCGAGGTGCTGGCCGGGTTCCTCGGTGCGTTCGGCGTGCCCGGTGAGCGCATCCCGGCCGACCTGCCGGAACGTGCCGCGCTCTACCGCAGCGTCGTCGCCGACCGCCGGGTGCTCGTGCTGCTCGACAACGCCCGTGACGTCGAACAGGTCCGCCCACTGCTGCCCGCCGGCCGGGGCTGCCTGGCCGTCGTCACGAGCCGCAACCGGTTCACCGGCCTGGTCGTCCGCGAGGGCGCGGTTCCGGTGACCTTGAACCTGCTCGACGACCAGGCCGCCGTCGCCCTGCTCACCGCCAGGCTCGGCGACGAGCGCGTGCGGTCCGAGCCAGACGCCGTCGCCGACCTCGTGGCGCGCAGTGGTGGCCTGCCGCTCGCACTCGCCGTGCTGGCCGCCACGGCGGCAGGCGATCCCGGTCTGACGCTGCGCGCACTGGCCGAAGAGATCGTGTTGAGCAGCGTGGAGTCGGTGTTCGCCGCTTGCTACCGCCGACTCGACGCCGCGGCTGCGCGGCTCTTCCGGTTGCTCGGCCTCGCAACCGGTCCGGACATCTCCCTCGATGCCGCCGCCGCGCTCGACGGCAGGCACCGCGCGGAGGTCCGCAAGTCGTTGCACGACCTCACCCGCATGCACCTGGCCAACGAACGCACACCTGCCAGGTACGCGTGCCACGACCTGCTGCGGGGGTACTCGCTCGCCAGATCAGAGGCCGAGGACACCGCCGCTGAACGCGACGAGGCCGTGCGACGCCTTCACGCCGTACTGACCTAGTTCCCCAGCTCCCGCACCAACACCCGGATCTTGTCCGTGAGCGCCGAGCGGCCGCGCTCAGCGAGGACCAACGCCTCGCGCGCGTGTGTCAGGGCTTCGTGCCGGTGTCCCGCGCGCTCGAGGATTTCTGCGCCGTGGAACAGGATCTCGGCCTTCGTCCCGCTGCTCGGGTAGGCGGGGCGTTCGGCGGAAAAGAGATCGCGGTAGACGCGCACCGCCTCGTCCAGGTCGCCCAGCCCGGCGTACGCCTGGGCGAGCGTGTCCCGTGCCGCCGGCATTGCCGAGCTCCCTGGATCGAGAGCGGCGAGCGCCGCGTTCGCGACGGTGATCGCACCGGCGTGGTCGCCTCTGCCGATGAGTGATCGGGCGAGGCTGTTCATCGACGTCGCGCGCCCGGTGTCGTTGCCGACGATCTGCCACTGCTCGACGGACTCGCGGTAGTGCCGCAGCGCCTCGTCGCGACGTCCCTGCCAGAGATAGGTGCTCGCCAGCTCGGCTTCGGTGACGGCGACGCCTCGATCGTCCCCGATCTCACGGCGGATGCGGAGCGCTTGCAGCAGCACGCGCAACGCGTCCTCGTAGTGGCGCATGTTCTTGTGCGCGACTCCCAGCGTGTGCAACGCGACGGCTTCGGCGTGCCGATCGCGCAACCGCCGGGCAGCGCTGAGCGCGATCGTGTAGATGCGGAGGTACTCGTCGGTCGATCCCAGGATCTGCAGGTAGCCCAACATGGAGTACGGCAGCTTCCACGCGTGTTCGAGGTGTTCCTCGGCCAGGGCGAACTCGCAGAGCTCGATCAACAGGTCGTGTTCCTGCCGGCACCACGTCAGCGCGACGAGCCGGTCGCCCAGCTCGACCGTCTCGACCACCGCCTCGCGTTCGGTCAGCGTCTTCTCGTGGCGATTCGGGCGAATGGCGCGTTCGGCGTTGTCCACCGAGTGCAGGTGGTGGTCGAGGAACCGCACGACCGCGTCCCGCCGCAGGTCGGCGGTCTCCTCGGCGGCGGCGCGTTCGCGGGCGTGCAGCCTGAGCAGATCGTGCTGCGCAAACCGTTGGGGCGCATGCTCTTCGACGAGATGAGCCCGTGCCAGCGTGCGCAGGAGCTTCAACGCCTGGGGACTAGGCACCCCCAGCAGCGCACCGGCGGACATCGGCGTGAAGTCGGCACGCGGCGATAACCCGAGCACCCGGAACATCCGCCGTTCCTCCGGTGCGAGTGCCGTGTAGGAGAGGTCGAACGCGGCACGGACCGCCGCCTCCTGGTCGCCGCCGATCTCCAGCTCGGCCAGCCGGTCCCCGGTGCGGAGCTGATCGACCAGATCACGCACGCCCAGATGCGGCTCACCCGCGAGCATTGACGCGGCGATGCGCAACGCCAGCGGCAGGCAGGCGCACAACCGCGCAAGTTCGGTGACGGCCTCAGTCTCTGCCCCGGCGCGATCCGCGCCGATCACCTTCTCCAGCAGCTGCACCGCCTCGTCCAGCGGCAGCACGCCCAGCTTCAGCACCTTCGCGTCGTTCAACGCCACCAGACCGCGCAGGTCGGACCGGCTGGTGATCACGACGACCGATCGGCCTCCCGCGGGCAGCAGCGGCCTCACCTGCTCTGCCGCACGGGCGTTGTCGAGCAGCACCAACACCCGCCGGTCGGCGAGCAACGACCGGTACGCACCGATGCGCTGTTCGGTCTCGTCGGGAATCTCCTTCGACCCCAGCCCCAGCCCGCGCAGCAACTGACCGAGCGCGTCGTGCGGGGTCACCGGCTCCTCGCGGTCGTAGCCACGCAGGTTGACCGCGAGCTGCCCGTCCGGGAACCGGTCCCGCACCCGGTGCGCCCAGCGAACGGCGAGGGCGGTCTTGCCGACCCCGGCCGAACCCGCGATGGCCGAGATGACGACCGCCTGCCCGGCGGTACCGGTCGGCAGCAGCCGGTCGAGCCGGGCGAGATCATCGGTGCGTCCCGTGAAGCGCGCGAGATCAGCCGGTAGCTGCCGAGGCACCGCGGTGTCCTGACCCGGTGTGCTCAACGCGGGCTCTGCCCGCAGGATCGACTGGTGCAGGCCGCGCAGCAGCCCGCCGGGATCGATGCCCAATTCGTCCGCCAGCAGCTCGCTGACCTCGCGGAACGCCTCCAACGCCGCCGCCTGCTGGTCCGCGCGGTACAGCGCGACCATCAGCTGCGCCCAGAACCGCTCCCGCAACGGGTGCGCGGCGGTCAGCGCCCTCAGCTCGGGCACCAGTTCAGCCGCCATGCCGCCGTCGAGGTCGTGCTCGATGCGCTCTTCCACCACCACGAGTCGTTCGTCGGCGAGCCGCGGCACGTCCTCGAGATGCAGGGCGTCCGAGACGACGTTCGTAAGCGCGGGGCCGCGCCACAACGCCAGCGCAGCGTGCGGGTCTTTGCCGGCCAACGCCCGGAATCGCAGAAGATCGAGGTTCTCGACGTCAGCGAGATACCCGTTCGTGGTGGTGGAAACGCAGTTCGCCGGCCCGAGCGCCTGTCTGAGCCGCGTGACGGTCATGTGCAACGTCTTCGTCACACGATCGAGGGATGGCGGCGAGCCGTCCCACAGGCGCTCAACGAGCTCGTCGACGGACACGAACTGGTTGGGCCGCAACAACAACGTCGCCAGCAGCACTCGACCTTTGCCGGCGGGCACGGTGACCGGCTCGCCGTTGTAGAGCACTTCCAGCGGCCCCAGCACCCGATATTCCGCCCCCAGCACACCCGGAGTCTATGAGGACGGCAACCCGCAGTGCCTGTCCGGCGTGCTGGATCCGGCAGGACTTCGGCACACTGTGAGTGAATGTCAAATATCTTGATCGCCGAGGTCGGAGGGGGTGATCGTTCGGTGAACGTCGAGTTCCGGGTGCTCGGCCCGCTGGAAGTGCTGCTGAACGGGGAACCGGTTTCCGTCCCGGCCGGTCGCGGCCGCGTGCTCCTGGCGACGTTGCTGTTGCGCCCCAACCAGTTCGTGTCGATCGACGAGCTCGTCGATCGGCTGTGGGACGGCGAGCCGCCGACGGTCGACCGTGCCAACAAGACGTTGCAGACGACCGTTCTGCGGTTGCGGCAGGCGCTGGGGCCGGCGAACTGCGTCCGCACGACGGCCGGTGGCTACCTGGCCGAGGTGCGACCGGGTGAGCTCGACCTGCTGAGGTTCCGTGAGCTGGTGCGGGCCGGTGACTTCGCCTCGGCGACGGAGCTGTGGCGCGGTCCCGCGCTGGCCAACGTGGCGTCGGAGTCGCTGCACCGGGATGAGGTGCCGCGCCTCGAAGAAGACCGTCTCGCGGTGCTGGAGCGGCGCATCGAAGCCGATCTGGATCGAGGTCAGGCCGCTGAGCTCGTGGCCGAGCTGAGTGCGTTGACCCAGCAGCATCCGTTGCGGGAGCGGTTCTGGGCGCAGCGGATGTCCGCGCTCTACCACGCGGGACGCCAAGCCGAAGCGCTCGAGTCCTATCGCGAGATCGCCGCGTTGCTGGCCGACGAGCTGGGGGTCGATCCGTCACCCGAACTGCGTCAGCTGCACCTCGCACTGCTCAACGGCGACGTCGCCCCGGTGGAACGGCCCAGGCAGGCGATCTGTCAGCTGCCACCCGACACCGCGAGGTTCGTGGGGCGCGAGACGCTGTTCCGCCAGGTGGAAGCCAAGCTCACCGCACCGGGCGAGAGCGTGCCGGTGCTCGTGCTGAGCGGCGCTCCCGGCGTGGGCAAGAGCGCTTTCACGATCAGGGCCGCGCACCGCCTGCGTGATCGTTTTCCCGACGGCCAGCTGTTCGTCCGGCTCAACGGCGCCGGCGCCGCACCCCGCGACCCGGCCGAGGTGCTCGGCGAGCTGCTGGTGGCCCTGGACGTGTCGGTCACCGGCATGCCCGACGGCCTGGAAGCCCGCACAGCGACCTTCCGCGCCCAGTTGGCCGACCGCAAGATGCTGGTCGTGCTGGACGACGCGGCCGGTCCTGAGCAGGTCAGGCCGCTGCTACCAGGCACTCCCGGCTGCGCCGTGCTGGTCAGCAGCCGGCAGCGCCTGGTCCAGATCGAAGGCGCGCACAGCCTGCGGCTGCCACCACTGGGCCGCGAGGACGGGTTCGCGCTGCTGGCAGGTGCCATCGGCGAGGCACGGGCGGCCACGGATCGGGCCGCTGTCAGCGCCATCGTCAACGCGTGCGGCGGCCTTCCGCTGGCCCTGCGGGTTGCCGGCGCCCGGCTCGCCGCGCGTGAGTCGTTGCCGCTGAGCTCGCTGGCCAGGCGGTTGTCGGACGAACGGCGGCGGCTCGACGAGCTGACCACAGGCGACCTGGAGATCCGGGCGACGTTCGGCCCGAGCTACGAGGCTCTGCCCGCTGACGCGGCAACCGCTTTCCGCAGGCTCGGTCTGCTCGGCGCGACCGACGTGGCGTCCTGGACCGTCGGCGTCCTCGCGGGCGGTGACGGTGAGCGGCTCGTCGAACGGCTGGTGGAGGCGAACCTGCTCGACGAGGTCGGTCTCGATGCGACCGGCGAACCCCGCTACCGCATGCACGACCTGCTGGCGGTTTACGCCGCCGAACTGGTTCGTGGGGAAGACGAGCAGGTTGTGACCACAGCCCTGCGTGACTACGTCGAGGTGCTGCTGACGCTCGCCGATGACGCGGCCCAGGACTGGTTCGCCGCCGATGACACGCCGAAGCGTCCCATCACGCGGTCAAAGGTGCTGGACTCCGCTGAGATGGACCGCCTGACCGAGAGCAGGGGGAAGTGGCTGCTCGCCGAGATGGTCAACATCGACCGCGCGATCACCTCCTGTCTGGACCACAGCTGGCTCGAGGAGGCGGAGAACCTGATGCACCGCGCCCTCGTCTACCTCGACATCTACCTCTCGCATGAGCGGATCCTGCAGTTGTGCGGACTCGTTCGAGACAAAGCACTCGCCGAAGGCCACGAGCTCATCGCCTGGCGTTCACATCTGCGGCTGACGAGTCAGCTGGTGACGAAGGGCGTCACCGAGGAGGTGCTCACCGCGTACCAGCGATGTGCGGACGGGTTCGAGGCCGTCGGTGCCGAGGCCGAGCTCGCGGTCGCGCTGGGAGCGGTGGCGTATTACACGATGCTCCACACCGGACAACCACAACTCGCGGTCGCCGAACGCGCGGTGGCCGCCGCACGCGCGAGCGGCGAGCAGCGGACTCTGGTGAGCGCGTTGCGTGAGTTGGGCACGATGCTGGCGACCGAACGGAGCTACGAGGACTCCGTCCGGGTCTTGGACGAGGCATTGGTGTTCACCCGCGAGATAGGCGATCCCAACGACCTGGCGATCGTGCTCAACCGCATCGCGTCGAGTGCCCTGGCCGACGGTGATGTCGATCGAGCGAGCGCGACGAGCCGCGAGGCGCTGGACCTGATGACCGGCCTCGGTGACGACCGGGGCACTGCGTACTGCACGGTGCTGGTTTCCCAGGTCGACCTCGCTCTCGGCGATGCGAGCGCCGCGCTGGTCGGTGCGGAGAAGGCCTTGAGCGTCTTCGAGACACTGGGTGAACGGCGCGGTTCCGTGCGCGCGCTTGCCTCGATGGCTGAGGCGGAGCTGGCGCTCGGCCTCGTCGAGAAAGTGATCGACGTGGCATCGGCGGCCCTGGAGAACTACGCCGATGCGGGCGACGCTGCTGCTGAGGAACGACTGCGGGTCGCACTGGCCGCGGCTCGCAGAAGGGCCTGATCGGTGAGCGTCGAGTTCCGGGTGCTGGGCCCGGTGGAAGTGCTCGTGAACGGCGAACCCGTCTTCGTGCCTGCTGGCCGTTGTCGGTTGCTGTTGGCGACATTGCTGTTGCGCCCCAACCAGTTCGTCTCGGTGGATGAGCTGGTTGGCCGGTTGTGGGACGGCGAGCCGCCAACCGCTGACCGCGTGCACAAGACGTTGCAGATGACCGTGGTGCGACTGAGACAGGCGCTCGGCCCGGCGAATCGCGTGCGCACGATGAGCGGCGGCTACTTGGTCGAGGTGGAACCGGGTGAGCTGGATCTACTGAGGTTCCGGGAACTGGCGCGGGCCGGTGACTTCGGTGCGGCGATCAAGCTGTGGCGCGGGCCGGCGTTCGCGAACGTGGCGTCGGAGTCGTCGCACCGGGATGAGGTGCCGCGCCTCGAGGACGAGCGTCTCGCCGCGCTGGAGGGGCGGATCGACGCGGACCTGGAACACGGCCGGGCGGCCGAGCTCGTGGCCGAGTTGAGTGCCTTGACCCAGCAGTACCCGTTGCGGGAGCGGTTCTGGGCGCAGCGGATGTCCGCGTTGTACCGCTCGGGCCGGCAGGCGGAGGCGTTGGAGTGCTATCGCGAGATCGCCGCGTTGCTGGCTGACGAGTTGGGTGTCGATCCGTCACCGGAGCTGCGTGAGTTGCATCTGGCGCTGCTCAAGGGCGAAGTGGCTCCGGTGGAGCGGCCTCGACAGGTGATCTGTCAGCTGCCGCCCGACACGGCGAAGTTCGTGGGGCGCGAAGGACTTTTCGATCAGGTGGAGGCGAAGCTCGCCGCGTCGGACGACTGCGTGCCGGTGGTGGTGCTGAGCGGCGCTCCTGGTGTGGGCAAGAGTGCGTTCACGATCCGGGTGGCGCACCGGCTGCGTGATCGGTTCCCCGATGGTCAGCTGTTCGTCCGGCTCAACGGCGCCAGCGCGGCTCCGCGTGATCTGACCGAGGTACTTGGGGAACTGCTGGTCATTCTGGGTGTTCCGCACACTGCAATGCCGGATGGTCTGGAGGCGCGCGCTGCTGCGTTTCGCGCCCAGTTAGCCGATCGCAAGATGCTGGTGGTGCTCGACGACGCAGCCGGTCCGGAGCAGGTAAGGCCGCTGCTACCGGGCACTCCCGGCTGCGCCGTGCTGGTCAGCAGCCGGCAACGTCTGGTCCAGATCGAGGGTGCGCACGGCCTGCGGGTGCCGCCGCTGGGCGCCGAAGACGGAAGCTCCTTGCTATCGAGCATCATCGGTGAGTCTCGGGCGGGTACCGACCAGGCCGCTGTCGGTGCCATCGTCGAAGCCTGCGGTGGTCTGCCGCTGGCCCTGCGGGTTGCCGGCGCCCGGCTCGCCGCGCGCGAGTCGTTGCCGCTGAGCTCACTGGCGAGGCGGTTGTCGGACGAGCGTCGTCGGTTGGACGAGTTGGCCACCGGTGATCTGGAGGTCAGGGCGACGTTCGGGCCGAGCTACGAGGCTCTGCCCGCCGATGTGGCGACCGCTTTCCGCAGGCTGGGCCTGCTTGGCGCGACCGACGTGGCGTCCTGGACGGTCGGCGTGCTCGCGGGCGGCGATGGTGAGCGGCTCGTCGAACGGCTGGTGGAGGCGAACCTGCTTGACGAGGTCGGACTCGACGCGACCGGCGAACCGAGATACAGGCTGCACGATCTGCTCGCGGTGTACGCGGCCGAGTTGGTGCGCGGCGACGACGAGCGTGTCGTGGCCGCAGCTCTGCGTGACTACGTCGACCTGTTGCTGACGCTCGCTGCCGAAGCGACCAGTCTCTGGCTCGTGACGGACGACCTGCCGCCGCGTCCTGTCACGCCGTCCAGCGCACTGGATCGCTCTGAGGTCGAGCGCCTGACCAGCCGTCCGCAGACGTGGTTGCTCGCGGAAATGATCAACTTTGACCGGGCCATCGTCCACTGTCTGGAGCACAACTGGGTCGAGGCGGCCGAGAACCTGTCGCACCGTTCGTACACCTACCTCGATACCTTCCGCCCCCACGAACGGGTCGTGGAGCTGCTCGCCCTGGTTCGAGACGCGGCATTCGCCAAGGGCGACCAGTTGATCGGGTGGCGTTTGCACTTCAAGGTGCAGTTGCAGCTCATGACGCGCGGTGTCACCGACGCGGCGCTCACCGAGCTATCGCGTTGTGCGGACTGGTTCGAGGCCGTCGGAGCTCAGGCTGAACTCGCGGTCGTGCTGGGAGCGCTGGCCTACTACAGCATGGTCCACACCGGACTCCCGCATCTGGCGATCGCAGAACGTGCGGTGGTCGCCGCACGAGAGAGCGGGGAGCGGCTCGTGCTGTTGAGCGCACTGCGTGAGCTGGGCACGATGCTCGCGACCGAAGGGCGCTACCCGGACTCGGTGCGGCTCATGGACGACGCGTTGGCGCTCAGTCGCGAGCAGGGCGAACCGCAGGAGATCTCGATGACGCTGAACCGGATCGGCACGAGTGGGTTGGCCCATGGCGATGTCGAGCGCGCGAGCGCCGCGAGCCGCGAGGCGTTGGAACTGATCGCCTCGACTGGTGAGGAACGCGGCACCGCCTACTGCACAGTCCTGGTGGCCCAGGTCGATCTGGCTCTCGGGGATGCGAGTGCCGCGTTGATCGGTGCGGAAAAGGCTCTGGACCTCTTCGAGGTGCTGGGCGAGCGGCGCGGGAGCGTGCGCGCTCTTGCTGCGATGGCTGAGGCAAATCTCAGGCTAGGTCTCGCTGACAGGGTGATCGAGGTGGCGACCGCTGCGCTGGAGAAGTACGCCGATGCGGGCGATGCCGGGGCTGAAGAGCGCTTGCGGGCCGCGTTGGCGGCTGCACGCCTGAGTGAATGACCTTTGCCATCCGTGTCGTCCGGGCGTGCCGCATCGGGTAAGCATGTGCCCGGAAGAGGGGAAGGTGCATGAGCCTGCACGTCGCGGTCGACTTCGGCACGTCGAGCACCTGCGTTGCCATTTCGGCGCACGGCCGGGAGCCGCAGGTCGTCGTGTTCGACGGCCAGCCGCTGGTCCCGTCCGCCGTGTTCGCCGCGGCCGACGGCACGTTGTTCGTCGGTCAGGAGGCCGAGCGCCAGGCTGCTGTCGACCCGGCCCGCTACGAGCCGCACCCGAAGCGCCGTGTCGACGAGGGCGAGTTGCTGCTCGGCAATTCTGTGCTGCCCGTTGTAGACGTTGTGCGGGCGGTGCTGACCCGCGCGGTCGGCGAAGCGCGACGCGTTGGCGGCGGAGCGCCGGTCGATCTGCTCGTGCTGACACACCCGGCGGACTGGGGCACCGTCCGCACCCGCGTCTTGATCCAAGCGGCGCGAGGGCTCGGCCGTGAACTGGTGCTCGTGCCAGAACCGGTGGCTGCTGCTGTCTTCCATTCAGCGAGCCACTCCATCCCCGACGGTGCTTCGCTCGCCGTGCTCGACCTTGGCGGCGGCACTGTCGACGCGAGTGTGGTGACGCGCACAGGTAAGAGTTTCCGGGTGCTCGCCACCAAGGGTGACCCGACCTTCGGTGGCGCCGACGTCGACCAGGTGCTGCTGGAGCACGTCGGCGGGCTGGTGTCAGCCAAGGACCCCGAGGCGTGGCGGCAGCTCGTCGAAGGCCGGGAGATGGCCGATCGGCGCAAGCGGCGGGTGCTGCGGCAGGACGTTCGGGGAGCCAAGGAGACGTTGTCGAGGCACGCCTACACAGATGTGCCGATGCCGCCACCGTTCCCAGACGCGCACGTGACGCGCTCTGACCTGGAACAGTTGATCACTGCGCCGCTCAGTCGGGCGGCTGCGCTGGTCGGCGCTGCTGTCAGGGACGCCGGCCTCGCTCCCCAGCAGCTTGCTGGCGTGTTCCTGGTCGGCGGGTCGAGTCGGATCCCGCTCGTGGGGCGTCTGGTGCACGAAAACACCCGTGTGGTGCCGATCAGCATCGACCAGCCGGAGACCGTGGTCGCCCGCGGCGCGTTGCGGGCAGTCAGCCTCGATCCGGAACGGACCGGGGGCGTGGCACCGCAGGGCTCGCTTCAGGCACCGCCGACGGGTGGTCCGGGGGAGGTGACCCACAACCTTCGGGTGACCGACGATGCGACCCGCAAGATCACTCGACGGATCACGCCGCCGCCCGTCGGCCAGTTCCCGTCCTCGTTCCCCTCTGCGTCGCAGCCTCTGAACAAGAAGAGCAAGGCACCGCTGTTCGTCACCATCGGTGTCGTGGTGGTGCTCGCCGCAGCCGGTGTCGGTGGCTACTTCTGGCTGAACCGCGAGAAGAGTCCGCAGCAACCGAGCGAGTCGAGCAACCAGATCGCCGTCTACGACTACAGGTTCACCCGGCCGGACGGCTGGGAGCAGACCGGCGGCGCCGCGACTGATCGACAGGTGCTTTTGCAACCGATTGACCGCAAAACTGTCGAGGGCAAACAGCCGGAAGCGCGCATTGCTGTGCAGGAGCAAACACTTCTCTACGACAGCGACAAGGATCGGGTTCGCGCGCTCACTGAACTGCGCAAGATGTACGAGGAACGCGAAAGCAAACAGGAGAAGGTCGACAACTTCACCGATAACACGATATTCGCGGGCAAGCCTGTTGTTCACTATCGCGAAGTCGTCCAGGACACCGGCGTCGACTGGTACATCCAGTTCGCGGGCAAAGTGCAGGTGAGCGTGGGTTGCCAGGCGGCGGAGACCGCGAAGGACCAGGTTCGCGCCGCCTGCGAGCAGATCGTCCGCTCGTTGGTCATCAAGTCGTAGTAGCAGCATCAGGGGAGTTGTCGATGTCCGCCAACGAAGCTCTTGGCCGGTTCCGCGCCGATGTCGGAGCCGCCGTCACCCGTGCCCGTCGTGCCGCCGGTGAGATCGGGGAACGCAACGCCAAGCTGCGGGAACGCACCCGTGATCTTGCTGTGCAGGCGCGCGAGCGTAAGGTCGAGCCTGGTGCTCAGGCCACCGCCGCCGACGTCCGCGAGGCCGCCAAGGGGTTCCGCACCGACCGCGGTCTGCCTGTCGAACAGGTTCCGGACGCAGCCGAGCTGACCACGCCGGCGCCAGCTGAGACGGTGATCCCAGAACCGCCGAACACTCTCGGTTCTGCCGCTGTCGCCGGTCCGAGTGGTCAGCTTCCCCGTGTGAGTGACGATGACGAGGACTTTTCGCAGTCGCGAATCCTCTACTGAACCCTGGTTTCACCCGGAACCGTTTACTAGAGCAACTACTTCGAAAGAAGTCGCGACAGGGTGGAACCGACGTGGCAGGGTCCTCGTCGGAAGAGGCGTACGAACCAAGAAGTACGACCTGAAGTTCTCTGAAGGGGGCACCTCTCGTGAGTCAGTTTACGGTTACCACTGCGGACCTCGACGCGCTGGCGAAGTTCATCGGCGACACCAGCGACCAGATTCAGGGCCAGGCCCGGACTGTTCGCGACGCCGCGTCGGGCGTGGCCTCTGGGTGGGCCGGCTCCGCCGCCAACGCGTTCCAGCAGCTGATGGAGCGCATGGACGACGACGTGCGCAAGCTCGACGAGGCCCTGCGTTCCATCCAGGAGCAGATCGCGAGCAGCGCCGACGTCTACGCCCGCAACGAGCAGGAGCAGGAGGAGTCGGTTCAGAGCATCTCGCACCGCCTCTGACCTCGATCCACAGCCAATCGCTCGACACATTCAGACTTACGTAGGGGAGATTAAGCAATGATCAAGGCGTCTTTTGCGGAGATCGCGGCTGCGGCCACGACGATCTCGGGTTCGTCGAAGCAGATCGACGAGCTGAACGACCAGCTCCACTCGAAGGTCACCTCCACGCTCGCGAACTGGGAGGGTGGCGCGGGTGAGGCCTACCAGGCCGCTCAGAAGAAGTGGGACGAGGCCTCCGCGGACCTGAACCGCGTTCTCGCGGCGATCGGTGTCGCTGTGCAGCAGGCCAGCGAGGCCTACCAGCAGGCCGAGCAGCAGAACCTCACCCGCTGGTGAACCCGCAGCGGTAGAGTTCGACCCTAGCTAGACCCTCGCGAGCCCCGGAACCACGTGGTCCGGGGCTCGCGTATGTCCGAGGGTGGGTCCGTTGGAGGGGCCGTTTTGGTCCCCGAGCCACCCATCCGGTATCTTCTGACGTTGTTGTGCGGTAGCTGGCGCCCGTGTGTGCCGCGCCTGTCTCGGTACCTCCGCTTGGTTCGTCCAAGATCGGTCTGGGGCAACCGCCGCAGTGACCCCAGACGCAAGTGACGACGAGGTAGATCCGTGCGCACGTACAGCCCGAAGCCCGGTGAGGTGACCCGCACCTGGCACGTGATCGACGCCCAGGACGTGGTGCTCGGCCGGCTCGCCACCCAGGCCGCGACGCTGCTGCGCGGCAAGCACAAGCCGACCTACGCTCCTCACGTTGACACTGGTGACTTCGTTGTCATCATCAACGCGGACAAGGTCGCGCTGACCGGCGCGAAGCGGGACCAGGCGTTCCAGTACCGCCACTCCGGTTTCCCCGGTGGTCTGCGCAAGCAGTCCTTCGGTGAGCTGCTGGACACGCGTTCGGACCGGCTGGTCGAGAAGGCGATCAAGGGCATGCTGCCCAAGAACCGCCTGGGCCGTCAGATCGCGAACAAGCTCAAGGTCTACAGCGGACCGAACCACCCGCACGCGGCCCAGCAGCCGCAGGCCTTCGAGATCAAGAAGATCGCCCAGTGAGCGACGAACACACCGAGGAAGTTCCTGTGACCACCCCTGAGAACGAGACCCCCGAGGTCGAGGCCGAGGTTGTCGAGGCGCCGGAGGCCGTTGAGGCTGAGGTCGTCGAGGCTGAGGCCCCTGAGGCCGAGGCCGCCGAGGCTGAGGTCGTCGAGGCCGAAGAGGCCTCCGCGCCGGTGGTCGTCGCTCCGCAGCTGAACGGCGCTGCGCACCTCGCGCAGACCGTTGGCCGCCGCAAGGAGGCCGTCGTTCGCGTTCGCCTGGTGCCCGGCACCGGCAAGTTCACGCTGAACGGCAAGACGCTCGAGGCGTACTTCCCGAACAAGGTGCACCAGCAGCTCATCAGGGAGCCGCTCGTCACCACCGAGAAGCCCGAGACCTTCGACGTGATCGCCAACCTGCGTGGCGGCGGCACCACCGGCCAGGCCGGTGCGCTGCGTCTCGCCATCGCGCGTGCGCTGATCGCCGTCGACTCCGAGGACCGCCCGGTGCTGAAGAAGGCCGGCTTCCTCACCCGTGACCCGCGGGTCAAGGAGCGCAAGAAGTACGGTCTGAAGAAGGCCCGCAAGGCGCCTCAGTACTCCAAGCGTTGATCTAACGCAGCAGCTGTACCTGCGGGAGCAGCAGTTCAACACGAACTGCTGCTCCCGCAGTGTTTTCCGGGTCTTTTAGGCCGCCTCGTAGTGTCCATTTCGGAGGATCCATGGCCCGCCTGTTCGGCACCGACGGAGTGCGTGGTCTCGCCAACGCCGATCTCACCCCCGAGCTCGCGATGTCCGTCGCCGCCGCAGCGGCACGAGTGCTCGCCGAGCACGACCATTCCCATCGTCCGGTCGCCGTCGTCGGCCGCGATCCCAGGGCGAGCAGTGAGATGCTCGACGCCGCCGTCACCGCCGGCCTCACCTCGGCCGGTGCGGACGTGCTGCGCGTCGGCGCGCTGCCCACGCCCGCCGTCGCCTACCTCGTCGCCGCGCTCGGCGCCGACATCGGCGTGATGATCTCCGCCTCGCACAACGCGATGCCGGACAACGGGATCAAGCTCTTCGCCGCGGGCGGCCACAAGCTGCCCGACGAGGTCGAGGACGAGATCGAGCAGCTCATGGGCACCGGCTTCGAGCGCCCGACCGGTGCGGCGATCGGCCGCGTGCGTGATGTTCCCGACGCCGAGACCCAGTACGTCGAGCACCTGCTCAAGGTCACCCCGCACCGCCTCGACGGCCTCAAGGTCGTCGTGGACTGCGCGAACGGCGCCGCGTCGGTGGCCGCGCCGGACGCCTACCGCCGGGCCGGCGCCGAGGTGATCGCGATCAACGCGACCCCGGACGGCCTCAACATCAACGCTGCTTGTGGCTCCACTTACCTCGACGTCGTCTCCGCCGCCGTCCGCGAGCACGGTGCCGACCTCGGCATCGCGCACGACGGTGACGCGGATCGCTGCCTCGCGGTGGACGCCGAGGGCAACACCGTCGACGGCGACCAGATCCTCGCTGTCCTCGCTCTCGCGATGCGTGACGCGGGCGAACTGTACGAGGACACCCTCGTCGCCACCGTCATGAGCAACCTTGGCCTGCACATCGCCATGCGGGAGTCGAACATCCGGCTGCGCACCACCGCGGTCGGCGACCGCTACGTGCTGCAGGACCTCAAGGCCGGCGGCTACTCGCTCGGCGGCGAGCAGTCCGGCCACGTCGTGCTGCCCGCGCACGCCACCACCGGCGACGGCCTGCTCACCGCGTTGCGCCTGATGGCCCGCATGGCCGAGACCGGCAAGTCGCTCGCCGACCTGGCCGCCGTGATGCGCCGCCTGCCGCAGGTCCTGATCAACGTGAAGGTCTCCGACAAGGCTGCGGTCGCCAAGGCCACTTCGGTCAGCGAGGCCGTCGCCGCCGTCGAGGCCGAGCTGGGCGACACCGGCCGCGTGCTGCTGCGCCCGTCGGGCACCGAGCAGCTCGTGCGGGTGATGGTCGAGGCCACCAGCCACGAACAGGCGGATTCCGCGGCGCAGCGCCTCGCGGGTGTGGTTTCCTCGGTGCACTGAGGACGGACGGGGGCCGATAGTGGCTATGAGCGTGCTGATGCTGCTGATACTCCTGGTGTTGCTGGGAGGTGTGGCCGCGGTCATCATCGCCGTGGTCTCGGCTTCGAAGAGAAACAACGCCTCGCGGCCCCCGTACCCGCCCCACCAGGGCTACCCGCAGCAGCCGTATCCGCCTCAGGGCTACCAGCAGGCACAGGGCTACCCGCAGCAGGGCCAGCAGCCGCAGGGCCACCCCCACCAGGGGCAGCAGCCGCCCGCGCAGAACGGCTGGTGATCGGCCATGGCGAACCTCGGACCCACCGAACTGATCCTGATCATGCTCGTGGTGCTGCCCGTGGTGATCATCCTCACGGTCGTGCTCGCCAAGCGGAAGAACCCGCCGCACCAGGGCTATCCGCCTCCGCCGCAGGGCCCGTACCCGCCGCAGCCACCCGATCGGCAGCCTCCGCCCGCCGCCTAGCGGTGATCGTCAGCAGGCTGCGCCGAATGGCTGTTTACTAAGGCAACCGACCTCACGGAGCTCCGGTCGCGGTATGACTCGAGCTGGCACTGTATGGCGGAACCCGATGAGGCCGAACTGCGTCAGATCGGGGACTAGGGGAGGCGAAGAATGGCTGGTTTCGGCGTACAGTCCGGCGATCTGACCAAGGCTGCGGGCACGTACGACGCCGAAGGAACGCAGTTGATCTCGATGAAGGCATCGATCACACCAGGTGTGACCGGCGCGGGATTCGGACGCAAGTTCCAGGCTGTCGCCGCCGAGTACAAGACCTTCTTCGACCAGTTCGGCACGAGCGTCGAGAAGTTCGGCAAAGAAGCGACCGGCATCGCCACCCGTCTCAAGGACGTCGCGAAGACGTACGAGTCGACCGAGGCGTCGACCTCGAGTCAGTTCAAGGGGTAACGAGTCGTGGCCGACCAGAACGAGATCAAAAAGCTCCTCGACGACCCGAACGTCACTCCGGAGACCAAGAAGCAGCTCGTCCGAGCGCTCGCCGGTGCCGGCGCACCTCAGGAAGAGGTCGAGCGCTACGGCAAGGCGAACGGTGTCGAGGTCCCTGACGACCCCAGCGTCGGCGACCACGTGGTCGGCACGCTCCTGGCGCCGATCACGTTCGGCTTCAGCGAGGGCCGCAACATCGCCAAGGAAGCCGCGCACGGCGCCTGGACGATGGAGGGCGGCGAGGCCGACAAGCTCGTCAACGAGGCGAAAGAGGAGCGCGAGCTCGGCGCCACCCAGAAGGTGCTCAACGAGCAGGGTGACGTCCCGAACAGCAACACGCTGCTCGACGCCGGTGCCCCCGGTCTGCGGTTCTTCGAGAAGTTCATCCCGATCTACGCCAAGGCCGCGCCCGCGTGCGGTCACAAGGGCGCCGCGCCCAACCTCGAGACCGACATCTACCGGAACTACGACTGGGTCCGCGACATCGACTTCGCGAAGTTCCGCGAGGACGCGCACAAGACGGGCGAGAACGCCAAGAAGCTCCAGAACCACGACAACACGCTGGGCAGCGCGTGGAACGGGCTCGGCTCGTGGGAGGGCTCCGCGGCCGATGCGGCGCGCGGCTACCACGACAAGTTCGCCGGCACTTCCAGGACGTTCGTCGGCAACGTGGGCAAGGCACCCGGTGCGATCACCGGTGGCGTGACCGCCATGCAGAAGCACGTCAAGGACTTCGCTCAGCAGATCCACGACCAGTACTCGGAGACGTGCGGTGGCCTGACCGTCGAGGCGGCCGAGACCGCGATCCGCCACGCGAACGGTGACCTCTTCGAGAACGACGGCGGCATCCTCGACTGGCTCGTTGGCGTGCCCGGCCCGATCTTCGGCGCAGTGACCGGCGCGATCTGCGGCGGGCCGCTCGGCATGCTCGCCGGGCTCGGCTGGGGCAGCTGGGTCGACAACACCCGCAACAACATCATCAACGACGCCAAGGAAAAGCTGAAGGCGCTCTGCCAGGAGTTCGACTCCAAGAAGAAGGCGTTCGACGGCTACTGCCAGGCGGTGCAGACCGGCGTCGATGCCGACTACAAGGCCATGTTCGAGGGCCTCAAGACCTCGATGGGCGGAGATCCGTTCCAGGCGGTCGGCGACCCGCCTCCGTTCACGGGCGAAGGCAAGGACGGCAAGAAGGTCCCGCCCGGTGGCGGTGGCCCTCCCGGCGGTGGCGGTCCTCCCGGTGGTGGCGGCAGCCCGCCCGGTGGCGGTGGCGCGCCGGAGATCCCGAAGCCGGAGAACCCGCTCGACAAGGACGGCGACGGCAAGCCGGACGTCCCCGGTGACACGGACGGCGACGGCAAGCCCGACGACCTCGACGGCGACGGCAAGCCTGATCAGCCCAAGCCGGAGGAGAACCTCGAGTCCGTCACGGTCAAGGCCGGCGACAACACGATCAAGGTCACGGAGCCCGACTCCAACGGGCACGTGAAGATGACGATCGACACGCCGAAGGGCGAGCCGAAGACCTACGACCTGGACTTCAGCAAGAACCCGGAAGCCGCCAAGGCGCTGATGGGCCAGAACGGCGCGCAGGCCATCACGAACATGGCCAACACGCTGACCGGCACCACCCCGTCGAACCCGACGCAGACCCCCGGCGCACCCGCCCCCGGCGGCACGCCCGCGCCGGGTGGCGGCGCTGCCCCCACCACGGGTCCGCTGGGTTCGGAGGCGAACCCGATCCCGGTCGAGGTCGGCGCCGACGGCAAGATCCACATCGAGCAGGACGGCGTGAACTTCACCGCCGAGGTCAACGCCGACACCGGCGAGATCAACCTGACCGCGGACAACGGCGACGGCACGCCCGACCAGATCGGTGTGAGCTTCGGCGAGGACGAGAACCCGGCCGCGCAGAACGGTCCCGCGGGCGGCGGGACCGACGACCTGCGGCTCGACGATCCGCTGGAGATCCCCGAGCAGGACTTCCCGAAGTCCGGCGAGGGCGAGTTCCACACGCTGCCTGCGGAGGCCGGCGTCGCGCCGATGCCGGCGATGGACCAGGGCGAGCAGCTCTGGAGCCCGCCGGGCCAGGAGCCCGCGCCGAACGTGGGCGAGCGCTTTCAGGAGTCGATGGGCCGCAGCTACATCGAGGACAACGGCATCATGCCGAACGTCGGTGAGCCCAGGGTCCCGGCCGACGGCCCGCTCTTCGCCCAGGCCTCGGACAGCACGTCGGCGTCCGGCGTCTCCTTCACCGGTGGTGGCTCCAGCAGCAGCGAGTCCGTGCTCGGCAGCTCGCCCTCGGAGAGCGTCTGGAGCGCCCCGAACTCCGACGGCAGCGGCGGCTCGTTCAACACCAACGCCTCCGAAGCCGGTCAGCCGGGGTCGGCGAGCCTGCCGTCCATGCAGGAAGCCGGCCAGGGCCAGGCCCAGGGCGGCGCGGCACCCGGCGGCATGATGGGTGGCGGCATGATGGGCGGTATGGGTGCCGGCGCCGGAGCAGGTGGCCAGCAGGGCGGCGACACCGAACGCGGTGCCAGCCAGTGGCGCACGACGGGCACGCTGTTCGACGAGGACAGCAACAACAACCCGTTGAGCGGCATGCAGACCGTGCTGGGTGACGAGCGAGGAGAGGCCGCCAACCCATGGCGATGATCGGGGAAGTGGACCCGCGCATCCAGGCGATGTTCGACGACAACCTCGCCCAGACCCGGCGTGCCACCGCCGAGGTCGCGGCGGAGCTCAAAGCCGATCAGGACCGGGTCGCCGCGGACATCAAGGCACGCGAGGAAAAGCACGAGCGCGACGTCGCCGCGGCCAAGGAGAGCGCGGAGAAGGTCGGCAAGCAGGGCGAGCCGCAGCAGCGCAAGCCGCAGTGGGAGCGTCCCGACCGCGGCGCCGGAGAGATGGCCTTCGGGCCGGAGGACGACGACGGTGGCTACCAGCCCGCACCGGCGTCCGCGCCTCCGCTTCCTCCGCCACCGCCTCCGGTCGCGCCGCCGCCTCCGGTCGCGCCGCCGCCTCCGGTCGCGCCGCCGCCTCCTGTCCGCCATCGCCGTGCGGCGCCGGTGGACGACGATGACGACCTGAGCGGCCAGACCTGGCTCAGCTGAGCGGTTTTCAGGCGGGACGCCGGCGCAGGGCGTCCCGCTGGAAGACGAGGTTCGCGCTCTTCAGGTCGCTGTCCAGCAGCTCGTCGTACATGCGCTCACCGGTCAGCACCCGCAGCAGGAACGCGGTCACGAACGCCCGGCCGATCTTGTGCGAACCGCGTTCCGCGTGGCCGTCCAGCATGAGCTCGCTCCAGTGCCGCCCCTCGGTGAACCCGAGGTGCGACGCCTTGGGCAGCAGGCGCAGCTGCACCGGACCACCCCAGGCCTGGGCGATCGCCTCGGAGTGCCCGACGGGTGGCGCGATCCGGTCCTCACCGGCTGCCAGGTGCAACCCCGGCGCACGGACGTCGCGGGCGGCGTCCAGCGCGGACGGCCGCGTCTCGGTTGCGGCCAACGTCACAACAGCCCGGACCCGGTCGGCTTCCGAGGCCGCCAGCACGGCCGCGCCACCGCCCATCGAGTGCCCTGCCAACGCGAGCCGGGCCGGGTCGACACTGATCTCCCCGGAGCCCAGTCGCACGCCGGTGCAGATGTCCAATGTGGTCAGCAGGTTCGCCGCCAGCACCCGCGCCGAGAGCAGCGGTCCACGCTCCACGGCCGGTGCCGCGGCCACCACTCCCCACGACGCCAGGTGCCGCAAAAGCCCGTGGTAGCGGCGAACGGGCTGCATCCAGCCGTGGCCGAACGCGACGGCGGGCAGGCCCAGACCGGACTGCGGCGTGAAGATCGCGCCCGGCAGGCCGACGAGCGCGAGGTCGCCGCGCAGCACCGGATGCGGGCCGGGCCTGCTGAGCTGCTCGAGTGCCTGTTTCGCGGTCAGCGTGATCACGCGGCGAGCCATGTGGTGAACCGTAGTCGATCCTGTCATCCGCACCACACCCGAGATTGGTCTACACCACATGGGCTTTTGACCTGCGGAAATGGGGTGCCCTCACTCATTAGGGTTAGCGGCGTGGTCTAGCTAGTCTGTCTTCCGTGTGCGGAATCGTGGGATACGTGGGCCATCGGTCGGCGCTCGACGTCGTGCTGGACGGGCTGAGGCGGCTCGAATACCGGGGTTACGACTCGGCGGGTGTCGCCGTCGTCGCCGGTGAGGGTCTGGCCGTGGAGCGCAAGGCTGGCCGGCTCCAGAACCTGGAGACCAGGCTCGACGAGGTGGGCCGCGACAACTTCGTGGGCACCGTTGGCATGGGACACACGCGGTGGGCGACACACGGTGCGCCGATCGACCGCAACTCCCACCCGCACCGCGACGCGACGAACCGCGTCGCCGTGGTGCACAACGGAATCATCGAGAACTTCCTGGCGTTGCGCGCCGAGCTCGAGGGTCTCGGCGTCGAGATGGCGTCCGACACCGACACCGAGACGGTCGCGCACCTCGTGGCGTTCGCGTACGGCGAGGGCGACACGAAGGGCGACCTGCCTGCCAGCGTGCGCAAGGTCGTGCGCCGCCTGGAAGGCGCGTTCACCCTCGTGTTCACGCACGCCGACGAGCCGGACCAGGTCGTCGCCGCCCGCCGCAACTCCCCGCTGGTCGTGGGTGTCGGCGACGGCGAGCACTTCGTGGCGAGCGACGTCTCCGCGTTCATCGCGCACACCAAGCAGGCCGTCGAACTGGGTCAGGACCAGATGGTCGTGATCACCCGCGATGGCTACGAGGTCACCGACTTCGACGGCGAGCCCGCCGACGCCAAGCCGTTCACGGTCAACTGGGACCTCAGCGCCGCCGAGAAGGGCGGCCACGAGTACTTCATGCTCAAGGAGATCGAGGAGCAGCCGGAGGCGCTGGCGAACACGCTGCGCGGCCACTTCGCGAACGGCCGCATCGTCCTCGACGAGCAGCGCCTCTCCGACCAGGACCTGCGTGACGTCGACAAGGTCTTCGTCGTCGCCTGCGGTTCCGCCTACCACTCCGGCCTGGTCGCGAAGTACGCGATCGAGCACTGGACGCGCCTGCCCGTCGAGGTGGAGCTCGCGTCCGAGTTCCGCTACCGCGACCCGGTGCTGGACCGCGACACGCTCGTCGTCGCCGTGTCGCAGTCCGGCGAGACCGCGGACACGCTGGAGGCCGTGCGCCACGCCCGTGCGCAGAAGGCCCGCGTTCTGGCTGTGTGCAACACCAACGGCGCGCAGATCCCGCGTGAGTCCGACGCCGTGCTCTACACGCACGCCGGTCCGGAGATCGGTGTCGCGTCGACGAAGGCGTTCCTCGCCCAGATCGCCGCGAACTACCTCGTGGGCCTGGCCCTGGCGCAGGCTCGCGGTACCAAGTACCCGGACGAGGTCGCCCGCGAGTTCCACGAGCTCGAGGCCATGCCCGACGCCGTGCAGCGGGTGCTCGGCACCGTCGAGCAGGTCCGCGCGCTCGGTCGTGAGCTGGCGGACTCGAAGGCCGTGCTGTTCCTGGGCCGCCACGTCGGCTACCCGGTGGCCCTGGAAGGCGCGCTCAAGCTCAAGGAGCTCGCCTACATGCACGCCGAGGGCTTCGCGGCCGGCGAGCTCAAGCACGGCCCGATCGCGCTGATCGAGGAGGGCCTGCCGGTCGTCGTCGTCATGCCGTCGCCGAAGGGCCGCGCCGTCCTGCACTCGAAGCTGGTGTCGAACATCAGCGAGATCCAGGCCCGTGGTGCCCGCACGATCGTGATCGCCGAGGAGGGCGACGAGACCGTGCGCCCGTTCGCCGACCACCTGATCGAGATCCCGGCCGTCCCGACCCTGTTGCAGCCGCTCATCTCGACGGTGCCGCTGCAGGTGCTCGCGGCCGAGATCGCGAAGAGCCGCGGCTACGACGTGGACAAGCCTCGCAACCTGGCGAAGTCCGTTACCGTCGAGTGAGTGAGAGGCGTCTGGCACACCGAACGCGTCAAGGCCGCTGAAGAAGAGCTCATGGCGGTGGTCCCGCCGGGCTCGTTGATGCGCAAGGCCGCGTTCGGTGTGGCCACCCACGCCCTCAGGCTTCTGCAGGGACGTCGCCGGGTCACGTTGCTGGCCGGTGCCGGCAACAACGGCGGGGACGCCCTGTGGGCCGGTTATTTCCTGCGCCGCCGCGGGGTCGCGGTGTCCGCGGTCCTGCTGTCGCCCGAGAAGGCGCATGTCGAAGGGCTGCGGGCTTTCCGGCGCGCCGGTGGCCGGATCGTCGACGAGGTCGGCAGCCCCGACCTGGTGATCGACGGGATAGTCGGGCTGTCCGCGCGGGGACCGTTGCGCCCCAACGCCGCCGCGCTCGTCGAGACCGTGCGGGCGCCGATCCTCGCCGTGGATCTGCCCAGCGGCATCGACCCGGACACCGGTGAGATCTCCGGCCCGCACGTTCGCGCGCACACCACCGTCACGTTCGGCTGTCTGAAGCCGGTGCACGCGCTGGCGGACTGCGGTTTCGTGCACCTCGTCGACATCGGGCTGCGGCCTGCCGACCCCGACTTCGTCCTGCTCGACCGATCGGACATCGCCTGGCCGGTGCCGGGACCGAACGACGACAAGTACACCCAGGGCGTCACGGGGGTGGCCGCCGGGAGCACCACTTATCCAGGCGCCGCAGTGCTGTCCACCGGTGCCGCGGTGCTCGCGACGTCCGGGATGGTCCGGTACGCCGGACCGGCCGCCGACGCGATCCGGGCACGCTGGCCGGAGGCCGTCTGCACCGGTTCGATCGGTGACGCGGGACGGGTGCAGGCCTGGGTCGCCGGACCCGGCATGGGCACCGGTCCGTCGTCACGAGAGGTGCTGAGGTTCGTGCTCGACGCCGGGGTGCCGGTCATCGCGGACGCTGATGCCATCACGTTGCTCGCGTCGAACCCGTCGCTGTGGGACGCCCGCGATCCTGACGCTTCGCTGGTCCTCACGCCGCACGACAGGGAGTTCGAGCGGTTGGCCGGACCGGTGGGCGCGGACCGCGTCGCGGCGGCCAGGAAGGCCGCTCAGCGCTTCAACGCCGTGGTGTTGCTGAAGGGGCACCGGACCGTGGTGGCGGCGCCTGATGGACGGGCGCTGGTCAACTCGGCGACGTCGTCCTGGCCTGCGACGGCCGGGTCCGGTGATGTGCTGTCCGGCATCATCGGCGCACTGCTGGCTGCCGGCGTGGACCCGTTCCTGGCGGCCGGATACGCGGCGTACGTGCACGTTCTGGCCGCCGAACTCGGCGCCGGCGGTGCTCCCGTGCCCGCATCTGGGTTGATGAACGCGATCCCGGACGCGATCAGAAGTCTTTGAGCGCTCGCTCACACCTGGTGAGCTGCGAACTCATGGCACGATGAACAGGTTATGGCCCGTTCAGAAGTGGTTGTCGACCTCGCAGCGCTGCGGCACAACGTGGCGCTGCTGGCAGGTCTTGCCCCTGGCGCGGAGACGATGGCCGTCGTCAAGGCGGACGGCTACGGCCACGGCGCGGTCGAGGTGGCGCGAGCAGCCCTGGAAGCCGGTGCGACCTGGCTCGGTTCCTGCTCCACCCAGGAAGCCCTCGCGCTCAGAGCCGCGGGCATCAGGGCACCGATCCTGGCGTGGCTCGACGCACCGGACGAGGACCTCGCCGCCGGTATCGCGGCCGACGTCGACCTGTCCGTGTCGTCGCTCTCCGACCTGCGCAGGGTCGAGGAGGCCGCCGAGGAGGCCGACGCCCGCCCGCGACTCCACCTGAAGATCGACACCGGCCTGAGCCGCAACGGCTGCCAGCCGCACGACTGGCCGGAACTGGTCGAGGCCGCGAAGAAGCACGAGGTGGTGGCCGTCTGGTCGCACCTCGCGTGCGCTGACGAAATCGGGCACCCGTCGGTGGATCTGCAGGCCAAGCGGTTCGACGACGCGTACGACGTGGCGCGGTCGCACGGCCTTGCACCCAAGCGCCACCTCGCCAATTCGGCGGCCCTGCTGACCAGGCCCGACCTGCACTTCGACATCGTGCGGCCCGGCATCGCGATGTACGGGCTGAACCCGGTGCAGACGGACCACGACCTGCGCCCGGTGATGAGCTTCCGGTCGCACGTGGCGCTCACGAAACGTATCCCCGCCGGCGAATCGGTCTCCTACGGGATGACATGGACCGCGGGGGAAGACACGACGCTGGCACTGGTGCCGGCCGGCTATGCGGACGGTGTCCCGAGAGCGCTCTCCGGCCGGATGGAGGTGCTTCTGAACGGGAAGCGCCGCCCGGTGGTCGGGCGTGTCTGCATGGACCAGATCGTCGTGGACTGCGGGAACGACGAGGTCCGCGAGGGTGCGGAAGTTGTCCTGTTCGGCGACGGGCGCCGGGGGGAACCGACGGCGACGGAGTGGGCGGAGCTGACCGGGACGATCGACTACGAGATCGTCTGCGGGATGTACCGGCCGCGGGTGCGGAGGATCTTCACATGAAGCCGGTGTGGAAGGTCGTCGGGTGGGTCGGTGGTGCGCTGGGTGCGGCCGTCGCGGGTGCTGCGGTGGCGCAGACCGCGAAGGTGTCGCACGAGCGCAAGCACGCCACCGACAGCCTCGCGGATGAGCCGTTAGGCCAGCTGCGGCCCGATCGGGAGTCGACCGTGGCCGCGGACGACGGCGTGCCGATCTCCGTCGAGGAGGTCGACCCCGGCGACGGTGGCGAGCCCGACATCACCGTGGTGCTGGTGCACGGGTTCGCGCTCGACCGCCGCTGCTGGCACTTCCAGCGCCGCGACATCGAGGAACTGATCGACCCGCGCGTGCACCAGGTGCTCTACGACCAGCGCGGCCACGGCCGATCCGGGATGTCGACGCCGGAAGGCAGCACGATCGAACAGCTCGCGCACGACCTCGACGCGGTGATTCGCTCGGTCGTGCCGGACGGGCCGCTGGTGCTCGTGGGCCACTCCATGGGCGGTATGACGATCATGGCGCTGGCCGAGCAGCGGCCGGAGCTCTTCGCGGACCGGGTGCGCGGCGTCGCGTTGATCGGCACGGCCGCCGGTGCCGTGGGTGGCGCGGGACTGCCGAAGTCCGTGCTGTCGCGGTACAACCCGGTGACGCTCGGCATCGGCCGCCTCGCCGGCATCCAGCCGGGGCTCGTCGAATGGGTCCGCAAGGGCACCAAAACCCTTACCTGGAGCGGTATCCGCGCGTTGGCGTTCGGCGACCGCAAGGTGGCACCGTCCCTGGTGGACCTGATGGAGAAGATGATCAACGGGACGACGGTGAAGGTGCTCACCGAGTTCCTGGAGACCCTGGGCACGCACGACCGCTACAAGGCGCTCGCCGGGTTGCGGCACTGCGACGTGCTGATCCTGAGCGGTGACGCGGACAAACTCACGCCGTTCTCGCACGCCGAGCGGATGGCCGAGGAGATGCCGCACGCCACCCTCGTGCGGGCCCCCGGTGCCGGGCACATGGTGATGATGGAGCAGGCTGATCTCGTCAACGACCACCTGGTCGCGCTCATCGAACGGTGCGCGGCCGATCGCGGAGAGAGTCGGAAGAAGTGGTGGCGCCGAGCGTGAAGACCGTCGAACTGCCCCTGGTGGAGGACACCGAGGAGTTCGGCCGCAAGCTGGGTGAAGTCGTGCAGGCGGGTGACCTGCTGCTGCTCGCGGGACCGTTGGGCGCCGGCAAGACCGCCCTCGTGCGCGGGCTCGCCCGCGGCCTCGGCGTGCAGGGCAGGGTGTCCTCGCCGACGTTCGTCATCGCGCGCGTCCACGAGCCAGCGGAGGGTGGCCGGGGCGTCTCCCTGGTGCACGTCGACGCGTACCGGCTCGGGGGTCACCTGGACGAGCTAGACGATCTTGATTTGGACACGGATCTCGTCGATGCCGTGGTTGCCGTCGAATGGGGCGAGGGCGTCGCGGAACGCCTGAACGAAGATCATCTGCTCATCCGGCTGGAGCGCGGAATCGACGACGTTCGCACAGCTCAATTGATCCCGCACGGCGAGTGGGGCGTGCGTAACCTGCCTGTGTGACGTTGTCTAACGCATCAGGTGATGTCCATTAAGGACAGAGCGTGACCGGCCGATGACATCCGCATGATCAAGAAGACGCTTCTCGCGACTGCTGTCATTGGTGGCGCCATGCTGGCTGCCGCGGCTCCCGCCTCTGCCGGTGACCACGACCACGGTCGTTCCGGTGGCATCAGCGTTGCCGACAACCTCTGCGCCGCGCCGTGGCAGTGGAACGGCCCGTTCTCGCTGCTGCACGAGGGCCACGCGCCCGGCTACGCCGCGTGCAACGACAACGAGGCCGGCGGCGATGCCGACATCAGCATCGCCAACAACGCCTGTCTGCTGCCGTGGCAGTGGAACGGCCCGCTGGAGATCTTCACGGTCGACCACGCGCCGTCCTACGTCGCCTGCAACGGCAACTCGGCTGGCTGATCGACGGACGTCACGGGGATGGCCGGACGAGCGCGTCGACCATCCCCGTGACTGTCCTCTTAGGCCAGTTCGCGCTTGAGCACCTTGCCCATCTCGTTGCGCGGCAGGGCCTCCAGGTAGCGCACCACTCGTGGCCTCTTGTGCGGTGAGAGCAACTTCGCCACGTGGTCACTGAGTTCTGCTGGTTCCGGCGCTTCGCCCGCTGGAACCACCCAGGCCACGATCCGCTCGCCCAGGTCGTCGTCCGGTTCTCCCGTCACCGCCACCTCGGCCACCGACGGATGCTCCAGCAGGGCGTTCTCGATCTCGCCGGCGCCGATCTTGTAGCCACCGCTCTTGATCAGGTCCGTGGCCCGCCGCCCGACGATGCGGATGTACCCGTCGGGGTCGCGCACGGCCATGTCGCCGGTCCTGAACCACCCGTCCCGCAACGCCGCCTCGGTCGCGTCCGGCCGGTTCAGGTACTCCAGGAACAGGTTCGGCCCGCGCACCTCGATCTCGCCGATGGCGCCGACGCCGACATCACCGCCCTGCTCGTCGACCACCCGCACGTCGACGCCCTCCACGGGCAGCCCGACCGCGCCCGGCCTGCGGTCGCCGTCGAACCGCACGCTGACGTTCATCAGCGTCTCGCTCATCCCGTACCGCTCGACGATGCCCTGCCCGGTCGCCTTGGCGATCCGCTCGTGGTCGCTCGCCGGCAACGCCGCGGAGCCCGAGACCAGCAGACGTGCGGTGCGGAACCGGTCGGCGAGAGCGCTGTCGTTCTCGACCGCCTCGGCGATCCGGTGGTACATGGTCGGAACGCCGAACATCATCGTGGCGCCGGTCGCCAGCTCGTGGCCGATGGCCTCGGGCGAGAACTTCACGTGCCGCACCGAGCCGCCCAGCCGCAGCGCGCCGAGGATGCCGATGCCCAGGCCGTGCACGTGGAACAGCGGCAGCCCGTGCACCAGCACGTCGTCGCCGGTCCACTGCCACGCCTTCGCGAGCGCGTCGATGTTCGAGGTCAGCGAGCGGCGGGGCAGCACCACGCCCTTCGGTGGCCCGGTCGTGCCGGAGGTGTAGATGACCAGCGCGGGCGTCTCGGGGCCGGGCTCGTCGAACGTTCCGGGGTCGCCGAACACGATCGGTTCGTCTCGCAGCACGTGGTCAGGCCGGCTGTCGGAGAGGATGTGCTCGAGTTCGCGCTCGCCGAGCTTGGGGTTCAGCGGGACGATCGCCACGCCCGCGAGCAGCCCGGCGACCACCGCGACGCAGGTCTCCGGCGTCGAGGTCGCCCAGACGGCGACCCGCGTGTGCCCGCGCAGCCGGTCCGCCAGAGTGCCCGCGGCCTGGTGCAGCTCGGCGTAGGTCAGGGACTTCTCACCGAAGCGCAACGCCTCGCGGTCACTCGGTTCAGCGAACATGGATCCAGCGTGGTCTGACTGCCTTGAGGACGCATCGGAAGTGTGGTCTGACACACGTACTACTCTGGACAATCGTGCTAGTGCTCGCCGTCGACACGGCCACCCCCGCAGTCACCGCCGGTGTGGTCGAACTCGCGCCTGACTCCCCGCCGCGCCTGCTCGCGAAGCGGGTGACGCTCAACGCCAAGGCGCACGGCGAGCTGCTCACCCCGCACATCAGCGACGCGCTCGCCGAGGCCGGCCACACGTTCGCCGACCTCGACGCCATCGTCGTAGGCGCAGGTCCGGGGCCCTTCACGGGCCTGAGGGTCGGCCTCGCGACGGCCGCCGCCCTGGGCCAGGCGCTCAACCGCCCGGTCTACCCGGTTGCCACCACCGACGCGATCGCGAAGGACGCGGCCAGCGGCCACCCGTTGCTCGTCGCCACCGATGCCCGGCGCAAAGAGGTCTACTGGGCCGCGTACGACGCCGCTGGTCGCCGCACCGACGGCCCGCACGTCGAACGGCCGCAGGACCTCGCCGAGAAGCTGCCTGGCCTGGGCGTGCGTCACGCCACCGGTGAGGGCGCGGAGATCTACCAGGAGATCCTCGGCCTGGAGCTGCTCGGGGCGAAGCACCCGAGCCCGGAGGGCCTGGTCGCCGCCGCGGCCGCCGAGGTGCTCGCCAAGGCCCGCCCGGCCGCGCTCACCCCGCTCTACCTGCGCCGGCCGGACGCCGTCGAGCCGGTCGGGCGCAAGCGGGTGACCAGGGCATGACCATCGGCACCGTCACGCTCGCGCCTCTGCAGCACGCCGACGTGCCCAAGTGCCACGAGATCGAGCTGGCGTTGTTCCCGAACGACGACCCGTGGAGCGAGAACGCGTTCCACAGCGAGCTCGACCACGGCAACTACTACATGGGCGCGTACAGCGACAACGAGCTCATCGGCTACGGCGGGCTCGCCGCGAGCCAGCACGAGGCGAGCGTCCACACGATCGCCGTGGTGCGGCACTGGCAGGGCAGGGGCGTCGGCAAGATGCTCCTCAGAAACCTGCTGACCCGCGTCGACGAGCTCGGCGTGCCGGTCTACCTCGAGGTCCGCACGGACAACGAGCCCGCGATCGCCATGTACCTGGCGCACGGCTTCGAACACCTCGGCCTGCGCCGCCGCTACTACCAGCCGTCGGGTGCCGACGCGTACACGATGGGAAGGCCTGCTCAAAGTGTCTGATCGCTTGATTTTGGGCATCGAGAGCTCGTGCGACGAGACGGGCTTCGGCATCGTCCGGCTCGGTCCGGACGGCGCGCTCGAACTGCTCGCCGACGAGGTCGCCTCCAGCGTCGAGGAGCACGCCCGCTTCGGCGGTGTCGTGCCGGAGGTCGCCTCGCGCGCCCACCTCGAGGCGCTGGTCCCCACGATGCGCCGCGCGCTGGACGCGTCGGGGGTCGAGCTCTCCCAGATCCACTCCATCGCCGTCACCGCGGGCCCCGGCCTCGCGGGCGCGCTGCTGGTCGGTGTGGCCGCCGCGAAGGCGTACGCCGCCGCGCTCGGCAAGCCGCTGTACGGCGTGAACCACCTGGCCGGCCACGTCGCCGCGGACACGTTGCAGCACGGCCCGTTGCCGCAGCGCTGCCTCGCGCTGCTGGTCTCCGGCGGCCACTCGCAGCTGCTGCTCGTCGAGGGCGGTCTGGCGAACTCGATCACCGAGATCGGGTCCACTGTGGACGACGCGGCCGGTGAGGCGTACGACAAGGTCGCGAGGCTGCTCGACCTGCCCTACCCCGGTGGCCCGCCCATCGACAAGCTCGCCAAGCAGGGCAACGGATGCGCGATCGCGTTCCCGCGCGGCCTCACCGGCCCGCGCGACGCGAAGTACGACTTCTCGTTCTCCGGCTTGAAGACCTCCGTCGCCCGCTGGGTCGAGCGCGCCGAGCGAGCTGGCGAGGAGATCCCGCTCGCGGACGTCGCCGCGTCGTTCCAGGAGGCCGTCGCGGACGTGCTGACCGCCAAGGCGATCCGTGCCGCGAAGGACCTGAAGGTCGACACGCTGGTCATCTCCGGTGGTGTCGCGGCGAACTCGCGGCTGAGCGGCCTGGCGGCCGAGCGCTGTGCCGAGGCGGGCATCGAACTGCGCGTGCCGAGGCCTCGGCTGTGCACCGACAACGGCGCGATGATCGCGGCGCTCGGCGCCCACCTCGTCGCGGCGGGCGCCAAGCCGTCCCCGATGGACCTGTCGACCAAGCCGGGCCTTCCGGTCAGCACGGTCCAGATCCACTAAACGCGGTTGAGCCCGGGGTCCCGGTCCTCGATCACGAAGGAAGCCTTCGTGGTCACCGGAGCTCCGGGCTTCGACACGTAGTCCAGGCCGCGGAAGTCCGCCCGCACTTCACGTGCGGTAAAGCGAGTGCGCACGTACCCGCGGCGGTTGTTGAAGTACTTCACGTGCGGGTTCTCCGCGAGCAACGCCGGCGTCTCGGGACGGGTCTCCGAGCCGTCACCGCCGGACGTGATCGACGTCGACACCAGTTCGGTCGCGACCGTGCGAGAAGTCGGGTCGTTCCAGCGTTCCTTCACCTCGGCCGCCCACGCCGTGTGCACGTCACCGGTTAGAACGACGGTGTTGCGCGTGTGGCAGAACCCGGCGGCCACACGGTCGCGGTTCGCGGCGTAGCCGTCCCACGCGTCCATGTTGTTGGTCTCACCGCCACCGGGCGTGAAGTCCAGCTGCGAGAAGAACACCTGCTGGCCCAAGACATCCCAACGCGCGTGCGAGCGCCGTAGTCCGTCGAGCAGCCACTTCTCCTGCTGCGCCCCGGTGATCGTCCGGGTCGGATTGAGCCGCTCCGGACACGCCTTCAGCCCGTCACCGCACGCCTGGTCGTCGCGGTACTGGCGGGTGTCGAGCATGTGGAAGTTCGCCAGCCCACCCCACTGGATCCGCCGGTAGAGCTGCAGGTCGATGCCGTTGGGCTTGTTCCTGATCGGCATGTTCTCGTGGTAGGCCTGGAACGCCGCCGCCCGCCGGGCCAGGAAGTTCGGCTGCGGGATGTTCGGCTTCTCGTAGACCTCGTCCGCCCAGTTGTTGTCGATCTCGTGGTCGTCCCAGACGACCGACCACGGCGCGACGGCGTGCGCCTCCTGCAGGTCGAGGTCGGTCTTGTACTGCGCGTGCCGCTGCCGGTAGTTGGCCAGCGTCTCGGTCTCCGGTCCCTCGTGGTCACGCGGGTTGCCGCCCGGTGCCACGTACGCGCCCTTGGTGTACTCGTACTGGTAGTCACCGAGGTGCAGCACCAGGTCGGGCTGGTCCTCCGCCAGCCTGCGGTAGGCGGTGAAGTAGCCGTGCTCGAACTGCGAGCACGAGGCGAACGCCGTCGTGAGCCCGCTGCCCAGCGCCCACGGCGCCAAGGCGGTGCGCGTGCGGCCGGTACGAGAGAGATGCCCCTCCGCAGAGAAGCGGTAGAAGTACTCGCGGCCGGGCAGGAGCCCACGCACGTCCACGTGGACGCTGTGGCCTTCTTCAGGCCGTGCGTAGGCCTTGCCGCGCCGGACGACGAGCCGGAACCGCTCGTCCAGTGCGATCTCCCACTTCACCTCGACGACGCGGGACGGCATGCCGCCCATGCCGTCCTCCGCGAGAGGGGTGGGTGCCAGGCGCGTCCACAGGACGACGCCGTCGTAGGTCGGGTCGCCGGATGCGACGCCGAGAGTGAACGGGTCGATGAGCTTTGCCGACCCCGCGCCGACGGTGGTGAGCGCAAGTCCCCCGATGAGGAGTGCGCGTCGCGTCACTCGAGTCATGGTGAGACCCTCACCCACCAGGGTGGCTATCAGGTAAACGCTTGCCTAAAGCCTGTGGAGCCCTGGAACGCGGTCCTCCACCGCGAACGACCCCTTGGTGCGGACGGGCGAGCCAGGCCGGGTCACGTAGTCCAGCCCGCGGAAGTCCGTGCGCAGCTCATCGGGCGTGAATCTGGTCAACGTGTAGCCGCGGCGGTTGTTGAAGTACTTCACGTGCGGGTTCTCGCGCAGCCACAACGGCGTCTCGGCGTACTCCTCGGAGCCGTCGCCACCGGCCGTGATCGACGTCGTCACCAGTTCCGTCGCGAGCGTTTTCGACGACGGGTCGTCCCACCGCTGCTTGACCTCCGCACCCCACGCCGCGTGCACGTCACCGGTCACCACGATCGGATTGCGCACATCCGCGAAGGCCGCCACCACCCGGTCGCGATCGGCGACGTACCCGTCCCACGCGTCCAGGAGGAACTTGTCCACGTCGCCGGGGATGTAGTCGTACTGCGAGAAGAACACCTGCTGCCCCAGCACGTCCCAGCGCGCCGACGACCCGCGGAACCCGTTGAACAGCCAGTCCTCCTGCGCGGCGCCGAGCATCGTCCGTTCGGGAGCGAGCCGTTCCGGGCAGAGCTGCAACCCGTCCCCGCAGGCCTGGTCCGTCCGGTACTGGCGGGTGTCGAGCATGTGGAACGTCGCCAGCGAGCCCCACCTGATCCGCCGGTACAGCCTCGGTGACCTGCGGATCGGCATGTTCTCGTAGTAGGCCTGGATCGCGGCGGCCCGGCGCGCGAGGAAGTTCGGCTGCGGCTTGTCGGGCAGCAGCCCCGCCCAGTTGTTGTCGATCTCGTGGTCGTCCCAGACCACCGACCACGGCGCGACGGCGTGCGCCTCCTGCAGGTCGGGGTCGGTCTTGTACTGGGCCTGCCGCTGCCGGTAGTGCGCGAGCGTCGTGGTGGTCGGCCCGGCGACGCGGCGGACGTTGCCCTGCGGCGCGACGTGGATGCCGCTCTCGTACTCGTAGGTGTAGTCGCCGAGGTGCAGCACCAGGTCGGGCTGGTCCTCGGCCAGCCGGCGATACGCCGTGAAGTAGCCGTGCTCCCACTGCGCACACGACGCGAAGGCCATCGTCAACGGCACGTGCAGCGCGGACTGGATGGGCGCGGTGCGGGTGCGGCCGGTCCGCGACAGGTGACCGAGCGCCTTGAAGCGGTAGAAGTACTCGCGGCCGGGTTCGAGCCCGAAGAGCTCCAGGTGGACGCTGTGGCCCTCCTCCGGTCGAGCCCAGGTCGAGCCGTCCTGGACCACGCGGGTGAAGCGGTCATCGTGGGCGACCTGCCACAACACCTCGATCGAGCGGGCCGGCATGCCGCCCATCCCGTCCTCGGCGAGCGGTTCGCGGGCCAGTCGGGTCCACAACACCACCCCGTCGGGTGCCGGGTCGCCCGAGGCCACACCGAGTGTGAAAGGGTCGGCCGGCCGGGCGGATGCGGCGGCCGAGAAGGCTGTGACTCCCGCCACGCCGGCGAGCAGCAGCGTGCGGCGGGTCAAGGTGGACATGCCCTGAATACGGCTCCCACCCGGTGATCGGTTCGGGGGCCTCGTTGAAGCGTTGGCACTCTCGTGGGTAGAGTGCCAAGTGCACGGCACCAGCACCGCCCCGACCCCCGCGACGGCGGGGTGGCAGGAGCCGTTCCAAACGAAACCTGCCAACGACCCGTGGAGGTCATCCCGGTGAGCGTGAACATCAAGCCGCTCGAGGACAAGATCGTCGTCCAGGCTTCCGAAGCTGAGACGACCACTGCCTCCGGCCTCGTGATCCCGGACACCGCGAAGGAGAAGCCCCAGGAGGGCAAGGTCCTCGCGGTCGGCCCCGGCCGCATCGACGACAAGGGCAACCGCGTCCCGGTCGACGTTGCTGTCGGCGACGTCGTCATCTACTCGAAGTACGGCGGCACCGAGGTCAAGTACAACGGCGAGGAGTACCTCATCCTCTCCGCTCGCGACGTGCTGGCCGTCGTCAACTAAGACGACCGGCTGACATGCCTGACGCCCCGGCGCCCCATCCCGGGGCTACCGGGGCGTTTCGCTACCCAGAGAGGCTTTGAGTTAAATGCCCAAGCAGATCAGCTTCGACGAGGACGCTCGTCGGGCTCTCGAGCGCGGCGTGAACAAGCTCGCGGACACGGTCAAGGTCACCCTTGGGCCGCGCGGGCGCCACGTCGTCCTCGACAAGAAGTTCGGTGGCCCGACGGTCACCAACGACGGTGTGACCATCGCTCGCGAGATCGAGCTGGACGACCCGTTCGAGAACCTCGGCGCGCAGCTCGCCAAGTCGGTCGCCACCAAGACCAACGACGTCGCGGGTGACGGCACCACCACCGCCACCGTGCTGGCGCAGGCGCTGGTCAAGGAAGGCCTGCGCAACATCGCCGCGGGTGCGAACCCGACCGCGCTCGGCCGTGGCATCCAGGCCGCCGCCGACGCCGTCGTGGACGCGCTCAAGGCGAAGGCCACCCCGGTCAAGGGCCGCGACAACATCGCCCAGGTCGGCACCGTCTCGTCCCGTGACGAGTCGATCGGCCAGCTGCTCGGCGAGGCCATCGAGCGGGTCGGCGAGGACGGCGTGATCACCGTCGAGGAGTCCTCGACGCTCGCGACCGAGCTCGTCATCACCGAGGGCGTGCAGTTCGACAAGGGTTACGTGTCGACGCACTTCTCGACCGACCTCGAGGCGCAGGAGGCCGTCTACGAAGACGTCCGCATCCTGCTGCACCGCGAGAAGATCTCGGCGCTGGCCGACGTGCTCCCGATCCTCGAGAAGGTCGCGGAGTCCGGCAAGCCGCTGCTGATCATCGCCGAGGACGTCGAGGGCGAGGCCCTGTCCACGCTGGTGGTCAACGCCGTGCGCAAGACCCTGAAGGTCGTCGCCGTGAAGGCGCCGTTCTTCGGTGACCGCCGCAAGGCGTTCCTGGACGACCTCGCGGTCGTCACCGGCGGCGAGGTGATCTCCGCGGAGATCGGCCTGAAGCTCGCCGAGACCACGCTCGAGCAGCTGGGCTCCGCCCGCCGCGTCGTCGTGACCAAGGACGACACCACGATCGTGGACGGCGGCGGCGCCAAGGCCGACATCGCCGGCCGCGCGGAGCAGCTGCGCCGCGAGATCGAGGCCACGGACTCCGACTGGGACCGCGAGAAGCTCCAGGAGCGCCTCGCGAAGCTCTCCGGCGGCATCGCCGTGATCAAGGTCGGCGCCGCCACCGAGACCGAGCTCAAGGAGCGCAAGCACCGCATCGAGGACGCGGTCGCCGCTACCAAGGCCGCGGTCGAGGAGGGCATCGTGCCCGGCGGTGGTTCCGCGCTCGTCCACGCCGCCAAGGTGCTGGACGGCGGCCTGGGCCTGTCCGGTGACGAGGCCACGGGTGTCGCGCTCGTCGCGAAGGCCCTGTCCTCGCCGCTGTTCTGGATCGCCGCGAACGCCGGCCTCGAGGGCGCCGTCGTGGTGAACAAGGTCCGCGAGGGAGACTGGGGCTTCGGCATCAACGCCGCCAAGCTCGAGTTCGGCGACCTGCTGGAGCAGGGCATCATCGACCCGGTCAAGGTCACGCGTTCCGCTGTCGCGAACGCCGCCTCGATCGCCCGCATGGTGCTCACCACCGAGAGCGCCGTCGTGGAGAAGAAGGTGGTGGAGCCCGCCGCAGCGGGTCACGGCCACGGGCACGGCCACGGCCACTGAGTTCTCGGACTCGAACGAAGACGGGCGGCACCTCCGAGGTGCCGCCCGTTCTTCTTTTCGGCTAGACGATTGCCAGCTGACGCTTGCGTGACTTGATGATGTGGTCGCGCTCCGATTCCGAGAGCCCGCCCCAGATTCCGTACGGTTCCTGCACTGCCAGCGCGTGTTTGCGGCACAACTCCAGCACCGGGCAGGCGAGGCAGACTGCCTTGGCACGGGCCTCCCGGCGGGATCTCGCCGGACCCCGTTCGCCGTCGGGGTGGAAGAAGAACGCGCTGTCCATACCCCGGCACGAACCGCGCATCTGCCAGTCCCACAGATCTGCGTTGGGACCGGGGAGCCTTCGGGTGTCCGCCATCGAGACCGCCTCCGTGACGACTGCTCCATTCGGCTTAACGATGATCCACCGTAGAACCGCTTCAATACTTGTTCAAGAGGCTGAAGACCCTTATCAACTGATGGGTGACGGCACGCGTGTTCGATCACTCACCGCCCGGAGTTGCCGCCACGGTCCGGTGAACGGAACATGGCTCCCGTGATGACACAGCCGGAGCAGAGATCTGCCGGTAGTCACACGAGTGAGCCCCTTCTCTCAGTGGCCGCGGTGGCCAGGCGACTCGGCGTGGCTCCCGCCACCCTTCGCACGTGGGACCGCCGCTACGGCCTCGGTCCGAGCGGCCACACCACCGGCCGGCACCGCAAGTACGGGCCGCGCGACGTGGCTCGCCTCGAACTGATGCAGCGCGCTCTTCTTCGTGGCGCCTCGTCGGCTGAGGCCGCCCGCTTCGCGCTCGACTCAAGATCGACGATGACGCACGGTGAGATTCCGGTTGCACCGTCGGGCGGCGGGCGCGGCCTGAAAATGCCCGGAGCGTCTCGTTTGGCGCGCGGGCTCGGCCGCGCGGCGGTCGCCATGGACTCCATCGCCGTCCAGGGGATGCTCGCCGACTCGCTGGCCTCCGACGGCGTGATCGCCACCTGGAACGAGGTCGTGCGCCCGGTGCTGACCGCCGTCTCCGCCCGGTGGCAGCTGTCCGGTGCCGGCGTCGAGGTGGAGCACCTGTTGAACGAGTGCGTGCTCGCGTCGTTCGTGCGTGCGACACCACTCGTCACCCTTGGGCGCAACCATCGGCCCGTGCTGCTGGCGTGCATGCCGGAGGAGAGGCACAACCTCCCGCTCTATCCGCTGGCGGCCGAGCTCGCGCATCGCGGCGTGATCGTCCGGCAGCTCGGCGCGGCGTTGCCGGTGGACGCGCTGGGCTCGGCGATGCGCCGGACCGCCCCTTCAGCGGTGCTGCTCTGGGCACAGCTGCCCCGCTACGCCGATCCGGGCGTGCTCGCCGGTCTGCCACGCACCCGGCAGCAGGTGCGGTTGTTCGTGGGTGGTCCTGGCTGGCGGCGGGGCGTGGTGACGGCGCCGGCCGAGCGGGTGGACGACCTCGCCGCCGCGGTGGCCGCCGTCGAGGCAGCGGTCACCTGAAAGACTCCTCTGGTGGAAGAGGAGCTGCGCCGGGCCGCGTTCGGTGACTCACCCGGCCGCGAGGTCTGGTCCGCGCTCTCCGCCGCCAGTCCACGCCTGCGCTGGCTCGCCGCCGTCGTCCTCGGCGGTCAGGGCCACTACGCGGCCGCGGCCACCGTGCTCGACCGGCTGCGCCTGGATCCCGACCCCGTGATCGCCTCGCTGGCCCTCTCCACCCGCGCCTCGCACCTCCGCCAGCTCGGCGCCCACCACCTCGCCCGTCCGCTCGACGGCGCGGCGCTGGCGCGCGTTCGGACCACCGGTGGTGGCGATCCGGACGGGATCGACGCGGACGGTGCCCGAACAGACGCATTGCTCGGGCTCGCCGCCGACTCGCTCGGGGCCGGACGGCTCGTCGAAGCCCGCCGTTTGCTCGCACTCGTGGGGACCACGGGCTCCTGGCGGGGTTCGGTCCGGCGGGGCTGGGTATCCGCAGAGGTTGAGCTGGCGTCCGGTCGGGCGCACGCCGCGGTGGCCCCCGCCGAGGAGGCGTACGGCGTAGCGACGAGCAGAAAGGCCCTCCGGCACGAGCTCAAGTCGGCACTCGTTCTCGGTACCTCGTTGGTCGTGTGGGGGACACCCGACGGCCTTACCAGAGGGGTTGAACTAGTCGAGTGTGAGCTAAATCACAGTGCCACGATGGGGCTTCATCCGTTGATCTGGCCGAGCGCTCTCGTCCTGGTGGGTCATGCCACCACGGTGGGCGCAGTCGCCATCGACCGGGCGACGGAGGCTCTGAGCTGCGTGTTACGGAGAGCTGATCCCGTCAGCCGTCAGGTCGCTCTTGATTCCCCGTGGGTGCCGAGTGGGCTGCTCCGTTCCGGGGAACCCCCGAATGCAGACCCTCAGACGAACTTCTTGACGGATTAAGCACCGGATCGTGTCAAGGTTGGCCCACGAGCGTCCGATAGGGGAGATGGAACGTCACTCGGCTGCAGGAAAGGAGTCCCCGTGACCACGGTCCTTATTTGCGACGACCGGCGCAGTGTGCGGGAGGGTCTCACCCGCGTGATGTCGGCTGTCCCCGGGGTTAGCCGCATCGACTGCGTAGCGCACGGTGACGAGTTGTTGGCTCGCTTTTCAAGGCAGCCGGTCGACGTCGTCCTGGTGGGAACCCAGCGCGCCGTCCCGACCGGGGTTGAAGCTACCCGTCGGCTCGTCTCCGCCAACCCGCAGGCAAACGTCATCGTGTTCGGAGCACCTGACGACGCCGGCAGCATCGCCGCCGCGATCGCCGGTGGCGCTCGCGGCTACCTGAGGTGGGACGCGTCGCGTCCAGAGCTTGTGGCAGCCCTCGCGCACACGCTCGCCAGCACCTCGGTGCCGGCACCGCGCCAGCCCTCCGACCCCGGCGTGCAGCTCACGGAGCGCGAGCTCCAGGTGCTGCGCGGCATGAGCCAGGGCAAGAGCAACGGTCAGATCGGCCGCGAGCTCTACTTGTCGGAGGACACGGTGAAGACGCACGCGCGTCGGCTCTTCCGCAAGCTCGGAGTCCGTGACCGCGCTCAGGCGGTCGCGCACGGCTTCCGGCGCGGTCTCGTCCAGTAGTTCACCTGTTAATGCGAGACCTGTGACTTGCCGCACCGGCCCCGCGTCCTCATATGCCGCATGTGGGGACGCGGGGCCGGTGGCGTGAGACGGCTCACCAGTCTGCTGGGTGATTCTTCAGGTCGCGCAAATAGCCCAGCCCGGTGACAATGTCGCCGGGCTGTACGCCGTTCGGCGTGTCGGCTGGTCACAGGGGGTGTCTATACCCCACTGATGAACAGAAGGCGCGAAGACCGGTACGGTGAGTGCAGCTGCAACGAGTCGCCGTGAGTGACTCGTGTTGTTCTATGTCGGTACGCCAACAAGTAACACCAGGGCTGTTGTCTGCGATGACCAACTTGGGGGACGGACTGGACGCCGAAGTGGGCGCGGCCGTCGACGGCGACCGCCAGGCGATCGAACGCCTGCTGGCCTCCATTCGTCCTCTGGTGGTGCGGTACTGCCGTGCCAGAGTTGGAAGGCAGGAGCGAAGCTTCGCTTCGGCGGACGATGTGGCCCAGGAGGTGTGTCTCGCGGTGCTCACGGCATTGCCCAGCTACCGCGATCAGGGTCGGCCCTTCCTCGCGTTCGTATACGGGATCGCGGCGCACAAGGTTGCCGATGCACATCGGTCTGCCGCCAGGAACCGCTCCGAGCCCGTACCCGAAGTTCCCGACGCGCCGGAGACCGAAGCTGGTCCGGAGCAGCGGGCGATGCAGGGCGAACTCTCCGATCGGATGGCTGTACTACTGCGCGTCCTGCCGGAGAAGCAGCGGGAAATACTGCTGTTGAGGGTGGTGGTCGGACTCTCTGCCGAGGAAACTGCCGAGGCGGTCGGTTCGACTCCTGGGGCGGTCCGGGTGGCGCAACATCGTGCGCTGGCTCGGCTCCGCAAATCGCTGGCAGCGGAGGAGGTGGTCTGAGTGGCCGACGAGCACGGGAAGGACGACGAGGAAGTGCGCGGACAGGACGGTAGAACCCCGCACGAACCCGTCGGAGATGATCTTTCGGCTGTGCAGGCCGATGACAGGCTCCTGGACGCCTTGGGGTCCGCGACGCCAGGTGCGGCCGGTTCCCTGGTCGACGACGAGCTGAACGCGTTGCTGCTCTCGTGGCGGCACGAGGTGGAGACGGCGCCGTTCGGCGAGCTCGTCGACACCGAGACCGCGATCGCCACGATCCAGGCTGCCCGCCCGCAGCCGGTCAGCAGGCACCGCTTCCTGATCCCGCTGGCGAGCGCCGCCGCGGTCCTGGCCATCGCCTTCACCGGCGTGAGCCTCGTGGCCCGCGACGCCCAGCCCGGCGACGCCCTCTGGGGCCTGACGCGGGTGCTCTACTCCGAGCACGCCAAGTCGATCGAAGCGGCGGCCATCGTCAAGAACGACCTCGACTCGGCCCGCCTCGCACTGCGCGAGGGCAAGGTCAGCGAGGCCCGCGAGAAGCTGGACAAGGTCGAGGCGAGCCTGGGCTCGGTGTCCACCGCGGACGGCAAGGCCGAGCTCGAGCAGGACCACAAGCAGCTCGAGAACGAGCTCAACACGAACACGTCTTCGACGTCGCCCACGACGCCGCAGCCGACCAAGCCGCAGCCGACCAAGCCCACCGAGACGTCGACGCCGCCCTCGACCCCGTCGAGCGAGCCGCCGACCTCTCAGCCGCCCGCGTCCTCGACCTCGTCGACGCCTCCGCCGCCGACGTCGAACGCCGAACCGCCGGTGGTTCCACCGCCGCCCGCGCCTGAGCCCGGGTCGGAGACGGCCGGGTCGAGCGGGAGCAACGGGCAGTCGCTGGAGCCTGGGAACTGATTTCGTGCCCAGGTGGGACGCCAAGTGAGACGCAGTGTGAACGGCCCCTGATCTTTCGAGGTCAGGGGCCGTTCACATGCTCGGGCGTTCACACGTCAGGTGGAATGTGGACGGCTTGGTTCGACGCGCCCTCGGTGGGCCACGCCTTCTCACCCGTTCCCGTCAGCGGGCGACTCGCCACCGGTGCCCGGCAGCGCGCCTCTGGCCGCTCCCGTCAGCGGGCCGACTCGGTGGCGGTCACACCGTCCGCGTACCCGCGGCAGTACTCCCAGCTGACGTAGGCGCCGGGATCCGGGTCGAAGGCGGGCTCGTGCGGCCGCATCCGGCCGTCGGCCAGCAGCTGTTCGAGTGAGGCTCGCAACAGTGCCCAATCGTGGAAGTGCGGTTCCTGGCACTCGCCGCAGTCGACGACGATGCCGCGCACCCCGCGGTGTTCGAGCAGAGCCTGGTAGACGGCGAGGTCGCTCAGGTCGCTGACCAGCTCTGTCCGTTCGTCGTCGTCCATCGGGGCGTGGTCGTGGTCGGGCTCGCCAAGAGCTCGCGCGGGGTCCTCGGGGTCCCCCGCGAAGGGGTCTGGTGGCAACGCGTCGTGCGGCACGACCCCGCACGGTACCCGCCGTACCCCCGCGGTCGTCCAGATACCATGTGTCGCACCGCCTCCGCCTGCGGAAACCCGCACTCGCAGGAGGAGGAGCGACCGCACGACGGAAGGCATGTCACCCGCTATGACCAGCGAGCTCAACGCTGACGGAGTCCCGAGCAAGTTCGCCATGCTGGGACTGACCTTCGACGACGTGCTCCTGCTGCCTGCCGAGTCTGACGTCGTCCCCAGTGGCGTCGACACGAGCACCAGGATCTCGCGCAACATCTCCCTCAAGATTCCGCTGGCCAGCGCCGCCATGGACACGGTCACCGAGGGTCGGATGGCGATCTCGATGGCTCGCCAGGGCGGCATCGGCGTGCTGCACCGCAACCTCTCGATCGAGGACCAGGCGCGCCAGGCCGAGACCGTCAAGCGGTCAGAGGCCGGCATGGTCACCGACCCGGTGACGTGCTCGCCGGACGCCACGCTGGCCGAGGTGGACGCGCTGTGCGCCCGCTACCGGATCTCCGGCGTGCCGGTCACGGACGCCAACAACAAGCTGGTGGGCATCATCACGAACCGCGACATGCGGTTCGAGCTCGACCACAGCAAGCGCGTGATCGAGGTCATGACCAAGGGGCCGCTGGTCACCGCGCAGGTCGGTGTGTCCGCCGACGCCGCGCTGGGCCTGCTGCGCCGCCACAAGGTCGAGAAGCTGCCGATCGTCGACGGCGACGGCAAGCTGCAGGGCCTGATCACGGTCAAGGACTTCGTCAAGACCGAGCAGTACCCGAACGCCACCAAGGACCCGGACGGCCGCCTGCTGTGCGCCGCCGCGGTCGGTGTGGGCGAGGACTCGTTCGTCCGCGCGATGACGCTGGCGGACGCGGGTGTCGACGTGCTGATGGTCGACACGGCGCACGGTCACTCGCGTGGCGTGCTCGAGATGGTCGCCCGCATCAAGAAGGAGCTCGGCGACTCCGCCGATGTCGTCGGCGGCAACGTGGCGACCCGGGCCGGCGCCCAGGCGCTGGTCGACGCGGGCGCGGACGGCGTGAAGGTCGGTGTCGGTCCCGGCTCGATCTGCACCACGCGGGTCGTCGCCGGTGTCGGTGTGCCGCAGATCTCCGCGATCTACGAGGCGTCGCTCGCCTGCACCCCCGTCGGTGTGCCGGTGATCGGTGACGGCGGCATCCAGTACTCCGGCGACATCGCCAAGGCCATCGCGGCCGGCGCGTCCGCCGTGATGCTCGGCTCGCTGCTCGCGGGCACCCAGGAGGCGCCCGGCGACCTGATCCTGGTCAACGGCAAGCAGTTCAAGACCTACCGCGGCATGGGCTCGCTGGCCGCGATGCAGTCGCGCGGCGACGCCAAGTCGTTCTCGAAGGACCGCTACTTCCAGGACGACGTGCTCAACGAGGACAAGCTCGTCCCCGAGGGCATCGAGGGCCGCACGCCGTTCCGCGGCCCGCTGTCGCAGGTCGTGCACCAGCTCAACGGCGGTCTGCGTGCGGCCATGGGCTACACGGGTTCCCACACGATCGCCGAGCTGCAGAACCAGCAGTTGGTGCGCATCACCGCGGCGGGCCTGAAGGAAAGCCACCCGCACGACATCACGATGACCGTCGAAGCCCCGAACTACACAACCCGTTAGGGTCTGTCGGCCGTTCAAGAGCTCTGGAGAGGAACAACAGGTGCGCGATCTGGTCGAGATCGGCATGGGCCGGACCGCGAGGCGGGCCTACGAGCTGGACGACATCGAGATCATCCCGTCCCGCCGGACGAGGTCGTCGAAGGACGTCTCCACCACGTGGCAGATCGATGCCTACCGCTTCGACATCCCGCTGATCACCCACCCGACGGACGCGATCGTGTCGCCGGGCACGGCGGTCGCGGTCGGCGAGCTCGGTGGCCTCGGTGTGCTGAACGCCGAGGGTCTCTGGGCTCGGCACGCCGACGTGGACGAGGCGCTGTTCCGCCTCGTGCAGGCGACCGAGGACAACGAGGACCCGGCGGCACCCGTGAAGGTGCTGCAGGAGCTGCACGCGGCCCCGCTGCGGATGGACCTGATCGCCGAGGCGATCAAGCAGATCCGCGAGTCGGGCGTCACGGTGGCGGCCCGCGTCAGCCCGCAGCGCGCTGCCGAGCTGACCCCGGACCTGCTGGCCGCGGGCGTCGAGATCCTGGTCGTGCAGGGCACGATCATCTCGGCCGAGCACGTGTCGCGTGACGGCGAGCCGCTGAACCTGAAGTCGTTCATCGCGGACCTCGACGTCCCGGTGATCGCCGGCGGTGTCGGCGACTACCGCACGGCCATGCACCTGATGCGCACCGGCGCGGCGGGTGTGATCGTCGGCTACGGCTACTCGCCGGGCGTCACCACCACGGACACCGTGCTGGGCATCGGCGTGCCGATGGCCACCGCGATCGCCGACGCCGCGGCCGCGCGCCGTGACTACCTCGACGAGACCGGCGGCCGCTACGTGCACGTCATCGCCGACGGTGGTGCGATGACCTCGGGCGACGTGGCGAAGTCCATCGCCTGCGGTGCCGACGCGGTCATGCTGGGCGAGCCCCTCGCCGCCGCGACCGAGGCGCCCGGCCAGGGCCTGTACTGGACGGCGGCCTCCGCGCACCCGTCGGTGCCGCGCAGCCTGGTCGCCGAGGCCGTGGACCAGGAGCTCGACCTGCGCAAGCTGCTGTTCGGGCCGTCCGCGGACCCGCGCGGCGTGACGAACCTGTTCGGCGCGCTCAAGCGGGCCATGGCCAAGACCGGGTACTCCGACCTCAAGGAGTTCCAGAAGGTCGGCCTGACGATCCGCGGCTGATCGGATCCCAGAGAAGAAGATCACTGCGAAGGGCGCGCTCCTGCGGGGGCGCGCCTTTCTGCTTTGCTGGCAGGGTGCCGCTCGTCGACATCACCTACGCACCCCACGTCCCGCACGCCGCACTGAAGGAACTCGCCGCGATGCTGCCGCACGCCGTTTCGGTCGCGGTCGAATGCCCGGAAGAGCCCTACGACGGCGACCTTCGAACAGGCGACGTGGAACTGCGGTTCCACCCCAACGGCCCGTTCGACACCAGTGGCATGGACGTGGTGGTCGAGGTGCGCTCCAAGTGGTTCGAGAGCAGGGCCGCCAACCGCCAGGAGCGCGTGGACGACCTGTGCGAGGCGATCGAGGCGGCCACCGGCCTGGACGACATCGGCGTCTACCTCAGCCTCCCGGTCGCGGCCTGGGCACAAAGCTGATCTTGCAACCGGCCGGGGGCCTCGCGCGTCCTCACAAGCATGGACTTGGACACCCTGTTCGCCGACAGCAGCAACAACAGCAGTGATGTGGACACGATCGACTCGGACGCCGAGGTCCTGGAGGTCGAGGAGCTGCCGGAAGCGCCCGAGGAGGGCATCGGCTGGATGGCCCTGGTCCTGTTCATCTGCGGTGGCCTGGTCATCACCGCGCTGGTCGTGGCGTTCATGGTGTGGGTCATCGAGGGCCTCGTCCTCTGAACCGCGCCCTCTGAACCGATCGGGGACTAGGCGTTACCGGAAGTAACGCCTACTCTCCGGTTCATGGGTGAACTCGCCGGTAACTTCGATGTCGTCATCGTCGGCTCCGGGTTCGGCGGGAGCGTCGCCGCGCTCCGGCTGACCGAGAAGGGCTACCGCGTCGCCGTGATCGAGGCCGGCCGCCGGTTCGCCGACGACGAGTTCGCCAAGACCAGCTGGGACCTCCGCAAGTACCTGTGGGCGCCGCAGCTCAAGTGCTTCGGCATCCAGCGCATCCACCTGCTGCGCAACGTGATGGTGCTGGCCGGTGCGGGCGTCGGCGGCGGCAGCCTCGTCTACGCCAACACGTTGTACCGGCCGCTCAAGCCGTTCTACGAAGACCGGCAGTGGGCGCACATCACCGACTGGCAGGACGAGCTGGAGCCGTTCTACGACCAGGCGAGCCGCATGCTGGGCGTGGTCACCAACCCCACGACCACCCCGAGCGACGTCGTCATGCAGAAGGTCGCGAAGGACATGGGCGTCGAGGACAGCTACCACCCGACGCCGGTCGGTGTGTTCTTCGGCGAGCCGGGCAAGCCGGCCGAGGACCCGTACTTCGGCGGTGCCGGGCCCACCCGCACGGGCTGCACCGAGTGCGGCAGTTGCATGTCCGGCTGCCGGGTCGGGGCGAAGAACACCCTGGTCAAGAACTACCTCTACCTCGCGGAGCAGCTCGGCGCGAAGGTCTTCCCGCTGACCACGGTCACCAGGCTCACCGAGCGCGACGGCAGCTGGACCATCGACACGAAGCAGACCGGCGGCCGCGGCAAAGCCACGTTCACCGCAGGTCAGGTCGTGCTGGCCGCGGGTACGTGGGGCACCCAGCAGCTGCTGCACAAGGCGAAGGCCACCACGCTGCCGAAGATCTCGACGAAGCTCGGCGAGCTCACCAGGACCAACTCGGAGTCGATCATCGGCGCCGCACGCTACTCGGTCGACCCCGACAACGACTTCACCAGGGGCGTCGCGATCACGTCGTCCATCCACCCGGACGAGATCACGCACATCGAGCCCGTCCGGTACGGCAAGGGCAGCAACGCCATGGGCATGCTGCAGACCCTCGCGACGGACGGTGCGGCGAGCACGCCCAGGTGGCTGCAGTTCATCAAGGAAGCCATCAAGCACCCGCTGAAGCTCCTCAGGCTGCTCAGCGTGCACCGGTGGAGCGAGCGGACCGTGATCCTGCTGGTGATGCAGAGCCTGGACAACTCCATCACCACGTTCCTCAAGCGCGGCAAGCTCAGCAGCAAGCAGGGCCACGGCGAGCCGAACCCGGCGTTCATCCCGGCGGGCCACGAGGCGAACCTGCTGGCCGCCAAGCACATCGGCGGCATGGCCGGTGGCACGTGGGGCGAGCTGTTCAACATCCCGCTGACCGCGCACTTCATCGGGGGTTGCGCCATCGCGTCCACCGAGCAGGACGGCGTGATCGACCCGTACCACCGCGTCTTCAACTACCCCGGTCTGTCCGTTGTGGACGGTGCGGCGATCAGTGCGAACCTCGGGGTGAACCCGAGCCTCACGATCACCGCGCAGGCCGAGCGGGCGTTCTCGCTGTGGCCGAACAAGGGTGAGCAGGACCAGCGGCCGGAGCAGCACCAGGCCTACAAGAGGATCAACCCGACGAAGCCGAAGAACCCGGCGGTGCCGGAGCAAGCTCCAGCCGCATTGCGGTTGCCGATCGTGAAGGCGTCCTGACACGGTGGAGGTATGGCCAAAAAGCCGCCGAAGAAGCCATTCGCCTCCAGCGCCGACCTCGCTCCGAAGGACGAGGTGTTCGTCGAGCTCGCCGAGGGCGTCTACACCCTGACCGCCGAGGGCGACCCCAACGTCGGGGCGATCGAGGCCGAGGACTTCCTGATCTGCTTCGAAGCGCGCGCCACACCCGCGGCCGCGCGTCGGTGGCTCACGACACTGCGCAAGCACACCAAGAAACCCGTCCGGTACCTCGTGCTCAGCCACTACCACGCCGTGCGCACGCTCGGCGCCAGCGCGTTCGACGCGCAGGAGATCGTCGCGCACGAGATGACACGCGTGCTGATCGCCGAACGCGGCCAGCAGGACTGGGCCAGCGAGTACGGGCGCATGCCGCGGCTCTTCGAGCAGCCGGAGGAGATCCCCGGCCTCACCTGGCCGACGCTCACGTTCTCCGACCGCATGACGATCCCGCTCGGCGACGAACGCGGCGACCTCGTGCTGCAGCACCTCGGACGCGGCCACACGGCGGGCGACATCGTGGCGTGGCTGCCTCAGCAGCGCATCCTCTTCGCCGGTGACCTGGTCGAGTCGCAGGCCGCCCTCTACACCGGTGACGCGTTCCACGACGAGTGGGCGACGTCCACTTTGGACGAGATCGGGGACCTCGGCGCCGAGGTCCTGGTCGGCGGGCGGGGCAAGGTCGCGCGCGACCGCTTCGAGGTCGAGGCGGCGATCAACCAGAGCAGGCACTTCCTGAACGAGCTGCGCCGCACGGTCGGTGGCGTGCACGGCGAGGGCGGCACCCTCAAGCAGGCCTTCCAGCTGGCGCACAAGACGCTCGAACCCAGGTACGGGCGCTGGCCGATCTTCGAGCACTGCCTGCCGTTCGACGTGAAGCGCTACTGGGACGAGTGCGACGGCAAGGACTGGCCGGAGATCTGGACCGCGGAACGCGACCGCGCCGTCTGGGACGCATTGCAATGACGGTGCTCGTCGTCGGCGCCGGACCGGTCGGACTCACCGCGGCACTCTTCCTGGCCCGCGCCGGCGTGCCGAGCGTCGTCCTGGAAGCGGCCGGGCACCGAGCGTTGACCGGCAGTCGCTCGATCTGCGTGCAGCGCGACGTCCTGGAGATCCTGGAGCGGATCGGCGTCGGTCAGGCCGTGGCCGACGCCGGGGTCACCTGGTACACCGGCCGCACGTACCACCGCGACCGCGAGGTGCTGACCCTGACCTTCCCGGAGGCCAAGGGTTTCCCGCCGTTCGTGAACACCCCGCAGACCGTCGTGGAGCAGCTGCTGGAAGAACGCGTCCGCGCCGAGCCGTTGATCGAACTCCGCTACGGGCACGAGGTCACCGGCCTCACCCAGGACGACGACGGAGTGTCCACTCAGGACGGAATCAGGGGAACCCACTGCATCGCCGCGGACGGCGCGCACTCGACGGTCAGGCGGCTGCTGAACATCCCGTTCGACGGCTTCTCGTTCGACGACCGGTTCATCATCGCGGACGTCCGCGTCGACCTCGGCTTCGAGACACCGGAACGCCGCTTCTACTTCGACCCGCCGTGGAACCCCGGCCGCCAGGTCCTGCTGCACCCGCAACCGAAGGGCGTCTGGCGGATCGACTGGCAGGTCCCCGGCGACGTCCGGCTCACCGACGACCACATCCGCGCCATCGTCGGCGACCAGCCGTACGAGGTGGTCTGGGAGTCCACGTACCGCTTCCACCAGCGCCGCGCCCAGACGTTCCGCCGCGGCAGGGTGCTGCTCGCGGGCGACGCGGCGCACGTCATGAGCCCGTTCGGCGCGCGTGGCCTGAACTCGGGGATCTGCGACGCGGACAACGCTGCGTGGAAGATCGCCGCCGACCGCAGGGGCGAGGCGGGCCCGCGCCTACTGGAGTCCTACAACACCGAACGCGGTGCCGCCGCCGACGAGAACCTGCGCATCACCGGCGACACCATGCGCTTTCTGGTGCCGGGCAACGAAGAGGAACACGCACGCAGGCAGAAAGCGCTCGAGTCCGGCGAAGGGATCGACTCGGGTCACCTGTTCACGCCGTTCTCCTACGAGAACTCCCCGCTGACCACGGACGGCGGCGAGCTCATCGCCGGATCCCGCACCGCCGGCCCCGGCTTCGGCGTCAGGGACGGCCGGTTGATCAGACCGGACGGGCACGTCGCCGGGAACGACGACGAGGGAACAAGGCGCCGTGCCCTCGGCTGGTGACTGGGCAGCTCTGCGGGCACGACTCGGCGACCGGCTCGTGCTGCCGCAGGACGTTGGCTACGACCGCCTTCGGCTGCCGCACAACACCGTTTACGCGCACCGAAGGCCAGCGGCGATCGCCCGTTGCACCAGGCCGGAGGACGTCCAGGCTTGCCTGGAATTCGCTTCGCACCAACGAATCCCGATCGCCGCGCGCAGCGGCAAACACAGCTACGCGGGCTATTCGGCACCAGAGAACGGCCTGGTCGTCGATCTCCGCGGCATGTCCGGCGTGCAGGTCAGCGGCAACTCGGTCCGCATCGGCGCGGGCGCGCACATGCTTGAGGTCTACGAGGCGATCAGCGCTGCGGGACAGGCACTTCCTGCCGGAACCTGCCGTTCGGTCGGCATCGGTGGCCTGACGCTCAGCGGCGGCATCAGCGTGATCGGCCGCAGGTACGGCCTCACCTGTGACCACCTGACCAGCGCCACGATCGTCACACCGGACGGCTGTCTCCGGACGGTGAGCGCGCACGAGGAACCGGACCTGTTCTGGGCGTTGCGCGGCGGTGGTGGCGGCAACTTCGGCATCGTCACGCAGTTCACCTTCCGCACGGACCCCGCGCCGGACCTCGCGGTGTTCAGCGCGACGTTTCCGGCGGGCTCGTCGGCGGACGTGTGCGACGCCTGGCAGGAGTGGATCGGGGACCTCCCGGACGAGCTCTGGTCCGGCTGCGGCGTCCGGGGAGGCAGTCCGCCGGAGGTCGAGCTCTACGGCACGTACGTCGGCCCGGCGAAGGATCTGCACCGGTTGCTCGACCGGCTGCCGACCGGTGAGCGGACCGTGTGGGAGATGAGCTACCTGGAGGCCATGCACCACTTCGCGGGTGCGGCTGAAGAGGGCGCGGCGTACGTCGCGTCGTCGCGGATGCTGCGCCGGCGCGTTCCCGGCGCGCAGGTCGCGACGTTGCTGGACGGGCAACGGGACGCGTCCGTCCAGTTCGACTCGTTCGGCGGCGCGATCGGCCGGGTCGCGCCGGACGCGACGGCGTTCCCGCACCGCGATGCCATCGCGAGCGCCCAGACCTACGTCAAGGTGATCGACCGGACCGAAGCGGAATCGCGCCGGGTGCTCGCCTCGCTGCGGGACGGGCTCGGCGCGGGCACCACGGGGTACGTGGGCTACATCGACCCGGAGATGCCCGACTGGCCGGCCGCCTACTACGGCCGCAACCTCGCGCGACTCAGGGAAGTCGCGCGCCGCTACGACCCGGACCGCGTGCTGGCGTTCCCCCAAGGGCTATAGCTGGATCCCGGTCAGCACCGTCACGCGTTCCTCGGTGAAGTCCTCCATCGCCGACCGCACGCCCTCACGTCCGGTGCCCGAGCCCTTCACGCCGCCGTAGGGCATCTGGTCGGCGCGGTAGGACGGCACGTCACCGATGATCACGCCACCGACCTCGAGCTCGGCGGCCGCCGAGAACGCCACCTGCACGTCGCGGGTGAACACCCCGGCCTGCAGCCCGTACTTGGTGTCGTTGGCCTGCGCGAACGCGTCCTCGACGCCGTCGGCCACGGAGACCACGAGCACCGGCCCGAAGATCTCCTCGGTCCACACCTTCGCGTCGGCGGGCACGTCGGTCAGCACGGTCGGCTCGACGGTCGTCCCGGTCCGCTTGCCGCCGAGCAGCACCCGTGCGCCCGCGTCGGCGGCCATGTTGACCCACTCCTCGACGCGCCGTGCGTTGTCCTCGTCGATCAACGGCCCGACCTCGACCTCGGGGTCGTGCGGGTCGCCGGTCTTCAACGCGCTGACGGCGTCGACCAGCTTCGGCACGAACTCGTCGGCCTGCGAGCGGTCGACGATCACCCGCTGCACCGCGATGCACGACTGCCCGGCCTGGTAGTTGCCGAACGTGGCGATGCGCTGCGCCGCGTGGTCCAGATCCGTCCAATCAGGACAGATGATCGCGGCCGCGTTGCTGCCGAGCTCCATGACGACGTGCTTGCGCGGCGCGGCCTCCATCAGCGACCAGCCGACCTTCGTGGAGCCGGTGAACGAGATGACGGGCAACCGCTCGTCACGAACCAGCGCGTCCATGTCCTTGCCGCGCACGGGAAGGATTGAGAACGCCCCCTCCGGCAGCTCGGTCTCGGCCAGGATCTCGCCCAGCAGCAACGCCGACAGCGGTGTCGCCGACGCGGGCTTCACGATCACGGGCGCACCCACCGCGAGCGCAGGCGCGACCTTGTGCGCCACCAGGTTCAGCGGGAAGTTGAACGGCGCCACGGCCAGCACCGGCCCGCGCGGCACGTGCCGGACGATCGCCATCCGCCCGACACCGTTCGCGTCCGTGTCGAGCCGCTGCAGCCCGCCGGTGAACCTGCGCGCCTCCTCGGCGGCGAACCGGAACGTGTTGACCGCCCGGGAGACCTCGATCTCGGCCCACTTGAGCGGTTTGCCGTTCTCCGCGGTGATCGTCTCGGCGATCTCCTCCGCCCGCTCCGCCAGGGCCTGCGAGACCTGCAGCAACGCCGCCGCCCGCACGTGCGCGGGTGTTCGCCGGAACTCACGCGCCACCGCGTGAGCCGCCGCGACCGCACGCTCCACCTGATCCCTGCCCGGCACGGCGACCGAGGCCACCTCCGTGCCGTCGAACGGGTGGAGGACCTCTAACGCCTGCTCGCCCTGTTCGGGGCGGCCGGCGACCCAGCACGGCCTGGGTTGCGGCGTGAACGCGTCCATGGGATCACGTTAAGCCCTATTGGCCTGCACGTACTCGGCGAGTTCCCGGTAGTGCTCGTCGTGGCGTTCCGCGCGTTGCAACACGAACGCCGGATGCTCCCGAATCGTGCGAATCATGTCCTCCAGCCGGGTGAGCACGTGGTCGGCGTTGTACTCGCACCCGTAGGTCTCGCAGAACAGCCGAGTGCGCCGTTCGCGGTCGTCTGGCAGTGCGAGCACGAACTGGATGATCGCCCAGCTGACGTCCCACCAGCGCGGACCAGGGTGCGCGCCGTCCCAGTCGAAGACGCCGACAGGTCGCCCATCCGTGAAGACGATGTTGTACGGCGCGAAGTCGCCGTGCAGCACCACCTCGACGGGCTCCCGGGCCGGGAACTGCCACCCGTTCAGCGGCTGTGTTTGTTCGCGCGTAACCCGTGCATGAGCGGTGAACTCCCCGGAGGGAAGCGCTGGCCGCGCAGTTTGTGGCCAAGCGACCAGCGGTGCCGTCGCGTCGTGCAGCCGGCGCAGCAGCAGCGCGGATTCGACCAACGCGGAGTCGCCCGAAGGAGGCACGTGGCCAACGTCACCGGGCAGGTAGCTGAGCAGCTCGTGCTCGGCGGAGAGCCCGAGCGGAACCGGTGCGATTCCCAGCGGTGCCAAGCGCCGCAACAAATCGTGCACCCGAGGCGCCCACGGCCCGGCCGGCCTGCGCACCGCCTCACCCACCCTGAACACCTGGTTCAGCCCGCCACCGGTCAGCAGTTCACCGTCCACGCATGAGATCCTTGGCGACGTGTCCGACACCAGCAACCGCCCTGTTCTCGTCGTCGACTTCGGCGCCCAGTACGCGCAGCTGATCGCCCGCCGCGTGCGCGAGGCCCAGGTCTACTCCGAGGTGGTCCCGCACACCGCGACGGTGAGCGAGATCCTCGACAAGAACCCGCTGGCCATCGTGCTGTCCGGTGGCCCGTCGAGCGTCTACGCCGAGGGCGCGCCGCAGATCGACCCGAAGCTCTTCGAGACCGGCGTCCCGGTCTTCGGCATCTGCTACGGCTTCCAGGCGATGGCCCGCGCACTTGGTGGCGCGGTTGAACAGACCGGCACCCGCGAGTACGGCCGCACGGACCTGAGCGTCCCGGCCGAGGGCGGGTCCCTGCACCAGGAGCTCCCGACGAGCCACCCGGTGTGGATGAGCCACGGCGACGCCGTCACGAAGGCGCCGGAGGGCTTCACCGTCACCGCGACCAGCGAGGGCGCCCCGGTCGCCGCGTTCGAGGACACCGAACGCCGTTTCGCCGGCGTGCAATACCACCCCGAGGTGCACCACTCGCCGCACGGCCAGGAGGTGCTGCGCCGGTTCCTGCACGAGATCGCGGGCATCCGTCCGCAGTGGACCACCTCGTCCATCGTGGACGAGCAGGTCACCCGGATCCGCGAGCAGATCGGTGACCGCAAGGCCATCTGCGCGCTGTCGGGCGGTGTCGACTCCGCGGTCGCGGCCGCGCTGGTTCAGCGTGCCATCGGTGACCGCCTCACCTGCGTCTTCGTCGACCACGGCCTGCTGCGCGCCGGCGAGCGCGCCCAGGTCGAGCGCGACTACGTGGCCGCCACGGGCATCAACCTGATCACCGTCGACGCCCGCGAACGCTTCCTCAACGCTCTCGCCGGCGTCACGGACCCGGAGGAGAAGCGCAAGATCATCGGCCGCGAGTTCATCCGCGTGTTCGAGCAGGCCGAGCGCGACCTCAAGGCCGAGGGCGACTACGGCTTCCTGGTCCAGGGCACGCTCTACCCGGACGTCGTCGAGTCCGGCGGCGGCACGGGCACCGCGAACATCAAGTCGCACCACAACGTCGGCGGTCTGCCGGACGACCTGCAGTTCGAGCTGGTCGAGCCGCTGCGCGCGCTGTTCAAGGACGAGGTGCGCCGCGTCGGCACCGAGCTGGGCCTGCCAGAGACGATCGTGCAGCGCCAGCCGTTCCCCGGCCCCGGCCTCGGCATCCGGATCATCGGCGAGGTCACCCAGGACCGGCTCGACACGCTGCGCCAGGCCGACGCCATCGCGCGCGAGGAGCTGACCGCGGCGGGCCTGGACCGCACGATCTGGCAGTGCCCGGTCGTGCTGCTCGCGGACGTCCGCAGCGTCGGCGTGCAGGGTGACGGCCGGACCTACGGCCACCCGATCGTGCTGCGCCCGGTGTCGTCCGAGGACGCGATGACTGCTGACTGGACGCGCCTGCCGTACGAGGTGCTGGAGCGGATCTCGACCCGGATCACCAACGAGGTGGCCGAGGTCAACCGCGTGGTGCTGGACGTGACGTCCAAGCCGCCGGGCACCATCGAGTGGGAGTAACTGTTTGGCGGGAAAAGCACGTTCGGGCCATCTAGCGGCCCGAACGTGCTTTTCGCGCCATTTAGCGGGAGCGGCGGCGGAGCGAGTTGGTCAGCAGGACCAGGCCGACCAGGATCGCCGTTCCCCCGAGCGCCCACCGGAAGTCGAACCAGAACGCTCCGTTGCTCAGCACGTAGCCCGCCATCAGCAGCCCGCCGAGCCCGAAGATCAAGCCGAACAGGTCGATCCGCCTGCGCATCGGTGCCTCAGTCTGCTCAGCCACGGATCACCCTCACTTCTCCGACGCCGGCCCGCACGTCGAGATCGATCTTCAAGCCGCCTTCGCCGTTGTTCCCGAGATCGTTGCCGTCGACCCGCACCTCGCTGCCCTCAGCCCTCCGGTCGAGGCAGTTGATGTCGCCGATCGAGGTCGCCTGGCAGAGGAACTTCACGTCGGCGCCATCCGGCACGTGCACGATCACCTCGCCGAGGTCCACGTCGATCGCGGTCTTCACCTCGCCCGAGTCCGGCAGGTGCCGCAGGTTGAGCTCCACGCTGCCGACACCCATGTCGTAGCCGGACTTCACGTCCGAGAGCGACGTCGGTGTGTACGACACGCTGCCCATCCGCGACGGCCCGTCGAAGCCGACCGCCGTCAGGCCGAAGCCGATCACCGACAGCGGCACCAGGAGCCAGGCCAGCCAGCGGCCGCCACCGGCGAACGCGCCGATCAGCATCCCCGCCGCCAGCACCGCGATCGTCAGCCCGACGATGTGCGGCGCGGTGAACCACGAGGAGAACTGGCCCGCGATCCCCGATCCGATCAGCACGATCGTCGCCACGCCCAGCGTCGCCAGGCCGATCCGCGGCTTGCGTTGCCGGCGAGCAGGCGGTTGCGGTGTCGGCATCGGGGTCGGTTCCGGCAGGTCCCACGCGAACGGGGCCGCGCCGAGCGGGTCCCACGCTGGTGCCCCCGGCACCGGTGGCACCAGCGGGGGCTCGGCGAGCGTCGTCGCCGGCGCCAGGTGCCCGCGGTTCTTCTGCAGCAGGTAGATGCCCGCGACCGCGGCGGCGATCGTCACCACGACCTGGAACCCGCCGCTGCCGAACGTGAAGGCGAACGCGGGGAACAGCATGAACCCCAGCAGCACTGTCTGCGCCTGCGACATGGAGCTGTGGCCCTTGTTGATCAACGCCTCCAGTGGCGAGACCTGGTCACCCTCCTCCGGCAGCAGCAACCAGCCGGCCAGGTAGAGCGGCAGACCCACGCCCCCCGACAACGTCAGGGCGACGAACGCGATCCGCACGATCACCGGGTCGATCTGATACCGCAGCGCGATGCCGGTGGCGACGCCGCCGAGCTTGCGCCCTTCCTTCGGCCGCACCGGGCGGTGGGCCCAGAACTCTTTCAGCGTGTCCGCCACGCCGGCCAGTGCCTTCTCAGTCCCGCTCACGATGACAAGGTTGCTCTCCGCGGCGCCTGCCCACATCAGGGACCAGCCCTGATTCAGGGAACCGGGGTCATCCCTGATGAACAACTCGGTCAGACGTGTGACGATCGGTTGGTGAGTGCACGCATTGAGCCGATGCGCCGTAGACGCACCGGCCGGGTGGTCGCGGGCGTCGCGAGCGGACTGGCGGATCACCTCGGCGCACCGGTCTTCTGGGTGCGCGCGGTCTTCGCCGTGTTCGCCGCGTTCAGCGGGGTCGGGATCATCGCCTACGCGTTGCTCTGGATGTTCGTCCCGCAGTCGGCGGTGGCGGAACCGGAGACCGAGACGGACCGCAAGGAGTGGCAGCAGGCCGTCGGCCTGGCCGCCCTGGGGCTGGGCGTCGCGATGTTCACCGGCCTGATCGGCAGTACCGCCAGTGGCTGGGTGACCGGCCCGATCGCCGTCGCACTCGTGGGCGCCGCCGTCGTGTGGCGTGAAGCAGATGAAGCGCAACGACGCCGCTGGAAGGACGGGGCGCTCGGCGCGGGGAAGAAGTCGGGTGTCGTGCGGACGATGGCGGGGGCGGCGCTGGTCGCGGCGGGGGTCGCCGCGTTCCTGGTGTCGCAGGACTCCATCCAGAACCTGCCTAGCGTCTCCCTCGCGGTGCTGGCCACGCTGGTCGGTGTCGCGGTCCTGACCGTGCCGTTGTGGATGCGGCTGGTGCGTGACCTGGACGCGGAACGCCGGGCGCGCATCCGCACCGAGGAACGCGCCGAGATCGCCGCCCACCTGCACGACTCCGTGCTGCAAACGCTTGCTCTCATCCAGAAGCAGGCCGAGTCGTCCCGCGAGGTGAAGCGCCTGGCCCGCAGCCAGGAGCGCGAGCTGCGCAACTGGCTCTACGGCCGTGAGGTCGGGCAGCAGGCGCACTCCATCAGCATCGCGATCGCGCAGGTGTGCGCGGAGGTGGAGGACGACTTCGCGATCGCCGTCTCCCAGGTCGTGGTCGGCGACTGCGAGCTGGAGGACGGGATGTTCGCGCTGGTCCAGGCGACCAAGGAGGCGGTGGTCAACGCGGCCAAGCACGCCGGGGTCAGCGAGGTCAGCGTCTACGCCGAGGTCGAGCCGGAGAAGGTCACGGTTTTCGTGCGGGACCGGGGCAAGGGCTTCGACCCGGACGCCGTGCCGGAGGACCGGCATGGCCTCGCGGGCAGCATCCGGGGGAGGATGGACCGGCACGGCGGGGAGGTGCGACTGCGCACGGCCCCCGGAGAGGGGACCGAGGTGCAGCTCGAGATGCCGAGGAAGACGGAGGCCAGGACATGAGCGTCAGGGTGTTCCTGGTGGACGACCACGCGTTGTTCCGCGCGGGCGTGCGGGCCGAGCTCGACACCATCACCGACGAGGTGGAGGTGGTCGGCGAGGCGGGCAGCGTCGGCGAGGCGGTGGCGGGCATCGCGCACCACAAGCCGGACGTGGTGCTGCTGGACGTGCACATGCCAGACGGCGGTGGCGCCGAGGTGCTGCGGCAGATCCGCACCAAGATCCCCGAGGTCACGTTCCTCGCGCTGTCGGTGTCCGACGCGGCCGAGGACGTCATCAACGTCATCCGGGCCGGCGCCCGCGGCTACGTGACCAAGACGATCTCCAGCCAGGAGCTGGTCAAGGCGGTCGTGCGGGTCAGCGAGGGGGACGCGGTGTTCTCGCCACGGCTTGCCGGGTTCGTGCTGGACGCGTTCGCGGACCGGCCGGGTGCCGCGCCGATCAGCGACCCCGAGCTCGACCTGCTGACGCCGCGGGAGCGGGACGTCCTGCGGCTGCTCGCGCGCGGCTACGCTTACAAGGAGATCGCGTCCGAGCTGTTCATCAGCGTGAAGACGGTGGAGACGCACGTGTCGAGCGTCCTGCGGAAGACCCAGCTCTCCAACCGGTACGAGCTCTCCCGCTGGGCCACGGATCGCAGACTGGTCTGAAGGGTTCCTGGGGGATTTGATCAAAAAGGTCGCTCGCGGCGCGACCGAGGTGCTCGCGCCGTGGGTCTGGGTGATTCTGCTGCCGTTCGCGGTTGCTGCTGCGACGGAGAACGTCTGGAAGACGCTGCTGTGGGGGTTCGTGGTCGCCGTGACGGCGTCCGTCATCCCGATGGCCGTCATCGTCCGCGGCGCGCGCAAGGGCAAGTGGGACGGCCACCACGTCACGAACCGCGAGGGGCGGTTGGTGCCGCTGGTCACGGCGGGTGCCTCGCTCACGGCCGGCACGGTGATCATGATCTTGGGCGACGCGCCCAGGAGCATGCTCGCGCTGGCCGGCAGCATGTTCGCGTCGCTGATCGTCAGCATGGCGATCACGTTCGGGCTGAAGTGGAAGATCTCGCTGCACGCGGCGGTGGCGTGGGCGGCCGTGGTGACGCTGGCGATCGTCTACGGGCCGTGGCTGCTGCTGATCGCGCTGCCCGCCGCGCTGGTCGCGTGGTCGCGGGTCGAGCTCGGTGACCACACGACGGCGCAGGTGCTGGCGGGGTCGGCGATGGGCGTGATCGTGGGCGGCGGCAGCTTCTGGCTGCTCACTTCATCTGTGTAGTGCTGACGATCTTCATCTGGTTGTTCACGTTGGCGACCTCGATCTCGTAGCTGCCGCCCTGCTTCTCGCCCTTGTCCGTCTGCATCGCGAGGTTCACGGTGACGACCCAGTTCGGGCCGTGCGACCGGATGGGCACGGTGGACAACGAGCACTGCAGCGAGCTGTAGCCCTTCCAGCGGGTCACGTAGTTGTCCTGCGGCTCGCTCGCCCGTTCCCAGAGGTTCTGCCACGCCCCCTCGGGGTTGCCCGGCAGCTTGGCGTAGTGCTCCTGGACGAACCCGGCCGCCTCGCTCGCGGAGAAGAAGACCGGCGTCTGCTGGAAGTCGGCGTGGTTGACGGGGGTGCCGCCGCCACCCCGGGTGCCGTTCCAGTACGCGGCGGCCGAGCCGCCCGCGATCGCCAGCGCCGCGACGACGCCGAGGATCACCAGGATCCGGCGGTTCGGTGCCTTGCGCTTCTTCTGCACGGGGATGACCAGCGGCTGGGACGGCTGCGGCTCTCCTGCCAGCAGGTCGGCGGCCTCCTGCGCGGTCGGCCGCTCCTTCGGGTCGATCGAGAGCAGGCGGTTGAGCAGGGGCGTGAGCTCGCCCGCGTTCTTGGGGTCGCGCAGCTGCCCGCTGGCGGCCCGGTAGAGGAGGCCGAAGCTGTTGTCGCTCGGCCCGAAGACGGACTCGCCCTCGATGGCCGTGTAGATCGTGGCGCCGAGCGAGAAGACGTCGGAGGCGGCGTCGGGGTGTTCACCGCGTGCCACCTCGGGTGCGAGGTAGGCGGGGGTGCCCGAGATCACGCCGGTCTCGGTCATCGTGCCGTCACCCGCGGACTTGGCGATGCCGAAGTCGGTGATCTTGACCGTGCCGTCGTCGCCGATCAGGACGTTGCCCGGCTTGATGTCGCGGTGCACGAGGCCCGCGCTGTGCGCGGCGGCCAGAGCCGACGCGACGAACCCGCCGATGCGCGCCGCCTGGGCCGGCTTGAGCGGCCCCCTCTCGGCGATCAGGGCCGAGAGGCTCTGGGACGGCAGGTACTCCATGACGATCCACGGCTCTTCGTCGTCGCTGCCCACGACGTCGAACACCGCGATCGCGTGCGGGTGATGCAGCCGAGCCGCGTTGCGCGCCTCTCGCATCGCCCGCTGGTGGTCACCGGTGATGAGCTGCTTGACCGCGACCTCGCGTGCCAGCACCTCGTCCCGCGCCCGCCAGACCACCCCCATCGCTCCGCTGCCGACGCGCTCCAGCAGCGTGTAGCGGCCCCCGATGGTTGTCACACCCCGAGAGTAATCAATAACGGAGACGAGCTTGTGAGGTTCCCGCTCGAACACCGCGAACGTCACCCCTGATGGTCCCCGGTGACGAGCTGGTCGGCCGCGACTTCGCGTGCCGGCACCTCGCCCCGCGCCCGTGAGACCACCCGCGGGACTAGTCGATCGTGGAGACGAGCTTCTGCAGTTCCCGCTCGAAGTCGATCCAGAGGTCTTCCTCGCCGGGCTGGACGATGTCGTAAGAGCTGTCCAGGAACGCCGCCACGTCCTCGGCGAGGGCGCTGAGGATGGCGAACCCGGTCGGCGCGTTCAGCTCGACCAGGACGCGCTCAGGGTCGTCGGAGGCCGGGCGGACGAGGATGTCGCCCTCACCGGACGGGGTCAGCAGGCCGTCGGCCAGCAGGTCGCGGGCGAACATCCACTCCACCCGCCCGGAGCCCGTGTGGAAGACGACGGCGACCGCGTACGGGTCCTCCGCGTCGTAGACGAGCTCAGCCCGCACCGGCGCTGGAGGTGCGCCGGGCGCCAGTAGCTGAAAAGTCGTCTGCGCCGTGACCTTCAGGTTCTCGTTGTTCATGTCGATGTCCTTCCCAGGCTGGTCTCCACGTCCGCTCACAAAGAGGAGACGGCCAAGGAGCCCGATAAGGACGCGATTCGTCTTCGAACCATCCTATTGGGGGAGACGTGCGTCTCACCGTTCAGCGTTTGACCAGGTCGCGCGTCTCGTTTGGTGAGACGGTCTGACCAGCCGAGACGGACCGACGACGGGTCAGCGCGACGCCGAGAAGCACCACGAGCATGCCCGCGACGACCCTTGCGTTGAGTTGCTCTCCCAGGAAGATCGCTCCAAGGAGTACCGAAACCACGGGCAACAGGTAACCGACCGTAGTCGCCGTGGTGGCGCCCTCGTCCGCGATGACGCGGTAGTTGAGGATGAACGCGACGCCGGTGCCGAAGACGCCGAGGATGATCACGGCGGCGATGCCGACCCAGTGCAGGTGCAGCGGCTGCAGGCCGCCGAACGGCGTCGCGAGGATGAGCAGGCCCATCGCGGTGGTCAGCTGCATGGCGGCGAGCTGCGTCGAGCTCGCGCCCGTGTTGACCAGGTAGCGGCCGGCGTAGGTGTAGCCGATGGCGTAGCTCGCGGCGCCCACGAGGCACAGCACCGCGCCCCAGCTGGCGATGCTGTTGGCCTGCTGCCACGGCGCGAAGATCAGCAGCACGCCGGCGAAGCCGAGGCCCAGGCCGAGCATGCGGACCAGGTTGCTGACCTTCTCGGTGCCGAGCACGAGGCCGATGGCCAGCGCGAACAGCGGCGTCGTGGAGTTGAGCACCCCGGACACGCCCGAGTCGACCGTCTGGCCGCCGAACGCGAAGAGCGTGAACGGGATGGCGCTGCCGAACAGCGCCACGAAGAGCATGTGGCCCCAGATCCGCCGGTCGCGGGGCAGTGACATCTTCGCCACGGCGAGCACGGCGAACAGCACGAGCGCCCCGAAGAACGTCCGCACGAGCGAGATCTGCAGAGGAGCGAGGCTCCCCAGTGCGAGCTTCATCCACAGGAAGCTGGATCCCCACAGCAGGGCGAGCACGCCCATCCTGATCAACGTTCCGCGCTGGTTCACAGGTCAACCATGCGTCCTGCGACTCGTAATTACAATTTAATTGTTGTGCAGAACCTTTAAGCTGAGCTGTAAGGTTGAGGCATGCTGGACGTGCGACGCATGCAGGTGCTCAGGGCGGTCGTGACCACGGGTTCCATCACCGCGGCCGCGACGAACCTCGGCTACACCCCGTCCGCGATCTCGCAGCAGGTCGCGGGCCTGGAGAAGCAGGCGGGCCTGCCGCTGCTGGAGCGCGTCGGCAGGGGCATCCGGCCCACCGCGGCCGGGCGGCTGCTCACCGAGCACGCCGGCCGCCTCGCCGAGCAGCTCGCCGAGGCTGAGAGCGCGCTCACGGCGTTGCGGAACGGCTGTGCCGGCACGTTGCGCGTCCGCTACTTCGCGACGGCCGGTGCCGCTCTGGTGCCGCCTGCCGTGGCGCAGTTCCGGGCCGAGCGCGCCGGGGTCGAGCTCGACCTGAAGCTCACCGAGCCCACCGACCCGTTCGAGGAGCTCGCCGCCGGCCGCGCGGACGTCGCGATCACCGTGCTGGAGCCGGACGAGCCCGCACCGGAGGGCATGGTCTCGCGGCACCTGCTCGCCGACCCGTTCTTCGCCGTCCTGCCCCGCGGCCACGCGCTGTCCCGAAAGCGCGTCATCGATCTCGGCGAACTGGCCGACGAGCCGTGGGTCTACGCGGACTGCGGGGCCTCTGGGCCGTGCAAGGACCTGGTGTCGAACGCGTGCGCGGGCGCGGGGTTCTCCCCGAAGGTCGCCGTGGAAAGCGACGACTACGCCACCGCGCAGGGATTCGTGGCCGCCGGGCTCGGCGTCACCATCATTCCCCGGCTCGGCCTGGGATATGCGCATCCTGGCGTTGTCCTGCGCAAGCTCCGCAATCCCGAGCCGGTGCGGCACATTCACGTCGTGTACCGCGAGGAAGCCGCGTGGAATCCCGCTGTGGTGGCTTTGGCGGAAGCGTTGGAGAAGGCCGCGCGGGCCAGCTGACCTGCGCGGTTCTCAGTATCCCTGGGCCGGGCCGAGCAACTTGTCGCTGTGCAGCAGGAAGTTCGGGCTGGCCCACTGGAACGAGATGCCGCGGCGTTCCGTGGTCTTGCCACCGGTCTTCTTGGTGTACTCGACGTCGACTTCCCAGTAGAAGCCTTCTTTTTCGCTGGCGTTCAGGACCTTGGCTTCCTTGATGCCCGACCAGAAGGTCTGGAATCCGCTGTAGCCGCCGGGGTAGCTGCCCTGGAAGTTGGCGTTGCCGAGCTTCCAGGCCTCTTCCGGCGAGCCCGGGGCCGTGCCGAAGTACTCGTTCAGGAAGGCCCGCATGTCCTCCGGCTGGGGCTGGCTGGTCCACTGACCGGCCTTGCCCGCGGACTTCGGCTGCGTCGTCGGGTTGTTGCCGTTGCTGCCCGGCGTCTGGACCGCGGTGTTGCCGCCGGCGTTGTTGTCCGAGCCGCCGCCGTCGTTGTTGTTCGAGATCATGCTCGCGAACATGATGCCGATCACCGCGGCCGCCACGATGGCGAGTGCGGTGTAGACGGTCGACTTCTTGCTCTTGGACGACGACGACTGCGACACGGGCTTCGGGCGCTGCGAGTACTGGGGTGCGGCGGCCGGGCGGTGTTGCTGCTGAGCCTGTGGCTGCTGCTGGATCGGGCGCGGCGGCGTGTGCAGGTCCACCCGCGTCGCCGGCGGCGGCGTGGAGGAGATGGGGCGCGTCGCGGCCGGCTGCGCCTGCTGCACCGGGGCACCGCGCCACGACGGCGGGTGGGTCGGCGCGACCACGGCGGGGGTGAAGGCGGGGGCGGCCTGGCCGTTGGCGACGGCGGCGAGCGCGTCGCGGGCCTCGGCCATGGTCGGGCGGTCTTCCGGCTCCGCGCGCAGCAGGCGCATCAGCAGCGCGGTCAGCGGGCCGGCGTTGCGCGGCGGGTCGACCTTGCCGGAGGCCACCTTGTGCAGCAGCGCGATGGTGTTCTCGCTCAGGCCGAACGGGGGCACGCCCTCGATGGCCGCGTACAGCGTCGAGCCGAGGGAGAACACGTCGGACGGCGAGCCGGGGTCGTAGCCCTTGGCGACCTCGGGTGCGAGGTAGGCGGGGGTGCCGGCGAGCATGCCCGTCGCGGTGACCGTGACGTCACCGGTCGCGCGGGAGATGCCGAAGTCGGTGATCTTGACGGTGCCGTCGTCGCCCAGCAGGACGTTGCCCGGCTTGATGTCGCGGTGCACGATGCCGGCGTTGTGCGCGGCGGCCAGTGCGGAGGCGACCTGCATGCCGATCGACGCCACGTCGCGCGGCGGGAGCGTGCCACGTTCGGAGAGCACCGCGGAGAGGCTCTTGGACGGCAGGTACTCCATCACGAGCCACGGCTGGCTGTCGTCCTCGGCCACGTCGTAGACGGCGACCGCGTGCGGGTGCTGCAGGCGCGCGGCGATGCGGCCCTCCCGCATGGCTCGTCTCTTCGCCTCGTCCGTGTCGGACTCGGCGAGACCGGGCTGCAAGAGCAGCTGCTTGACCGCGACGGTGCGGTGCAGGCGTTCGTCGTGTGCCGTCCAGACGACGCCCATGGCGCCGCTGCCGATCCGCTGGCTCAATCGGTAGCGACCAGCGACCAATCGGCCATCGTCGGTCACAGTTGCTCCCCGCTGTGCGGTCACTTGCTCTCTGTTCAACGGCTGATCACACCTTCGGGTTCAGATCACCCAAAGGTGCGGGTACCCACCTTACGAGATTTCTACTACGTAACAGCGCTTAGCCCTGCTAGGTCGTCGTGGTCGTCGTCGTAGTGGTCGTCGACGACGATGGCTTCGACGGAGGGGTCGTCGTGGTGGTCGTAGTAGTAGTCGTGGTGGTCGTAGTTGTAGTCGTCGTAGTGGTAGACGTCGTTTCGCGCGTTGTCGTTGCCTCGGACGTGGTGGTCGTCACCACGGGGCTCGACGACGTCGTCGGCGCTGACGACGAGGTGCTTGCCGGCGGCGCGGACGGCGTCTCACGATCCTTGTTGAAGACGCCCAGCGCGACCATCAAACCGCCGATGACCAGCAACAACGCCAGGACCACCGCGGCCACCACCAGCGGCCGGTTGTCCTGCTGCCTGCTGGCGGGCGCCATCGGCGGCGCCGTCCGCGGCGGCGAAGTACGTGGCACCGGACGAACCACGCGGGTGCGATCGGGCGCCACGATAGTCGTCGGGTCGGGCCCCGCCGGCACCGGCAGACCGCTGAACGACGGAGACCGTCCGTGGGAGATCGCGTTGAGCAGCTCGCGGGCCTGCCCCATGGTCGGCCGGTCGTCCGGCTCGTAGTTCAGCAGGTACAGCAGCGTGTCGGCGAGCGGGTGGTCGACGGTCGGCGGGTTGATCCGCCCGGCCGCGACGGCGTGCAGAACACCCAGAGTGTTCTCGCTCACTCCGTAGGGTGGCTCGCCCTCCATCGCGGCGAACAGCGTGGATCCGAGCGAGTAGACGTCCGAGGCCGGCGTCGGGTCCTGGCCGCGCGCGATCTCCGGCGCGAGGTAGGCGGGCGTGCCGGCGATCAGGCCGGTCTTGGTGACGGTGATGTCGTCGCTGGCCCGCGAGATGCCGAAGTCGGTGATCTTGACGATGCCGTTCTCGGCGATCAGCACGTTGCCGGGTTTCACGTCGCGGTGCACGATGCCCGCCGCGTGCGCCGCGGACAGCGCGGCCGCGGCCTGGGCGCCGATGCTGGCCACCTCGACCGGGTCCATCGGCCCGCCCTCGGCCAGTGCGTCCGCGAGGCTGTACGACGGCAGGTACTCCATGACCAGGCACGGGACGCCGTCTTCCTCGACGACGTCGTACACGGCGATGGCGTTCGGGTGGTGCAGCTTGGCGGCGATCCGGCCCTCGCGCATGGCGCGCTGGATCGCCTCGTCCTGCTCGGCCACGTCCAGGCCGGGCGCCAGCAGCAGCTGCTTGATGGCGACCTCGCGGCCCAGCCGTTCGTCCTGGGCGCGCCAGACGATGCCCATCGCACCGGAACCGATGCGGTCGATGAAGCGGTAGCGGTCGGCGATCAGACGTCCGTCCGAGGTGTCGGACGTCGTCACGAGACCACTCCGGTGGTGCTCGAGAGTGCCATCCGGTCGCGCGGCGAAGGGGAGACCGCGGCTGCGGCAGCAGGTCCCACGCTCGTGCTCCTCGTGCGGTAGTCAGCGGTCGTCCGGAATGCCCGCACAGGGTACCCCTGCCGTGGGCGGATGCTGAGCTACCGGTTGCGCCTCAGTTCGCCGGGGCGAAGAAGTCGAAGGAGCCGACGGTGTCGCCCACGGTGTTCAGCACCGGGTCGAGGAGGCCGAGGTCCACGCTGACGTCGACCGGGTTGGACGGCGTGGGCAGCGGGTTCGAGCTGGGCGGGGTGTTGCTGCTCGGCGGGTTGGCCGTGGACGAGCTCGGCGGCGGAGGCGTCTGGCTCGACGGCGGCGTGCTCGGCTGGCTGGGCGTGGTCTCCGGCTGCGAGGACGGCGTGCTGGCCGTCGGCGTCTCGGAGGTGGGGTTCTGGGTCGGCTGCTGCGTCTGGGTCTGCTGCGTCGGACGCTGCTGCTGGACGTACGGGGCGACGCGAGTGGTCGGGTCCGTCGTCGGGTCGGCCTGCTGCGTCTCGGTCGCGTCCTGCTCCGGCGTCTTGTTCGACGGCAGCTTCACGACGCCATCGGTGCCGGCGGTCGCGCCGCGGGCCTGGGCGCGCTCGTCGAACCGGACCTCGGCGAGCGGGCGGTCGTCCGGCGAGGTCAGCCACGAGGAGGCGGCGAACGCGACGGAGCCGCAGAGCACGACGCCACCGCTGGCCGCGACGGCCAGCTTGCCGACGGTGAACCCGCCGCGCTGCGTGTCGTCGGAGCGGCCTTCACGGCGCAGCAGCTCGGTGATGTGCAGCTCCTTGGCGGGCTGCTTCTTGGGCTTGCTGCCCGGCGCCTTGACCGACTTGAACTTGATCGTCGGCTCGAACGCCTCGGGGGTGATGTCGTCGGTGATCACCGGGATCGGCATGGTCTCCGCCTCGCGGCGTGCGATCAACTCGGCGACGGACAGCTGTCCGGTCGACTCAGCCGAATCGCTCAGCCGCCGACGATGGTCCTCAATCGACACCGCTCGTTCACCCTTCCAAGTTCGCTCATGCGCACTGGCGGGAACATGGATACCGAATCGTGACCGGAGATGTAACCCCTTTGGGGGAAGTTCCACGAATAAAACAGTGTTTCCGCGACGAGCGGTCACCGTTCGACTGCGAACGGCGATCCCAGTTGGGTGCGGCCTAACTCCGTTGCGCCGAAAGGACCTCGGTGCCGATGATCCGCGGCTGGGTCGTGTCGGTCAGCCAGAAGAGCTGTTCGAGGCGCAACCAGCTGCCGTTGAGCTCCTGCATCGACACCACCGCGAGCACCGAGCCGTCCTGGCGCAGCGACGTCTGGTCGACGTTCACCGTCTTGATCATTCCCCAGGACTCGACGAACTCCTTCGGGTCCGTACCGACCAGGTCCGGTGACAGCAGCTTGGCCGCCGAGTTCGGCTTCGTGGTGAGCAGCTCGTAGAACCGGCGCACCACGTCGACCTGCGGCTGCGGGCCGATCGAGACCTCGGGCGTCGTCGGTTCCGGCGTCTCCAGCAGCAGCGCGGGCGGCTTCGGCATCGGCGTGTCCTGCTGGGTCTGCAACGGCGTGTGCTCGCTCGGCAGCTGCGCGGACAGCACGTCCGGACGCAGCGCGCTCGCGCCGGACAGCGCGATCAGGCGTTCGGAGACCGGGATGCCGGTGTTCGCCGGCCGCTTGCCCGCGAGGATGGCGGCGCCCGCGACGGACGACACCAGCACGATCGCACCGGTAAGCAGTCCGGCGACCTTCGCGGCGCGGCTCTTCTTCGGGGGACGGCGGCGACGGCCGGGGACGATCGGCATCGGCATCGTCAACTCGGCCAGACCGGTCGGACCGAGCAGCGATGTGACGAGTGCGTCGGTGGCGGCTTCCTCGTTGGACGGGATGCGCATCGGGCTCGGCTGCTGCTTGATCAGCTCAGCCACGCTGATCGATCCGGCGCGGGTGTGCCGCCGGCCGGTCGTCGCGGGACGCTGCACTGCTCTGGTCCTCCGTACGTTCCGTGGTCACCAGAAGACGTACCGTGGCCTCACGCGGCAACGCCAGCTTCTCGGCCGACTTCAGTCGTTCGTGGCGTTGGGCGGAGCTCAGGATTCGCTCGAAGGTGCTACTTATTACGGTCGGTAACTCAGGCCGTGACCTTTAGCCACGCCGGCGAGGTTCAGCCTCCGAGTTTCAACCGTTCACCGTTGATCAGCGGGAGCTCACCGAGCGTGAAGCTCAGCTCGCGCTTCTCCGTGGTGACCGAGCCGTCCTTCTTCGTCACCTGCAGCAGGCTCACGGTGAGGCCCTTGCTCGGGTCGACCACGATCTCCTTCACCTCGATCAGCGAGATGTCGGCGAGCCGGCCCTCGAGCAGCGCGTCGGCGTTCGAACGCACGGTGTCCGTCGTCATGGCGAGCGCGGTGTCCGCGTTCGTCGCCATCTCGCGGTAGAAGTGCTCGGTCCGCTGGGCGATCTTGGCGCCGTCCACGACGGGCGCCTGGGTGACCGGGATCGTCGTGATCACCGGCGGTGCGGAACCGGAGGGTTTGACGCTTGTGGCGGAGCCGCTGCCGGGCACGCTGGTACCGGTGCCCGGCACCGGGTAGCCGCGGCCGGTGCCGGCCGTCGTCGGTCTGGTGCCGGTGGCCGACGGGCTGCTGCCGCCCGTGGGCAGCGCGGAGATCAGCGGCACGTCCGCCGGGTAGCCCGGCAGGCCGATCGTCTCCACCGCTCCGCTGCCGCCGACGAGCTTGGCCGCGGCGACGCTCAGCCCGACGAGCACGAGCACCGACGAGACGACGGCGAACCAGGCCGCGCGCTTCCAGGTGCGCGGCGGCGTGACCGAGGCGGGCACCAGGCCGATGTTGAACTTCCGCAGCCCGTCCGTGTCCTGCAGCGGGTCGATCTGGCGGCGGCGGGGTAGCGGGATGCGATCGCCCCCGACGACGGGGCTCACCTGTGCGGCAACGTCGTCGACACGATGTTTGCCCGGCTGTTCGTCCATTCCCGACACCCCTCTGCGACGCAATCAGCGTAGGGCCGTCCGGAGGTACCGATCCAACCTGAAGGGCTAATTCAAGACGAGTGACACCCGGAAGTGTGAAGTTTCTACCTCGGCGGGAGTTGCGCTTGACCGCTGTTCAGTTGCTTGTGCGTCTTCTGCACGCCGTTGATGGCGATCAGGCCGCTGCCGCCCGCGATCAGCGCACCGATCACGTCCGCGCTGGTGCTGTCGCCGCCCGTGATGAGCAGACCGATCGCCGCACCGGCGGTGGCGATGATCGCGGTCTTCCACCTGGTGCGGACGAACTGCGCCACGGGCGCGCCGGCCAGGCCCTTCTTGTTCGCGGCCGAACCGAGCATGGCCAGGTAAGCGTCGTGCGCCAAGGCGGCGAGCAGGCCTGCGATGGCGATCAGTGCGGCGATGATGCCCATGTGTCCAGTGTGCCTGCAGAATTTTTCGGTGGACCATCCGTGATCGCCCTGATATCCGAGTGTCGTGGACATGTTCTGGCACGACGACTGCCTCGAGCACGACGCCGGCGAGGGCCTCTGGGAGCTGCCCGGCTCCTGGCCGTGGCTGGACGTGGCCGAACCGCACCCGGAGAACGCCGCGCGGCTGCGCACGTTCCGGCACGCGCTGAGGCACGGTCCGGTGGCGTCACATCTAACGTGGCACGAGGGGCGGCACGCGTCCGTTGATGAGCTCCTGCGCGTGCACACGGCGGAGCACCTCGACTCGTTGCGTGTGTCCACGCGTGTGCCGCTGGATGTGAACACGGTCGTGGGGCCCGAGACGTGGCGTGCGGTGTGCGCGGCGGCGGGGACTTCGTTGGCCGCGCTGGAGTCCGGTGCGCCGCTGGCCTACGCGCTCGTGCGGCCGCCCGGTCACCACGCGCAGCCGTCGATGGCGGACGGGTACTGCTTCGTGAACAACGCCGCGCTGGTGGCGGAGACCGCGCGGCGGCAGGGGATGCGGGTCGCCGTGCTGGACTGGGACGTGCACCACGGCAACGGCACGCAGGAGGTGTTCTACGACCGGCCCGACGTGCTGACCATCTCGGTGCACATGAGGCACGGGTCGTGGGGGACGAACCATCCGCAGACCGGTGCGCCGTCGGAGGTGGGCGCGAACGGGCGGAACGTGAACATCGAGCTGTCTTTGGGTGCGGGCGACACGGCTTATCTGCGCGCGCTGGACGAGATCGCGTTCCCGCTGCTGCGTGAGTTCGCCCCGGATCTGCTGGTGTGCGCGTCCGGGTTCGACGGGTCGGCGTTCGACCCCAACGGGCGGCACAACCTGACGGCGGCGGGCTACCGGGAGATCGGACGGCGGGTGGCGGCGTCCGGGCCGCGGGTGGTGCTCACACAGGAGGGCGGCTACCTGCGCGGATACGCCGCGTTGTGCCTGCACGCGCTGGTCGAGGGCCTGCTGCGGCTGCCGGAGCCGTTGCTCGAGGATCCGCTGGCCTACGTGCCGGACGACGCCCAGCTCGTGGATGTGGACTTCGCACGCGTGTATGAGGCGCTGAAGCCTTTTTGGCCCGGCGTGCTCTGACGCCGGGCCCCAGGGCGTGCCGTCTACCTGCCGAGCGGGCCGCGGCCCATCTTCAGCAGGATCATCGCGAGGTCCTTGCCCTCAGGACCGAGCGGCCGGTAGCGGTTGAGCACGTCGATCTCGCGGTTGTGCACGATCTTCGTGCCGCCGGCCGCCATCCGGGCCGCACCGATGATCTTGGATACCTCGACGCGGCGTTGCACGAGGCGCAGTATTTCCGCGTCCAGGTGGTCGATCTCCTGGCGCAGGTCGTTGATGTCCGGTTCGGTGGTGGTGTCCATCGTTTGGTGCCTCTCGACTCTTCGAGTCCTGGCCCGGCAGCAGCGAAGCCCCGGGGTCCGAGGACTCCGGGGCTTCGTGGTGGCTTTTCAGCGCTAGACGACCACGGGAGCCGGAGTCCGGATCCCGTAGAAAAACTCGAAGAACGTCACGCGCACGTTTACAGTGTTGCACAGAACCCGCGGTAGCCGCCAAGCCGCGCGGGTGAGAGGGCTCACCAGGTGAGACGCTCCGGTGCGAAGTTGCGTCGTCTGACGTACCGCACGGCCGTGGCAGGCCCATACAGTCGTCGCGTACTCGATCTGAGACCACCAAAGGGGTCACTGTGAAGTACGTACTGCGGGTTGCTGCTGCTCTCGCGCTGTGCGCCATGTCAGCCACAACCGCCGCGTCCGCTCCCGCCGAGCACGACGTCCTGGATGCGGAGCACGCCTTCGCCACCGTCGACCTGGTCGCCGGCAAGGGCTGGATGACCGTGCCAGACCCCGGCAACCGCTGGGGAACCAGGGGCGGCATCTCCGGTCAGTTCCACGTCGACATCACCAACTCGGCCGGGCACGACGAGCGAGGCCTGTCCGTCTTCGTCTCCCTCCCGACCTACTACCTCGACGTCACGGGGTACGAGGGTGAGGACTGGAACTGCCAGGACGTGAACGACGGCGCCGGCGCCGAGGGCCTCAGGTGCACGCAGAACCACCTCATCGTGCACGAGGAGGCCTGGCCGCGGCTCACGGTCTTCACGCGGGCTCGATCCGAGTACTACAAGGACACCATCGACGTCTATGCCGACGCCGGTGGCCACAGGACGGTGCACGCGGGGACCGCGTTCCTGATCGACACCAGCACCTGATCGATTTCCGAACAAAAACTGGGGATGACGTTGAGGAAGTACGTACTCGGGGTGGCCGCTGCCCTCATGCTGTCGGCCGCCGCTGTTTCACCTGCCCAGGCGGAGCCCGGCTTCGCCTCGATCGAGCTCACGCGGGTCGACGGCTGGGTCCAGGCCGGACCGGACTACTGGGCCATGAGGCAGAACACGCCGGGCTCGTTCGCGGTCGACATCACCAGCCAGGCCGGCCACGACGAGCAGGGCCTGTCCGTCTTCATCTCGTTCCCGACGGACAACCTCGAAGTCACCGGCTACGAGGGTGACGACTGGACGTGCTGGGACGTGAACGAGGGTCTTGGCGCCGAGGGCATCAGGTGCACGCAGCCGCACCTCATCGTGCACGGCGAGGCGTGGCCGACCCTGGAGGTCTACACGCTCACCATCAGGGACCACACAGACAGCATCGACGTGTACGCCGAGACCGACGGCCACCAGGCGCACGCCACGCAGCCCTACTCGGTCAGCTCTCCGCTCTGATCTCCGCTCTGACGGATCCACGGTCGGGCGGTACAGGTTTTGTCGGTGCCGCCCGGTACCGTGGATGAACGATGAGCGCCTTGTTCGACTTGCCTTCAAGTCCCCCCGTTTCCCGCGCGGGTCACCTGCTCGACGATCTGAACCCCGCGCAGCGCCGTGCCGTCGAGCACGCCGGTTCGCCACTGCTAGTGGTGGCGGGCGCCGGCTCCGGCAAGACGCGTGTCCTCACCAGGCGGATCGCGTATCTGCTCGCGGAACGTGACGTGCATCCGGGCCAGATCATGGCCATCACGTTCACGAACAAGGCCGCCGCGGAGATGAAGGAGCGCGTCGCCGACATGGTGGGCGCACGCGCCCGTTCGATGTGGGTGTCGACGTTCCACTCGATGTGCGTCCGGGTCATGCGCCGCGACGCGAAAACCCTTGGCATGTCGTCGAACTTCTCGATCTACGACAGCGACGACACGCGCAGGCTCATCACGCTCGTCGCCCGGGATCTGGACCTCGACCCGAAGAAGTACGCCGCCCGCACGCTCGCGGTGCACATCTCGAACCTCAAGAACGAGCTCATCGACGCCGAGACCGCCACGGCCCAGGCCACGAACGACCTGGAGCGCCGCGTAGCCGAGGTCTACACCGTCTACCAACGGCGCCTGGGCGAGTCGAACTCGCTCGACTTCGACGACCTGATCATGAAGACGGTCGAGCTCCTGCAGGCGTTCCCGGACGTGGCCGAGCACTACCGCCGCCGCTTCCGGCACGTGCTGGTCGACGAGTACCAGGACACGAACCACGCGCAGTACACCCTGGTGCGCGAGCTGGTCGGCAAGGCAGGCGGCGAACTCCCGCCGGCCGAACTGTGCGTGGTGGGTGACGCGGACCAGTCGATCTACGCGTTCCGCGGCGCCACCATCCGCAACATCGTGGAGTTCGAGCGCGACTACCCGGACGCCACCACGATCCTGCTGGAGCAGAACTACCGCTCCACGCAGAACATCCTGACGGCCGCGAACGCCGTGATCTCCCGCAACCCGAACCGCCGCGCCAAGACGCTCTGGAGCGACCTGGGCGAGGGCGAGAAGATCGTCGGCTACGTAGCCGACAACGAGCACGACGAGGCCGCGTTCGTGGCCAACGAGATCGACAGGCTGGTAGACGGCGGCGAGGTCAACAACTCCGAGATCGCCGTCTTCTACCGCACGAACAACCAGTCGCGAGTCTTCGAAGAGATCTTCATCCGCCTGGGCCTCCCGTACCGAGTGGTAGGCGGCGTCCGCTTCTACGAGCGCCGCGAAGTCCGCGATGCCCTGGCATACCTGCGAACCCTGGCCAACCCAGAAGACACGGTCTCCCTGCGCCGCATCCTGAACGTCCCGAAGCGAGGCATCGGCGACCGAGCAGAAGCCTGCGTCTCCGCCTACGCAGAACGCGAACGCATCAGCTTCGCCGCAGCCCTCCGCGAAGCGGTGGAAGACCGCGTCCCGATGCTGAACCCCCGCTCCCGCAACGCAATCGCGGGTTTCGTGGAAATGATGGACCAGCTGGGCGAGATGGTCGAACGCGAAGACGACGTGGCCGACATCCTCGAAGCCGTCCTGGAAAAGACCGGCTACCGCACCGAGCTGGAAGCCAGCGAAGACCCCCAGGACCACACCCGCGTAGAAAACCTGAACGAGCTGGTGACGGTAGCCCGCGAGTTCACCGAACTGGAACTCCCAGAGGGCGCCGACCCGGTCCCCTCCCTCCCAGCCTTCCTGGAGCGAGTCTCCCTGGTGGCAGACGCCGACTCGATCCCAGACGCAGAGTCCGACGGCGTGGTGACCCTGATGACCGTCCACACCGCCAAGGGCCTCGAATACCCAGTCGTCTTCAGCACGGGTTGGGAAGACGGCGTGTTCCCGCACATGCGAGCCCTAGGCGACCCGGCAGAACTGGCCGAAGAGCGCCGCCTGGCCTACGTGGGCATCACCCGAGCCCAACGCCGCCTGTACCTCTCCCGAGCCCTGGTCCGCTCAGCCTGGGGCCAGCCCTCGGCAAACCCGGCCTCCCGCTTCCTGGGCGAGATCCCCGCAGACCTGCTCGACTGGCGCCGAGTGGAACCCTCCCGCTCCGCCCCAGCAGCAGCCACGACCTGGAACCGCTCAGCCTCCGGCGGCATAGCCTCCCGCGGCCTGTCCCGCCCAGCCCCAGGCAAGGCGGGCTGGAAGGACGCCCCAGCTATGAAGCTGGAGGTAGGCGACCGCGTAACCCACGACAAGTACGGCCTGGGCCGAGTGGTGGCGGTAGACGGAGCGGGCCTGAGGGCCACAGCAACGATCGACTTCGGCGGCTCCGGCACGGTCCGCCTGATGCTGATCGGCAGCGTCCCGATGACAAAGCTCTAACCCAGCCCAAGCACACGCTCCCCGCGCAGCAGAACCAGAACTCGCGGGGACCTAAGCGACGCCGCATGCGAGCCACCCGCGACGGCGAAGACATCCCAGTTGCTGGGGATGTCAAGCGGCGGTTGTGTTGGTGTGGTGTGCCCAGGCGGTGGTCTCGTCGTAGTGGGTGTGGGTTTTG